>CAVPZO010000058.1:0-25096 GCA_963710045.1 uncultured Alphaproteobacteria bacterium | reverse complement strand
CCGTTGTCTCCGAGATCGCGCCGAGATGGATGATCGCGTCGAGCCGGCGGCCGTTCAGCCAGTCCATCAGTTCGGCCGGCGGCAGGACGTCGGCAAGCTGCCGCTTGGCGAGATTGCGCCATTTGCCGTCATGGCCGAGCATGTCGCAGACCGCCACGTCGGTGCGGCCCGCGTCGTTCAACGCGGCCACGACGTTCGATCCGATAAAACCGGCGCCGCCGGTCACCAGCAACATGACATCCCTGCCCTGATCGTGCGCCGCCAGCTTTGCCTCAGCTCCCGCACGGCAGGCAACTTGGACAGCCCGGTTAGGTGAATATCCGCAAGGTCTATTTGTGGAATTCCCGGGCGACTTTACCTCGCAGCGGGGAGCAGATACCGACAAAGGCCCAATCCACGGCAGTAGGCTCGATTGAAAGTATGAATTCAAATTCACTATATCAGGGCTTGGTGGAGGATGCTGGCGACACCCGCCCGATCCTGATCGTGCCTTATATGTGGATCGGCGACTTCGTACGCGGCCATACCGTGGTGAGGGTCCTCAACCAGCGCTGGCCGAATCGCCCCGTCGATCTGCTGACTACCTCCCTGTGCGCCCCACTGGTCGACTACATGCCCGGCGTCCGCTCAGGGATCGTCGGGGACCTGCCGCGCAGCCGGCTCGCCATCGCCAAACAGAGGGCCTTGGCGGCCCATTTGCGCGAGCGAAGCTACGGCACGGCGCTGGTGCTGCCCGGCACCTGGAAATCCGCCATCGCCCCCGCATTGGCGGGTATCCCCGAGCGGGTAGGCTTTTTTGGCGAGGTCCGGTTCGGCCTGCTCAACCGGTTGCGCTGGGGCGAGCGCGGCCTGCCGCGCTTCATCGACAAGAACGCCTCGCTGGCGCTGCCGGATGGTGCGCCATTGCCGCCGGAATGGCCGGTGCCCCAGTTGCGGGTGCCAGTGGAGGACATCAGCCGCTGGCGGCAGGCCAATGCGCTCGGGACCAATCCCGCGGTAGCGTTGGCGCCCGGATCGGTCGGTGCCTCGAAGCGCTGGACCCACTATGCCGAGGCCGCGCGCCTGCTGGCGGCGCGCGGGCTGGACGTCTGGGTGGTCGGCGGTCCCGGTGAAAAGGCTTTTGCCGCCGAGATCGTGGCCGCCGGCGGAGCTGGTGTCCGTGACCTCACCGGCACCGACCTGCGCAACGGTATCCTGGCGATGGCGGCGGCCAGCGTCGCCATTTCCAACGATTCCGGCCTGATGCATATCGCGGCCGCCATCGGCACGCCGACGATGGGCATTTTCGGGCCGACCAGCCCCTACCTCTGGGCGCCCCTGAATGGCCTCGCGGCGACGGTTCAAACCAAAACGCCGCCGCCCTGCGAGCCCTGCCAGCGGACCATTTGCACGATGAACGATCATGCCTGCATGCGCACCATTCCGGCGTCCGACGTGGTTGCCATCACAGAGCAGGTGCTGGCCGATGCGGGAGCGCGCGTTACGCATTAACATCACCGCCGCGATCTGCTTGCGCAGGAGCGGTGCGGTCATTACCAAAGCTGCAGCTTGCAATCCCAACGGTGCATTTTGAGCCCAGATTCAAAAGACCTGATCGCGGCCCACCTTGAAGTATCGCTCGCCGCACTTCAGCGCGCGGCGCATGATACAATTCTGCTGGATGTCGCGCGTAAAATCGCGGCTGCGATCATCGATGCGCTTCGCGCCGGTCACAAGCTGCTGATCGTCGGCAATGGCGGCAGCGCCGCCGACGCCCAGCACATCGCCGCCGAGATCGTCGGACGCTACAAGAAGGATCGTCCCGGCTATGCCGCGCTCGCGCTGACCACCGACAGCTCGGCACTGACCTCGATCGCCAACGATTATGGCTTCGAGCAGGTGTTCGCGCGGCAGGTAGCAGGCCTCGGCCAGCGCGGCGACGTGCTGATGGCGCTGTCCACGTCGGGCAAATCGCCGAACATTCTCGCGGCGCTCCGCACCGCGCGCGAGCGCGGACTACTCACCGTCGGCTTCACCGGCAGCAAAGGCGAGAACCTGCGCGCGCTGTGCGATCATCTGCTGGTCGCGCCCAGCGACGACACGCCGGTGGTCCAGCAAATCCATCTGGCCGTCGGTCACGCGATCTGCGACGAGATCGAGCAGACCCTGATGCGCGAGCCGCCCGGGAAATGAGCGGTGCGCCAAAACCCGCCGCCTTCCTCGACCGCGACGGCGTCCTCAATTACGACGACGGTTTCATGGGCACGCAGGACCGCATCCGCTGGATGCCGAATGCGGCGAAGGCGATCCGCCGCCTCAACGACGCCGGATATTTTGTGTTCCTGTTCACCAACCAGTCCGGCGTCGCGCGCGGCTTCTTCACGGAGGACCATCTGCGTGTGCTGCACGACTGGATGCTTGCCGAACTCGCGGCGCAAGGCGCTCACATCGACGACGTCAGATATTGTCCGCATCATCCCGGCGGCACGGTCGCGGGCTATCTGGAAGACCACCATTGGCGCAAGCCGGCGCCCGGCATGATCCTCGATCTGATGGAACACTGGCCGGTGCGGCACGAGGGCAGTTTTGTGATTGGGGACCGGGAAACCGATATCGAGGCGGCGCAGGCTGCGGGCTTGCCGGGGTTTTTGTTTGCCGGCGGCGATCTCGATGCGTTCGTCGCGGACGTAGTGGCTCAGACGAGCGTACGGTAAACGTCCGCGATCCTGTTTGCTTCCGCATCCAGACTGAATTCCGCAATCACGCGCGCTCTCGCTCGCTCACCCATGGCCGCCGCAGCAGCCGGAGAGCGCAGCATTGGCTCCAGTGCCGTCACCAGAGCCTCCACGTCGCCCGGCGGCGTCAGCACGCCGCTCACGCCGTCCCCGACCACGAGCTCGGCAGCGCCCGCGCGCGATGCCACCAGCGCGGCGCCCGAGGACATCGCCTCGAGCAGCGTCAATCCAAAGCCTTCATTGCGCGAGGTGAAGGCGTAGATCGTCAGCCGCCGGTACCAGCGCTCAACCTGCTCGATCGGCACTTCGCCGGTGATGACGACACGCGATTGAAGGCCGGCGGCCGCGATCCGCGCTTTCAGGTCGTTGGCGAATGCGGTCTGGTCCACAGTGATGGCGCCGACGATCACCGCGGTGAAATCCGGATAGCGCGGCAACAGCCGGCACATCGCATCGACGAATAGGTCGGTGCCTTTTTGCGCGCGGACGCGGCCGAAGCAGCCGATGGCGTAGCGTCCCGGCAAGCCGGCTTCGGCAAACGCCGCCGCGCGATCGGCAGGCGGCGCGTAGCGGTCGGTATCGACGCCGTGCGGAATGACCGTGGCTTCGCGCTTCAGATACGACGCCGAGAGGTCGCTGGTGGCGATGATCGCATCCATACGGCGGATCAGCCATCGCGTGAGCCAGCTGTGGTGCCGTTGCGCTGCCGAGGTGAACACCAGCTTTAGCGGCCAGCCAAACGTTCTCAACAGCACGCCAAAAATCATCTCGTCGTTGCGCCGCGCGTGCCAGATCAACGGTGTGCTGCGGCGCCATAACTTCAAGAGGTCCGCGGCGTCCATGCGCGCGATACCATCCGGCGCATCGGAACCCAGCCACGCCGCACGAAAGCGCTTTGCGAGTTTCGGCGCCACCATGCGATTGGTCGCGGTCACGCCGGAATAGCGCCTGTGCAGATTCGGCACGATCAGCTGCAGATGATCCGCGGAATTGTTATCGATCGGCACGCAGGGCTCCGTTTCGCGCATTCCCTATACGCAACATTAAGCATAGTGGCCAGTTGGCCGGCGCCGAAACCCCCTCTTCACCCTGAGCCGGATAGCCTCGCCCCGTAACCTTTAGGGATGGGTGATCTCATGACCGTGCTTGTCACCGGCGGCGCAGGCTATATCGGAAGTCACATGGTTCTGGCGCTGGCGGAAGCCGGCGAAAGCGTTGTCGTGATCGACAATCTGTCGACCGGCTTTTCCACGTCGCTGCCCGAAGGCGTGCCGTTGTTCATCGGCGATGCCGGGGACGAGAATCTGGTCGAGGGCGTGATCGCGGCGCATGGCGTCGAGAGCATCGTCCATTTCGCGGGCTCGGTGGTGGTGCCGGATTCGATGCGCGATCCCCTTGCCTATTACCGCAACAACACCATGACCACGCGCAGTCTGCTCAACGCCGCGGTGAAGTGCGGCGTCAACCGTTTCATCTTTTCATCGACCGCCGCGGTGTACGGCAATCCGGAGCGGATGCCCGTGACCGAGGACGCACCGACGCGGCCGTTGTCGCCCTACGGTTCATCGAAACTGATGACCGAAATCATGCTGCATGACGTCGCCGCCGCGCACGGCATGAACTACGTGGTGCTGCGCTATTTCAATGTCGCGGGCGCCGATCCGCATGCGCGTATCGGGCTAGCCACCGCGGGTGCCACCCATCTGCTGAAGATCGCTGTCGAAGCCGCAACCGGCCAGCGCGCCAAGATCGACGTATTCGGCACCGATTATCCGACGCCGGACGGAAGCTGCGTGCGGGATTTCATCCACGTCAGCGATCTCGCGCAGGCGCATCGCGCGGCATTATCGTATCTGCGCGACGGTGGCCAATCCACCACGCTGAATTGCGGCTATGGCCGCGGCTATTCGGTGCTGGAAACCATCGAGGCCGTGCGCCGCGTGTCGGGGCGCAATTTCGCGGTCCAGACTGCCCCGCGCCGGCCCGGCGACATCATGACCATGATCGCGGACACCAGGCGCATCGCCTCAACGCTGGACTGGACGCCGCAATACGCCGATCTCGAAACCATCGCCGCCCACGCGCTGGCATGGGAAGAGAGGCTGGTCAGGGAGCGCCACGGCGTCGAACGGCAGGCCGCCTCGGCCTGATCTCATTGGGGCGCAAGCCCCTAATTTGGCTTGAAAATCCCCTCCATTGCGGGCAACCCTGCCGCGCGGGTAATGTGTGCCCGGCGCCGTCCATGGAACGCGGATGACCGAACTTCCACGTAAAATCACCGACGATCCCTATGGCGCGGCGATCCTGATCCGCCGCCTGGTGATGGAACAGGGCGCGGCCTATTGGCGGCGCTACCTGCTGGCGTTCTTCCTGATGGCGGTTTCGGCGGCGGCGACGGCGGGCTCGGCCTATCTGCTCGGCGAAGTCATCAACCAGGCCTATGTCGACAAGAATGTGCGCGGCATCGCCATCCTGTCGCTGATCACCATCGCGGTGTTCACCCTCAAGGGGGCGGCGACCTACGGCCATTCCGTCATCCTGTCGCAGATCAGCAACGCCATCCTCGCCAACAACCAGCGCCGGCTGTTTTCCAAGCTGATGACCGAAAGCGTCGGCTTCTTTTCGGAACGTCACTCGTCCGAGTTTCTCGCGCGGCTGACCGCGGGCGCAACTTCGGTGACGCAGGTCCTCAATCTGCTGATCAATGCGGTTGGACGCGACGTGCTGTCGCTGATCGCGCTGGTCTGCGTGATGCTGATGCAGGATCCATATATGGCGCTGCTCGGCTTCCTGGTGGCGCCGCCGGCGATGCTGGTGCTGCGCAAGCTGGTAAAGCGCATCAAGGGGCTGGCGCATAACCAGTTCACCGGCACCGCCGACATCATGGAGACCATGCAGGAATCGCTGCAGGGCATCCGCACCGTCAAGGCCTTCACGCTGGAACAGACCATGCGCGAGCGCATCGGCGCCAGCATCGACGCGGTCGAGCGCAACGCCAACAAGATGGCGCGGGTTTCCAACCGCGCCAGCCCGCTGATGGAGACGCTCGGCGGTTTCGCGATCGCGGCCGGACTGATGTATGGCGGCTATCGCGTGGTCGCGATGGGTGCGACGCCGGGGCAGTTCTTTTCGTTCCTGACCGCGTTCCTGCTGGCCTATGAACCCGCAAAACGTCTGGCGCGGCTCAATATCGAACTGAACTCCAGCCTGATCGGCGCGCGAAAACTGCTGGAGATCGTCGACAGTCCCGCCAGCGAACCCGACGACGGTGACAAGCCTACGCTGAAACTGACCGACGCGCGGGTCGAATTCCGCGACGTGACCTTCGCCTACCGGCCCAACGAGCCGGTGCTCAACCGCATGAGTTTTATGGCCGAGCCCGGCAAGGTCACCGCCCTTGTCGGTCCGTCCGGCGGCGGAAAGTCGACCGTGCTGGCGCTGCTGCTGCGGCTCTATGAGGTGACCGAGGGCGACGTGCTGATCGACGGCCAGGCGATTTCCGGCGTGTCGCGCCGTTCGCTGCGGCAGCAGACCGCCTATGTCGGGCAGGACGTCTACCTGTTCCGCGACACCATTCGCGAGAACATCGCATTCGGCAAGGTCGGCGCCTCGGAAGCCGAGATCGTTGCCGCGGCGAAAGCGGCTTGCGCGCACGAGTTCATCATGGGCTTTCCGCTCGGTTACGACACCCCGGTCGGCGAACACGGCACGCAATTGTCGGGCGGGCAGCGCCAGCGCGTCGCCATTGCCCGCGCACTGGTGAAGAACGCGCCGGTCATCCTGCTCGACGAGGCCACCGCGGCGCTGGATTCGGAATCCGAAAAGCAGGTTCAGGAGGCGATCGAACACCTCTGCCAGAACCGCACCACCATCGTCATCGCCCACCGTCTGCATACCATCATGCATGCCGACGCCATCCTGGTGGTCGAGGGCGGCGAGATCGTCGAGCGCGGCCGCCATGACGATCTGCTGCGCCGCGGCGGCCGCTACGCCTCGTTCTTCCGCCTGCAACACCGCGATGCCGGACCAGTCACGCTGGCACCGATCAGCGCGACAGCTTAAGGTTTCGACCGAACAACCATCCCTCCTCCTCAACCTGAGAAAATTCATGAGCGCTTCGTTCGTCATTCCCGCCCCTCCGCAAGCCGCGATCGCTGTTGCCGGCGACACCAAGACTTTTCCGGTCCGCCGCATCTGGTGCGTCGGGCGCAACTATCTCGAGCACATCCGCGAGATGGGCAATGACGAGCGGGCGCCGCCGTTCTTCTTTGCCAAGCATGCCGACATGATCGAACCTGACGGCGCCACCATTCCCTATCCGCCGCTGACCAAGGACCTGCACCACGAGGTCGAACTGATCGTGGCGATGAAGAGCGGCGGCCTCAACATTCCGGCCGACAAGGCGCTCGACCACGTCTGGGGCTATGGCGTCGGCATCGACCTCACCCGCCGCGACCTGCAGCAGGCCTCGCGCAAGAAGGAGCGGCCCTGGGAAATCGGCAAATCCTTCGATCATTCTGCGCCCTGCGGCGCGCTGCAGCCGGCCTCCAGGATCGGCCACCCGGCAAAGGGCAGGATCTGGCTCTCGGTCAACGGCACCGAACGGCAGACGGGCGACCTCACCGAACTGATCTGGAGCGTGCCGGAGATCATCTGGCAATTGTCGCAGCAGGTCTCGCTCGGCGCCGGCGACATCATCATGACCGGCACCCCCGCCGGCGTCGCGGCACTGTCGCCCGGCGACAAGATCGAGTGCGGCGTCGACGGCATCGGTACGCTGAAGGTGACGATCGGCAAGCCGGAGTAGTTTTTACCTCTCCCCGCTCTTTTGCGGGGAGAGGTCGAAGCCGAGCGAAGCGGAGGCTTCGGGTGAGGGGCCAGGCACTGCGCCGGATACAATCGAAGGATTTTCGGGCCGGACCCTTCCGACCCGAGAGGTTTGTGATTGCGGAAGCGCAATGCCTCGCCCCTCACCCGGCGCTGCGCGCCGACCTCTCCCCGCGAAGAACGGGGCGAGGTTAGGAAATTCGCAATCCGTTAACCATACCTCCATTAAATGAGCGGAGCCGCCACAATCCCTGCGCCGGAGCCGCCGCTCATGACCCTCGACTGGAACGCCGTCCGCCTCGAACTGCTTCAGATCGACGAGCCGATGCGGGCAGCTTTGCGCGAGATGCGGCCGTTTTTCGCCAAAGCCCTGCCCGGCATCCTGGCGCGGTTTTATGACAAGGTCAGGCATTACGAGCCGGCGTCCGGCGTGTTCAAGGACGGCGTGATGCAGGAGGCGATCCGCCTGCAGCTGCAGCACTGGGACCTGATCGCCTCCGGAAATTTCGGCGCCGATTACCAGGCCTCCGCGGCGCGGTTTTGCGACCTCAATTATCGCGCCGGCGTGGCGCCGCAATGGTATGTCGGCTGCCGGCTGATGTTCATCGCCGAACAGCTGATGAAGGCGGTCGAGGGCGAGGTCGAAATGCCGCGCTTCGGTGCGCAAGCCGCGCGGGACAAGAAGGCGGCGATGCTGAACGCCATCGCCAAGGCCAACATGATGGACACCGAGACCATCGTCGCCACCTATTTCGGCTCCAACCGCCAGCTTCGCAAGGACGCCATCGCGGAGGCCAGCAACCGCT
Source organism: uncultured Alphaproteobacteria bacterium (assembly GCA_963710045.1). GTDB lineage: Bacteria > Pseudomonadota > Alphaproteobacteria > Rhizobiales > Xanthobacteraceae > Bradyrhizobium. The sequence goes on along the minus strand of CAVPZO010000058.1, from coordinate 16,749 downwards.
TCCGCACCATCATTACCTCGCTGTCGACGGCATCGAGCGAACTGGAAAACACCGCGCGTGCGCTCAGCGACAACGCCGGCAATACCACGCGGCTGGCTACCGTGGTCGCCAACGCTTCCGAAGACGCTTCCAACAACGTGCAGTCGGTGGCGTCGGCCACCGAGGAGCTGGCGATTTCGGTGCGCGAGATTTCCCAGCAGGTCCAGGAATCCAACCGCATCGCCGCCAGCGCCGTGAGCCAGGCGGATGAAACCGACTCCCGCATCAACGCGCTGTCGCAGGCCGCCAACCGCATCGGCGACGTCATAAAACTGATCACCTCGGTCGCCGAGCAGACCAACCTGCTCGCGCTTAACGCCACCATCGAAGCCGCGCGCGCGGGCGAAGCGGGGCGCGGATTCGCCGTGGTCGCCCAGGAGGTCAAGGCGCTGGCCGCGCAAACCGCGAAGGCCACCGACGAGATCGGCATCCAGATCGCGGGCATGCAGACCGCGACCCAGGAAGCGGTCGGCTCGATCAAGATGATTTCTTCGACCATCGGCAAGATTTCCGAGATCACCACCGCGATTTCAGCTGCGATCGAGGAACAGGGTGCGGCGACGCAGGAAATTTCCGGCAACATCCAGCGCACCGCCGCCGGCACCTCGCAGGTCGCCGGCACCATCGCCGAAGTCAGCCACGGCGCCAACCAGACCGGCGCGGCATCAAGCCAGTTGCTGTCGTCGGCGAAACAATTGTCGGACTCGACGACGAGCCTGCAAGCCGAGATCGACGGGTTCCTGAAGTCGATCGCGGCTGCGGCGTAAGCAAATTTCGCCGCAGCGTTTCCCGATACCGCAGCGCCTCGCTCTCTAACCTCGCCCCGCCCTTGCGGGGAGAGGTCGAAGCCGTAGCGCAGCGAAGGCTTCGGGTGAGGGGCGAGGCACTGCGATAAATACAATCGACGGACTCTCGGGTCGTGCTTGTTGAGTTGCAGACCTTTCGACCCGATAGGTCTTCGATTTGGCAGCGCAGTGCCTGGCCCCTCACCCGGCGCTACGCGCCGACCTCTCCCCGCGAAAGAGCGGGGCGAGGTTAAGAAGCGCCTCGCTTCGACGATTCAAACAGCCACACCTCTGCATTCTCGCGGCGCGATGCGTCCGAGGTTTGCCAGTCCCTCGCGAACCGCGCGAGGCGATGGAGCGGCGGGAGGCGCCAGGGCACCAGCGGGCACCCCTTGAGGCGGGATTAACGTACCCACCTCGCGCGGCAAGGCACCGCGCGCGCCCAAGGCTAGGCGCAGCGCCTCCCGGCGCTCCACCAACCACCAGACCATCGACCGTTCCGGGGCGCCCCGGTCCGGCCAGCTTTCGCTCTGTCGCCGAAGGATCGCCTTTAGAAAGCGGCCCTTCATTCGGACAGGACTTGTTCATGATATGTTCCTATAGGAATGCCGTCAATAGGAATTTTTAGGTTCCCAAAATATTTTATCCTGATCCTGAGGAGCGGCCTCTTGGCCGCGTCTCGAAGGATGGGCCATGAGCGCCTGCTGCCGTGCCTCGAGACGCCGCGCAAGCGCGCGGCTCCTCAGGATGAGGGCGGAGCCTCAGCCCCGTACCGCCTGCAAACCCTTGAAGGTCAGGCGCTTCGGGTCCTTCACGCCGGACAGATACAGCCGGCGGATGAAGGCCGCGACCTCATCGCGGTCGCAGCCGGTCAGAACAACGATGGCATCGACGGCAATCCGCTGGGCATCCATGAGCTTCCCCCGTGATTGACTGATCCGGCGACTTGAAGCGTCGCACCTGGCGCTTAACGCGGCATTAACCGTTGCGCCATGATGGCTGATACACAGGCGAATGCGATGACTCAAGATGACGCAGACCTGCCTCAAAGACAGGCACTATGCCTCTCACGAATACTGCATCACGCCGTCGTCGACCTTGCCGTAACGCAGCGTGACGATGTCGAGCGCGTAGTTCTGGTACAGCCGCCACGGCCGCTTCGAGCCCTGCTTCGGCAGCTTCGCGATCGAGCGCTGCACATAGCCGGAAGAGAAATCCAGCGACGGCAATTCGGTGATCGACGGATCGACGTTGCGCGGCACGCACTGCTTGTAGCCGTGCCGGTCCATGTAGTTGATCAGCCGGCAGACATATTCGCAGGTGAGGTCGCATTTCAGCGTCCACGACGCGTTGGTGTAACCCAGCGCGGACGCCATGTTCGGCACGTCGGAATACATCATGCCCTTGTAGTTCAGCGTCCGCGCAAAATCGACCGTGCGGCCGTCGACGTTGACCTCGAGGCCGCCGAGCACCTGCAGATTGAGCCCGGTCGCGGTGACGACGATGTCGGCCTCAAGCTCGCTGCCGTCCTTCAGCCGGATACCTTTTTCGGTGAAGCTGTCGATGGTGCTGGTCACCACCGACGCTTTACCGTGCTTGAGCGACCTGAACAGATCGCCGTCGGGCACCAGGCATAGCCGCTGCTCCCACGGATTGTAGCGCGGCGTGAAATGGGTAGCGATGTCGTAGTCCGGCCCCATCGCGAGCTTGACGCCGCCGAGGATCAATTCCCTGGCGCGCGCGGGCTTGCGCCGGCACAGCTGGAAGAAATACATCCCCAACAGCACGTTGCGCCAGCGGATCAGGTGATAGGCCAGTTTCGGCGACAGTTTTGCGCGCAGCTTGTTCGCCAGCGCATCCTCGGCGGGGCGCGCCACCACCCAGGTCGGCGAGCGCTGCAGCATGGTGACATGCGCAGCCTGCTTCGCCATCTCCGGCACCAGCGTCACCGCGGTGGCGCCGGAGCCGATCACCACCACGCGTTTGCCCGCGTAGTCGAGATCGTCGGGCCAGGCTTGCGGATGCACGATGCGGCCGGCAAAATTCTGCTCGCCGGGAAATTCCGGCCGATAGCCGCCCGCGTAATTGTAGTAACCCGAGCACATGAACAGGAAACTGCAGGTGAAGCGCACGGACTGGGGCGGCGCCTCGCCCTGCCCGCCGCGCTCGGCTTCCACCGTCCAGCGCGACTCCGCCGACGACCATGACGCGCGCTTGACGCGATGATGGAAGCGAATTTTCTTGTCGATGCCGTTGTCGGCAGCGGTCTCGCGGACGTAGTTCAGGATCCGTGGCCCGTCGGCGATCGCCTTCGGCTCGGTCCACGGCCGGAACGAATAGCCCAGCGTAAACATGTCCGAGTCGGAGCGCACGCCGGGATAGCGAAACAGATCCCAGGTCCCGCCGATGCAGTCGCGGCCCTCGAGGATCGCGTAGGTCTTGCCCGGGCAGTTCTGCTGCAGGTGATAGCCCGCGCCGACGCCGGAGAGGCCGGCGCCGACGATCAGAACGTCGAAATGTTGGTTTGGTGCGGTGGTTTCCATGGGCTGATTAGCGCGCAAGACGAAGGAAAATCAACCGACAACACCACGGCCCCTGCATCCTGGTACGGGTCGCGCCGGCTTTAACCAAGATCGTGTTAACATTGCAGCCGCGCCACTTTGATGCGACAATGATGTTGATTGCACTAAAAACGAATACTACCATAGGTCTGATTTCCTACGAATGCCGGCTGCGGGGTCATGATCGCCTGCGGGGCTAAATTCATTGAGGGCGTAATGAGTAATCAAACCGACGCTGGCACTCCGCAAGCGGCTGCGCCGCGGGATCCGGTAATTAATCCCGCATCGAACACAGCCATCAACTTGATGGGAATCTGCTACCTGCTTGTCGCGCTTTTCCTTTTCTACCTGCTGATTACCGCCTGGCCTGTACAAGAGTTCGTGGCAGGCAAACCCACCACGTTCAAGGTCTTCAACATTTTCGGCATATGGTGTCACTGGGCACCCGATCGGCATATGCTGTTTCTGGTCATGGTGGCCGGAGCATTGGGAAGCCTTACGCATACCTGGACGTCGTTCGGCGATTATGTCGGAAACCGCGAGCTCAGCACCAACTGGATATGGTTCTTGGTGCTGCGGATTCCCATCGGAATGGCGCTTGCGGTCTTGTTCTATTTTATCATTCGAGGCGGCCTGCTGATTCCGACCGCCCAGGCCCCCAGCAATGCAAATGCCCCTGACGCTACGGCTGCACTAAATCCGTATAGTATCGCCGCCTTTTCGGCATTGGCCGGGATGTTCTCGAAACAGGCAACCGACAAGCTGGCCGCGGTGTTCGACGTGGTGTTCACGAAGAACTCGGAGCGGGAAGGTGCGCTCGGTTCGAGCAAGCCGCTCAAGATCGTGCCGCCCACGCTGACCAAGGGCAAGCGCGAAGATGTGACCGTCACCGGCACCGGGTTTCAAAAAGGCGGCACCAAAGCCACGATCAACGGCAAGAAGCGGGACTTCGCCGCCTTAAGTGAGACCGAAGGCACGGTCACAATCCTCGACGAGGACGTGGAAACCGAAGGTACGCTTAAGCTCGTCATCACCAACCCAAACAAGGACAGGTTTGAGGCCGACGTCAAGGTCAAGGTACACGCCCCGGTAAAACCCGTTATTTCCTCAACCAACCCGCCGGGATTGACGTCGGCTGGTCCGAAGTCGCTGGTCGTCATCGGTCAGGGTTTTCAGGCCGGCTGCACGGCGACCATCGGCGGCGAAGCCCGCCCGGTCACACCCGGCGACGCCACGAGAGTAACGGTGGCATTGGAAGACAAGGATATTGCCACGCCGCAAACACTCAAGCTCATCATCAGGAATTCCGGCGCCGACGGGCAGGCCTCGGAGCCGCGCGACATCCCCGTCACATAAGAAACCGAAAAGCGCGGCAGTTAACGACAAAACGCCGGCCAACTGGCCGGCGTCTTGCTATCTGACGAACCCGCGAGTGGCACCGCGTGCGCGGCACTGTCACGCCTTTCCCGCAAGATAGCGCGCGACCGCGCGGGCGATCGGCTGGCCGGTATTGGCCTCGAAGTAGCTGTATCCCGGCGAGGGGTTGACCTCGAAGCAGAACACGCGGCCGTCGGGCGCGAACTTCAAATCGATTCCGGCGAAGGCCAGTCCCAGGCCTTTTGTCAGCCGGATGCATTTGTCGGCAACGGCATCGGACAGCTCGGTGGCGGTGAGATCGGCGGCTTCCCCCACCTGGGCGCTGGCGTATCGATAATCGGTCGCCGCAGATTCGATGCGGGTGGCAAACACCTGCGTGCCGACAACATGGACGCGAACGTCGACGCCCTCGACATATTGCTGGAACTGGGTCGGGCACCATTTCAGTTCGGCAAGCCGCGGCACGTCCGCGTCGCCGAACATCTGCACGATCGACCTTATCCCGCTGGCGGATTTATAGATGATGCGCCTGTGCCGCGCGCGGAATTCCAGCACCGGGCCGGGATCGTTGGTGATCAAAGTTTCGGGGACCTCGAAGCCGTAGGCCTGGATCAATTGCGCCTGGTACGGCTTGGACGAGTTCGATCCCATCGGCGCCATCCGGTTGACGATTCGCGCCGGACTGATTTCGCACCAGCGCGTCAGCGTGTCGTGCAGCGCGGCGCAGTGGCGGAACGGTTCGGAGCTTTCCGGCACATCCTTCAGTTCCGGCAGTACGCGGAAGTCCATCAGGCGGGTATAGACGCCGGTGATCCGCGCCAACCGATGGCGTTTGTCATGTAGTTCGATAAAACCCGATACGCCGCTGGCGCCGATCTCGAACGCCATGTCGGTGGTGGCGGACTGGCGCTGATTGAACACCACATAGCGTGTCTTCATCCGCTCCAGCGCGTCGATCACGCGCGCCAGCGGCGGCTCCGATGGTATGCCGCAGAGCAGGATCATGCGGCCACCCGCGGCATCGCCAGCCGCTCGCATAGCATCTCAATCAGCGGCTGGCCGCCCAGCGTCAAAAACGGCATCGGACTGGCGCCGGCAAAGGTCCAGGGCCCGGCAGCGCCGGCGATGAAGTCCACGCCGAGCAGCTCCGTACCGGCGATGGCGGCGAGGCGCCTGCATGCCGCGGTCACCGGCAACGGGGCTGCGGCACCAGTCGCAGCGTCGCCTGCGACGATGACGGTTTGCACCGGAGCACCGGCGGGAATGAGCCGCCGTTCGCCCTTCATCTCGTCGATGCGATCGCGCGCGGACTGCCGATACGGCGCCACCGCAAGGCCGGCCTGGCAGGCGAGCCATACCCATTCCGATTCACAGCGCCATTGTCCCGACAGACCCTGCGGCGTCGGCCGGTTGATCACCGGGCAAGGCAGCGCATGGAGCCAGCTGAGAAACAGCGCGACCAGTTCCTGCTGCACATAATCGCGATCGGCTTTTTCCCTCGACTGCCAGTGCGGCACCGGGACGGTATAGAGCCGGTTGAGAACTCCCCGCAGCCGTTCGCCGTCAACTTCCAGCGCGCCGGCGCGAAACCGGATGCTGGCGCCACCCTTGCCGATCCGGTGCTCCCAGCTATCGGCCAGCGCCAGATCGTCGGCGCTGAGCAGTTCAAGCGGCGCGACGCCGCGGTTTCGCATTTCCTGAAAGGCCCAGAACGCCGGCGCGTCGCCGGCGTCGCACAACACAAGCCACATTCCAACGTATCCACATCATGAAAGGAAACGATGGAGCGGCGCAGCCTCCCGGCTCGCCGCTCCATGCATCGCGGAAACTAAAAGCCGCTTCGGCTATTTCGGCTTCTTCTTCTTGGCGGCCTGGTCGGCCTCGTTCTTGAGCGCGCCGGTGCTCAGATCAGGCCGGTTGGCGTTGGAGATGAAGGTCGCAAGCTGGCCTTCCAGGTTGGCGATGCGCTGCGCAAGGCCGGCCGTGATGGCCGGATCGCCGGTGTCGATCGGCGTTACGGGGTTCTCGACCAGATCCTTGGCATTCTCCGGCGTCAGCTTGTCGATCACGTCCTTGAAGTGCTCCTTGAGCTGCTCCTTGATCTCGATCTTCAGGTGTTCCTTGCTCTCGATCTTGCCGCCTTCCTTGCCGTGCTCCTTCTCGAGCTTCTCGATCTTGTGGTCCTTGAATTCGCTCTTCTCGACCTTGCCGTGCTCCTTGATTTCGGGCTTTTCCTTGATCTCGGCCTTCTCGTTCTTGTGCTCCTTGGCCTCGATCTTCTCGTTCTTGGCCTCCTTGATCTCGATCTTGTGTTCCTTGACCTCGGGTTTTTCCTTGTGATCCTTGGTACGGTCCTTGATGTCCTCCTTGACCGGCTCCTTGAGATCCTTGATCTCGATTTTCTTTTCGACCTGCTTGTCGGCCGCCTTCTTCTTCGCTACGCGTTTCTTTGGAGTTTTCGGGGTCGATGCCATGACGTTCCTCCGTGGCTGGGGATAAAAATCTAGCCGTTGAAAAGTCAGAACCGCCGGCACTGCAATAACGGGCCGGCGCTAATCGCGGGTGTTGCAACTGTAGTCGCCTGATCGGCAAAGAATTACGTGCACAACTTGTGCGTTTAGTCAATTATGTAACTTTTATGCAGTTTGTCGTGGCCGGCTGCCGGCGCGTGACGATGGGGGGCGCGCGCCCGGGCTGATGAAGTGTCGTGCCCGAAAAAAAGGCGGCCTCCCCGATGGGGGAGGCCGCTAACACGCGCCTGCGATTGAAACGCCTGACGACTAATACCGGTAGTGATCCGGCTTGAACGGCCCCTGCTCGCTGACGCCGATGTACTCCGCCTGGTCCTTGCGCAGCTCCGTCAGCTTCACGCCGATCTTGGCCAGATGCAGCCGCGCCACTTTTTCATCGAGCGACTTCGGCAGCACGTAGACCTTCTTTTCGTATTTGCCGCCCTTGTTGTTGGCGAATAGTTCGATCTGCGCCAGCGTCTGGTTGGTGAAGGAGGCCGACATCACAAAGCTTGGATGACCCATGGCGTTGCCGAGGTTCACCAGACGGCCTTCCGACAGCAGGATCATGCGCTTGCCGTCGGGGAATTCGATCTCGTCGACCTGCGGCTTGATGTTGTTCCACTTCAGGTTCTTCAGGTGCGCGATCTGGATCTCGTTGTCGAAATGGCCGATGTTGCAGACGATGGCGCGGTCCTTCATCGCGCGCATGTGCTCGATGGTGATGATGTCCTTGTTGCCGGTGGCGGTGACGAAGATGTCGGCGCGGGGGGCGGCGTCTTCCATGGTGGTGACTTCATAACCTTCCATCGCCGCCTGCAGCGCGCAGATCGGGTCGACTTCGGAGACCATCACGCGGCAGCCGGCCTGACGCAGCGACGCGGCTGACCCTTTGCCGACGTCGCCGAAGCCCGCGACCATCGCCACCTTGCCGGACATCATCACGTCGGTGCCGCGGCGGATGCCGTCGACCAGCGACTCGCGGCAGCCATAGAGGTTGTCGAACTTCGATTTTGTCACGCTGTCGTTGACGTTTATGGCAGGCCACAGCAGCTTGCCCGCCTTCTGCATGTCGTACAGGCGATGCACGCCGGTGGTGGTCTCTTCCGAAACGCCCTTGATGCTCTTGGCCATTTCGGCGAAGTAGCCCTTCGGCTTTTCCTTCAACTGCTTCTTGAGCAGCGCGAAGAACACTTCCTCTTCCTCGGAGTTTGGTTTGTCGAGGAACGCGGTGTCGCCGTTTTCGGCGCGCAGGCCGAGATGGACGTACATCGTGGCATCGCCGCCGTCATCGAGGATCATGTTCGGGAAACCGCCGCCGTGCCAGTCGAACATCCTGGCGGTGTAGTCCCAGTAGTCCTTCAGACTCTCGCCCTTGATGGCGAACACCGGAACGCCCGCCGCCGCGATCGCGGCCGCGGCGTGGTCCTGCGTCGAATAGATATTGCACGAAACCCAGCGGACGTCGGCGCCGAGCGCGACCAGGGTCTCGATCAGCACGCCAGTCTGGATCGTCATGTGCAGCGAGCCTGCGATGCGCGCGCCTTTCAGCGGCTGCTGCGGGCCGTATTCCTCGCGGGTCGCCATCAGGCCCGGCATCTCGGTCTCGGCGAGCGAGAGTTCCTTGCGGCCGAATTCGGCGAGCGAGATGTCGGCGACGATGTAGTCGGTGAAGGCTGGCTTCTTGGCGGTGGCGGTTGTCATGTGATCTTTCCTGATTTCCTCGTCATGCCCGGCCTTGTGCCGGGCATCCACGTCTTGGCCACGAAACGAAGACGTGGATGGCCGGGACAAGCCCGGCCATGACGGCTTAAATGTGTCGCAGCCTGCTCAAGTTCTTTGGTCCATTACACCGCGCGCTTCAGCGCCTCGGCGAGATCGGTCTTTTCCCACGAGAAGCCGCCCTCATTGTCCGGGGTGCGGCCGAAATGGCCGTAGGACGAGGTGCGGGCGTAGATCGGCCGGTTGAGATCGAGATGGGTGCGGATGCCGCGCGGCGTCAGATCCATGGCTTCCGCCACCGCCTTCTCGAGCTTGTCCTCAGGCACCTCACCGGTGCCGTGGGTATCGATATAGATCGACAGCGGCCGCGCCACGCCGATCGCGTAGGCAAGCTGCAGCGTGCAGCGGCCGGCGAGGCCGGCGGCTACGATGTTCTTGGCGAGGTAGCGCGCGGCATAGGCGGCCGAACGATCCACCTTGGTCGGGTCCTTGCCGGAGAAGGCGCCGCCGCCATGCGGGGCGGCACCGCCATAGGTGTCGACGATGATCTTGCGGCCGGTCAAACCTGAGTTGCCGTCGGGGCCGCCGATGAAGAATTTGCCGGTGGGATTGATGTGCCAGATGGTCTTGTCGCCGATCCAGCCCTCGGGCAGCGCCTGGCGCACATAGGGCTCGACCCGCTCGCGCACCTGGTTCGAGGTCATGTCCTCGACCAGATGCTGGTGCGACACCACGATCTCGCGCACCCCGACCGGCTTGCCGTTCTCGTATTGCACGGTGACCTGGCTCTTGGAGTCCGGTCCCAGCACCTTCTCGACGCCGGCATGCCGCGCTTCCGAGATCAGCCGCAAGATCTTGTGCGCGTAGTGGATCGGCGCCGGCATCAGTTCCGGCGTCTCATTGGTGGCGTAGCCGAACATGATGCCCTGGTCGCCGGCGCCCTCTTCCTTGTTGTCGCCGGGCTGCAGCGCATCGACGCCCTGCGCGATGTCGGCCGACTGCGGATGCAGCAGGATTTCGATGTCACAGGTGTTCCAGTGGAAGCCGGGCTGCTCGTAGCCGATATCCTTGATGGCCGCGCGAACCACACCCTCTATCTGTTCGTTGTCCACCGAGGCCGGCCCGCGGGTCTCGCCGGCGATCACCACCTTGTTGGTGGTGGCCAGCGTCTCGCAGGCGGCGCGGATCGCCCAGGGATCGATGCCCGCCTTCGGGCCTTCGCGAAAAAACAGATCGACGATCTCGTCGGAAATCCGGTCGCACACCTTGTCCGGATGACCCTCGGAAACCGATTCACTGGTGAACAGATAAGACCCGCGCATCAAGCAACCCCTTATCCGCCTCGATCAGGCGGTCCTTTCGTAAAGTTTGTCCTGGAATGTCAGTCGCGACGGCGCGAGATGACGTAGGATTCGTCGTAAAACCACAGCCCGTTGTGCTTGCGCAGAACGTCGCGTGTCGCATCGAGATACCGGCCGTCTTGCGTCATTTCCGTCAACCGGTCGTCTTCGATCTGGGCGACATACACCGCCGCGTTCCATGCCGCAAACGCCGTCGAGGTTCCGATCGATCCGGTGACCTCATTTGGCAGCGCTTCCATATCATAGCGAAAGATCGAGCGGTTATCGGCATAGGCGTTAAAGTTAAGGTCGCGCCCGGCCGAACCAAGCTCATATTTCACTGCGCGCAATAGCTCATGACGGCTCACGGCGAAAGGGTTTTCTCCGGGCCACACCGCCTGAATGATCTCCAGGCCGGGGTCCTCGCCGTGGGAGTGAATGCCTATCAGGCGGCCCCCGGCCCGCAGCGCCCGGGCCAGCGGCGCGATGATGCGTTTGGCCCGGAAATTGACCGAGGATTTGGCCCGATAGGGCTGCGAGGCCACGATCAGGTCGAAATTGGCCTCGGTGCGCCCGGCGCGGGGGATGATCTGGTCGAGCAGGAACCGGTGGTCCCCGCGGTACAGCACCAAGGCCACCGGGCGCTCATAGATCGGCATGCCCGAGCGCGGGCTGACATTGGCGCGCCAGTTTTCCGCCAGAAAGGGCCCTAATTCGGCGATCTGGGCCTCGAATTCGCCGGATGAGGCCCCCTGCAGCGCCACTTCGCGCCAGATCATGCCGGATGCCGCGGCCGGCGAGACCGGCGTCAGCCATGGCGCCTCGGCGTAATACATGTTGGTGAGCACGAATACCGTCGCCGGATGCTCGAACAGCCGGTCCGGCACCTTGTCCAGGGTGAGGCGAACGTCCTCCAGGCTGAGTTCCTTGCCGGCGATATAGAACGGCATATGCGGGAACCGGCCGTGCATCAGCCGCATCAGCCGCGACAGCACGGTGCCGTCGCCGACGCCGGCATCGAATACCCTCAGCGCCGGGGGGCGCGGATGGATGCTGGACAATTCCAGCGCCACGCGTTCGGCAATCACCCGCTTTTCGCTGCAGGTATGGACAAACAGCAGGTATTTCTGCCGATTCTCGAAAAACCGGAAATTGCCGCGGGGGTCGCGCTTTTCCGGGGGTACCTGAAGCCCGCGCGGCGGCGGCACGGCACCCATCGAGGCTGCGATGAAGGCCTGAATCCGGTCCAGCGTGTCGATGGTGATGCGTTTGCCCTCGCGCAGACGGGCTACCAGCTTGCCGTCGTTGACCGCGCGGCGGCCGAAGGTCGATTCGGCCATGTCCGCCTGGCGGCAGAACTCGGAGATTTGGGCCAGGATCTGGTCGTTTTTCATGGGCAAAGCTGGTGGGCAGCGGCTGACGCGGCACGCGTCGTACCATCATCTGCCCACGATTGATATGCCGGGAGGCCTTGGCCCGGCCCTGCTTTCAGCGAGGGTTCGGATCGCTGTTGCGATCCGGTGGCAAGGAGCCTCGGCCTAACGGATGTCGTACACCAGAAGACGCGTCGTCAGCTGGGAGTCGAGATTGCTGCGAAGCGGCTCGTCATGGACGGGTGTCAACCGGCCGAAGACTTCTTCGTAAAAATGCTTTTGCGCGACAGCGGCTGCCCCGGTGACCTTGGCCGTTGGGTCAAAGAAGCGGCCAAAGTTTCCGCTCGACAATACAATATGCGTAAAGCCCTGCGCGCGAAGCGCGGCCAACGATCCAGCCGAGCCGAGATGGTAGAATGGAACCGCCACGAATTGCGGCAACTGTTGAATTTTCGGGTCAATGCCAAAACGCTCGGATGTCGGCAAGCCGCTGAAGAAATCAGCCGCGATCCTGGCGTCGGGCGGCAGCGATTGCGAAATCCACGCCATCAGCCTCATGCGCGAGTTGTCGGCAAAAATACTTGCCGTCATCAAAAACGACCACAAGGTCGCGACGCAACCCGCCGCGAGCAATGCGACCGGAACGAATCGCATTGCCCGATCTTGTTGGGTCCTGAACACCGACGCGCATGTCCACACGGCGGCGACCACCGCCAGCGCGCTGGCCGGCAAAACGTAGCGCGGAGACGGCAGCATCGACAATTGAATCGGCGCCAGCAATAGCAGAGGCATGACGACAACGAGAGCATCGAAGGTCAGCAATCGGGATTGCGTTCCGCTTTTATCCCGATGCTTGTCGAGCGACTGCCGCATCTGCAACGCCATGCCGCAAATCCACAGAGCAAGGACCGCCGCCGTCGAACTGTGCCAGAAATTGATCAGGGTGCGCAACGACGCCGGCCCCCAGGAAATTCCGTCCTGTCCAGTGATGGCGTGCACGAATTCGCCGGCAACCCCTTTTGCAAAGCTGTACATCGCAAAGATTGCGGGGCTGTTGACCAACAGGAAAACCACCGCGGCGCAGAGAATGCAGCAAGCGATGTTCGTCCATGGCACGCGCCGGGCCAACAGGATCGCGACGCAAGGAACAAGCATGACGGCGCCAATGTATTTGGCCGACATCGCAATTCCGGCCGCCAGCCCCAGCAGGACGATGTTTTTCCGGGATGGTTCGGCTTCCACCAATTGCAGGGCGAGCATGGTCAAGCTCACTCCCATCAGCAACGTGGCGTCCTCCTTGAAAAAGTGAGCATTGGTGAAAACCGCCGGCGACAAACCGATCAGTGCCGCTGTTACAACTCCGAAAGCGGTTCCGAAGCGGCGCGCGACCAGCACGGCAAAAGCGGTGGTGGCCACGGACGTCGCAACGACTGAGACAATGCGGCCGGAAAGGACGATGCCGCGAATTGAATCGCCCATGTCAAAAGCCGCGTTCGAGAGCGACGTCAGGTGCAGCAGAAGTTGCGGGTGATAAAAATTGTAAACGCCGGACTGCAGTTGAAGTGCTTTGTCAGCCTCGTCGGAATGCCAGTAAGCCGGAAACCCCAAGCCAAACGAATTGATCGCGCAGCCGCAGCTAAAAATCAGGAAGAATATGAATAGCGAGGGGCGTGAGACCCCTGACAATGCTTTTTGTCCTGGTCCAGCTGTCAACCTTGAGTATCCCGTCATTTGATACCATGAGCGCCGACACTAGCGATATTTGCGTGACGACGAAGGCGCGTTGAACCATAAGACCCACCGCGGCAACAAACCGTCAACGCAAACTATCGCTACGTGGGAACTCATGCGCCGTTCGATCCTGTTGGGCACGATGATCGCAGCCGCGTGGTCGGCGCTCTTTGCTTCTCCGGCATCCGCCCAAAAGCGCAGCGAACTCGGGCCGCTCTGCACCAGCGAGGGCACGCCGGCCGACAGGCAGATCGACGCATGCAACAAGATCATCGCGCTGAAGGTGTTTTCCGGAGAGAAGCTGGCGACGGTGTATTTCTGGCGCGCGGTCGGCTGGAACAAGAAGGGCAATTATTCGCAGGTGATCGCCGACGCCAGCGAGGCGCTGCGGCTGCGCGGCGACCGGGTCACGCTCTACAACCTTCGCGGCTCGGCCTATTTCGACAAGGGCGAATACGATATCGCGATCGCCGATTTCAACGACGCGCTGCGCATCGGTCCGCCCAGCGGCATCGTCTATCACAACCGCGGCAATGCCTGGCTGCGCAAAGGCGACCATGCGAGAGCGCTTGCCGACTACGATCAGGCCATCAAGATCGGCCCGAAGGACGCGTACACCTATCAGAACCGCGGCGCCACCAAACAGGCGTTGGGCGATCTCGACGGTGCGCTTACCGATATCAACGAAGCGATCCGGCTCAATCCGGCGCTGCCCTCGCCCTACAACAACCGCGCCGTGATCTGGCGCGCCAAGGGCGACCTCGACCGCGCCATCGCCGATTCCAGCGAGGCGATCCGGCTCGCCAAGGCCAAGGCTCCCGTCAACATCATGACGCCGCCGGGCAGCGTGCTGATCGGCGCCTACATTCAGCGCGCCCTCGCTTACGAGGCGAAGGGCGACACCGCGCGCGCCAGACAAGACTACAACGCGACGCTCGAAGGCGTGGCGCCGGACGCCGGCAGCAAGGCCAACCAGGCCACCGCAAAAGTCCGGCTGTCGCTGTTGTCGGAGGCAGTCGCGCCTGCTCAGGCGGCGCAGCAAACGCCGGCACTCAAAGCAGCGCCGGAGCAAACACCGGCCGCCGCGCCAGCATCGACGCCCTCCCCGACGGCGAGCCGCGGCAAGCGTGTCGCGCTGGTGATCGGCAACGGCGCCTATGCCCATGTCAAGGCGCTGCCCAATCCGCCCAACGACGCGCATGCGATCGCGAAGAATTTGCGCGATCTCGGCTTTGCCGTCTCCGAAGGCATCGATCTCGACCGCGAGGCGATGCGGAAGACCACCCGCGACTTCCTGCTCGATGCCGCGCATGCGCAGACCGCGGTGCTGTATTTCGCCGGGCACGGCGTGCAGGTCGATGGCCGCAATTTTTTGGTGCCGGTGGATGCGCGGCTGCAGCCGGGCATCAATCCGATCGAGACCATGATCGACATGGACACCATCCTCGCCGCCCTCGACGACCAGGTCCGCACCAACATCCTGATCTTCGACGCCTGCCGCAACAATCCGATGGCCGAACGGGTTGCTTCAGCCGGCCCAAGCCGTGGAATCGAAGCCGGCGGACTGGCGCCGCCGGCAGCACCCGTTGCCGGCAGCACGCTCGGTGCCGGCACGCTGATCGCATTTGCGACAGCACCGGGACAGGTCGCGCTGGACGGCGAAGGCGCCAACAGCCCGTTCTCGGCGGCGCTGTCGCGCCACATCGGCACGCCCGGGCTCGAAGTGCAGCAGATGCTGACGCGGGTGCGCGCCGAAGTCGTCGCCGCGACCAAGAGCAAACAGGTGCCGTGGTCGAATTCGTCGCTGCTGGGCGAGGTCTATCTGGCGGAGAAGTGAGGCCCTGTGCCCCGGACGCAGCGCAGCGCGTAGCTCTCGCGTAGCGATGCGCTGCAGAGCCGGGGTCCCGCTTGTCTTGCTTGCTGGAAGCTGGGTCCCGGTTCTGCGAAGCAGCGCTGCGCGCTGCATCGCGCCCGGGACACGAGACCTACTTCCCCCACACCTCTTGGGCCACGTCCACCGCCAGCTTCAGTTTGGCCCACTGCTCCTCCTCGGACAGGATGTTGCCCTCCTCCGTCGAAGCAAACCCGCATTGCGGCGACACCGCGAGCTGCTCCAATGGCGCGAATTTCGCGGCTTCGTTCAATCGCCGTTTGATATCTTCCTTGTTTTCCAGCTCACCGAATTTCGAGGTGATGACGCCGACCACTACGATCTTGTTGCCCCTGGGCAGATACCGCAGGGGTTCGAAGCCGCCGGCACGGTCGGAATCGTATTCGAGGAAATAGCCGTCGTAATTGGTGCCGGCCAGCATGGTCTCGGCTACCGGCTCGTAACCGCCGGATGAAATCCAGGTGGAGCGGAAATTGCCGCGGCAGACATGCGTGGTGATCATCATGTCGGCAGGCCGCTCGGCGATCGCGTAGTTGATCACGCGCGCGTAGATTTCCTGCAGGCCGTCCGGGTCGTCGCCGCGCTCGCGCGCTTTCTTCAGTTCGTCCTGCGAGCAGAGATAGGCCCATACCGTGTCGTCGAACTGCAGATAGCGGCAGCCGGCGTCGTAAAACGCCTTCACGGCCTTGCGGTAGGTCTTGCCGAGATCCTCGAAGAACGGCTCGAGGTCGGGATAGACCTGCTTCGAGATCGCCTTGCGGCCGCCGCGGAAATGCAGCACCGCGGGCGATGGAATCGTCATCTTCGGCGTGACATGCGCAATATCGGCGTGCTTTTTCAGGAAGCGGAAATGATCCAGCATGGGGTGATCAGCCGGGAAGTCCAGTTTGCCGATCACGCGGATGGCGTCGTGGCGCGTTTGCACCCCTGCGAACTGGATGCCCTCGTCAGGATGAAACAATTCGCAACCCGTGAGATGCTTGAGAAAGTCAAAATGCCACCACGAACGGCGGAATTCGCCGTCGGTGGCGAGTTTCAAGCCGATCTGCGCCTGCTTGTGCACCACCTTCTCGATTTCGCTGTCCTCGACCTTGCGCAGATCATCGGCGGAGATTTCGCCTTTCTCCAGCCTGGCGCGGGCTTCCTTGATGCGCGGCGGCCGCAACAGGCTGCCGACCTCATCGGCGCGGAAGGGGGCTTTGGTTCGTTGCATGGTCTCACTCCCTGATAAGTAATCTTAACGTCATTCCGGGGCGCGCGTCTTCGCGCGAACCCGGAATCCAGCAGCACGGTATGCTTGTCTGGATTCCGGGTTCGCACGCGCAAGAGCGCGTGCGCCCCGGAATGACGACATCAACTCAGTGTGCCGCAGCACCGGAGACGCCGAGAAAGCGTTCCAGCACCGCAGGGTTCGCCCTTA
>CAVPZO010000057.1:0-300158 GCA_963710045.1 uncultured Alphaproteobacteria bacterium | reverse complement strand
GCCAGCACGATCATCTCATAGGCGCTGCGCGCGCCGCTGAGGAAATGCCGCGGATCGAATGAGGAATCCTGTGCCGCGATGGCATCGAGCCCAAGCGCCAGCGGCGTGCCGGGTTCGGCAACGCCTTTCCAGCGGTCCGTCGGGGGTACGACATCCGCCGTCGGCGCCAGGGGCGCCTGATCGATGACCGTGCCCGGCATCGGCACAACATTATTGTCCTGCGCGCCATGCACGACGTCGCGTGCCGCGCGGTCATAGGGCGGCCGCTCGCTTCCGGTGCGCTGTCCCAGCACATTGCGCAGACGCAGGAAAATAAAGACCGCCAGCGCCAGGAAGATGATGGTGTAAATATCCACGTCGCATTCGCTTTCTGGTCGGTGCCGGACCAAGGCCCGGCGGTAGAGCGTCCCCGAAGAACAGGAGAGGTCACTTCACCAGTGGCCTTACCCATGTAGGCACGAAACTTTGCCCAGCCAATGGCGCGTTTTGGCACGGTAGGTTGGGCTCGCCGGAAATACGGCCAACGCCGCATCATAGGCGCTGATTTTGGGCGAATTGTAGCGCGTTTTTCGGTCGAGAGGAAACTTGATCCTGCCTGGAAATCGCGCTTATTCAATAATTTAGGTTGCGCGGAACATAGAATTGCGGCCCTCCCGCGGCTTAGGCGTCCGCCTGTCCCGTTAATCCGATCGGCGGTCGTCCTTGTGGAAGACCGCAGGGCTATGATAGCCACTCGCCCCGACACGGCATTTCCGCCCCTTCGAGCGAATCCAGCCGCAAACGCTCGCACTTCGCTAGAAACCGCTCCAGGAGACACCTTCATGACCAACGGCAACGGCGCGCCTTCGGAAGCTGCCCCTCCTCCCCAGCTGAATGTGCTGGCGCAATATACCAAGGATCTCTCGTTCGAGAATCCGAATGCGCCGACCTCGCTGGCGCCGCAACAGCAGCAACCGGCGATCAATATCCAGATTAACGTCAGCGCCAATAATATCGCCGAAAACGAATACGAAGTGACGCTTTCGGTTGAGGGCAAGGCTGAAAACGGCGGCAAGCTGATGTTCAGCTTCGAGCTGTCCTATGCCGGCGTGTTCCGTATCCTGAACGTGCCGCCGGAAAACCTGCACCCGCTGGTCATGATCGAATGCCCGCGGCTGCTGTTCCCGTTCGCGCGGGAGATCATTGCGACGTCGGTACGCGATGGCGGGTTCCCGCCGCTGATGCTCGATCCCGTCGATTTTGTCGGGCTGTACCGCCAGAACATGGAGCGGCAGGCTGCAGCCCAGGCCGCGGCACAGGCCAAGCCGAGCTGACAAGGCTACGCCACTTAAAAGAAATCGTGCCAGACCGGCTTGTCGCCAAGGGTGGCGACGAAATCCCAATGGGCCGCGCGATCTGCCTCCGTAACCCGCGGCGCGAGTGGCACCGGGCGCTGCCGCCGCGGCGTATCGCCAGGTCCGTCATTCAGGGAAATCCGGATATCCGCCGCCAGGATCAGTTGCGACTGCCGGGCGCCGATCAGGTCGATATAGACCTCGGCCAGCAATTCCGCGTCGAGCAGCGCGCCGTGCTTGGTGCGGCGGGAATTGTCGATCGCATAGCGCGAGCAGAGATCATCGAGGCGGTTCGAAACGCCGGGATGCTTGCGCCGCGCCAGCAACAGCGTATCGACCAGCCGCTCGCGCGCGATCGGCGGCCGCTTGATGCGGTCAAGCTCGGCGTTGATGAAAGCGATATCGAACGAGGCGTTGTGAATCACCAGCGGCGCGTCCGCAATGAATTCGAGAAACTCCTCGACCACATGGGCGAATAGCGGCTTGTCGGCGAGGAACATGCTGGAGAGACCATGCACGGCGAAAGCTTCGGCCGGCATGTCGCGCTCGGGATTGAGGTGACGGTGAAACGTCTGGCCGGTCGGCATGCGGTTGAAGATTTCGACGCAGCCGATCTCAACCAGCCGATCGCCCCGCAACGGGTCGAGGCCGGTGGTTTCGGTATCGAGAATAATTTCGCGCATCAGTCTGTAGCCAATAAGCCAGCGAATCAGGGTCGCCGCCGCGGCATTTTAACAGCCTGTTCGAGAATGTCGCGGATTCGTGCGCGCACGGGATCCAGTCCATGCGACGTATCCACCACGAAATCGGCGCGTTTGCGTTTTTCCGCATCGGGCAATTGCCGCGCCAGGATGGCGTCGAGCTTTTCGGCCGTCATGTTGTCGCGTGCCAGTATACGCTCGCGCTGAATTTCCGGCGTCGTGGTCACCACCACCACCGCATCGACCCGCTTCTCGCCGCCGGTTTCATACAGCAGCGGCACATCCACCACTGCGACCGGTGCACCGGATTGCTCGGCGTCGCTTAAGAATTTCTGGTGATAGGCGCGCAGCATCGGGTGCACGACCTGCTCCAGCCGCTTCATCGCCGCGGGATCATGCACCACCTGGGCTGAAAGCCGCGCGCGGTCGACCTTGCCGCCGGCGGTGCTGCCGGGAAACGCCGCTTCGATCGCGGGCACGGCCTCACCTTCATAGATCAGGTGAACGGTCGCATCGGCATCATAGACCGGCACGCCCGCCTCCGCGAACAGCTTTGCGGTGGTGGATTTTCCCATCCCGATCGAGCCGGTCAGCCCAAGAACGATCATTGCAGCAACCCCTGACTGCGCAGGAACTTCAGCAATGGCAGCAGCGGCAGGCCCAGAATGGTAAAATGATCGCCTTCGATGCGTTCGAACAAATGAACCCCCAGGCCCTCAAGCTGATAGGCACCGACGCTGCTGGTGACGGCTTCTCCCGCTGCGTCGAGATAGGCCGAAATTGCAGCGTCATCGAGCGGCCGCATGGTCATGCGCGCAATTGAAACGTGCTCGAATAATATCTCACCGTCGCGGGCAACGGCAGCGGCCGAATGCAGTTCATGGGCCTGCCCAGCGAGGGATCGCAACTGCGCGGCGGCCTGTGCACGGCCGGCCGGCTTGCTGAACAATCGCTCGCCGAGTATCAGCGTCTGATCTGCACCCACTACAAATCGATCGGGGTGTTTCTCCGACACGAACAAGGCCTTGTCCCGCGCCAGCAGGGCTGCGATTTCTCCGGGCGCCGACAGCGCGGAGGCAAGCTGAATTGCCAGCTCATCAAGCCCGGCTGGAATTGCCTCGAAAGCAATGCCGGCGTTAGCGAGAAGCGCCTGCCGCGCAGGGCTTTGCGACGCCAGGATCAGGGGTTTCGTTCCGCGCCAGATCGTCATTCCAGAAGCCGCTGGCGTTGCCGATCGGCGAACAGTTTCATCACCGCCGCCGCGGTTTCCTCGATCGAGCGGCGGGTCACATCGAGCAGCGCCCAATTATACTTCACGCTCAGGCGCCGCGCGAAGGTGACTTCTTCGGTGACGGATTGCCGATCGATATAGTCGTCGTTGCCGGGGCCGACGCCGATGCTCAAAAGCCGGTTCTGCCGTACCTGGATCAGCCGCTCCGGGCTGGCATGAAGACTGACCACCAGCGGCTTCTTCAGCGCTTCCAGTTGATGTGGAATCGCGATGCCCGGCACCAGCGGAACGTTCGCAGTTCGGATGCCGCGGTTGGCAAGATAGATCGAGGTCGGCGTCTTGGAGGTGCGGGATACGCCCACCAGGACCACATCGGCCTCTTCCAGCCCTTCGACATGCTGACCGTCGTCGTGCATCATGGTGTAGTTCAACGCGTCGATGCGTTTGAAATATTCTGCATTGAGCGTGTGCTGCGCGCCGACGCGTCCTGTGGTGGCGGAGCCGAGATAGGCCTGAAACAACTGCATTACCGGACCGATGATCGACAGGCTCGGGATGTTGATTTCCTGGCACTTGGCTTCCAGCCGTCCCACCAGATCCTTCTCCAGCAATGTAAAAAGCACGATGCCCGGGGCTTCCTCGATCTCCGCCAATGCGCGTTCGAGCTGCTTCTGGCTGCGCACCAGCGGATAGACGTGTTCCACCGGCGTCACATTGGCGTATTGCGCAGCCACTGCGCGCGCCACCGTGATCAGGGTTTCGCCGGTCGAATCGGACACCAAATGAAGATGGAAATAATTGCCGGTGGTGGGCACCATGACCCCTGTGTAACCTGTGAATTGCTGTGGAGCTTAGCCGAAAGAATAGCGCGCTGGTCGAAGCAGTCGGGATAACCCGGAATTTTCTTCACAGGCCTCGCTCAAGGACAAGTCCTGGCGGACGCGGCAATGATAGTGGGCTTATGTGGACTTGTCTCTTGATAATCCACCCGCAACAGACCGCAAGGCATTGAACCGCGACGGGTTATTCGATCATTCGCACTACCATGAAGAGTTGTTGATGGATGTGGACGAGTCCGGACAATATCGGGACTGCGTTGCGCGGGCCCTATTCACCGCTACTTAGACTCAAACCTAAGATTCTAAAATTATTGTTTTAGAAAAGGGCTGCTTGCGGATATGTCTCTGGTCCGCTCTCTGGCAGGCTTCCTTGCGGCGCCGGTATTGGTAAAAATATTCCCTGAGGAAATCCCGCGGTGGCGAACGAATGAAACATCCGGATGTATGAGTGGATCAAGGCGCTGCATGTGATCGCCGTCATCGCGTGGATGGCGGGCATGCTCTATCTGCCGCGGCTGTTCGTCTATCACTGCGACGCTGCGGTTGGGTCGAAGCAGTCCGAGACGTTCAAGACGATGGAGCATCGCCTGCTGAAGGCAATCATCAACCCGGCGATGGCGGTGACATGGCTCGCCGGGCTTTACCTCGCTTGGGCCGGTCACTGGTTTTCGGCAGGCTGGCTGCACGGAAAGTTGGTGCTGGTGATCGCGATGTCGGGAATGCACGGATTTCTTAGCCGCTGTGTGAAGGATTTCGCCGCCGACCGAAATACGCGAAGCCAGCGTTTCTATCGTCTTATCAATGAGGTACCGACGGTCTTGATGATCGGAATCGTGATCCTGGTGGTGGTGAAGCCGTTCTAGCGTCGCTCACCGTCAACAGAACCGTCCCCTTACCTCCTTGCGGAAGGCCAGCCGATTTTCTATATTGAGCGCATCCCACCCTACGCAGGCGGATGTGGTCGCGCTCCGGTTCGTTGAACCGACCGCCGCATCAGGTTTGAAGCCTCTCCGGCATCTTCCTCGCTCAAGGCTTCACAGCTCAAGACCTGCGGACTTTCCTTATCCAGCGTCCGCATTTTCTTCAAAGCCGCCTCGCAACCCTCCCCCGTTTTTCCACAGGACCATCCCAATGCGGGAAATGAAACTTCAAGACCTCAAAGCTCAAACGCCGGCCGAGCTCGTCTCGTTCGCGGAAGAAAAAGGGGTCGAAAACGCCAGCACCATGCGCAAGCAGGAGCTGATGTTTGCCATTCTCAAGCAACTTGCGATCCAGGAAACCGACATCATCGGCGAAGGCGTCGTCGAGGTTTTGTCCGACGGTTTTGGCTTTTTGCGCTCACCTGACGCGAACTACCTTCCGGGGCCCGACGATATCTACGTCTCGCCCTCGCAGATCCGCCGCTTCGGCCTGCGCACCGGCGACACCATCGAAGGCCACATCCGCAGCCCGAAGGAAGGCGAACGCTATTTTGCGCTGCTCAAGGTCAACACGCTGAATTTCGAAGACCCGGAAAAGTCCAAGCACAAGGTCAATTTCGACAATCTGACGCCGCTGTTTCCGGACCAGCGTTTTCGGCTCGAACTCGAAGACCCCACCAGAAAGGACCTTTCTGCAAGGGTTATCGACATCGTGGCGCCGATCGGCAAGGGCCAGCGCGCGCTGATCGTGGCCCCTCCCCGCACCGGCAAGACCGTGCTGATGCAGAACATCGCGCACTCGATCACCGCCAATCATCCCGAATGTTATCTGATTGTTTTGTTGATCGACGAGCGCCCCGAGGAAGTCACCGACATGCAGCGATCGGTGAAGGGCGAAGTTGTGTCGTCGACGTTCGACGAGCCGGCGGTGCGCCACGTCCAGGTCGCCGAGATGGTCATTGAGAAGGCCAAGCGGCTGGTCGAGCACGGCCGTGACGTGGTGATCCTGCTGGACTCGATTACGCGGCTGGGGCGCGCCTACAACACCGTGGTGCCCTCCTCCGGCAAGGTACTGACCGGCGGCGTCGACGCCAACGCGCTGCAGCGGCCAAAGCGTTTCTTCGGTGCTGCGCGAAACATCGAGGAAGGCGGTTCGCTCACCATCATCGCGACCGCGCTGGTCGATACCGGCAGCCGAATGGACGAAGTGATCTTCGAAGAGTTCAAGGGCACCGGCAATTCGGAATTGATTCTGGATCGCAAGGTGTCCGACAAGCGCACCTTCCCGGCGATCGACATCTCGCGCTCCGGCACTCGCAAGGAAGAGCTGATCACCGATCCGCAGCTCTTGAAGAAAATGTACGTGCTGCGCCGGATCCTCAATCCGATGGGCACCATGGATGCGATCGACTTCCTGCTCGACAAACTGCGCAACACCAAGAACAACTCGGAGTTCTTCGAGTCGATGAACACCTGAGCCGGCGGCAGTTCGATTGGGGGCGTCCACTTTCGTGGACGCCCTTTTTCGTGTCCGGTTGCGTCCTGCGGTTATGCTGCGCGTTTGCTGCAGCATAAGTGCAGCATGCCACAATTCGAGGCCTGGGCGGGCATGGCCAGCAAGCCACTGTAATCTCTTGAGATACTAGGCAGCCGCGAGCCTGGTTTGCCGGCTTTTCCACTTTCCGCAGCACAAATGCGGCGAAATCGCTGCAGCAAACCGTGCAGCATTCAGGGCGGCGTCCGGATTCCGCGGTAGCCGAGGCCGCCGGAAATAGCGTTGCATTCTCAAAGGCTCAGGCACAAATAACCGATGCATCCGCGCGATCAGACCATTTTTGCCTTGTCCTCGGGCCGGCCTCCGAACGCAATTTCCGTTGTGCGGGTGTCGGGAGCGCATGCGGGTGCGATACTTAGCTCGTTTGTGCACCGGATTCCAGCTCCGCGGCGGGCCACGCGCGCCCTGATTCGCGATGCAAATCAACAACCTGTCGACGATGCCGTGGTGTTGTGGTTTCCGGGGCCGAAAAGTGCGACCGGAGAGGATGTCGCGGAATTTCACGTCCATGGTGGTCGCGCCGTGCTGGCTGCGTTGTTCGCAGCATTGTCGTCGTTCGAAAACACGCGCGCGGCCGAGCCAGGCGAGTTCACCCGCCGCGCGTTCGAGAACGGCAAGCTCGATCTGACCGAAGCCGAAGGCCTCGACGATCTCGTTCACGCCGACACCGACCGGCAACGCCGCCAGGCGCTGCGGCAGTTGCAGGGATTGCTCGGCGACCGAGCACGAAGCTGGCGCGCGCAGATCATCGAAGCTTCGGCATTGATCGAAGCGGGAATCGATTTCTCCGACGAAGGCGATGTGCCCGCGGAATTGATGGCGCCGGCGCTTGCGAAGATAAGAACTCTCCACAATGAAATCGCAGAAGTCCTTGCGGCACAGGGACGAAGTGAACGCCTGCGCGACGGCCTGGTGGTCGCGATCGCCGGTCCGCCGAATGTTGGAAAATCCACGCTGATGAATCAACTGGCGCGGCGCGAGGTCGCGATCGTGTCGCCGCACGCCGGCACCACGCGCGATATCATCGAGGTGCAGCTCGATCTCGACGGTTATCCGGTGACGGTGATCGACACCGCCGGCATTCGCGCGACCGAAGATCCGGTCGAGCAGGAGGGCGTGCGGCGCGCGCGATCACGCGCGGCGGAAGCGGACTTGGTGCTGTGGCTGGTCGAGGATGACTCGCACGACCATGCCGTCGAGGGTGCGGCGCCGGTGTGGATGGTGCGCAACAAAATCGATTTAAACGCACTTAAGCCGCATGTGGCAGGCATGGGGCGAACCTGGGGCAGTCCATATTTTGAGATTTCCGCATCGCGCGGCGACGGACTCCCGGAGTTGATGGCGGCTCTGGTCGGCTATGCCCGAGAATACTTCGGGTCAGGCGAGGGCGGGCTGATCGGCCGGGAGCGGCAGCGTACATTGCTGCGCGAAACGGCGGTCTCGCTGCAGCGCAGCATAGAAGGGAAGGGCGAGGAACTTGTCGCGGAAGATTTGCGCACGGCGCAGCGTTCGCTCGGGCGGCTGCTTGGGCGGGTCGATGTCGAGGACATTCTCGACAAAATTTTCCGAGAGTTCTGTATAGGAAAGTAATATTTCTTTGTTCATTGTTATAAAATGTTTCACGTGAAACGTGTGCCGTCATTGCGAGCGGCGAGGCGATTCCAGAAATCTGTTTCACGTGAAACAAACAACCAGACTCAGTTCTGACTTTCACGACTCGCCGTCTCGCGCTAGAAGTCGCGCCCATGCGGAATTCGTTCGATGTCATTGTGATCGGAGGAGGCCACGCCGGCTGCGAGGCCGCGACGGCGGCTGCGCGGATGGGTGCGCAAACCGCGCTGGTTACGCACCGTTTCGCGACCGTCGGTGCGATGTCCTGCAATCCGGCGATCGGCGGCTTAGGCAAGGGTCATCTGGTCCGCGAGGTCGATGCGCTGGATGGGTTGATGGGCCGGGTGGCGGATGCGGCCGGAATCCAGTTTCGCATGCTCAATCGGCGCAAGGGACCGGCGGTGCGCGGACCGCGCGCTCAGGCTGACCGCAAGCTGTATGCCGCGGCGATGCAAAGCGCGATTGTGGAAACCCCAAATCTGAGCGTGATCGAAGGCGAGGCGGACGAGCTGCTGGTCTCGAACGGCCGGGTCAACGGCATCCGGTTGGCTGACGGCCGCGAACTCGCCGCGGGTGCGGTCGTCATCACAACCGGCACGTTCCTGCGCGGGCTGATCCATCTCGGCGAGAAGAACTGGCCAGCCGGCCGCGTCGGCGAGGCGCCGGCGCTGGGGTTGTCAAAGTCCTTTGAACAAGCGGGTTTTACACTTGGCCGCCTGAAAACCGGCACGCCGCCGCGGCTCGATGGCGCCACTATCGACTGGTCCGCGGTGGAAATGCAGCCCGGCGACGATCCGCCGGAGCCGTTTTCGGTGATGACCGATCGCATCACCACGCCGCAGATCCAGTGCGGCATCACCCGCACCACCGCGGTGACGCATGAGGTGATCCGCGCCAATGTCCATCGCTCGCCGATGTATTCCGGCCAGATCAAGAGCTCTGGCCCGCGCTACTGCCCCTCGATCGAAGACAAGATCGTGCGTTTTGGAGATCGCGACGGGCACCAGATTTTTCTGGAGCCGGAGGGTCTCGACGACACCACGGTTTATCCCAACGGCATTTCGACCTCGCTGCCGGAAGAAGTGCAGCAGGCGATTCTGACGACGATTCCCGGGCTGGAGCGGGTGCGGATGGTCCGGCCCGGCTACGCCATCGAATATGACCACGTCGATCCCCGCGAGCTCGATCCGACCTTGCAGACCAAGCGGCTGCCGGGGCTGTTCCTGGCCGGGCAGATCAACGGCACCACAGGCTATGAAGAGGCTGCGGCGCAGGGACTTGTTGCAGGTCTCAACGCAGCATTGGCCGCCAGCGGCGCCGGCGGAATCGTGTTCGACCGCGCCGATGGCTATCTCGGCGTGATGATCGACGACCTGGTGACGCGCGGCATCACCGAGCCCTATCGGATGTTCACCTCGCGGGCGGAATACCGGCTGACCTTGCGCGCGGACAATGCCGACCAGCGCCTGACCGACAAGGGCATTACGCTCGGCTGCGTCGGGCCCGCGCGCTCGGTGCGTCACGGCGCCAAGATGGCGGCGTTGAATGCCGCAAAGCGGCTTTCGCAGTCGTTGTCGATCACGCCCAACGAAGCCACGCGACACGGGCTTTCACTCAATCATGACGGCGTTCGGCGTTCGGCGTTCGAGCTTTTGGCCTATCCCGAGATCGGGTGGGCCGAGGTGAGGGCGATCTGGCCGGAGCTGGCTGCGGTTGATCCGTCGATCGCCGTGCATGTCGAGATCGACGCCAAATACGACGTCTATCTCAAGCGCCAGACCGCCGATGTCGACGCCTTCCGCCGCGACGAGGGGTTGATCCTGACCGACGTTGATTATGCCGATGTGCCGGGACTCTCCAACGAGGCGCGTAGCAAGCTCGAAGCCGCGCGGCCGCGCACGGTGGGGCAGGCGGGCCGGCTCGACGGCCTGACGCCGGCTGCGCTGGGGATTTTGGCGGCGTATCTGCGGCGCGAAGCGCGGAAGCGGGTAGCAACGGCGTGAGGTGTTTCACGTGAAACAAAATGTAGGGCGGATTAGCGTAGCGTAATCCGCCTGCGCTCCTTCGCCGGTATTGCGGCGGATTACGCTGCGCTAATCGCCCTACAATAATCGCTCATGGCAAAATCTCCTCAAGTCTCGCCGACCGATAAAGCCGCTGCGCTAAAGCTCACCCCGGTTTCACGCGAAACAGAGGCGCGGCTGGATGCTTACGTCGCTCTGCTCGTTCAATGGCAGGCGAAAACCAATCTGGTCGCCTCCTCGACCCTTCCACATCTGTGGACCCGGCATATCTCTGATTCACTGCAGCTTTTGACGCTCGCCCCCGACGCGAAAATCTGGATCGATCTCGGCAGCGGCGGCGGTTTTCCGGGTGTGGTGCTGGCCTGCGGGCTGGCGGGTACGCCGGGCGCGATGGTGCATCTGGTCGAGCGCAACGCCAAGAAGGCAGCATTCTTGCGCGAGGCGCTGCGAATCACCGGGGCTGCGGGTACAGTTCATCTCGCCGACATCGGGGATAGTGTGGATAGCTTCCCCGGCCCCGCCGATTGCGTCACTGCCCGCGCAGTCGCTCCGCTACACCAGCTTGTCGGCTTTGCCGAGCCGCTGGTGGGGAAGGGCGCCAAGGCGCTGTTTCTCAAGGGTCAAGATGTAGAGGCTGAATTGACCGAAGCTACTAAATATTGGAAACTAGAACCTCGCCTGCATCCCAGCCTGACCGGACAGGGCTGGGTCGTCGAACTCGACCGGATCGAGCGGCGCATTCCGTCCGCAGTAACCAACGTGGCTCGCAATGACCGTAATTGATCAGATATATCAAGAGGATAAGGCCCCTGCCGAGCCCGGCCACCCGCGCATCATTTCGCTCGCCAACCAAAAGGGCGGCGTCGGCAAGACCACCACGGCGATCAATCTCGGCACCGCGCTGGCCGCGATCGGCGAGCGGGTGCTGATTGTCGACCTCGATCCGCAGGGCAACGCCTCCACCGGTCTCGGCATCGACCGCCGCAGCCGCAACGTCTCGACCTACGATGTGCTGATCGGCGAAGCGCCGCTGCGCGATGCCGTGGTGCCGACCGCGGTGCCGCGGCTGCACATCGCGGCGTCGACCATGGATCTGTCGGGGCTCGAGCTGGAGTTGGGATCGACCAAGGATCGCGCGTTTCGGCTGCGCGATGCCATCGCCGCGCTCAACACCAACGTCACGCCGGAGTCGGATTACACCTATGTGCTGATCGACTGTCCGCCGTCGCTCAACCTTCTCACCGTCAATGCGATGGCGGCGTCGGATGCGATCCTGGTGCCGCTGCAATGCGAGTTCTTCGCGCTCGAAGGCCTGTCGCAATTGCTGCAGACCGTGGAGCAGGTGCGCAGCACGCTCAATCCGAACCTGTCGATCCACGGCGTCGTGCTCACCATGTTCGACTCGCGCAACAATTTGTCGAACCAGGTGGTCGCCGATGTCAGGCAGTTCATGGGCGCGAAAGTCTACAACACCATGATCCCGCGCAACGTCCGCATCTCCGAGGCGCCGTCCTATGGCAAGCCGGTGCTGGTCTACGATCTCAAATGCAGCGGCAGCGAAGCGTACCTCAAACTCGCGACCGAAGTGATCCAGCGCGAGCGCGAGCTGCGGGCGCATTGAAAATCTCTCGTCGTCCCCGCGAAGGCGGGGACCCATACGCCGTGTCGCTGGTGATGCGGAAAGCGTAAATGGCCTTGTTGAAATGCCTCGCAAGATCCAGAAAGCCAGGGGTTATGGGTCCCCGCCTTCGCGGGGACGACAACAATTGAAGTACGGAGCATTTAAGTGAATCCAAGGGAGCTGGCGATGGCCGACGAAGCGCGTTCGCGGTTGGGGCGCGGTCTTGCAAGTCTGATCGGGGATGTCGGCGGCGAGGCCGCGCATCTGGAGCGGCCGCGCGCGCAGCGCAAAGTGCCGATCGAATTTTTAAAACCGAATCCGCGCAATCCGCGCCGGGCGTTTTCCGATGCCGAACTCGGCGAACTCGCCGACTCGATCAGGCAGCACGGCGTGATCCAGCCGATCGTGGCGCGGCCGGTGAAGGGCGCGCAGGATCGTTTCGAGATCATCGCCGGCGAACGGCGCTGGCGCGCGGCGCAGCTCGCGGGGCTGCATGAAGTGCCGATCGTGCCGGTCGACGTCAGCGATTCGGACGCGCTGGAAATCGCGATCATCGAGAACGTGCAGCGCGAAGATCTCAACGCGATGGAAGAAGCGAACGGCTATCACGCGCTCGCAGGTGAGTTCAAACACAGCGCGGATGACATCGCAAAGATCGTCGGCAAAAGCCGCAGCCATGTCGCCAACATGATGCGGCTGACCAAACTGCCGGAGCAAGTGCAGGCGCTGATCGCAGCGGGAAAATTATCGGCGGGCCACGCGCGCGCGCTGATCGGCGTGCCCGATCCGAATGCCGTGGCGCAGCGCATCATCGCGGAAGGCCTCAATGTGCGGCAGGTCGAGACGCTGGTGCATGAGATCGGCGGTTCGGCGCCCAAGCACCGCAATTCGCGCGGCGCGCTGGTCAAGGACCCCGACACGCTGGCGCTGGAGAAGCGCGTCGGCGACATTCTCGGCCTCAGCGTCAAGGTCGATCACAAGGGCCCGAGCGGGACCATGCACATCAAGTACCGCGATCTCGAGCAGCTCGACGAGATTCTAAGAAGGCTGGACGCGAAGGTTTGATTTGTAGCCCGGATGAGCGAAGCGATATCCGGGATCATCCCATCCGCGAATCGGGGTCCCCGGATGTCGCTTCGCTCATCCGGGCTACGGCTTATCCTCGTCGCTTCGCATTCACCGCGATCGAGAGCAGCGTGCGCTGTGCGATCGCGGCGGCGAGCGCCGACTGTTTGCGCATGTCGAGTGCCGCGACCGCGAGCTGCTCGATGATCGCTGCCAGCCGCGCGGTGCTGAAATTGCGCAGCGCGGTCTCGACATTTGCCTTGCGCGAAAAATGCAGCCGCGGAAATCCGCTCTCGACCACCGCCGCCGCCGGGGTGCCCTCGGCCACCGCGAGGCTGGCCTTGTGCAGCAGCGCCGCCTGGCGTTGGGCTGCCGAGATGATCATGCCGGGATAGGTGCCGGCGGTCATGGCCTTGGCGAATTCGGTTTCGACCAATGCTGCTTGACCGGCAAAGGCGCCGTCGACGATCGGATCGAGTTTCAGTTCGGAGGCGTCGGCGACCACCGCCATCACGTCGTCGAGCGTCACCTCGCGCGCGCCATGGGCATAGAGCGCGAGCTTCTTCAATTCGTTGCGCGAGGCCTGGCGGTCGCCGCCGAGCAGCGCCATCAGCGCCGCGCGCGCATCCGAAGCGATGCCTAATTTTGAGCCCCGCATTTCGTCGTCGATCAGTTTTGCCAGATCGCGCTCGCCGTCGGGATAGCAGCCGATCGCAACGGCCGTCTTGGCGCGCTCGCAGGCCTTGCGCAGCGGCGATTCGGGGCGCAGCTCGCCGGCCTCGATCACGATGCGGCAATCTTTTATCGGTGAGTCCGCCAGGGTATCGACGCCGGAAGCAAAACTGCGCGAGCCGGCGCGCACCCGGATCGCACGGCGCCCGCCGAACATCGGGATCGTCATCGCCTCCTCGACCAGCCGCGCCGGCTCGGCGGAAAGCTCGTCGCCGTCCAGCCGCACCAGCGAAAACGGATCGGTGGGATCGTCGACCGCCGACGCCAGCAGCGCGTCGGCGCGCTCGCGCACCAGGCCCGCGTCGGGACCGTACAGCAGGATGATGGGCCGCGCCGGGTCCGGCTTGCTGAGGAATGCGTCGATGTCCCGTCCGCGCAGCGCGACCATGTTCAGCCTGGCCCAATCCGTTCCGTCATCCCGCGGTTAGGCACGTAGCCCGCATGAGCGCAGCGATATGCGGGACACCATCCCCGCATATCGCTGCGCTCATGCGGGCTACGAAGCTGCGAAGCGCGTCAGCTGCCCGCTGTGAAATACGACGCCAGCCTGGTCTGGATGTTCTCCGCTATCTCGTGGCAGGCGCGGTCTTCGGCGTCGCGGAAGGCGCGCTGGCGGGCGAAGCGCTGCAGCTGGCCGGGGATGTCGTAGGACACCCGGGAGAAGGTGCTGCCGGTCATCATCGATTTGCCGGAGACGATCTCGACCAGATTGTACTGCGCATCGATGCCATAGTTCTCGATCGAGGGCAGGGCGGTGGCCGGATCCAGGATCAGCGACGAGCGGGTGGTGGTGAAGCGGATCACCAGCTTGTGGGTGGGTGGCATGCCGACGGCGCCGCCGTACAGTTTGAATGCCAGCGCGTTGCGGATTTCGACACCGAGCCGGGCGTCGCGCGACCCGTTCGGCTTGTCGATCGGCGGCAGGTCGACGCCCATCAGCTTTTCGCGCAAGGCCGGCGTGCCGTCGGTATGGGCGGCATACATCGGCTGGAAGCAGCCGGCCGTCAGCGCGCCCAAAGCGGCGACCACCAGCAGCCGGGCAGCGATCTTAGCCAACGACATTCACGATCCTCATGGGAACCACGATCACCTTGCGGACGGGTTTGCCGCCCAGCGCCGCTTTTACCGCATCAAGCCCCAAAACGGCAGCCTTTATCTGCTCTTCCGGCGCATTCCGGGCCACTGTGACATCGCCGCGCTTCTTGCCGTTGACCTGCACCACCAGGGTCACGGTGTCTTCAACCAGCAAATCTCGTTCGATTTTGGGCCAATTCGCCTCCGAAACCAGGCCGGATTGCCCCAGCACGCCAAAACACTCCTCCGCCAGATGCGGCATCATGGGCGCGAACAGTTGAACAAGAATGACCGCGGCCTCCTGGATAGCCCAGGCCAGGTCGGGCGCGGGCTCGGGGCGGGCAAGGGTGTCGGCCAGGGCATTGGTGAATTCGCGGATATAGGCCAGGCAGACGTTGAAATGCATCTTCTCGATGCCTGACGACACCTTGTCGAGCGCGCCATGGGCCGCCTTGCGCAACGCCACCGCCTCGGGGCCGAATTCCACCGGCCGCGCGGAGGGTGCCGCTTTGGCGATCTCGGCGGACTCGCCGATCACCCGCCACAGCCGCTGCACGAAACGCGAGGCGCCCTGCATCCGCTCGTCGCTCCAGATCACGTCGCGGTCGGGCGGGGAATCCGACAGCATGAACCAGCGCGCGACGTCGGCGCCGTAGGTTTCGATGATCTCGTCGGGATCGACGGTGTTGCGCTTCGACTTCGACATCTTTTCGATGGCGCCGATGGTGACGTCCTCGCCGGTGTCGAGCAGGCTGGCGCGACGGCCGTTGCCGCCGGATTCGATCTTGATTTCCGCCGGCGTGGCGTAGCCGCCGTCGGCCTTCTTGTAGGTCTCGTGCACCACCATGCCCTGGGTGTACTGGCCGGCGAAGGGTTCATCGAAGGCGATGTGCCCGGTGGCCTTCATGGCGCGGGTGAAAAAGCGCGCGTACAGCAGATGCAAAATCGCGTGCTCGACGCCGCCGATATATTGATCGACCGGCATCAGACGATCCACGATCGCGCGCGTGGTGGGCGCATTCTCGTTCCACGGATCGGTGAAGCGCGCGAAATACCACGCCGAATCCACGAAGGTGTCCATGGTGTCGGTTTCGCGGGTCGCCTGGCCGCCGCATCGCGGGCAGGCGACGTGCTTCCAGGTCGGATGATGGTCGAGCACGTTGCCGGGCTTGTCGAAGGTGACATCCTCCGGAAGCACCACCGGCAAATCCTTGTCCGGCACCGGCACCACGCCGCATTGCGGGCAATGGATCACCGGGATCGGACAGCCCCAATAGCGCTGCCGCGAGATGCCCCAGTCGCGCAGGCGGAAGTTTACTTTGCGCTCGCCGATCGGCGCGTTGCCGCGGGTCGCGGTTTCCAGCCGCTTTGCGACGTCTTCCTTGGCCTGCTCGATGGTCATGCCGTCGAGAAAGCGCGAATTGATCATGCGGCCTTCGCCGTCATAGGCGACGTCTGTAATGACAAAAGTTTTCGGATCGGCTTCGGGCGGGCACACCACCGGGGTGTTGCCGAGCCCGTATTTGTTGACGAAGTCGAGGTCGCGCTGGTCGTGCGCCGGGCAGCCGAAGATCGCGCCGGTGCCGTATTCCATCAGCACGAAATTGGCGACGTAGACCGGCAGCTTCCAGGTCTCGTCGAACGGATGCACCGCCTTGATGCCGGTATCAAAACCCAGCTTCTCGGCGGTGTCGATGATCTCTTGGGCGGTGCCATGGCGTTTTGCTTCCGCGATGAACTCGGCGAGTTTCGGATTCTTTGCAGCTGCCGCCTGCGCCAGCGGATGATCCGGCGCGATCGCCATGAACTTTGCGCCGAACAGCGTGTCGTGCCGCGTGGTGAAAACCTTCAGCTCGCTCTCGCCGGATGGCGCGGTTAAGGGATCGAGCGCGAAGCGCACCGACATGCCCTCAGAGCGCCCGATCCAGTTGCGCTGCATCAGCTTGACCTTGTCGGGCCAGCGGTCCAGCGTCTCCAGCGCGTCCAGCAGCTCCTGCGCATAATGCGTGATCTTGAACACCCACTGGTTCATCTCGCGCTGCTCGATCACAGCACCCGAGCGCCAGCCGCGGCCATCGATCACCTGCTCGTTGGCGAGCACGGTCATGTCGACCGGATCCCAGTTGATCTTGCGCTTTTCGCGCTCGGCCAGCCCTGCGCGCAGAAAATCGTTGAACAGCTTTTGCTGGTGCTTGTAGTAGCTCGGATCGCAGGTCGCGAACTCGCGTGACCAGTCCAGCGACAGCCCGATCGACTTGAGCTGCTTCTTCATCGCCGCGATGTTGTCGTAGGTCCACGCCTTCGGCGCCACCTTGCGCTCGATCGCGGCATTCTCCGCCGGCAGCCCGAACGCGTCCCAGCCCATCGGATGCAGCACGTTGTAACCGCGCGCCCGCATATAGCGCGCGATCACGTCGCCCAGCGTGTAGTTGCGCACATGCCCGATATGGATGCGCCCCGACGGATACGGGAACATCTCCAGCACGTAGTATTTTTCGCGGGGGTCGTCGTTGCGGGTGGCGAAGATGCCGCGCGCATCCCATTCGCGCTGCCAGCGCGGCTCGGATTCACGGGCGTTGTAGCGGGAAGGGCTGGGTGTGTGGGCGTTCATGGAATCGCAGGGGTTTTTGTGGGGCTAGGCGGCCGAAAGGACGGCGGACTAGGCCATAAAAGCGGGAGTGGGGTCAACGG
Organism: uncultured Alphaproteobacteria bacterium; assembly: GCA_963710045.1. GTDB lineage: Bacteria > Pseudomonadota > Alphaproteobacteria > Rhizobiales > Xanthobacteraceae > Bradyrhizobium. The sequence goes on along the minus strand of CAVPZO010000057.1, from coordinate 282,760 downwards.
TTTGGAGGCTGAATGAAAAGGCGCGCAGACTCGCGTCATTCCTCTCCCGTCGTATGTTCTTATGAATTCCCTGCCCTTCATGATAATTTTGGAACTGTTTTCCGCGCCCCCGATCAATTCGACGCTTGCGAGCGGACCTGCAAGAACCGGATCAAGCCATGGTTCTCTCCAAAAGCGCTTCCCCGGCCGGCTCCTCCACACCCGGCTCCTACCCCCCGCTGCCGGACTCCCTCCCCGCGCCGCCGCGGAAAAACCCCAGCGCCCCGCCACCGCTTGCCGATGGCTGCTATCTGCTCGAATACGCTTCGGCAGGCGACGGCACGATCGGCTATGTGGGCACGCTTCGGGTCGAGACCAAAACCGGGCAATTGATCGCGAGCGGCGATCTTTATCAACGCGACGGTGCGGCCGGTCAGCCCGATCCGGCCTGCGGCATCCCGATCTTTCCGGTCAGCGCCTACCGCCATTATCTGCGGCTGATCCGGCTGTTCGAGATCGAAGGCGGTTTCGATCTGGTGTTCGAACTGCACCCGCTCAAGCGCGAGACGGTGGTCGGGCGCAGCGGCGAGACGGTAATTACGGCGGCGTTTACGGCGCCGGTCGTTGCGTTGACGGCGAGGATAGCGCCGCTTTCGCCGGGCAACCGGTTTGCCGGAGACGTCACCGGCAGCGACGGCGCGGCGGCCGGCACGTTGTCGCTGACGTGGGTGTCGCCCTATCTGCGCCGTGCAGCAATCGAGATGGACCGCGTTCCCGGGCGCGAACTGCCGCTGGATAACGGCGAGGGCGAAAGCTGGCGAACCATTTTCGACAAGGTCGGCTGGGACATCACGCTGCGCACAAGCGATAGCAATATCGAAGAACCCGGCGGCGGATTCTGGTCCGGCGCGGAAGCCCATGCGACCATGCTGGCGAGGCGCGACATCCCCAGCCTCGACAAGGAATGGCGCTATTATCTGCTCGCCGTGCGCAAGATCGTGGCTCTGCTGCCGTCTACCGATCCGGCAATCGGCGAGCGTGGCTACATGTTCGACGAGAAAGCCGCTGATACCGACAAGCTGCCGCGTGAAGGCCTCGTGGTCGCGGCGGATTGGCCGATCCCCAGCGAGCCGATGTGGGGCCTGGTGCAGGGCAAGCGCGCCGCCGACACCGTCACCTATTTTCGAACGGCCGTGCACGAATTCGGCCATGCGATGGGCCTCGTTCACAACCAGATCGACAACGGCTTCATGAATCCGACCGACGGCGTTGCCAGGCGCAGCCTGACGACGCCGGACACGCCGTTCCCGAAAAACATGCGATGGGCATATCATCCGGACGACGAGATGCGATTGCGGCACTGGCCGGATACCGCGGTTCGCCCGGCGGGTATTGGCCTGTTCGGCGAAAATTCGCCGATGGCGGCGGTCAAATCCGGCCAGCATCGGCTGGAGGTGACGGCGGAAACCGCCTCTGTGCCGCTCGGAGCGCCGGTACGCGTCAATCTGACCCTGACCAATATTGCCGACGACGCGGTCCTTGCTCCGGACAATTTGAGCCTGAAGTCGGAGTTCGTCCGCGGGCAGGTGGTCGACCCGGCCGGAACGGTGCGGACCTTTGCGCCGCTGGTGATTTCCGAGTTTCAGGAGCCGCTGCCGCTACTCGATCCCGGCCAGTCCTTCACCGGCTCGCTGACGCTGCTGCGCGGCGGTGAGGGCGAGTTGTTTCCGCTGCCCGGCGACTATCGCATTGCGGTGGAGGTGACCTGGGACAGCGGCGCCTCGGATATATTCGCTGGCGGCGAACTGCGCGTCACGGTGACGGCGGTCGCCGATGCCGCTCATGCCGAGGCCGCGCAAAAAGTTCTGTCGACGCCGGAGATGCTGCTCGTCGTTGCGCTCGGCGGCGATCACCTGAAGGAGGGAAGCGAGGCGATCGGCGCGGCGCTGGGCAACAAAATCTTGCGGCCGCATTTCGCCTATCTCGAAGCCAAACGCCTGGCCGCGGGCTTTTTCAAACGCGCGCCCGACCTGCAGGCCGTGGCCGGTCTGATCGACGAAACCACGGTGCTGAGCCCGGCGGAATTCAGCAAGCTTGTGCGGATCGTCAAGGACAATGCGGGCAGCGCCGGCGCGCAAGCGCTGGCGACAACGCTGAAAGCGAGGGCCGCGAAGCAAGGCGCCAGCGAGGAAGTAAAGGCCCTGGCGCAGGGGATTTAGGCTTCGCGCACCGAAGCGGGGGCCAATCGGCTACTTCCGTTTGTTGCAATCGGCGGACGTGGTGGCCAGGTTCAGCTTCTTCTTCTCCATCGTCGTCACGGTCTTCTTCCCGATCTTCTTCTTGACCGGCTTCTCGATCGACAGGAATTCCCATTCATAACGGTTCTCATACAACAGGATTTTCAGCACGCCCTGGGTTCCGCGGGTCTTGCCGAAAGCGCCGCCCTCCGAATTGGCTTCCTTGAACGTGTAATCGTCCTCGGTGAGATTCGACCCGCCCGTGCCGACAACGAACAGCCTGATTCCGTCCTCGACGGCATTTTCGTCCGCGTCCTGTTTGCGAAATTGCTCGTAGCTATGCTCGTGTCCGTTCAACACCACCGAAGCACCGTGGTGATAGAGAATGTTGAAAGTCGTGTGCATGGGCCTGGGCCTTTTCTTGGAGAGCGGTGTATTTTTCGGCGTCTTGTAATCGTGTCCGTGCCTGCCGGATGAGAATGTCGGCTCGTGCCAGAACGCGAGCACGCAATTCTGCTGATGGGCGGCCAAATCCTTTTCGAGCCACGCGGTTTGCGCCACCAGCTCTGTCTTGTCGTGCTCGTATTGCGGCGCCGATCCGAAATTATCGTTCAGGCCGATCAGGCGCCACGGCCCGTCCGGGTTCGGAAAGTTCACCGCAAAATAGCCCTTCTGCCCGGGGTTCTGATTGACCAGGGGATTGTTTGCGAAATGGTCGAAGTAGGACTTCGCATTCAGGGTGTGATATTCGTGGTTGCCGGGAACGGGAAGCATCGCTTCATTCTTGGGAACTGAGGTCACGACGTCGTCGAAGGCCCAGCGATCCCCGAAGCATTTGAATTCCTTGTCGCTCCCGTCTCTATAGGCAAGGTCTCCGAGCGCGATGATGCGATAGGGAAGTTTGGCCTTCTCGGCCGCTATGATCGCTTCTCGAATGACACCTGCAGTTTTATTGGCATACTTCTTCCAGGGTAGAGGTTCCTTATCGTCGCACGTCGAAATGTCGCCGGCGGCCAGCAGCATTCCGATCGGCTGGGGCTTCGGCGCCGGCTGCGCGAACAGCGCATAGGCGGAGCCGATCACAAGCGCGGCGGTCGCGATGGCAATGCGCCAGACAAGCATGGGTTTCCTCCCGGCAGGGAATGGCAGTTACATCCAACGTTGAGAACACCCGGCTGCGTGAGGAATCCGATCGGCTTTTTGCGCGTCAACTTGTCGCGTTCCGTATTTCAAGATTCCTCACCGCCATAGCGGCGTGCGATCCGGGTTGATCTCGCAAGAGATCAACCCGGGGCGGTGCTTCAAAGCTTATCACGCACCCAATTGTCGATCGCCGTTTCCGAATCGTCACCGAAAAGACGATGGGGACAGTCGGTCGTACCGGCGTTTTCGGGAGTGTATTTATGGCCGTGAATTGAACTCTTCGGCAGCTTGTATTCGCTGAGAAGCCAGCGCACCAGCGAGATCGACGAGAGCTCCTGTGCGGCCGTCATCTGGTCGCCCTGCTCGGCGCTGTGTTCGATGCCGATCGATTCGGCGTTCGCGCCCTTGGCGTGCCAGGCCTTATCCGAGTCGCGCACCATCTGATAAATGTCGCCGTTGCGGGCGATCACGTAATGCGCCGAAACCTTGGAGGCCGGATTCTTGAAATGCTCGATGGTGCCCACCACGTTCCGGCTCGTGGTGTAGTGCATGATGATGCGGCGAATGGTCGTTCCGTTCCGGCTGGAATGGTTCGGGCTCTGGATGAATTCCTTGATCGATGGCTTGGACGGGCTCTCGCTGGTTCCGTGCGCAGCGTCGTCATGCCCCTGCGGTCCGGCATCTTCGCCATCGCCATCGCCGCCGACTTCGGCAATCAACTGGTTTACGACCGGCAACAGCGCCAGCACATTGTCCGCATAGAGCTGCGTCGGAGTGTAGATCGGTCCGATGAAACGAATGAAGGCTTGCGGCGAGGCGGTATGATTGCGCCAGCCATCGTACGGCGACCGGTCGAGGAAACGCCAGTATCCCGCGATGAATTTCTTGAGCGAGGCGAATTTGCAATATTTGTCGGTGCCGTCGTGCGCTTCGTACTCCACGGGGGTTGCGTGACCCGTCATCTCGGGGCGCCATTTCAGGCCGGCGAAATTGCGAAAATCCGTAGCGAGCGAGCTGCGGCCGTAGCCGCTTTCCAGCGTCCATTGCGCGACGGTAACCGCGCGCAGATTTGGAAAGTCAATATCCGCGTCGAGGTAGTCTCTCACCAGCGATTTGAATTCCTGGGTGTAGGGGGCCATCTGTCTCTCCTCAAATTGTGATTGTCGGGCAATCCTGTGTGCGCGAGTGCCGGAACCTCGCTCGAGATTTAATGCCGTTTGCCTGGCAATAGGCCGGCTTGCAGAAACCCCGTTGAGTCGGAGCCCATTTCGCTTCCTTTGCGGAAGTCGTCTTCAGTGCAAATTTCTTGTCGCTATCAATCGGTGGTCTAAAGTCCCCGGCTTCCTTGATCGCTTCACGGATGAGGCTGGAAGTCCGGTCGGCGCGGGTATTCCCCAGGCATCCTAACGTTGAAAATGCCGGAGTGACAAGTCTTCAGCGGATGGACAGGGGTTTTCGAAGCAGGGGCGTTTGGTCAGGGCGGCGACGCGTTGAATGGAGAGGTTCGGCGGACTTTATCGTCAACGCGAGAGATCGCCTCATCCCGCCAACTTCATCCCCGCATCCCCCGCCCGCACCAGCCCATGCTCCACCACCGCATTGCGCCCGCGATGCTTGGCCGCATACAGCGCCGCATCCGCCGCCTCGATCAGATCCTTCGGCGCTTGCGCGTCGCTGGGGGTGGTGCAGGCGAGGCCGACCGAGACGGTGACGGTTTGATAGACGCTGGTTGCGTGCGGCATACCGAGGTCCTGGACCGAAGTGCGGACCATTTCGCCGACCTCGCGCGCGCGGGCGTTGTCGAAATTCGGCAGCAGCAGGCAAAACTCTTCGCCGCCATAACGGCCGGCGAATCCCATCGTGACGTCGGCAATGCTAGCCAACGCCTCGCCGAGCCGGGAGAGACAGACGTCGCCTTCGGGATGGCCGTAGGTGTCGTTGTAGAGCTTGAAATGATCGACATCGATCATCAGCAGCGCCATCTCGCTGGACGTCTGCATCGCCTTCAGCCATTCGAAGTCGAGCCGGCTCTGGAAGCCGCGGCGGTTGGCCAAACCCGACAGCATGTCGATCGAGGCGATCACGGTGAGCCGGTCGTTGCTGGCGATCAGTTCGCGCTCGCGCTGGCCGAGATGCGCCGCCATGGCGTTGAAGGCGCGGGCCAGCGGCACGAATTCCGACGGCAGCCGGGCGCGGCTGACGCGCGCGGACCAGTCGCCCTGGCCGAATTTCTTGGTCATCGCCGCCATCATCTCGATCGGCTGGATGATGAGTTTCTCGGCCGCGATCAGCGCGCCGATCAGCACGAACAGGCAGACGAAACCGAGCTGGACGTACGCGGTCCGGATGTCGCGGTTGGCGCCCGCGGAAACCTTGGCTTCATCGATGGTCACGATCAGGCGGGAATCGGTGCCGGGGATGCGCGCGAACGAGGCCGCGCGCTTGGTGCCGTCGGCGCCGGTGAATGAAACCGATCCGGTGCGCTTGTCCGAACCCGCAGCGTTGCCGGTCACGGCCGACAGCAGCGGCAGATTATCCAGCGGGCGGCCGATCATGCTGGCCTGGTCGGAAGGTGCGGCGAGCACGGTGCCCGCGCTGTCGATCAGGGCGGCTGAAACACCCGGCCGGCCGCCGAGATTGCCCATGATCTGGGACATCCAGTCGAGGTTGACGGTGGCGATGATGAAGGCGTCTTCGTCCTGATCCACGGCTGCGACCGGATAGGCCGCGACGATGGTCGGCTGGTTCGAGGCCCGGCCGAACAGGTAGTCGCTCAGGACAAAACCGCGCGTCTCCTGCATCTTCTTGAAATAAGGCCGGTCGCTGAGATCGACGCCGACCAGATTGTTCAGGGTCGAGCATTGCACCCGGCCGTTCTTGCCGACGATCGACATGCTGCGGATCCACGGCAGGTCGACGGTCAGGCTGGCGCGCAGGATCAGGCAGCTCTTGCCGACGCCGCCGGCGGACGCGCGGATATAGGCCGCGGATTTCAGCATCGCCTCGACCGACGAGATCACCTCGCGCTGCGCGTCGGCGCTGTGCTGGGCGAGGTTGGCGAATTCGGAGGCTGCGGCGGCGACCTGCTTGGCGCGGGTGTCCTCGAGCGAGCGCACCCGTTCCAGCATCAACGGCACCACCAGGATCAGCGCCAGCAAGGCCAGCCGCGCGCGGATTCCCAGCAGCGCCTTGAGTTTGACCCGGTTGCGGTTGAAACTGACGCTTGCCATTGCTGGTCCCCTACCCCCGCCTACAAGTTACGGATAAGGGTTCAAGAAGCCTTTCTTGAATTGGCTAAAATTCGAACGATCTTAAAACTTTGCAACCGATGAGTGACATGTCAGAAGAAACCACCGCACCGTTAACCTCGCCTTTACCAAGCTCGCTCGCCGCGGTGGAATACGACATCTTCCGCGCCTGCAATGAGGCACGCCGCGAGCGCGCCTCGGTGACGCTGATCGCGGTGTCGAAAACGTTTGAGGCGGAGGCGATTCTGCCGGTGATTGCGGCCGGACAGCGCGCCTTCGGCGAGAACCGCGTGCAGGAAGCCAGGGCAAAATGGCCGGCGTTGACGTCGGCCCATCCCGGTCTCGCGCTGCATCTGATCGGGCCGCTGCAGTCCAACAAGGCGAAAGAGGCGGTTGCGCTGTTCGACGCCATTCATTCGGTGGACCGGCCGAGCATTTGCGAAGCGTTAGCCAAGGAGATCGATCGGCAGCAGCGCGCGCCGCAATTGTTCGTCCAGCTCAACACCGGCGAGGAGCCGCAGAAGGCCGGCATCGCGCCCGCGGAGGCCGATGCGTTCATCGCAAGCTGCCGCGAACAATACGGCTTGCAGATTTCCGGCCTGATGTGCATCCCACCGGTCGATGAAGCACCGGCGCCGCATTTCGCGCTGACCGCCAAGATCGCCGCGCGCAATGGACTGAAGAATCTGTCGATGGGCATGAGCGCCGATTTCGCGATTGCGATCCAGTTCGGCGCCACGCATGTGCGCGTGGGCTCGGCGATCTTCGGGGCAAGGTGACGTTCCCCGGATGCTGCGCAGCGCGCCGCTCTTCGCGGCGTGGTGCGCTGCTGATCCGGGGTCCCGGTGACGACTTGAGAACCGGGGTCCCGGTTCTGCGAAGCAGCGTGAAGAACGCTGCATCGCGCCCGGGACACGGGCTCTCACCCGATCACAATCTTCGTCTCCGGCCCGAGCCGCTTAAGCAGCCGCAGCATCGCGCCCTTCGTCATCGACACGCATCCCGCGGTCGGGGAAAAATCCTTGCGTGCCAGATGCAAAAACACCGCGCTGCCGCGGCCGGCGATGCGTGGGTGAGTGTTGTGATCGATCTCGATGATGAAATCGTAGAGATGATCGTCGCGCGTCAGCCGATCGCCGCTCTGTTTCGAATGCACCGGCTGATTGTAATGCCGATCATTGGGGTCTTCGCACCAGGCATCCTCCGGCGCGATGGCGCGCACGGGAAGCAGCGTCTGCGGCCTCGGATGCCGATCTGCGCGCCACCACAGCCGGACCGGCCGAAAAGTGCCCCTGGGCGTGGCGCCGTCGCCTTCGCGCTTGTTGGCTTTGATGCCGCCGCGTCCCAGTGCGACCTTGATGGTTTGCCCGCCGGCGGTCAGCCAGCCCCGGCTGCGATCACCTGCCGCAGCGCGAATCCGCACCAGGGGCAGCGGTCGTTGACGTGGGCTTGTTTGATAAGTGGTTGAAATATCGCGACTTCCCATGAAAATGACGAATTCTTGCTTGGCGTTGCCGCGGCAAATGCCCTATTTCGCGCCAGCGAACACATTGCACCGAAACCGGGCTCATTTTGCGCTAGAGTACCGGCGTCGCTTTGAGAATCGGTAACAGGTTCCTATCTCAGAACGAACATAGCTCGACGAACCAGGACCGGCGTGCTCCCCGCGTGTCGCGGCCTGCCCAGAAGGATTGTACGCAATGGCCAATGCCCGCAAGATCCTGATCGTGGACGACGACACCGATCTGCGCGAGGCGCTGGTGGAGCAGCTGTCGCTGCATGAAGAGTTCGAGGCCTCCGCGGTCGATACCGGCGCCAAGGGCGCCAGCGCCGCAAAAATCAATTCGCCCGATCTGGTGCTGATGGATGTCGGGCTGCCCGACACCGACGGCCGCGAAGTGGTGCGGTCTTTACGCAAGGGCGGCTTCAAGGCGCCGATCATCATGCTGACCGGGCACGACACCGACTCCGACACCATCCTCGGCCTCGAATCCGGCGCCAATGATTATGTGGCAAAACCGTTCCGCTTCGCGGTGCTGCTGGCGCGGATCCGCGCGCAGCTGCGCCAGCACGAAGCCAGCGAGGACGCGGTGTTTTCGGTCGGGCCCTACAGTTTCCGGCCCGGCTCCAAGATGCTGACCGGCGCCAACGCCAGGAAGGTGCGGCTGACCGAGAAGGAAACCGCGATTTTGAGGTTTCTGTACCGCGCCGGCCAGATGCCGGTGTCGCGCGAAACGCTGCTGCAGGAGGTCTGGGGCTACAATTCCGGCGTCACCACCCACACCCTGGAAACCCATATCTACCGGCTGCGCCAGAAGATCGAGAAGGACGCCGCCAACCCCGAGATTCTGGTGACGGAAGCCGGTGGCTACAAGCTGGTGCCGTGATACGATTCGTTTTAATCGATTCGTACTGGTTTTCCGCGCGGTCCGATCACCCGGGTTTGCATGTCGATCGAAGATGATGTTGCCCTGCTGGAGCGCGTCCCGACACTGCGCCTGTTGGGGCGGGAAGCGTTGCGCGTGCTGGCGATCGGCTCCGAGCACCGCGACTTTGCCCGCGGCGACGCGCTGTTCCGGATCGGCGACGACGCCGACTGCGGCTATGTCGTGCAGCGCGGCGCATTCCGCGTCACCCTGGAGGACGGCAGCAGCGCCGAGACCATCGCCGGCCCCGGCACGCTGATCGGCGAACTGGCGCTGATCGTGCCGATGCAGCGCCCGGCCACCGCCATCTCGCTGGAGTTCTCCACCGTGATCCGGCTCGGACGCACCATGTTTTCCCGCGTGCTGGAAAGCGACCCCGCCGCCGCCCGCCGCCTGCGCGACGAACTCGCCGGCCGCACCAGCCAGATCGCCAGCGATATTCTGATGGCGGGTGCGAAGCTGAGTATTTGATGCCGCAAGCGTGTCCCGGACGCGGTGCGGCATTCTTCATGCCGCTCCGCAGAGCCGGGACCCCGGTTTGTCGCAGCTAGAGCATGATGCATTTAGGTTTACGCATAGCCTGAATTTTGAAAATAGTTGGCACATTCGTCGGGTGTAAAAGCTCCGAGGATTTCGCCGATCGCGGTGCAGATAGTTTCGACCGAGCGCGCGGCGGCTTTGCGCAAGAAGTGCTTGATCTTGGCGAAGGCCTGCTCGATCGGGTTCAAGTCGGGCGAGTATTTCGGCAGGAAGAAGAGCTTGGCACCGGCCGCGCGGATAAGCTGGCGCACGGCTTTGGCCTTGTGGCTGCCGAGATTGTCCATGATTACGATGTCGCCGGGATGAAGCGTGGGGACGAGGACTTTTTCGACATAGGTTCTGAAGCTTTCCCCGTCGATCGGACCATCGAATAGCCATGGAGCGTCGATCCGGTCATGGCGTAGCGCGGCCAGGAAGGTCGTGGTCTTCCAGTGCCCGTGCGGGGCCTTGGTCTGGAGCCGCAGGCCACGCGGTGCCCATCCGCGCAACGGCGTCATGTTAGTCCGCGTCCATGTCTCGTCGATGAAGACCAGACGCTCAGGCTCGATGCGGTTTTGATACTTGTGCCACTGCGCCCGCCGATGCGCGACGTCGGGGCGATCGCGTTCGCTGGCCACCACGGTTTTTTTTGAAGCTCAGCTTCTCGGCGTGGACGAAGTTCCAGACCGCCCGATAATCGACCTTGAGGCCGCGCTCGGCGAGTTCGGCGACGAGCCCGCGCAAGGTGAAGTCCCTTGCCTTGGCACGCTCCAACAACCAGGCACGGTGCTCGCCCGAAATTGCCTTCGGCTTGTGCCCGCCCATCTGCCCCGGCGCAACGCTGCCGGTCTCGCGCAAGCGCCGCACCCAGACAATCGCCGTGCTGACGCCCACGCCGAATTGTGCCGCCGCCTGATGGCAGGACAGGCCTCCAACCCCAACCGCGCCAACCACGCGCTCGCGAAGATCCATTGAATATGGTTTGCCCATCCATACTGGCCTCCATCCCAGCCAGTATGTTGAATCAGAACAGCCCTGATTTGGGAATCCCAAACCGAGTCGACCTAAAGGCATCCCGCTTTAGCGTTGCAAAAAATAACCGGGGTCCCGGTTCTGCGAAGCAGCGCTTCGCAAGGGCTACGCGCTGCATCGCGCCCGGGACACCGATCACACCTCCAGCACCGCGGTCACCGGGACATGGTCCGACGGCCGTTCCCAGCCGCGGGCGTCGCGTGTAATCCGGAAATCACGCACGCTGTCGCCGAGTGCGCGCGACACCCAGATGTGATCGAGACGGCGGCCGCGATCGGCCAATGTCCAGTCGGCGGCGCGATAGCTCCACCAGGTGTAGACTTTTTCCGACAGCGGGATTCTTGCCCGCGCGACGTCGATCCAGCCGCCTTGCGCCTGCGCCGCCAGCAGCTTTTCGCATTCGATCGGGGTGTGCGACACCACCTTCAATAATTGCCGGTGCGACCAGACGTCATGCTCATGCGGCGCGACATTGAGGTCGCCGACCAGGATGTGCCGCTCCTCGCCGCGCGGATGCAGCGGCTCGCACGCCTTCATCTCGTCGAGGAATTGCAGCTTGTGCTGGAATTTCGGATTGAGCGCAGGGTCCGGAATGTCGCCGCCGGCCGGGACATAGAAATTGTGCAGCACCAGCGGTTTTGCGAGTTGCGCCTTGTCGCCGAAGCCGACCGAAATGTGCCGCGAATCGATCTTGTCGCAGAAGGTGCGGATATCGGTGGTGTCGAACGGCAGCCGCGAGATCACGGCGACGCCGTGATAGCCCTTCTGGCCGTTCAGCGCGACATGCTCATAGCCGAGGCGCTTGAACCGCTTCAGTGGAAAGGCATCGTCGATACATTTGGTTTCCTGCAGGCACAGTACATCCGGCCGCACCGCCTTGATGAATTTGGCGACCAGGTTGATGCGCAGGCGAACCGAATTGATGTTCCAGGTGGTCAGGGTGAATTGCATGCCGTGACTACCAGCAGAAAATCCGCTATTTCTCAAGCGAACTTGAAGGGCGCTGGATTTCCCATGAAGCCGCGGATGAGTCACCTGATGATCGGCTCTTTGACCCTGGTGTTGATCGCCGGGTCGTTTGCCGGCACGCTGGGTTACCGGAAATTCGTCAGCACCAAGCAGCGCATCCCGCTTCGCGTGATCTTTGAAGGCTCGGCGTCCGGCCTGCACAAGGGCGGCAGCGTCAATTTCGGCGGCATCCGGGTGGGCGAGGTGGTCTCGCTCAAGCTCGACAATCCGCGCCGCGTGGTCGCACTCGCGATGATCGACAACACCGCGCCGATCCGCAAGGACACGCTGGCGGGGCTGGAATTTCAGGGACTGACCGGGGTGGCGGCGCTGTCGCTGATCGGCGGCTCGCCGGAAGCACCTCCGGTTCCGCTGGATGCGGACGGCATTCCGATCCTGATCGCCGATCCGGAGGCGACGCAGGATGTGGAGACCAGGATAAAAGCCGCATTGCGCAACGTGGACAAGGTGATCGCGGAGAATCGGGCTGAGCTGAAAGATACGCTGCTGAATCTCGAGACGTTCACGGCGTCGCTGGCAGCCAATGGCGAGAAGATCGATAGCGTGGTGCGGCGCGCGGAAACCGCCGTTGGCGCCGTCGACCTCGGCCTTGCCAAAACCGGCGACCTGCTGACCAGCGTCGGCAGCGTCGATTTTGGCGAATTGCTTCCCACCGTGCAATCGATTCGCGAACTGGTGCAAAGCTTCAACAAGAAGTCGGCGGCCGTGATGGCCGATGGCCGAAAAATGCTGGGCGAGGTTAGCGCGTCGATGAACAAGACCAGCCAGAAATTGGGCGGGCCGCGCAGGTAGGCCTCGTCATTGCGAGCGAAGCGAAGCAATCCAGAGCAACAAAGCAAGACTGGATTGCTTCGTCGCTACGCTCCTCGCAATGACGAAATTGTTGCGTTCCCCGGACGCAGCGCAGCGCGCAGCGGTGCGCTGCAGAGCCGGGGTCGTAACGAAGGCAGCATCTGTGACGGTCCCGGCTCTGCGGAGCGGCATGAAGAATGCCGCACCGCGTCCGGGACACGAAAATATCTAGCCCGGCGGGGTCTGGTAGTTCGTAAAATCGATCTTGAACAGGGCGGGATCGGGCTTCTTCGAGGTGTCGAGATTATACACCGCCACCGTGGTGTCGAAGCCCTGCGGGTCGGTCACGGTCCACTGCTTGAGCTGGTTGTCCTTGGCCCCCAGCATCAGCATCAGCCGGCTGGTGCCGATGATCGCGCTCTTCTCCTCGATGGTCACGCTGATGAACTGGTCGTCGGCGCTGACGTTGACCACGTTGGTGTCCTTCAAGAGGTCGATGCGGTCCGACAGCAGATAGCGCAGCGGCGTCTGCGACAGCGGATAGATGTCCTGGGTGGCGAGCTTGCGGTCGCGCACCGCCAGCGACGAGCCGTCGGAGATCATCGCGATCGGGGTCGGCGGGTCATACTCGAAACGCACCTTGCCGGGCTTCTGGATGTAGAAATCGCCCTTGGTCCTGGTGCCGTCGGGTCCGACCTGGACGAAATTTCCGACCAGCGTGTTGAGCGAGGACAGATAGGTGCTGACTCTCGCGGCCTGCGCCTTCTGGTTGGCGTCGAAACTCGCGAAAATATTGGCGGGCACGTTGCGCCGCGGGTCGGGAATGATCGGGTTCGGCGCCACGCTGGTGGCGGCCGTGGTCAGCGGCGCCTTCTGCTCCGGCGCCGGCATCTGCACACCCTCACGGGCTTTCGGAGCGGGCTTTGGAACCGGAATGGTTTGCGCGCCGGCTGCGCCGGCGATCGACGCCGCAATCAGCGCGGCCAATCCGGCACGCACGCCGCCGCGGATGGTCAACAACTGCCCGGCCCGGGTTTTCAGAGATCTATTCAAGATTACGTCCTGTCGAGGGGCCTATTTTACAGCCCTTTGGATCGAATTGGGTATCGTTTTTACGTGAACCCGATCGTGCTTCAAAAGCGGCCTTCCTCTTCTTCGACCAGAATTTCGCGCTTTCCGGCGTGATTGGCCTGTCCGACGATGCCTTCGAGTTCCATCCGCTCCATCAGCGAGGCCGCGCGGTTGTAGCCGATCTGCAGCCGGCGCTGGATATAGCTGGTCGAGGCCTTGCGGTCGCGCTTGACGATCTGCACCGCCTGCGCGAACAGGTCGGCGCCTTCGCCGCCGGCCATGCCGGTGGAATCGAACACCGCGCCGTCTTCGTCGGTGGGCTCTTCGGCGGTGACCGCCTCCAGATATTCCGGCTGGCCCTGGGTCTTGAGGTGGCGCACCACCTTCTCGACCTCCTCGTCCGACACGAACGGGCCGTGCACGCGGCTGATGCGTCCGCCGCCGGCCATATAGAGCATGTCGCCCTGGCCGAGCAGTTGCTCGGCGCCCATCTCGCCCAGAATGGTGCGGCTGTCGATTTTCGAGGTGACCTGAAACGAGATGCGGGTCGGGAAGTTGGCCTTGATGGTGCCGGTGATGACGTCGACCGACGGGCGTTGCGTGGCGAGGATCACATGCAGGCCCGCGGCGCGCGCCATCTGCGCCAGCCGCTGCACCGCGCCCTCGATGTCCTTGCCGGCGACCATCATCAAATCGGCCATCTCGTCGACGATGATGACGATGAAGGGCAGCGGCTCGAGGTCGAGCTTCTCTTCCTCGTAGATCGCCTTGCCGGTTTCCTTGTCGAAGCCGGTATGCACCGTGCGGGTCAGTTCCTCGCCCTTGGTCTTGGCTTCCAAAAGCCGCGCATTGTAGCCGTCGATGTTGCGGACGCCGAGCTTGGACATTTTCTTGTAGCGCTCTTCCATCTCGCGCACCGCCCATTTCAGCGCGACCACGGCCTTCTTCGGGTCGGTGACGACCGGCGTCAGCAGATGCGGGATGCCGTCATAGACGGAGAGTTCGAGCATCTTCGGATCGACCATGATCAGCCGGCACTGATCCGGACGCAGCCGGTACACCAGGCTGAGGATCATGGTGTTGATGGCGACCGATTTGCCGGAGCCGGTGGTGCCGGCGATCAGCAGATGCGGCATCCGCGCCAGATCGACGATGATGGATTCGCCGCCGATATTCTTGCCGAGGCAGAGCGGAAGTTTTGCCACCGATTCATTGCCGTCCTTGGCCGACAGCAATTCGCGCAAGTAAACTTTTTCGCGATGGGGATTCGGCAGCTCGATGCCGATGGCGTTGCGGCCGGGCACGACAGCCACGCGCGCGGACAGCGCGCTCATCGAGCGCGCGATGTCGTCGGCAAGGCCGATGACGCGCGAGGATTTGATGCCGGGCGCGGGCTCCAGCTCATACAGCGTCACCACCGGACCCGGATTGGCCTTGACGATCTCGCCGCGCACGCCGAAATCGCCGAGCACGCCTTCCAGCGCCCGCGAATTGGTGTCGAGCTCGGTCTTGCTGAGCGGCTGGCGGTCCGACGCGCGAGGTGCTGTGAGCACATTGACCGACGGCAGCTCGAACTTGTCGGATGATTTGCGCAGGGGAACGCGGGGCGCGGCCTTCTTGCGCGGCGCGCGGGCGGCCGGGGCGTCGTCGTCCTCCTCATCAAGGTCTTCGTCGAAATCCTCGTCAGCCTGCGGCGCCAGCGACGGCGCCACGCGGCCTGCGCCAAGGTTCGGCTCCTGCCGGTCGAACGAGATGCGGGGGGCCGGCGAACTCGCGACCAGCCAGTTGTAGGTGAGGGTCAATAGCCGCCACAGCCGCGCCTTTGCGCTCATCACCGCGTGCACCAGCCAGCCCAGTGACACCGAGCCGCGATCAGGGGTCTCCTCGAACGGCGCGTCGTCGTCCTCGATCGGCGTCAGCTCTTCTTGCCTGGCCCGCGAGCCGAAACCACCAGCCAGCAGCAGGGTTGCGATCATCGCCGCAAACAGAATGAAACCGAGCACCAGCCGATAGGCGAGGCCGGGCGGGCCGAATACCACCGCGGGCGCGCGCACCAGCGCGTCGCCGACCACGCCGCCGAGCCCGGTCGGCAGCGGCCATGAACCGCCATGCGGCCAGCAACTGGCGAAGCCCGCCGCGATCACGGTGCAGAGAACCCAGCACGCGATGCGCAGCGCCTCGCGGTCGAAGGTGCGGTGGGTCAGCATGCGCCAGCCCCAGATCGCGACGGGAAGGATCAGCATAATGGCGCCGAGGCCGAGAATCTGCATCAGGAGATCGGCGCCGATCGCACCTGGGTAGCCGACGATATTGCGGATCGATCGCGAGGTGGCGTGGCTGAGGCTGGGATCCTGCACCGACCATGTCATCAGTGCAGCTGCTGCGACGCCGGACAGGCTGAGCAATCCGAGGCCCGCGAGTTCGCGCAAGCGCCGCGCCAAGCCTTCTCGGATCGACGCCGGCAGCTGGCCGACCAGGGGAATCACACGTTCGATCGCCGGCATGCTCATGGGGCCCCGCGATGATCAAGCGTTTGCACCAGCCGGTGCAACGCTTCGGCGATGGTTTCACTGTCCTGCACCAGCGCCAGCCGGATATAGCCGTCGCCGGGATTGCTGCCGTCGGCCTGCTGCCGCGCCAGGTAACTGCCGGGCAATACCCGCACGCCGGCGTCCTTGTAGAGTTTCACCGTTACGGCCTCGTCGCCGCCAAGCGCGGAGACGTCGAGCCAGACGCAGAAGCCGCCGGCCGGGCGGTGATAGCCATAGCGGCTGCCGAGGATCTGGTCGGCGAGGTCGAACTTTATCCGGTACAGCCGGCGGTTTTCCTCGACATGGGCCTCGTCGCTGTAGCAGGCGACCGCGACGTGCTGCAGCGGCACCGGCACCTGGGGTGCGGCGACATTGCGCAGCTCGTGAAAAGCGCTGAGGAATTTCTTGTCGCCGGCGGCGAAGCCGACCCGCATGCCCGGCAGGTTCGAGCGTTTCGACAGCGACTGGAACGCGACCACATTGGTGAAGTCAGGTCCCGCCGCTTCCAGCATGCTGCCCGGCGCTTCCCTGGTGTAGATTTCCGAATAGCATTCGTCGCTGAGAATCATGAAGCCGAAGCGATCAGCGAGCTGCTTCAGGCGCGCAATATATTCGCGCGTAGCCACCGCGCCCTGCGGATTCGCCGGCGAAGCGATGTAGAACGCGACCGTGCGTGCCAGCGTCGCATCGTCGAGCGCATCGAGGTCCGGCAGAAATCCGTTGCCGCGTGTGGTCGGCAGGTAAATTTGTTCGCAGCCGGCGGCGCGGGCGCCCGCGCCATAGGCCGGATAGAACGGGTTCGGCATCAGGATCGCAGGCCGCTCCTTGCGCGCCATCCGGGCCGCGGTGATGGCGGCGAAGAACAGACCCTCGCGGCTGCCGTTCAGCACCAGAAGCTCGGTGTCGGGATCGATCGCGCGCGGCAGCCTGAACCGGATGCCGAGCCAGTTGGCGGCGGCGCGGCGGAACGGCTCGATGCCCTTGGCGAGCGGATAGCGGCCGAAATCGGCAAGGTTTTTGGCCAGCACCGGGCCGACGAAGGCCGGGATCGGGTGCTGCGGTTCGCCCAGCGACAGCATGATCAGCGGCTTGCCGGGCTGGTGCGGAGCCAAAAGTTCGGTCACCCGGGCAAACGGCGAGCGTTCGCTCTGGCCGGCGGAAATCTGGCTGCCGTCGTCCTGTGCCACGCCGGATGAAGCGGTCATTGCCATGGGGGTTGCGCCAGCACTTCTTATGGGCAGCCGGTCGCACCTGGCGACCGGCCGGAAACGGATCAGACCACCATAGATACGGCGAGGTTAAGACGCGATTAACCAAGGGATTTGGTGGCTGAATGCCCAAAGGACGCCATAGGCTGATTTTTTCTAAAAAGTATCAATCCCCGGTGTGAAATACAGGCGCTCTCAGGCGGATCGGGCGGCCAGAAATAGCCCGGCCAGACGCGATTACCATCGGGGGTTGTGGCGCGTTTGCGCAGCTATGCCATACTGTCCAGGAACACTGTTATTGGAGGCCGCTATGGCAACCAAGGTCACGGACGAGGGGTACGTAGCCATCCCGAAACCAGTGCTCGAGCACCTGGGGATCGGGCCCGGCAGCGAGGTCTCCTTTCGGAAGGCCGCGGACGGCACGATTGTGTTGGAGAAGGCGGAGGTAGCACGAGCACTGCCTACAAGCCGTTTTGCAGAGCTGGTCGGCATTGCTGGCCCCGGGCTTTCTACTGAAGAGATCATGGCGATGACCCGCGGCGAATAATTCCGTGACCTTGGTCGATTCAAATGTCCTGATCGACATTTTTGGCAAGAATCCGCAATGGTGGCCGTGGTCGCTGGCGCGTGTGCAGGAGGCCGTGCGTGCTGGGCCCCTTCTGATCAACCACATTGTTTACGCTGAGACGTCCATTCGCTTTCACACCGTTGAAGATTTTGACGCGGCGCTCGCCGCATTTGGAGCTACTCTTGCGCCAATGCCGCGCATGGCATTGTTTGTCGCCGGCAAAGCCTTTGCACAGTACCGCGGGACCGGGGGCGCCCGTTCCGGTGTGCTGCCAGATTTTTTCATCGGCGCCCATGCGACGGTCGAACGCCTGCCGTTAGTTACACGGGACGCGCGACGCTATCGCCATTATTTTCCGACGGTGGAACTGATCGCTCCCCATGAAGGGTGACGAAACAACGCAGCCAAAGAGTCGTCGCCCAGATGGAGCGAATCCAGGCTCTTAAGCACGCGTCCTGCGTTGTCCCGGATTGCGCTACGCGCCCGTCCAGGCGGAAGCACAGGCCGGCCCAAATTGCGTGCGGCGCCCCGCCAAACAACCTTGCGTGGTCAACTGATCTGGAGCAATCTTGGCAGGAAAATTGTCGCTTGCTCAGGGAGGGGGTTATGAGAGGATCACTGCGCGCATTCTATCTCGGCGCCATTCTGTGCTCGTTAACAAGCGTGGCCGGCGCCGCGCCGCTGACCGTCGTCAAGGTGGCGGCTCCTGACATCAATTGCGTCTTCGAAACCGATTGCACGATCGTCGTTACCGACAGCGTCGGCAACATACCGATTCCGAACGCCACCGGTACGGCCCGGCTGCAATCCCGCACCTTCGCCGGACAAGCCGGCGCCCCCGGCGCCGGAAAGATCGGCTACGAATACCGACTGGATCTGACGCAGGCGACTGCCATTGGCGATGTGGCCTGCGTTACATCGATGGACGTGAACTTCGGACCGGTGACGAAGCTGCAGTACAACAAGGTCGGGCCTGCGGACGATGTTTTCGTGATCACCAAGGGCGGCCTCGGGACCATCGGATTGGCGTCCGCGGTGCAGAACCGCAACATCATCACCTTCACGTTCAGTCAACCGGTTTGCGCCGCCGACACCTCCGGCCCGGGCCAGACGACTTTCTTTTTCGGGCTGGCGTCGATCCATACACCGAAACCGATCGTGGCTACCGTCGAAGCCCCCGGGGTATTCCCCGATCTGGATGTGAAGGCTCGCGCCCCGGATCATTAGGCGCCTTCG
This sequence comes from uncultured Alphaproteobacteria bacterium, assembly GCA_963710045.1. Classification (GTDB taxonomy): domain Bacteria; phylum Pseudomonadota; class Alphaproteobacteria; order Rhizobiales; family Xanthobacteraceae; genus Bradyrhizobium. The sequence continues at coordinate 263,741 of CAVPZO010000057.1, read as the reverse complement.
CGCATTTTCGTAGCCCGGATGGAGCGAAGCGAAATCCGGGATCTTGAGTGCACGTCCTGTGTTGTCCCGGATTGCGCTGCGCTCCATCCGGGCTACGGGCTATAGGTCTTCCGCACAAAGAAAGGGGCCCCAGCTTGCGCTGGAGCCCCTCAACGGTCAGGGCATTGCCGGGTATGTGCCCGAACCGGAGTTGTGGGCGCGGCCCGTCAAGGCCGCGCCCCGGGAGAACACTTACATGTTGTAGGCGCGCTCGGTGTGCTCGGTGAGATCGAGGCCTTCGCGCTCCACTTCGACGGAGGCGCGCAAGCCCACGATGACATCGACGACCTTGTAGAGGATCGCCGAGCCGATGCCCGACCACACCAGCGTGGTGCCGACGCCCCAGCATTGCGAGATCATCTGGGCTACGAAGTCGTAGTCCGCGATCTTGCCGGTGGTGTAGTCCATGACGCCGGTGCCGCCGAGCGCCGGATTCACCAGGATGCCGGTGCCGAGCGCGCCGACGATGCCGCCGACGCAGTGCACGCCGAACACGTCGAGCGAGTCGTCGTAGCGGAGCGCGTTCTTGACCACGGTGCAGAAGAACAGGCAGACCACGCCGACCACAAGACCGAGCACGATGGCGCCCATCGGACCGGAGTAACCGGCCGCGGGCGTTACCGCGACAAGTCCCGCCACCGCGCCCGACAATGCGCCGAGCACGGACGGATGGCCCTTGATGATCCACTCAGCGAACATCCACGACAGCGCCGCCGCGGCCGTGGCGACGAAGGAGTTGGTCATGGCGAGTGCTGCGCCGCCTGAGGCTTCGAGGTTCGATCCGGCGTTGAAGCCGAACCAGCCCACCCACAGCAGCGAGGCGCCGATCATGGTCATGGTCAGCGAGTGCGGCGCCATCAGGTCCTTGCCGTAACCGGTGCGCTTGCCGATCAGCAGCGCGCCGACGAGGCCCGCGATGCCGGCGTTGATGTGCACCACGGTGCCGCCGGCGAAGTCGATCGCGCCCTTCTTGAAGATCCACCCCGCATCGGCGTTGACTTCATCGAGCTTGGTCTGCGCCGCGGCCTTTGCCGCAGCGTCACCCGCTGCCGCAAGCGCCTTGACCGCATCGGTGATCGCGTCCGGTCCGGCCCAGTACCAGACCATGTGCGCGATCGGGAAATAGATCAGCGTCACCCAGAGCGGAATGAACAGCGCCACCGCCGCGAACCGCATCCGCTCGGCGAAGGCGCCGACGATGAGGGCGGGGGTAATCGCCGCGAAGGTCATCTGGAAGCAGACGTAGATCAGCTCCGAAATGTTGGCATCGACGCTGAACGTCGCCGCTTTCGAATCGGTGGTGACGCCCATCAGGAAGGCCTTTGAGAAGCCGCCGATGAAGTCCGACCCGCCGGTGAAGGCCAGGCTGTAGCCGTAGAGCGCCCAGATGATGATGACGATGCAGACGGTGTAGAACACCTGCATCAGCACCGAGAGCATGTTCTTGGAACGGACCAGGCCGCCATAGAACAGCGCAAGGCCGGGGATGGTCATCAGCAGCACCAGCACTGTCGATGTCAGCATCCAGGCGTTGTCGCCCTTGTTGACGGTAGGCTCGGCGTAAGCAGCGGTCGCGGCGAACAGGCCGACGGCGAGGGCTGCCAATCCCGCGCTATAGGGACGTTTGAACGTCATTTGTTTTACTCCTGAGTGGATATGGTTGAGCGCGAAATCTACAGAGCCGCGGCATCGGCCTCGCCCGTGCGGATGCGAACCGCATGGTCGAGATTGATGACGAAGATCTTGCCGTCGCCGATCTGCCCGGTTTTTGCCGCACCGGTGATGGCTTCGATGGTTTTGTCGACCTGGTCGGAATTGACCGCCACTTCGATCTTGATCTTGGGCAGGAAGCTCACCGCGTATTCGGCGCCACGATAGATTTCCGTATGGCCCTTTTGCCGGCCATATCCCTTGACTTCCGTCACCGTTAGACCGTGAACGCCAATGGCGGTCAGGGCGTCACGGACTTCTTCGAGTTTGAATGGCTTGATGATCGCCATAACAATTTTCATGGGTCCTATCCCCGCTTGGGCCCGGTCCAGACATGACCGGGCGTTCTCGACTGAGGTTCACCACGCGGAGAAGTTCACAACGCGGGCACAGCCAGCATCGATAGAATCAAATGCCGTGCCAGACGGCGGGAATTCCCTAACGGTTTATGAACGCGGGCGTTTTCGGGCTGCGCAGGAAACGCTCGCACCTGCGATATTCGGTCGCGCCCAAAGCCTGATCATGCCTGCTTAAAAGTTAGGCATGACAGGGTCTGGACATAATCGTGCTTATGCCGAGGGCAGATGCGAGGTATTCAGGTGGGTAAAGCTACTGCAACGCCTCGCCGTGCTGGGAAATATCCAGCCCTTCCAGCTCCTGCTGCTGCGAAACCCGCAAGGGGACGAAGGCGCCGACCAGCTTGAGCAGGATGAAGGTAACCCCGCCGGACCAGACCAGCGTGACCGCGACGCCGTAGAGCTGCAGCAGCAGCTGGTTGGGATTGCCTTCGATCAGGCCGGCGGTGCCGCCGATCGCCGCGGTCGCGAAAACGCCGGTCAGCAGCGTACCGGTGATGCCGCCGATGCCGTGGACGCCGAACACGTCAAGCGAATCGTCGTATTCGAAGCGCTGCTTGAGGCTGGTGCAGGCCCAGAAGCAGAAGCCGCCGGCAATCATGCCGATGACGATGCCGTGCCACGGCGCCACGAATCCGGAGGCCGGCGTGATGGTGCCGAGGCCCGCGATGGCGCCGGAGATCATGCCGAGCACCGAGGGCTTGCGCCGGGTCGACCATTCGATCGCGCCCCAGGTCAGCGCCCCGGCGCAGGCCGCAAGATGCGTGGCGGTGATCGCCATCACCGCGCGCGAATTGGCCTGCAGCGCCGAGCCGCCGTTGAAGCCGAACCAGCCGACCCACAACAATCCGGTGCCGATCACGGCAAGCGACAGGTCGAACGGCGACAGATTCTCCGAGCCATAGCCGAGACGACGGCCGACCACCTTGGCCGCGACCAGTCCGCCGATGCCGGCGCTCAAATGCACCACCAGCCCTCCGGCGAAATCGATCACGCCGGCTGCGCCGAGAAAGCCGCCGCCCCACACCCAGTGCGCCAGCGGCACATAGACGAAGGTGAACCAGCCGATGCAGAACAGAATATACGCCGAGAAGCGCATGCGGTCGGCCACAGCCCCCGCGACCAGCGCCACGGTGATGATCGCGAACGTCATCTGGTAGAGCATGAACAGCGCTTCCGGAATCGTCTTGGCCGCCGGATTGACGCCGTCCATGGTCATCCCGGCGAGAAACCAGCGGTCGAGTGAGCCGATCCACGGCCCGTCGCCGACGAACGCCAGCGAATAGCCGAACGCCACCCACAGAATTGAAATAATGCCCACCGCTACGAGGCTTTGCGCCATCGTCGCCAGTACGTTCTTCTTGCGCACCATGCCGGCATAGAACAGCGCCAGCCCCGGTATCGTCATCATCAGCACCAGCGCGGTGGCGACGATCATCCATGCGGTGTCGGCGGCGCTGATGGCCGAGGCATCGGCAAAGGCCGGCGTCGCAGCAGATGTTGCGATCAAAAATATCGCCGCAGCTTTAATGGCTGCGTGACGTGGCAGTGCCCCCATGATGTTCCCCCCGGCGTTATCGAGACGCGATGTCTTGATGCATCGCCGTCTCGTTTGATTTTACTTTCGTCATTCCGGGATGCGCCTCTTGGCGCAGACCCGGAATCCAGCGTCACACGATGCCTCTGGATTCCGGGTTCGCTCGCTTCGCGAGCGCCCCGGAATGACGCCTTAAAGCGCGTCGCTGTCGGTCTCGCCGGTGCGGATGCGCCGGGCGTGATCGATGGGTGTGACGAAAATCTTGCCGTCGCCGATCTGGCCGGTGCGTGCGCTCGAGGTGATGACCTCCACCGCCTTGTCGGCGAGGTCAGACGACACCGCGATTTCGATGCGCAGCTTGGGCAGGAAATTCACCACATATTCGGCGCCGCGGTAGATCTCGGTATGGCCCTTCTGGCGGCCGTAGCCCTTGACCTCCGTCACCGTCATGCCGTGGACCCCGATCGCGGTGAGCGCCTGGCGCACCTCGTCGAGCTTGAAGGGCTTTATGATTGCGACGACGAGTTTCATGGGTAGCCTTTTTCTTGCGGATTGTACCCGGCCCCTCGGGGCCAAGGGCGCGCGGTTCTACTATGCCGAATTTATCGGCAATGCGCGCATAAAATAAGCGGATTTTCGGGTCGCGAGGAAGGCTATCCGCAGATTTATCCGCTCCTTGTCGTCATGGCCGGGCTTGTCCCGGCCATCCACGTCTTTCGTGCTGCAATGCCGTTAAGACGTGGATGCCCGGGACAAGCCCGGGCATGACGAACTTTGCTACGTCCCGCTCCTCAGCCCGCCGGCTTTTCCTTGCGCTGGCGCAGCGAGCCTTCCTGGGCCACCGAGGCCACCAGGGTGCCGTCGGGCTTGAAGATCATGCCGCGGGTGAGGCCGCGGCCGGCGCGGGCGCTGGGGGAATCCTGGGCGTAGAGCAGCCATTCGTCGGCGCGGAACGGGCGGTGGAACCACATCGCGTGGTCGAGGCTGGCCGGCATCATGCGGCGGTCGAACAGCGTGCGGCCGTAACGCGCCATCGCCGCATCCAGCAGCGAGAAGTCCGAGGCGTAGGCCAGCGCGCACATGTGCAACGCCGGATCGTCCGGCAGTTTCGCCGCGGTGCGGATCCAGACATGGATGCGGCCGTCGTCGATCTTCTGGCCGAAATAGCGGCCGAGCTCGACCGGGCGCAGTTCGATCGGCCGGTCGGATTCGTAATAGCGTTTGATGAAGTCCGGCATCTCCTTGAACATCGGCTGCTTGGCGACTTCTTCCGCCGTGAGTTTTTCCGGCGGCGGCACGTCCGGCATCTTGTCCTGGTGGTCGAACGCGCCTTCTTCCTCGACATGGAACGACACCATCAGCGAGAAGATCGCGTTGCCATGCTGGATCGCGGTGACGCGGCGGGTCGAATAGCTCTTGCCGTCGCGCAGGCGTTCGACTTCGTAGACGATCGGAATCTGCGGATCGCCGGGCAGGATGAAATAGCAATGCAGCGAATGCGGCAGCCGGCCTTCGACAGTGCGGCACGCCGCCACCATCGCCTGCCCGATCACCTGCCCGCCGAACACCCGCTGCCAGCTCGTCTTCGGGCTACGCCCTCGGAACATGTTCACCTCGATCGGCTCGAGATCGAGAATGGAAATCAGGTCGATCAGGCTTTTGGACATCAGCGCGCTTTCAACTTGCGTCGTCATTCCGGGGCGCGAGCAAAGCTCGCGAACCCGGAATCCAGAGAAGAAGTGCACTAACCTCTGGATTCCGGGTCCGCGCGAAGTGCGCGTCCCGGAATGACGGCACGTGGGACGACGTGGCCCTTGTTTGGTGAACCTGTTTCGCCCAGCTATAGTCGGGGCGCAAGAGAGTAAGGCGTGAGCGATGGCTCAACGAAGCATTGTGATCGGCGGCGGCGCGTTCGCTGGATTGGCGCTGGCGCTGGCGCTGCGGCAGGGCCTCGGTCCTGAAATTCCGATCGTCGTCGCCGATCCGGCGCTGAGCATGCGTCCGAGCCGCGATCCCCGCGCCACCGCCATCGTCGCCGCCTGCCGGCGGCTGTTCGAGGCGATCGGGGTGTGGGATGCGGTCGCCGCGGAGGCGCAGCCGATAACGGACATGGTGGTCACCGATTCAAAACTCGATGACGCGACGCGCCCGGTATTTCTCACCTTCGGCGGCGAGGTCGAGCCGGGCGAACCCTTCGCACATATGATCGAGAACCGGCACCTGATCGACGCGCTGGTGACGCGCGCGAGCACGGAGGGCATCGACCTGCGCGCCACCACGGTTGCCGGATTCGAAGCGAGTTCCGGCGGGGTCGATGTGACGCTCGGCGATGGCAACACCATCGGGGCCAGTCTGCTGGTGGCCGCCGACGGCGCGCGCTCAAAACTGCGCGAGCGCGCAGGCATCGCCACCCATGGCTGGGACTACGATCAATCCGGCATCGTCGTCACCGTCGGCCACGAGCGCGATCATCATGGCCGCGCCGAGGAGCATTTTCTGCCCGCAGGGCCGTTTGCGATCCTGCCCTTGAAAGGCGCGCGGTCGTCGCTGGTGTGGACCGAGGACCGCGCCGAAGCCGCGCGCATCGTCGCGTTGAGCGAGGACGAATTTCACATCGAGCTCGAACAGCGTTTTGGGCTGCATCTCGGCGAGGTCAAGGCGCTCGACAAACCGCGCGCGTTTCCGCTGGGCTATTTCGTGGCGCGCTCCTTCATCGGCGAGCGGCTGGCGCTGGTCGGCGACGCCGCGCATGTGATTCACCCCATCGCCGGGCAGGGCCTCAATATGGGCCTGAAGGATATCGCGGCGTTAGCGGAAGTCGTCGTCGATGCGGCGCGGCTCGGCATGGACTTAGGCCAGGCCGACGTGCTGGAGCGCTATCAGCGCTGGCGCCGGTTCGACACCATGGCGATGGGACTCGCCACCAATTCGCTCAATCTGTTGTTCTCGAACGAATCGACCCTGTTGCGTAGCGTGCGCGACATCGGGCTCGGCCTGGTCGACCGCATGCCGCCGCTGAAAAGCCTGTTCATCCGGCAGGCGGCGGGGTTGTCGGGTGAGGTGCCGAGGCTGTTGAAGGGCGAGGCGTTGTAGCGCCCCGTCATTGCGAGCGAAGCGAAGCAATCCAGTCTTTCTGCGCCAAAGTGCTGGATTGCTTCGTCGCAAGAGCTCCTCGCAATGACGACGTTAGGTCACTCGATCTTCCGCGCCTCTTCCGGCAGCATGATCGGGATGCCGTCGCGGATCGGGTAGGCGAGTTTTGCGGAGCGCGAGATCAATTCCTGCCGCGCTGAATCGAACTCCAGCGGCCCTTTGGTCAGCGGGCAGACCAGAATTTCCAAAAGTTTTGGATCGACGGAACTGTCGGTGCGTTCGGGCGAGGAATTCATGCGCATAGTCTCCAGCAAGGTGTCGCAGCGATAGCATATTCGATCGGGACGCGGGTAGTCGCCTGTCTTATCGCAACGCCATCCGGATCAGTTCCTCCAGCACCGCGTCCTGCCGCGCCTTTGGCAACGGCTTGTCGGACTGCGCGAATCCGAGAAACGCCCAGTAGAATATCTGCGCGCGGGAACGCGCCACGCCGCGCGGAACGCCGGAGCGCTCAAACAGCTTTTGTACATAACTCAGCCTGCGCCGGTCCGTCGCCTGCACCGCTGCCAGGACCATGGGATCGACCGTAGCCCAGGTGCGGACCGCGTTTTCCAGCGCCAGCCTGCTGCTGAAAGTCCGGCGCAGCAGAAGCAGCAGCGGATTGTCGTCTTTCGATGACGCCTCGAGGTTGGCAATGACCTGCTCGGCGGCAACCTCGCGCCAATGCTTGAGGATCGCGGCGCGATACGCGCCGATGTCGGTGAAATGCCAGTAAAAGCTGCCGCGCGAGACCCCCATCGCCTTGGCCAGCGGCTCGGCCTTCAGCGCCGTAAAGCCGCGCCTCGCCAGCGTCTTGAGACCCAGATCGAGCCAGTCTTTTGCGGATAATTGATCGGCCATGATTTCTCCCTGCGACAAGCGTACCATACACCACTGTATTGACACCCGCCAGCGCCGGGCGTAAAGGTACCATACAGTCATGTATGGAGGAGAGACCGATGCGCGATCTTCTGCTGCAATGTTCCGGCGCCGCCGCGATTGTCGTGGCGCTGATCCATGGCGTGCTCGGCGAAACAAAAGTGTTCGCGCGCGCCACCATCGAGCCGCCACGGCTGCGCACGCTGATTCGGCTGGTGTGGCAGGCCGGCACCGTGGCGTGGATCGGCGGTGGCGTGCTCTTGATCGCCGCGCCCTGGATGGCGTCGGAGCCGGCGCGGCACTGGATCGTGGCGACGACGGCGGTGGTGTTTGGGTTTGCCGCGCTGTGCAACGCGTGGGCACTGCGGGGCCGGCATTTCGGATGGGTGGCGCTGAGCGCGGTGGTGGCGATGGCGGTGGCGGGGTATTAGGAAGCGCCCTCATGACGAGACTGAATCTTCCCTCGACCTGAAACCAAAGCTCCCTTACGTTTTGGCAAAGCGGCGCAGCTGATCCAAACGTCGATCGGCAAACGACCGCGCCATATGGGGAGGAAAGCCGATGAACATGACCCGCCGAGGTGTATTCGCGGCCGCTGGCGCAGCGGCGACCGCAATCGCCCTGCCAGGACGCGCCGGCGCGCAGTCCTTTGAGTTCAAGCCGAACCAGCGCTACCCCGATGCTTCGGTGGAGATACTTGATCCGAGTTTTGCAAAGCATCGCATCTTCAGCAGTTCGGTCGAACAATTGGCCAGCGGCATGCGATGGGCGGAGGGACCGGTCTGGTTCGGCGACGGCCGTTATGTGCTGGTCAGCGACATCCCTAACAACCGCATCATGCGCTACGACGAAGCGGGTGGCGGGTGGGGCGTATTCCGGCAGCCGTCCAATTTCGCCAACGGCAATGCGCGCGACCGCCAGGGCCGGCTGTTGAGTTGCGAACATCTGACTCGCCGCGTCACCCGCACCGAATATGACGGCAAGATCACGGTGCTGGCCGACAGTTTTGACGGCAAGCGGCTGAACTCGCCGAACGATATCGTATGCAAGTCCGATGGCTCGATCTGGTTCACCGACCCGCCATTCGGTATCGGCGGCGAGTGGGAGGGCGACAAGGCGACGCCCGAATTGCCGCATTCGGTCTACCGCATCGCCCCCGACGGCAAGCTCGGGCTCGTCGCCGCGGATCTCGCCGGCCCCAACGGATTGGCGTTCTCGCCGGACGAAAAGAAGTTTTACGTCGTCGAAGGGCGCGCCCAGCCGAACCGGGTGATCTGGGCGTATGATGTAGGCTCCGACGGAAGCACCGTGTCCAACAAGGCAAAACTGGTCGACGCCAACGGGCCCGGCGCGCTCGACGGATTCAAGGTCGATACCGATGGCAATTTGTGGTGCGGCTGGGGCAGCAACGGCTCGGCTGCCGCCAAAGCCGAAGACCTCGATGGCGTCATGGTGTTCAATCCCTCAGGCAAGGCGATCGGCTTCATCCGCCTCCCCGAACGCTGCGCCAACCTGGTTTTTGGCGGGGCGAAGAAGAACCGCCTGTTCATGGCCAGCTGCCATTCGCTCTATGCGCTGTATGTGGAGGCGCGAGGCGCTGTGTAGCCACACATTCACCGTCATCCTGAGGAGCCGCGCGCTTGCGCGGCGTCTCGAAGGATCACCACTTGCACTCGCTTCCATCCTTCGAGGCTCGCCCAAGAGGGCGAGCACCTCAGGATGACGGCAGTGTTGGGGGATGCGCTTTCGCGTGGGCCTACTGCAGCCCGGTATCGCCCGAGGTGCGTTTCTTTGCCAGATCCATCTCGGTCACCGCGATCAAAATTTCCGCGCGCGTCTTTAAATCCGGCGCTTCCAGCATCGCCTGCTTTTCCGGCGCGCCGTAGGGCGACATCATCGCCAGCGCGTTGACCAAAGCTTCATTGGGCGCGCTCTCCACGCCCTCCCAGTCCACTTTCAGATTGTTGGCTTTGAGAAAATCCGTCAGCACCGCGAGCAGCGCTTCGCGGTCGACTTCATCCTCGCCCTTGCGCGCGGTGAAATCGTCGAGGTAGGGGAAGTAATCCACCTTGCACTGGCGGTAGGCGGTCAGGGCTGCGATTTCCTCTTTCACCTTGAAGCGCGCGATGCCGGTGAGTTCGAGGATGTAGCGGCCGTCGCCGGCCTCCGCAAGCTGGGTGATACGCCCGACGCAGCCGACGCGAAATAGCGCCGGCTTGTCTTCATTCTTGGTGTGCGTGGCGTCGGGCTGGATCATGCCGATCAGGCGATGGCCGTCGCGCAGGGAATCGTCGACCATCGCCAGATAGCGCGGCTCGAAGATGTTGAGCGGCATCTGGCCGCGCGGCAGCAGCAATGCGCCCGGCAACGGGAATACCGGGATGATTTCGGGGAGTTCGGCGGGCCCGCGATAGTCGGCATTGATCGGCATGTGCGTCCCGATGCTGACGGATGGATGGATTTAAGAAAACAAAATCGTCGACAGCCGCTTGCGCCCTTCGACGGTGGCCTCGTCGGCCACCCCCCACGCCTCGAAGAAATTGATCAGCTGCTTGCGTGCGCCGTCCTCGTTCCATTTGCGGTCGCGCTTGACGATTTCCAGCAGCTGGTTGGTGGCCTCGGCGCGGTTGCCCTGAGCATTGAGCGCGGTCGCAAGGTCGAACCGGGCCTGATGATCGAGCGGATTTGCGGCGACTTTCTGTTCCAGCTCGGTCACCGGACCCAGCGCCTTGGCCTGCTCGGCCAGGTCGATCGACGCCTGCACGGCTTTCACCGCCGCGTCTTCGCGCCTGGATTCAGGGACCATGGCCAGCGTCTGCCTGGCCTGCTCGATGGCGCCGGTCGCCATGTAGCATTTCGCTAACCCCGCAAGGGCTGCGATATTGGTGGCGTCGAGCGCCAGCGCTTCGGCATAGACCGAGGCCGCATTGGCGGGATCGCCTTCGGCCAGCAGCGTCTCGGCCTCCTTGAGGATTTCCGCGATGTTGGGCTCGCCCGCGCCCGGCACGCCCGCGGTCAGCTTGTCGATAAACGCATTGACCTGGCTTTCCGGCACCGCGCCCATAAAGCCGTCGGCGGGCTGGCCATTGACGAAGGCGATCACGGCCGGGATCGACTGGATGCCCATCTGGCCCGGAATCGCCGGATGGTCGTCGATATTCATCTTGACCAGTTTGACCCGGCCCTTGGCGGCGCGGACGGCTTTTTCCAGGATCGGGGTGAGCTGCCGGCACGGGCCGCACCACGGCGCCCAGAAGTCGATCAGCACCGGCTGGCGCTTGGATTCCTCGATGACGTCCTTCACAAAGGTCTGCGTCGTGGTTTCCTTGATCAGATCGGCCGCCTGCGGTACCGGTCCGCTACCCTGTTCCAAAATGGTCACGTGATCCTCGCCTCGATGTGCTGTGCCGGTTCTAGCACGGCCTTAAATGGCGCTGGGAACGCAATTTTCAATCCGGCGGAACCCGTAGCCCGGATGGAGCGAAGCGAAATCCGGGGGCGACCCGCGCCAGTTGCCCCCGGATTGCGCTTCGCTCCATCCGGGCTACGAGACTACGGCCCAGATTAAGCGGTTTTGTCGGAAAATCTCTGTTTTCGGCGGGTTAGCCAAGTGTTTTGCCGCCCGGCCGCTGTTGCATTCATGGGCCGCATTTGGCATAGCTCTGCCCGTTGCCGGCGCTTCTGTGCCGCCAATCTCTCGGATGCGGGTGTAGCTCAGTGGTAGAGCACGACCTTGCCAAGGTCGGGGTCGAGGGTTCGAATCCCTTCGCCCGCTCCAGGACTTTCCCTCACGTGGCAAGACTGACAAAAGCCCGCGCACGTCGCGGGCTTTTCGGTTTTTGGATACGCACCGCTGCCGCGCCGCCGCCGGCCTCTGTCGCATCGCCTCAGTGTTTTCTTGTCAAAGCCGCCGGGCCGCCATTAGCATGATGTGTTCGATGTTATTCATTCATGCAGAGATAGAGGCTAGGCGATGGCCAAAAAGAAATTGAAGGCGGCAACCAAAAGGCAGACAAAGTCGGCTTCGAAGAAGCGGGCAAAGAAAAAAGCCGCCAAGAAAAAAATTGCCGGGAAAATTGCCAAGGCTGCCAAGAAACCGGCTGCAAAGAAAAAGGTTGCAAAGAAAAAAGTTACCGCGAAAAAGTCATCGAGGAAGCGCGCGGCGAAACGCTCCCGAACCGGAGCAACGGCCCGCGCCAATCGCGCCGTTGCTCACACCGTTCTGGCCGGCGCTATAGGGGTCATCGACCAGATCACTGCGTTGGCCGCCCAATCCGCGATCGCTCAATACAAGTGGCTGGATAACAGCGGCAATCGCGGCAAGGCGCCGATGGCCTACTTCAAAGGGATGGCGGCCGTCTATGCGCGCGTCTACTGCAAGCTCAAAGCGGGCGATCCCGCCGCCCTGGACATGGCCAGGAAGAAAACTGACGATGTCGGCCGCGACGCGCTTGCGCTCTACAATCCCGTCTTCACGCAGTTAGGTATGTCCAACGACAGCGACGGCGTGGACACGCTGCGCCACCTGTTCGTGCTGCTGACGGGCCTCGGCGTAAGAGAGAGTTCCGGACACCACTGCCGCGGCCGCTTCATGGATCAGGACTTCAGCCATGCGGACGACGCGGAAGCCGGACTGTTCCAGACGGCGTACAGCCTGCGCAACTTCTACCCGTCCATCTTGATTCCGTTGATCCAGCGTTACACCAGCAACCCCTCCGGCTTTGTGGAGATTTTCAGCAGCGGGATTACCTGCGGCGCTAGTGACTGGCGAAACTGGGGCGCCCCAAGCGAGCCTGGATACAAGCTTCAACAACTGACCAAGACGTGCCCGGCCTTCGCAGCGGAATATGCCGCTGTCGGGATGCGGCACAGTCTCCGGAGCTGGGGTCCGCTCAGAAGCACGGAAGTCCTGAAAAAGCCCGAGGTCGTGCCGGCTTGCGATACGCTCTATAAAGGCGTCGAAGCGATCATGGAAAGTGCGCCCGGACTTTGCAGCCAAGTGATGTGAGCCAAGGATAGAACGTGTTCGAGCGCGGATATCGGCAACGGCTTGAGGTCGACCTGGTCAAATGGGTCGCAGCGGGCGTGATTTCCGGCGACGCCGCGCAGTCCATCCGCAAGGCGCGATTGGACGAGGAGGCGGTGTCGCGCCTCCCCGCTATATTCGCCATGCTCGGTGCGCTGATGCTGGCGGCCAGCGTCAGCGCTTTCGTTGCGGCGAACTGGCAGGAAATTCCCCGCCTGGTGCGGCTTGTCGGCATCCTCGCGCTGATTGCGGGCTGTTTTTTTCCCGCTTGGCTTCTGGATCGGCGCGGGATGCCGAGGGGCGCCGATGCGGCGGTTACGTTGGCTACGCTTTGCTTTGGCGCGGGCGTAGCCCTTGTCGGTCAGATGTATCACCTGCCGGCGGACTGGCCGGCCGGCGCGATGCTGGTCGCGATCGGTGGACTGGTAGCCGCAGCACTGATGGGCAAGAACGGCCCCCTCGTCATTGCATTCGTGGCGATGACGTCGTGGTCATGCGGAAGGTTTGACGCCTGGCAATGGCGCGAAATCCACTGGTATTTTCTGCTGCTGTTCGCGCCGGGATTCCTGCTGGCTCTGGGCCGTGAAAATCGTCTGCTCGCGCACGTGGCAATTTTGGCCCTGAGCGTTTGGCTGGCGACGGTGTTGATGCCGCAGGCTGGCGGAAAGTATTTTTTCAAGCTGATCGACGGCGGCCTTGCGGTTTCGGCAGCTTACATCGCGATCGGGTTGCTGGCTCTGGACCGGGGCTGGCCCGCCGTCATGCAGGCGCTTCTGCCATGGGGATCCTGGATTTTCGGAATACTGCTCTGCGTCGAAATCTTTGTGGTTCTGGAAGAGACACGCGTCACCGTGCATGCCTTCGATGCTTATATCTATGCAGCCTACGGGGCGGCGCTGGTCGCGTTGACGGCGCTTGCGGTGTTGCGGCCAGAAAGAGACATCGGGCGGTTCGTCATCATCGCGGCGTGTGTCGCCGGTCTGACAATCCCATTGATGCTTGCCGGCTTTGCCGGAACCAACATTCCCATTCGCGTGGTGGTCCCGATCGCCGTGCTCGCCAGCGCTTTGGCATTGATTGCGGGCGGGCTTCTCGCAGGCCCCCTTGGAACATTGATTGCGACAGGTTACGCGGTGTTCGGCGCTTCGATACTGATCCTGCTTTGGCAGACAATCGGCACGTTGCTGAACCAGTCGTTGTTCTTCCTTGCTGCCGGTGTTGCGCTGGTCGGCCTGGCAGCGGGTGCACGCGCACTGGCAAGCCGGTCGAGACGTGACATTGCACAACCGTCAGGGAGTTCAGCCTGATGAATGCGATGGACAATGTCATCGGCCGCGTGCCGCTGCTGCCGCGCTATAGTGTTGCCGCGCTGGTTCTGTGCGGACTGATCCTCGCCACGGTCGTGCAGCGCGCAGGGATACTCAGAAGCGGCCAGGAGGCGCGGCTCGAGGTCGTGCCCGTCGACCCGCGCGATCTGTTTCGCGGCGATTATGTCGTGCTCACCTATCGTATCGGCACGGTCGATTTTCCGAAGGATGCAATGAGTAGTCCCTTCACGCGGGGGCAGCAGGTATTTGTCACCCTGCGCCCCGATGCGAATAACAAATCGCAGGCCGTTGCAATTTCGGCCGAGCGGCCTGCGATTTCCGGCGCCGATATCGTTATCTCAGGCGTTGTGTCTTCTCCCTCCACCTGTCCGTTGAACGAAACCGGAGCGAGGGACTGCAAGCTCGGAAGCCGCGCCGTCGGGGTGCGCTATGGCCTCGAAAGTTATTTCGTGCCGGAGGGCGAGGGGAAGAAAGTCGAGCTGACCCCAAAAGCGCTGCTGGAGGTCGTTGCCGCGGTCGCGCCTTCCGGCCAGGCCGCGATCAAGCGCCTGCTGATCGATGGCAAGCCTGTTTATGATGAGCCGCCGTATTGACGAACGACCTTAGCGGCGCGCGCGCCGCCACATCCAGGCCAGCAGCGATGCGGCCACCCGGACGATCAGGATGGCAACGGTGATCTGGATCCAGAACGATCCGCCGATGCCGCGCATCGCGACCTCGAAGCGGTCGCCCCACGGGTAGGGAAGCGCTCCCGACCCCGCTTCAATCCCGGCCATCGTAGTGCGAAACCACCAGGTCAGCCATTCCGGCTTATAGAGAAAGCCTAATGCGAACGCGGCCAGCGTCAGCAGCGCGGTGCAGAACCTGAAGACGTGCGTCACCACCCAACGCTTGGCCGGGTGGGCAGCCGGGTCTCGACCAGAATCGCGGCGCATTGCGGACCGTCCATTTGCCGTTTGGGTTGGGAACGCCGAGCTTCCCTGTTCGTTGCGTTGTTGCGGACAAGCCTTGGTCGCCATTCCTGGCAGCTCACAGGCCTGCGATCCGAACGCGCGTTATTTTGCTGCAGTATAGGCCAAGGCGACAGTGAAAAAAATCTGGACTCTGTCGAAATCGACCGTGCTTTCCTTCATCGCGGACGATGCGCTCAGCAAGGGCGCGGCCATCGCATTCTATACGGTCACCTCGATCGCGCCGATCCTGCTGATCGTGGTGGCGGTCGCGGGCCTCGCCTTCGGTACGGAGGCGGCGCAAAACGGCATCGTCGGGCAACTCACCGGCCTGATGGGCAAGGAAAGCGCCGAGTTGCTTCAGACCGCCATCGCCGGCGCTCAAAACAAGTCGTCGGGAACCCTGGCGACGCTGATCGGCGTCGCGACCATCATCGTGACGGCGTCGGGCGTGTTCGGTGAAATGCAATCGGCGCTGAACGCGATCTGGAAGATCGATTCCAGCGGCGCACCGATCTCCCGGCTGATACGGGCCCGCGCGGCGAGCCTCGGTCTGGTCGTCTCGCTGGGATTCCTGATGATGGTTTCGCTGGTCGTCAGCGCGGGCTTGACGGCGTTGGGCGATTATCTCAACGCGGTTCTGCCGTTCGGCAAGGTGTTGCTGACGATTCTTAACGGCATCGTTTCATTTCTGCTGATTTCCGTGCTGTTCGCGGCGATCTACAAGGTGCTTCCGGACCGGCCGATCCAGTGGCGCGATGTCGTGGTCGGTTCCGCGGTGACGGCGCTGCTGTTCACCGGCGGAAAATCGCTGATCGGCTGGTATATCGGCAGCAGCGCCGTGGCCTCCACCTATGGCGCCGCCGGAGCGCTCATCGTCATCCTGCTCTGGGTATATTATTCGGCGCAGATCTTCCTGCTCGGAGCGGAATTCACCAAAGCCTGGTCCGATCTTCGCACCGGCAAACCGCGGCAGACGCAAGAAACCCGCCCATCTGATCGGCTGGAAGGGGCGAAGGCGTGAGTCAGCACTGGCCTTCTAAACTATGGATCGTGCGACACGGCGAAAGTGCCGGCAATGTCGCGCGGGATGCTGCGGATGCGGCGGGGCACGCCGATATCGCGATCGACGCACGCGACGTCGATGTTGCGCTCAGCGCGCTCGGCGAGCAGCAATCAGCAGCTTTGGGCCAATGGTTCGCGTCAATGTCGCCGGACCAGCGGCCCGACATCGTGCTGTGTTCGCCGTATCTTCGTGCCCGGCGCACCGCCGCAATCGTACAGGAATCGTCGGGCCTTGCGGCCGGCTTCTCCGGCTTCGTCGTCGACGAGCGGCTGCGGGAAAAGGAATTCGGAATCCTCGACCGGCTGACCCGTATCGGAATAGAGCAGCGCCATCCCGAGCATGCCGCGTCCCGCAAGCTGGTGGGGAAATTCTATTTCAGGCCGCCGGCGGGAGAGAGCTGGTGCGACGTGATCCTGCGGCTTCGCAGCATGCTCGACACCATCAGCCTGCACTATGGCGGCAAGCGCGTCCTCATCGTGGCTCATCAGGTGGTTGTGCTCTGCATGCGCTATGTGCTCGAAAACATGGACGAGAAGACCATCCTTGCGATCGACGCCGAGCGCGACGTGGCCAATTGCGCCGTCACCGAATATGCCTTCGAACCGGAAAAAGACGGCGACGGTTCTCTGGTGTTGAAAAAATACAATTTTGTCGCGCCGCTGCAGCGCGAAGGCGCGCCGGTGACCTCCGCTCCGGACGCAAACGTCGCTGCACGATGAGCCCGGCCGCCGTCACACCGGAGTTGCTTCGCGCGCATCCGCTGCCCGGACACGGGGAGGGCGACAAGCAGGCGAGGGGACGCGTGCTGGTGATCGCGGGAAGCGTCGAGGTGCCCGGCGCCGCGCTGCTCGCCGGACTTGGAGCGTTGCGGGCGGGCGCCGGCATATTGCAGATCGCGACATGCCGGTCGGCCGCCTCTCATCTTGGAATCGCAATGCCCGAAGCGATGGTGGTCGGGTGTCGCGAAACCCCGGCCGGAGGGGTCGATCCCGCGAATGCGCCGCGGTTGATCGAGCTTGGGTCCGGTTGCGACGCGGTGCTGATCGGGCCGGGCATGATGGACGAGGCTGCAGTGGCGGAGCTGACGTCGGAATTGCTGAAGCGCCTGAAAACGCCGGTCTTCGTGCTGGATGCGGCCGCTTTTTCGACGCTCGACACGCGTGAGATGCCCGCCGGCCACGCAGGCAAGATCGTGGTGACCCCGCATTCCGGCGAAATGGCGAAGTTTCTCGATCTTCCTCGCGACCATGTCGACGACGCGCCGCTGCGGGCGGCCCGGCAGGCGGCGACGGCGCTGCGGGCGGTGGTCGCCATGAAAGGCGCGAGCACGCATGTCGTATCTCCGGACGGCGAGGCGTGGCTATGTCAGAACGGCTCGATCGGTCTGGCGACTTCCGGATCGGGAGATACCTTGGCCGGCATTCTCGCGGGGCTGCTTGCCAGAGGCACGATGCCGGAGCTGGCGACCATCTGGGCCGTCTACATGCATGGAGAGGCCGGACGCCGCCTGGCCAAGAGGAACGGCGCGCTAGGCCTGTTGGCGCGGGAGATCCCCGGTGAAATTCCGAGCATCATGCAGGAGCTGAGCGACGCTTCGATCGCCTGACGGCGCAGCCGGGGCAGTGCAATGCGAGCGCATTGCAGGCTATTGATCCAGCGCGTCCAATCCCGTCTGCGTCACCGCCGGCTTGCCATCCCGCATCTCGACATAGCCGAGCTCGGTCAAGGTGCGAAGGTCGTCCTCGCCGACCGGCGTCAGCTTGAGCCGTTTCGCGACGATATCGCGAAGCGCCCAGCGCAGGGCTATCGCTTTTTCCAGATCGAATGCTGCAAAGGGTCTTTCCGCCATGATCAGGAAATGAACTCAAGCCGAATCGGTTCCCCCGCGTTGGGTTGATGGCGCGCTTGCCCCGCGGCTAGCGCATCTTGACGCCCGGCTCGCGGCTCCAAAGACGGAGCTTTCCAAGTGTCTTGACGAACCCGGCAACGTCTTTTGAACTCTTCAACGCAATCACGCCCTCATCCAGCGCGTCGGCGATGCCGGCCTTTTCGAACAGCGGCATGACGGCTTCGACATGGCCGATGAACTTGCAATGCGCAAAGGCGTCGGCGACGAAATCGCGCGCCGTCGACTCCTGCACCAGATCGTCGATCGCGGTTTTCGCGGGCAATAGCGCGACCGCGTCGTAGAGCACGGAAGGGCCCCCATCGATCATCTGATCGGCGTCCGTCCAACTGCCGTCGCTGAGCTTGGCGCCGCCAACCTTGGGCGCGATGATTTCGAACGTGGCGCCCGCTTTGGTCAGCGCCGCTTTCAATGCTTTCAGGATGGCCGCATCGGTCCCATCGGTGACGAGAATACCGAGCTTGCGTCCTTCGAAGCGCTGCGGTCCCTTCTCGATAATGCTGAGCGCCGGCGACTCCTCCAGATCCTGCCTCGTCGGCATCGCCGCATCGGCCGGTTTCGGCATGGTCTTGAGGCCGAGCGCCGCTGCGACCTTGTTTGCAAGGGTTTCGTCGATATTGAGCAGATGCGACACCATCCGCTCGCGGATAACGGGTGTCTGAACCTTGCTCAGTTCGAAGATAAGTGCCGCCGCGATATGATGCTGCTCGCCGCGGGTCTGGCTGATGAAGAACTGGCGCGCCTGACTGTAGTGATCGGCAAAACTTTCCGCGCGCAGCCGGCGCTTGGCGCCCTGCTCGACATCGGCGAACGGCGTGAAGCCGCGGCGAGGAGACTCGCGCGGGCCTTCGCCGAATGAATTGGGCTGATAGTTCACATGCCCGACCGGGTTGCGCATCGCCATGTGGCCGTCCTGCTGGAAATGATGGAACGGGCACTTCGGCGCGTTGATCGGAATATGCGTGAAGTTCGGGCTTCCCAGCCGCTTCAATTGCGTGTCGAGATAGGAGAAGTTGCGCCCCTGCAGCAAAGGATCGTTGGAGAAGTCGACGCCGGGCGGCACGTTCTGGGTCATGAACGCGACCTGCTCGGTCTCGGCGAAGAAATTATCCGGCATGCGGTCGAGCACCAGCCGGCCGACCGGGATCGGCGGCAATATTTCTTCGGGGATCAGCTTGGTCGGATCGAGCACATCGAATTCAAAACTGTCGGCGAAGGCCTGATCGAACAGCTGGAACTGCAACTCCCATTCCGGAAAATTGCCGGTCTGGATCGCGGTCCACAGGTCGCGGCGGTGGAAGTCCGGATCGGCGCCGTTGATTTTTACGGCTTCGTTCCACAGCACCGATTGCAGGCCAAGCTTCGGCTTCCAATGAAACTTGACGAAGGTCGATTCGTTCTTCGCATTGACCAGGCGGAAGGTGTGGACGCCAAAGCCCTCCATGAAGCGGAACGAGCGCGGGATGGCGCGGTCCGACATCACCCACATGATCATGTGCATGCTTTCGGGCGTCAGGCTGATGAAGTCCCAGAAATTATCGTGCGCCGATTGCGCCTGCGGAAATGCGCGGTCCGGTTCCTCCTTGACAGCGTGGATGATGTCCGGAAACTTGATGGCGTCCTGGATGAAAAACACCGGGATGTTGTTGCCGACGATGTCCCAGTTGCCTTCCTGGGTGTAGAGCTTGACGGCAAAGCCGCGCACGTCACGCGCCAGATCGGCCGAGCCCTTGCTGCCCGCAACCGTCGAGAACCGGACGAAGGCGGGAGTACGTTCGCCGGCGCGCTGGAACAGGTCGGCGCGGGTGTATTTCGAAAGCGGCTTGTAGTTCTCGAAAAAGCCGTGGGCGCCATAACCGCGCGCATGAACCACCCGTTCCGGAATTCGTTCGTGATCGAAATGGAAAATCTTTTCGCGGAAATGGAAATCTTCCAGCAAGGTCGGTCCGCGCGGGCCGATTTTCAGCGAGTTCTGGTCGTCCGAAACCGGCCCGCCTTGCGCCGTGGTCAGCACCGGCACGTCGCCTGCGGCAATCTGATGCAGTTCGCCGCCTTCACCGCGATCCAGCTTCTGATCGTGGATCGTAGCAGCCTTGCCGCTTGAACGCTTCGATGACTTCGCCACTTGAGGCTCCCGGGGGTTGTTGTGCGAAGCCCAATGCCCAAGATCGCCTTACGTTCCGGATCGCGAACTGGACGCGGGACGAGCCGCTGCCGTGCCACAGCTCTGGAACATTCGCCGCCGCTGCCAATTAAGAAACTGCCGAACGGATCGGGCCGATCGGGAAAAACTAGCAGGTGATCGACGTGGTCGTTCCGGCAGGCCTCGCCTTCACGAATTTCGTCATCCTGGCGATCGTCGTCGCCGCCCTCTATTTCACCCGCGACATCCTCGTTCCCATCGCTCTCGCCGTCTTGCTCAGCGTCCTGCTGGCGCCGCTGGTGAGGATTCTTCAGCGCTGGCGGCTGCCGCGGTGGCTGGCCGTGATGTGCACCGTGGTCGGCGCCCTCGCCGTCGCGTTGAGCCTGGCCACCATGGTGATGATCGAGGTCAACCAACTGGTCAGCGATCTGCCGCGCTACCAGGCGACTTTGGCAAGCAAGGTCCACAATCTGCGGGATGCGGTGGGCCGCGCAGGCCTGCTCAAGAATGCCTCCAGCATGCTCAAGGACCTCGACCGGGAATTGAGTACCAGGGACGACAAGGCCGTGCCGGCGCCGAGAGACGTGCTTTCGCAGGACCGCGCCCGGAATTCGCCGATACCGGTCGAAGTCCATCAGCCGGATCCCGGCGCCTCCGAAACACTGGTCGCGCTGCTGACGCCGCTTGTGGCGCCGTTCACGACAACCGGAATCGTCGTGATCTTTCTCACCTTCTTTCTCTTCAAGCGGGAAGACCTCCGCGACCGCTTCATACGCCTGGCCGGCAGCGGCGATCTGGAGCGGACCACCGCGGCGCTGGACGATGCCGGCCGCAGGCTCGGACGTCTGTTCGCGACGCAATTGGTGCTGAACTCGATTTTCGGTGTCGTCATCGGGCTGGGTCTCGCCGTCATCGGCGTGCCCAGTGCGCCGCTTTGGGGCCTGTTGGCGGCGATCCTGCGCTTCGTGCCGTATATCGGCGCGGTGCTGGCGGCAGCACTTCCCATCGCGCTTGCGGCGGCGGTCGGACCTGACTGGACCATGACGCTCTGGACGGTCGCGCTGTTCGCCGTCGTCGAGCCGCTGACCGGCCAGATCATCGAGCCGCTGGTGTGCGGCCGAAGTGCCGGGCTCTCGCCGGTCGCCATCGTCGTTGCCGCCTCGTTCTGGACCTGGCTGTGGGGACCGTTGGGGCTGCTGCTGTCCACGCCGCTCACGCTGTGTCTGGTGGTGCTCGCCCGGCACGTCGAGCGGCTGCAGTTCATCGACGTCATGCTGGGCGACCAGCCGGCGCTGACGCCGCAGCAGGCCGCCTACCAGCGGATGCTGACCGGGGATCCGATGGAAGCGATCGAGCAGGCGCGAGCCTTTCTGAAGGAAGGTACGGTTGCCGATTATTACGAGAAGATATTGCTTGGCGCGCTGCGGCTGGCGCAAGCCGACGCCGAATTGGGCCGGCTCGACGATGTCCGGCTGGAAAACATCTTCAAGGCGGTGTCCGAGATCGTCGAGGATCTGGCCGAACACGGCAACGAGGCCGCACCGGAAGCAAAGGCGAAAGGACGGACTTCGGCTGACGGCAAGGTCGTCTCGTTGACCGGCGCCGAGTTCGGCAAGCCGGTGTTCTGTATTCCCGGATTGGGCCGGCTGGACGATTGCGCGGTTCTCGTCGTTGCGGATTCGCTGAAACGCGCCGGCGTCGACGCCCGCGTGACGGGTGCTACGACCGCGATCGAGGACGGCGAGGCCGCGTCGATATGCATCTGCTATCTGGAGAATGTTCCGAAGCCGAGGACCGATTACGCCGTCAGGAAGCTTTCGCGAAAGGCGCAGTCCGCCCGCATCGTGATCTGTCTTTTGAACGAAGCCGAGCCGACCGAACATTCGGCATCGCAGCAGAAAGCGGCGCCACGTTCGCTGAGCGCCGTCGTCGCCGCTTTTGCCAATCCTGAAGGTCGCGCCGAAAGCGTCGGGAACTAATGCCATCACTGGCGAGTTCATGTTGCGAATAGTTTCCGAAGAGGATCGATGCCATGACCGACACCCGTTCGCTGCAGCAGATAAAACGCGAGACTGAACAAACGCGGGCCGGCCTGACCGACACCGTCGAGCAGCTCCGCACCAGCGTCGCGGATACCGCCAGCGACATCCGCCAGCGCATCAGTCCCGACCATATCAAGGCCGAGGTATCGGACTACATCAGAAGCCGCGGCGAACAGCTGCTCGACGACGTCACCGCCGCCGCCCGCCGCAATCCGATGCAGGCCTTGGCGATCGGCGCCAGTGTCGGCTACCCGCTGCTGCGGATGGCGCGCGCCATTCCCTTGCCGGTGCTGATGATCGGCGCAGGTCTGTTTTTTGCCGGTTCCAAGACCGGACAGGCAGCCTCGCAGAAAGCCATGGACATGGCTTCCGACCTTTCGGATGAGGTGCAGCGGCGCGCCCACGACGTCAGGGATCAGGTCGGCGAGCAGGCAGCCTCAGCAAAAGCCTTTGCTTCGGAAAACCTCGATCGCCTGCGGGACACGGTTTCGGGTGGCACCGGGCGGGTCAGCCAAGCCGCCAATCAAGCCGCCGATCAGGTCAATGAGGCGGCCAGCCGGGTGGGAGCGACGCTTGCCTCGGGCTCCGACATGCTGAAGGACAAAGCGGCCTCGCTTGGCGCTTCGGCTGCGGATCAGGCTAGCGACCTCAAGGACAGGACGGTCCGGGCCGCAAGTGCGGCGGCCTCGAGCATCCAGGATATCGCATCCGATGCGACATCCTCGGCGCGAAGAGCGGCGGGCACCGCGGCCGATGCGGGGCTGAATGCCGTGAAGACGGCGCGCGATACGGCATCCGATCTCACCGGTCGCGCCGGCAAGACCTTTCTCGAAACCATCGAACAAAATCCTCTGATGGTTGCGGGCGTCGGCCTGCTGGTTGGCGGACTGATCGCCAGTGCCCTGCCGCGCTCCGACATCGAGGACGGATTGATTAGCAACGCCAGCAACTCAGTAAAGAAACGTGCGCAAGCCGCCGCTTCGCAAGGGATCGACGCGGCCAAAGACGCCGTCGGCGATGTCTACGATAAGGCGGTCCGGCAGGCTGAAGCGGAGGGCCTGTCACCGGATGCGTTAGGCAATGCCGCGCAGGATATTGGACAACGGGTCCGGCGCGTCGCGGAAAGCGCCGTCACCACGGCTTTCGAACCGCAGGAAAACCCTAAACAAAATACCAACGGAGTGCGCGACCATGGCTGACCAGACCTTCACAAGCACCGATAAAAGCGGAGCGCCCTCCAGCTCCGGCTCGGCACCTCCCGGCAATCCCGGCTCGGCGCCTTATGGCTTCGAAAAAGCTGCCAGCACCGCCAAGGGCGTTACCGAGCAGGCCAGGAGCGTCGCCGATCAGGCCTTGGCGGCCAGCCGCGATCTGAAGGAGAAGGCGGCCGGAATGGCCAGTTCCTCCGCGGAGGCGATCAAGGGCCGTGCATCCGACGCGATGGATGCCGCCAAGGATATGGCGTCACAAGCAACCGACAAGCTCAAGCAGACGGTCGATGACCAGAAGAACGCCGGCGCCGACTATGTCGGAAACCTGGCCGACACGATGCGCCGCGCCGCGCGGGAATTCGACCACGATCTTCCGATCGCAGGCGCCTACATCCGCAAGGCGGCATCGCAGATCGAAGGCGTCTCCGACCAGATCAAGACCGGCAATTTCAGCGACCTCGTCAGCGGCGCGCAGTCATTCGCGCGGCGTCAGCCCACGGCCTTCTTAGGCTTGGCGGTGCTCGCAGGATTCGGCGCGGTGCGGTTCCTGAAGAGCTCGGCGAACAGCCCCGGCGCTTCGTCGGAGTCGGTCCATAGCGGCGGCGGTGAATTTACACCAAATCAGGCGAGCCGATCGTATTCGGACAATCGAGGGTATCGCGATGAGTTCACCAAGTAACCGTTCGATCCCGGATCTCGTCAGCGACGCGTTCGGGCAGCTCGCCAAGCTGGTCGGCAACGAGTTCGACCTGGCGCGCGCCGAGCTTGCAGACAAGGCCGCCCAGGTCGGCCGCGCCGCCGCGCTGATCGGCGCCGGCGCCGTCATATTGATGCCGGCGCTGGTGCTGCTGCTGTTTGCGGTCGCCGCGGCGTTGATACGTGGCGGGTTTTCGGAGCCTGTCTCTTATCTGATAACCGGAGCAGGTGCTGCGCTGGTCTCAGCGGCGCTGATCGCGACGGGACTGAACCGGCTATCCGGCGATGCCTTGAAACCGTCGGTGACGCTCGATCAGGTGCAGCGGGATAAAGTCGCGGTGAAGGAGATGGTGCGATGAGTGAGATTTCGGAAAAAGGTTCGGACTTCGTCCGGGATTTGGGCGATGCGGCGCGCAAGAATCCGATCTCGGCGGCGCTGATCGGAATGGGCGTGTTGTGGCTGTTTACCGGCGGCCGGACAGCCGAGCGGGTCGGCGACCTGGTGCGGGGCGCCGGCTTCGACCGTATTCCGGATGCCGCCGGTAATGCGCTGGATACCGCGCGTTCAACGCTGCGATCGGGCGCCGAGTTCGATCGGTGACCGCGTTTCGTCGGCAGCTGAAACGCTTCGAGATGGCGGTGCGGCAGGCTTGGACCATGTTACCCGCGCCGGAGACCGTATTGTCCGCACCGGATCGGAAGTTGCCGACGCCGCCTACGGCTACGGCAAAAACATCCCGGATGCCGGCGGGGCGCTGTTCGGCTCGGCGCGCGACAACTTGTCTGAACTATTCCGCGCGCAGCCTTTGGCGTTGGGCGCGGTCGGCCTGGCCATCGGCGCCGGCATTGCCGCGGCGCTGCCGGCAACGGACCTTGAAGCCGAATATTTCGGCGAAGCCAGCGATAATTTTAAAGAACAGGCCGTTGACTACGCATCCGAACAGGTTTCGCGCGCGACCACGGTCGCGGAGGAGGTCGTCTCCGCGGTATCCGACGAAGCCCGGAAACAGGGCCTTACGGTTGAGGCTGCGAAATCGGCACTCGCCGATATTCCAGGAAAGCTCGGCCGCGTCGCCGAAGCGGCGGGGAAAGGAATTTCCGATCGGGTGAACTCGACGGCGCCGTAGCGGCATCAAAAAACATAGCTCGTGTCCCGGACGCGGTGCGGCATTCTTCATGCCGCTCCGCAGAGCGGGACCGCTACGGGTGCTGCTTGTTGCGACCCCGGATCAGCAGCGCACCACGCCGCAAGTGCGGCGCGTTGCGCAGCATCCGGGGAACGAAGTCATCGATGCCGGGCGCAAAATCTTCGCTAAAGCGGGATGCCTTTAGGTCGACTCGGTTTGGGATTCCCAAATCAGGGCTGTTCTGATTCAACATACTGGCTGGGATGGAGGCCAGTATGGATGGGCAAACCATATTCAATGGATCTTCGCGAGCGCGTGGTTGGCGCGGTTGGGGTTGGAGGCCTGTCCTGCCATCAGGCGGCGGCGCAATTCGGCGTGGGCGTCAGCACGGCGATTGTCTGGGTGCGGCGCTTGCGCGAGACCGGCAGCGTTGCGCCGGGGCAGATGGGCGGGCACAAGCCGAAGGCAATTTCGGGCGAGCACCGTGCCTGGTTGTTGGAGCGTGCCAAGGCAAGGGACTTCACCTTGCGCGGGCTCGTCGCCGAACTCGCCGAGCGCGGCCTCAAGGTCGATTATCGGGCGGTCTGGAACTTCGTCCACGCCGAGAAGCTGAGCTTCAAAAAAAACCGTGGTGGCCAGCGAACGCGATCGCCCCGACGTCGCGCATCGGCGGGCGCAGTGGCACAAGTATCAAAACCGCATCGAGCCTGAGCGTCTGGTCTTCATCGACGAGACATGGACGCGGACTAACATGACGCCGTTGCGCGGATGGGCACCGCGTGGCCTGCGGCTCCAGACCAAGGCCCCGCACGGGCACTGGAAGACCACGACCTTCCTGGCCGCGCTACGCCATGACCGGATCGACGCTCCATGGCTATTCGATGGTCCGATCGACGGGGAAAGCTTCAGAACCTATGTCGAAAAAGTCCTCGTCCCCACGCTTCATCCCGGCGACATCGTAATCATGGACAATCTCGGCAGCCACAAGGCCAAAGCCGTGCGCCAGCTTATCCGCGCGGCCGGTGCCAAGCTCTTCTTCCTGCCGAAATACTCGCCCGACTTGAACCCGATCGAGCAGGCCTTCGCCAAGATCAAGCACTTCTTGCGCAAAGCCGCCGCGCGCTCGGTCGAAACTATCTGCACCGCGATCGGCGAAATCCTCGGAGCTTTTACACCCGACGAATGTGCCAACTATTTTCAAAATTCAGGCTATGCGTAAACCTAAATGCATCATGCTCTAGCTTCAGGATTGCTCTTCCTCCTTCGACCGCAAGTGCCGCGCGATGTCCTCTACCGGCGTGTCCTTTGCAAGCTCCTCCCGTTCGGCATCGGGCGCGGCGTCGACCTTGAGATGCTCCGCTATCTCGCGCACCGCATTCAGGATGCTGGTGGCTTCCTTTTCGGCCAGGAGGTTGATCTGAAGGTCGAGGTGATTGCGCCGCTCCGACCGCCTGTCCATGGTGTTTTGCCGGATCAGCACGAACGAGGTCAGCAGCACGGCCTCGAGCGCGAGCATCGTGGCCAAAAAGGGGAAAGGATACTCGTCGAACGGTGCATTGCCGAAGATGCCGGTGTTTGCCCCGATCCAGACCAGCACAGCGAAGCATTGCAGTATCACGAAATAGACCGTCCCGACGAATCCGCCTAACGCGTGGGACAGGCGGTGAAACGCGGACAGCTCCTGCTCGGCTTCCTTTTCGAGCTTCAGGATGGATTCGATGTTTTCCTCAGCATGGCGGTTCGCCTGCGGCGCGTCCGGTGTGGCAGGCCGCGACATCATTCGACCGCGCTATCGGCGGCCTGTCTCGCCTTCTTTCCCGTCCGCTCGACCGAGGCTTCACCGGCCTTCTCGGCTTCGGCGCGACTCTCGCATTTGTTGCGGATTTCTTCGAGTTCGTCGTCGGTGAGATGCTCGATGCCGACGAAGGAGTTTTGCACCGTGCTGACGCGGATCAGTTCGTCGAGCTTGACCTGGATTGCGGCGCTGTCCCGATTCTGCGAGTTCTGGATCAGAAACACCATCAGGAAGGTGACGATGGTCGTGCCGGTGTTGATGACGAGTTGCCAGGTATCCGAGAACTGAAACAGCGGCCCCGTTATCGCCCAGACCAGCACGACGCCGGTCGCGAGCATGAAGGTCATCGCCCGTCCGGCCGCCTGCGACGTACGGTTGGCGATGTCACCAAACAGTTTGCTGAAGCCGCGGCCATCCTTGGGCGGCTGGGCGCCGGTCTTGCGCGGCATCTTCAAGTGCCTCCAACGTCGACGAACGAACTCGAAAACAAGACGTACCACGCGTGAATCCCTGCGGAAAGGCGCCAGCCGCGGTGTGAGTCGGCGCTTCTTTCGGCAAGCCGGGGCGGCGAGCAGCTTTGCGCTAGGCTGGCCATATGCCGGCGAATTCGGTCGCAAGATATCTTATGAGAAACAGCAGTGCTGCGACGATCCCAAAACAGATCGCAACCTTGCGCAGCGTATACCAGCGGGGATGCCGGCATCGCGGACAAACGCCCTCGGTGGAGACAACATTTGTGCCGCATTCCGTACATGACGGCATGTCACTTTCCAAAAACTAGAACCGGAGCATTCCAAACAAGAACAGCAAGACGATCGTGGCTGCTATGGAAAGGACAATCGATCCCAGGCAGCCCAGACGGTTCGAGAACAGGAGAAACATCGATGTCCTTCGGGTGGCATGAAGCCGGCATTGTCGGGAACTGCATCTGATTACTGCGAGAGAGTTGCTTCCATCTCGATGCGGGATAATGAGGGGTATCAAGCTTCGTTCCATCGCGCTGGAACCCCGCGGTTCTCCATTGATTATCCCGGAACGGAGCCTGATCGGCAGAGGGGTGTCGCGACCCAAAAGCAATCCTGGTGGGTTTGGCTTTTTGACACTGGCGGTGATCGATGGAGTCCGATCCTGAAACGACCCGGTTGCTCGCGCGAGCCTTCGATCGTGCCTGGGCGCGCTATTACCGTCCTGGCCGCGCAACGATCGCACCCGAACTGGCGCGGCCGGCGCTGGCAACGCACCTCGTCCAAATGGCAAGGGATGGAACGGTTGAGGAAGGCGCGCTGGCCGCGGGCGGCCTGTTGCACTTGATCTCGCTGACGCCGGACGAACCCCCGGACACGACCGGATGAATGCGCTCTTCAGAGCAGTTCCATCTCAGGAACAGGCTGGCCGGATCGATAATGTCGGGAACCGGGCACAGATCAAAATGTTAAGTCCTCGATCTACAGATCCGGGTCAACCGGAATTCCTTCGAATGTCCGACCGTTATTGATCGGACGCGGGAAACGGGTCGCAATCCGACCTTCAAGATCAAACGCAAACGGAATCTTGGCGGCTGTCATGCAAGGTTCTCGAAACGAACGCGCACGTGCGCGGGCCCGCCTGCTATTGGAAGCGCCAATTTCCGACGATGCGGATATTTCCGGACTGGAAAAACAAGCCGCTGACTATCTGGTCGAGGCGGGGCGGCGGGCAAGTCCTGCGGTGGGTGTCGCCGACGTGCTGGACGCCATTGCCCGAGACTATTTTGCCCATGCCCTTCGAACAGCGCGGCGACGCACTCGATAGCTATCGCGCTGGGCGCGGAGTTTCGGCTGGCGCGATCGGATCCGCGCGCTTGCCGAATTCAGGGCAGCAACGCGATCTCTGCCTCCGGATCGAGATGCTCCGGCGCCCAGCCGAGCTCGCGCCGCGCCTTGGTCCCGCTTAGCTGCTGGTCCATCGCATAGCCTCTCGCCCAGCCGCCGAGCTCGGTTGCTATCACCTCAGCGGAAATGATTTCCGGCTCTTGCTGCCGCGTGCCGAAACGTTTTGCGAAGGCGCGCGCGATGCGGCCGATGCCGAGCCCTTCGATTGCGGCGCCGATATAACTGGAGTGCGAAGGCGCATGCTCAAGCGCGAGCGCGTAGAGAGTTGCGAGATCGTCGCTGTGCACCAGCGGCCAGCGCACGCTTTCACTCTCCACCACGCGGATCGCACCGCGCTCGCGCGCTTCCCGCGCCATGCGCAGGAAGACACCGCCGGCCGGCTCGTACACCATGGCCGGATGGATCACGATGCCGTCGATCCCGGGCGCGGCGAGAACGCGCTGCAGGCTCGGCACCATCCAGGCGAAGGCGGGCAGCGGGCGGAAGGGTGTCTGTTCGGTCGCGGCATCATCGCCTGTCGCGCCGAACAGCCAGCAGCCGCCGGTATAAATAAAACGCGGTTTTTTCGGCTGCGCCGCGAGCGCGGGCAGCAGCAGGTCGAGCAGCCGGCGGTCGATTTCGCCCATTGCGGCGCTGAAATCGCAGGCGGCATGGATCATCGCATCGAGGCGCGGAAGGGCTCGGACCCACCGTTCGGGCGACGCGATGTCGCCGGGAAACGGTGTGGCGCCGAGGTCGGCATGTTTGTTCGCCGAAGCATCCGATCGCGCCAGGCCGTGGACCTCATGTCCGCGGGAAACGAGTTCGCGAACCACCGCTGAGCCGATCCGGCCCGTTCCGCCGAGAACGAAAACACGCACAATGCTGGCCTCCATATTTGGAAACTGCGCGGCCCATTAGATACCGCACTGCAGCGCAGTAAGTTTAAAATTGTTCTGAATTTGGCGCCTTGAAGAAATTTCTTCTCAATAGCCGTTCCGCTCGGCAGGGCGCGTGCGCGCGCGCTTCTCTCTTGGCTTGGATGTGATAACATTTTGTAGTCTGCCCAACTGACGCCAAACTAAAAAGTTCGTCTCTCGTAGCGTTCAAAACAAATAACAGGCGCAGCCCGTTCCGGCTGCATAGGGAGTGACGCGATGAAATCGGCTTTCAATCGATCCATGCTTGCGTGCGCCGCCGTCCTCGCCATCTCGGCGATCACAAATCTGGCGACCACCGAGGCCAGCGCGCAGCAAAAGGCACTGAAGAAATACGAGTCCGGCACCAAGGAGTTCTGGACCAAACCGCCGGACGACTGGTTCCTCGGCGACGAGACCGAGCAGCAAAAGGGCCAGGCGCCGCCGTCGGGGCCGCCGACCGGCGCTTCGGAGGCCGAACTCGCAGCGATGATGAAAAAGATAAAGCTGCCGGCGGGGTTCAAGATCGAAGTCTACGCAGCGAACGTGCTCGCCGCGCGGCAGATGGCGTGGGGCGACAACGGCACGCTGTTCGTCGGCTCCTTCGGCCTCGGCAATGTCTACGCCATCACCGACAAGGGCGGCAAGAAAGAGGTCAAGACCATCCTCAAGGGCTTGAACATGCCGACCGGCCTCGCCTTCCAGGATGGCGCGCTTTATGTCATCGCGGTCGACAAGCTGCTGAAATACGACAAGGCCGAAGCCAACCTCGACAAGATGCCGGAAGCCAAGGTGGTGTATGACGACATGCCGTCCTATGCCGCGCATGGCTGGAAATATATCGCCGTCGACAAGGAGGGCTGGTTCTATCTGCCATTCGGGCCTCCCTTCAACATCGGCATTCCGCCTACCAGCGTGTCGCAGATCCGCCGCGTCGATCCCAAAACCGGCAACGCGGAAATCTGGGCGCTCGGGGTGCGCAACAGCGTCGGCGGCGACGTCGATCCACGCACCGGCAAATACTGGTTCACCGAGAACGCCCGCGACTGGATCAGCGACGATCTGCCGAGCGACAAGCTCAACATGATCTCCAGGATCGGCGAGCATTTCGGTTATCCGTATTGCCACCAGGGCGACATGCCGGATCCGAAATTCGCCATGGGGCATAAGTGTTCGGAGTTCACCCCGCCGGTGCTCAATCTCGGCGCACACGTCGCTCCGCTCGGCATGAAGTTCTATACCGGCGATCAATTTCCGCCTGAGTACAAGAACAACATCCTGATCGCCGAGCACGGCTCCTGGAACCGGTACAAATACCAGGGCGCCCGCATCAAGCGCGTCATCGTCGATCCCGACGGCAAGAATCCCAGGTCGGAAATCTTCGCGTCGGGCTGGCTCGAAGGCGACACCGGCTATCTCGGCCGTCCGGCCGATATCGTGCTGGCCAAGGACGGTTCGATCCTGGTTGCGGACGACTGGGCCGGCGCGATCTATCGCATCAGCTACAGCAAGTAAGGATTGACGATTGGGGGCTGCGGTTGCCCTGATGGGCAGCCGCAGCCTTTTTTGTCATTGCGAGGAGCGTAGCGACGAAGCAATCCAGTCTTGCTTTGTAGGTTCTGGATTGCTTCGCTGCGCTCGCAATGACGATGGAGACGACATGAAGCCCATCAAATTAATTGCGGCGCTGCTCTTGACGGCCGTATGCTCCTCCGCCCACGCCGCCGACCTCGCCGCGGGCAAGGAAAAGGCCGAGTTGTGCGTCGGCTGTCACGGCGAGGGCGGCATCTCGCAGATGGAGAACGTTCCCTCGCTGGCGGCGCAGCCCGATCTGTTCATGCAGTGGCAGCTGGTGTTCTTCCGCGCCGGCACCCGCAAGAACGAGCAGATGCAGCCGATCGTCGAACAGCTCACCAACGACGACATCCGCAACCTCGGCGCCTATTTTGCCTCATTGCCGCCGCCGAAGAATCCGAAGCCGGATGACAATCCGGACCTGTCCGCGAAGGGCGCGCAGGCCGCCGCCGGCCGCCGCTGCGCGAACTGCCACACCGATTCATACGCCGGCACCAAGGCGGTTTCCCGCGTCGCCGGCCAGCGCGAGGACTATCTGGTCAAGGCGCTGCGCGACTACAAATCAGGCGTGCGTTCCGGCGGCGCCATGGCCGCGATGGCGGAGGTCGCCTATCCACTGAGCGAAGAAGAGATCGAAGCGCTGGCGCATTATCTGGCGCATTTGTGAGGGACAATCAAATTTGCGTCGTCCCGGCGAAGGCCGGGACCCATAACCCCTGGCATTTGTGTTTAAGAAAGGCCTCGACCGCATCGTGCGATCAGCGGCGGCACGGCGTATGGGTCCCGGCCTTCGCCGGGACGACGAGAACATTCACCCCCGCGCCTTCTCATACGCCTTGAGATGCGTATACGCGGTGCGCAGCTTCGGCGCCGGTACCTTGGCGGCGTCGGCGCGGGTGACGAGGTCGCCGATCACATGGTCGGCCTCGACCGGCGCGCCGGCCTTGATGTCGCGGAACATCGACGCGGTCATCTGCGAGCCTTCCGCCGTGAGCATGCCGCGGATACGCTCAAGATACGCCGCGCGCGGCGCATGGCCCTCGGCGGCGGCGACCGCGCTGCTTTCATCGAGCATGCCGAGCACAAAATCCTTGCCGCCGGGCGACGCCAGGATATTTCCGACCGAGGCCCGCATCAGGCAGGTGCAGGCGGCGAGCGAGGCGAGGAAAACCCACTTCTCCCACATCTCCAGAATGATCTCGCCGCTTGCTTTCGAGCCGAAATTTCCGCCGGCGAAAACGTCCGCGATGGCACGGACGCGATCGGACGATTTGCCGTCGCGCTCGCCGAAGGTGAGCGACTGCAGCGGCTGAAGATGGATCACTTCGCGTTTCTCGTTCAGCGTGACCGCGACGGCGCAGAGGCCGCCGAGCACGCGCTCGCGGCCGAATTTTGCGTCCAGCGACTCCAGATGCCGCATGCCGTTGAGCAGCGGCAGGATCGCGGTGTTGGGGCCGACCGCCGGCGCAAAGGATTTTATCGCGTCGTCGAGGTCGAAGGCCTTGCAGCTGAGCAGCACGACGTCGAATTGTTCGGCCAATTTGTCGGCCTGCACGGCGGGCGGATTTTTCAGCGTCACGTCGCCAAGCGGGCTCTTGATCACGAGGCCGGCGGCGGCGAGTTCGGCGGCGCGCCTCTCGCGCACCAGAAACGTCACATCCGCGCCGGCCTGCGAGAGCCTGCCGCCGAAGTATCCGCCGATCGCACCGGCGCCCACCACGAGGATGCGCATTCAGGGACTCCTTTTTGCTTTTCAGTAAAGCTCGTCATACGCGGGCTTGACCCGCGTATCCATCATCTTCTCAAGAGTCTTTCGAAGAAGATGGATGGCCGGGTCAAGCCCGGCCATGACGGCGAATAATTTGCGCCGCCCGTTCACGATGACAGGCTTACCACTTCTCCCCGAACGGGCGAATCTCGAGCTCGAACGTCCAGGCGCTGCGCGGCTGCTGATAGAGCTGCCAGTAAGAGGCCGCGACCGAAGCCGGCGGCATCAGCAGATCGGGATTGTCGAGCGCCTCCTTGCCCCACATCTGCTCGCGGCGCTCGCGCACCCAGGCGGTGTCGACGCCGGAATCGATGATCAGATGCGCCACATGGATGTTCTTCGGCCCTAACTCGCGCGCCATCGCCTGCGCCACCGCGCGCAGGCCGAATTTCGCTGCGGCAAACGCGGCAAAGCCGGAGCCGCCGCGCAGGCTCGCGGTAGCGCCGGTGAAGAAGATGTTGCCCTTGCCGTGCGGCAGCATCAGCCGGGTCGATTCGCGGCCCGCGAGGAAACCCGCCCAGCAAGCCATTTCCCACACTTTTCGGAACACGCGGTCGGTGGTGTCCAGAATCGGAAAATTGACGTTGGCGCCGACATTGAAGATTGTCACTTCCAGTGGCGCATGCGCATCGGCGTCGTTGAGAAACGCCGCGATCTCGTCTTCCTTGCGCGCGTCGAGCGAGCGGGCGACGATCCTGCCGCCGGCAGCCTCGATCTCCTTCACCAGCGGCGCCAGCTTGTCGCCGTTGCGGCGGCCGGCGAACACGGTGAAGCCTTCGGACGCGAACTTTTTCACGATCTCGGCGCCGATGTAGTCACCGGCGCCGATCACCGCGACGGTAGCGTTGCGTTTTTGCATTCTACACTCCA
This sequence comes from uncultured Alphaproteobacteria bacterium, assembly GCA_963710045.1. Lineage (GTDB taxonomy): Bacteria > Pseudomonadota > Alphaproteobacteria > Rhizobiales > Xanthobacteraceae > Bradyrhizobium. The sequence continues at coordinate 229,818 of CAVPZO010000057.1, read as the reverse complement.
CTAATTTCTAACGTCATTGCGAGGAGCACTTGCGACGAAGCAATCCAGTCTGCGCATAAGAGACTGGATTGCTTCGCTTCGCTCGCAATGACAGGCTAGCTCCCCGCAACCATCTCCTCGACCTCGCGCAGCTGCTCCTTGCCGAAGAACATCTCCTTGCCGACAAAGAAGGTCGGCGAGCCGAACGCGCCGCGCTCGACGGCGGATTGGGTATTTTCGATCAGCTTTGCCTTGACGTCGGGATCCTGTGAGCGCGCGAACAGTTTTGCTGCGTCGAGGCCGGATTCGGAAAATGCCTTCATCGCCACTTCCGGATCGTCCATCTTCTTCGGCTCGCCCCACATGTGATGAAACGCGGCGTCGATGTATTTCTCGAACACGCCTTCCATCTGCGCGGCCACCGCGGCGCGCATCAAATTGAGCGTATTGATCGGGAAGTTCGGATTCCAGACATAGGGCTTGACCCCGTAGCGCCTGACGAAGCGCTCGGTTTCGACGGCGTGATGTTCGCGCTTGTTCTTGACGCCGGCCAGCGTTTCGGCGGGCGACTTGTTGTTGGTGGCCTTGAAGATGCCGCCGAGCAGGATCGGCACGTATTCGAACTTGACCCCGATGCGCTTCTCGATCGCCGGGATCGCTTCGTGGCTGAGATAGGCGTTGGGACTGCCGACATCGAACATGAATTGCGGCGCGGGTTTGCTCATGGCGGACTCCCTTAACTGACGGCATCGGCGCCGTCTTATATGATCCTTATCATCCTAACCAGCCTAGCGGTTCACATTCGCGGCATCAACCGCATCGCCGAGGTCGCTGAATGCGAGCCTGACGATGTGATCGCGGATATCGTCGGGCCATGCCGCGATCAGGATAGCGAACTGGCGGCGGTCGTCCGCGAACAACGCGCGCGAGGCCTCCTCGAAATGCGGCAGGTTGCCGGCCATCGCCGACATGAAATGATACGCCGCATCGCGCGCGGCGCGGCTGCGATCCTTGTCGCCGTTGGCGCGGCGCGCCGCTTCGACCAGTTTTCGTAAACTCACCGACGCGCCGCCGGGTTGCGCATTGAGCCATTCCCAGTGGCGCGGCAGCAGCGTCACTTCGCGCGCGACCACGCCGAGTTTCGGCCGGCCGCGCCCGCGCGGGGGCGCCGCCTCAAGCGCCGCCTGGCCTGGTGGCAGCCGCGCCACGATCTCGTCGTCGGAGCCGCGAAGATCGAGGTCGATTGCGCGCCCCGTCGCGTCGCTGAAAATCGCGACCCGTTCCGAGGCCTGCTGCTCGGCCCGCTTGACGGCGAGGGCGACCTCGCTGAGCGGGCCGGACACCAGCCGCCGCTGGCCATCGAAGGCGGTAAAAGTCTGGAGTTGGTGCTGGGACATTGGCGGATTTCCGGGATAGTGCTGATCCCGGCATTAGTACCCGGATAAATATGAATGTCAATATTACCCGGGTAAATTATAGGATCAAACGCGGGCACCTCGACTTTCGCGAGCCCGGCTGGCACGACGAAAGCCACAACAAGACACTCCCGGGGGACCGCCATGCTCACCGTTCATCATCTCAACAACTCCCGCTCGCAGCGGGTGTTGTGGCTGCTCGAGGAACTCGGCGTGCCCTATGAGATCGCGCGCTATCAGCGCCAGCCCGACATGCGCGCGCCGAAGGAGCTGCGCGCGATCCATCCGCTCGGCAAATCTCCGGTGATCACCGACAACGGCAACACCGTCGCCGAGTCCGGCGCGATCGTCGACTACATCGTCGCTACCTATGGCAATGGCCGGCTGATCCCGCCGCCGAACACGCCGGAGCGGCTCCGATATACCTACTGGCTACACTACGCCGAAGGCTCCGCGATGCCGCCGCTGCTGCTGAAACTGTTGTTCTCGCTGATGCCGAAGCGTGCGCCGGCGCTGCTGCGTCCGCTGGTGCGCAAAGTGTCCAACCAGGCGCTGACCGCGCTGGTCAATCCGCAGCTCAAGCAGCACATGGCGTATTGGGAAGCCGAGCTTGGCAAGAGCGAATGGTTCGCAGGCTCCGAGTTCAGCGCCGCCGACATCCAGATGAGCTTCCCGCTGGAAGCCGCCTCCGCACGCGCCGGGCTCGAAGACGGCCACCCGAAGGCGATGGCATTTCTCGAGCGCATCCACGCCCGGCCGGCTTACGCGCGGGCGCTGGAGAAGGGCGGACCGTATACGATCGGGCGGTAGGGCGGATTAGCCGAAGGCGTAATCCGCCGCTCATCCGAAAGGCGGCGGATTACGCTGCGCTAATTGTGAACTTCCAGGAGGTTGTCCATTCGGCTTGAACCGGGAACGCTGATGTTGCCAAACCCCAGCGATTCGCGGAGGACCGAATGGACACTCATAAGAATGCCCGCCTGACCCCAAAAGGTCGAGAGGAAATGGTTCGTGCGGTTGTGGATTCCGGCATGAGCAAGGCCGCGGCGGCGCGTCAGTTCAATACGACCATAAGGACGGTGACCAAATGGGTTGAGCGCTTCCGTGCGGACGGTGTGGAAGGCTTGCGGGATCGATCCTCAAGGCCTCTTTCATCGCCAAGCCAAATCCCCCTAGCCACGGCCGATGCAGTTGAGAGCTTGCGCCGTCAGCGCTGCACCCAGGAACAAATCGCGCTTCAGCTCGCAATTTCCAAAGCCAGCGTTTCGCGTATTCTCAATCGACGAGGTCTCAGCCTGCTCTCGGCGCTGGAGCCGCAGCCGCCCCGTCCTCGCTATGAGCGTGCCTCGCCCGGCGAGATCATCCACATCGACATCAAAAAGCTCGGCCGTTTCAACCGGACTGGCCATCGCATTACACGCGATGTCGTCGGCCACAGCGCTACCGGACGACCCGGATGGGAGTTCGTCCATGTGGCGATCGACGACCATTCCCGCCTTGCCACGGCCCAGGTCTTGCCCGACGAGAGGAAGGAGAGCGCGGTCGCCTTCCTGCAAGCCGCCGTCGCCTACTATCGAAGCCTGGGCATCACCGTCAGCCGTATCATGACCGACAACGGCTCATGTTATCGCTCGAAAGCATTCCTCCGAGCCTGCGCACGGCTCAACATCAAGCAGATCAGGACCCGTCCCTATACGCCGCAGACCAATGGAAAGGCCGAGCGCTTCATCCAAACCGCGCTGCGAGAGTGGGCCTACGCAAGAGCCTACAACACCTCCGATGAGCGACACCGCGACCTGGACCTATGGCTGCACCGCTACAACTGGCACAGACCCCATGCTAGCCTCGGTAAGCAAACCCCCGTCAGCAGACTCGGTTTGACCAGGAACAACGTCTTGCAGCTTCACAGCTAATCCGCCCTACGGTTTTTGCGTCGCCTCAATCACCTCGCGCACCAGCCGCCCCAGCCCTTGGATGTCGCCGGTGGGATCGACGGAGTCGCCGAGACGGACGATCACGATTCCCTGTGATTGCAGGATGACGATGCGCTGGCCGAGGTCGCCGAAGGCAAAAAAGGCGTCGCGCGGAATGCCCATTGCAACGCGGCCCTTGGCGCGCGCGTGCTCGCTGCGATTGGTCCAGAACCCGGCGCCGTAGTCGGTATCGAGCGTTGCGGCGGCCGAAAGATCCACCCAGTCTTCGTGCAGGATGCGTTGGCCCCCGGCCACGCCGTCCTGCAGATAGAGCAGGCCAAATCGCGCCCAATCCCTGGCGCTCGCCAGCATCGACGACGAGCCCTGCAGCGTACCGCTGCCGTCGAACCCCAGCGTCACGCTGCGCATCCCTAACGGATGGAACAGCTCGCGCCATGCAAACCGCAGCGTCTGCTCCGGACCGCCGACGGCGTCGCGGATGATCCGCGCCAGGATCTGCGTGGTCGGGCTGCTGTACGCCCACCGCGTTCCCGGCTCCGCGATCAGCGGCGCCTTCACGGCCAATCCGGCCATGTCGTTGTGCAGGTAGACCATCTGGCTGGAGAGGTCGAAACCGGAATTGGTTTCATCGAGCGCGAGCCCGGTGGTCATGCGCATCAAATGCTCGATCTCGATCTCGCGGCGCAGGTCGCCGCGCCATTCGGCGATCGGCGCCGTGAATGACGGCGTCACCAGGCCTTGTTGCGTGAGAAGGCCGATCAGGGCGTTGACCACGGACTTGGTCATGGAAAATCCAAGCAGCGGCGTATCGACGCCGACGCCATCGGCATATCGCTCGGCAATCACGCGGCCGTCCTGTACCACGACCACCGCCTTGGTTCGCCGAAATGGCGGCTCCGCCGGCTCCTCGAAGGCATGATCGAGCGCGGCCTTCAATCTGGCATCGGACGGTTCGACCACGGCCGGGCCAGCAATCTCCGGCAGCAGCGGCGGCGTTTTCGCCGCCTTCAGCGCGGCGATGTCGACCTTCAGAACATAAGGCTCGACAGGGCCGTGGCGCAGGACGCAGCCCAGCCCCTCATGAAACACCGCGCGGCTGCCGAACAGCCCGGCGAGCGATGCGTCGACGATGTTGTGGCCGCGATCGAGATGATAGCGCAACGCCCAGCGCAGCCGGCGGATGCCGCGGCGGTCGAGGGTGTCCGCGAACACCGTTTGCGGATCGAGCCCGGAAACGAAGGTTTTCGAGCAGATGGTGTGGGCGACGAAGCCGGTGGCGACGCGGATCGCGCGATCGGGGCGGAAGGCGATACCCAAAGCAACCAATGCAATGAGTATCGCCGGGATCAGGGCGCCCGCAACAAGCTTTCGCGACATGCGGATTCTCTAGCGCGTTGCGCGCCTAAAATCCGTAAAGCCGGGCCGGATTGTCGACCAGGATTTTCTTGCGAACATCCGCATCGGGCGCCCACACCGGAAGCTGGTTGAGCAGCCGGCCATCATCGATCTGGAACAGCGGCGTCACGTCGCTCGGCTGCTTGCCCGGCGGCGTCACCGAATCCGGATGCGGCCAGTCGGTACCCCAGACGATGCGGTCCGGATTGGTCGCAATCAGCGCCTGGGCCAGCGGGGTCGCGTCTGGATAATCCGGTCCGAGCTTCGATGCCCGATAGGCGCCGGAGATTTTCACATAGGCCTTGCCGGATTTCACCAGTTCGAGCAGGTCGTTGAAACCGGGCTGCTCGATGCCCTGTGCGGCCTGCGCGCCGCCGAAATGGTCGAATACGACTGGTACCGGCGAGGCGGCGACCAACTCCTTGACCGCGGTGATCATTGCCGGATTGGTATAAATCTGGATGTGCCAGCCGCGATTCTTCATGCGCTCGACCGCGGCCTGGAAGCGCGGGCGGGCCACGTTGGGATCGTTGGTGCCGCCGGTTGCGAGATTGAGCCGGACGCCGCGGACGCCCGCCTGATCCATGGCGTCGAGATCGCTCTCCGAGGTCTTGTCGTCGATCACGGCAACACCGCGCGCGTTGGCGCCGCGCGCCTTCATGCCGAACAGCGACGCCGAATTATCGGTGCCGTAGATGCTCGGCGTCACGACTACCACGCGTTCCATCTTCAGCGCCTTGTGCAGTTCCGACATCTCCTCGGGCGAGGCCAGCTCCGGCGTGTAGACCCGGCCTGCGAAGAACGGGAATTTTTCGGGGTCGGGGTGGATATGGGTGTGGCAGTCGCAGGCGCCGGCCGGCACCTCGAAATTCACCGGCGTCGCCGGCTGCGCCGCCTTGGCGAAAGCTGCTTTGGTGTTCATGGCCACGCCAGCGGCAACGGAAGCAAGCAATAGTTCGCGTCGGTTCAGCATCGATGTTTCCTCCCTGTTTTAATGACTTGCGTCATTGCGAGCGCAGCGAAGCAATCCAGAAGCAACGCGTGAAGACTGGATTGCTTCGTCGCAAGTGCTCCTCGCAATGACGGCCTCTAAATTTTCGCCTGTGCCGCCGAAACCGACGGCAACGGCATTACCGTAACCCCCGGCGGCGCCAAATCGTCGTCGGGCACGAAGAAATCCGACATCAGCAGCACCGACGGATCGACCCGGTACGGCTCGAAGTCGCGCACACCATCGGCATACAGCACCTTGTCGTCGATGCAGAAATGTCCGGTGAACTCCCGCGCCGGCCTGGTAAAGATAGCATAGGCCGCGTCGCCCATGATCGCAGGCGTACGGCTGGCGCGCATCATGGCGTCGCCGCCGAGCAGGTTTCCGACGGCCGCGGTGGCGATGGTGGTGCGCGGCCACAGCGCGTTGACCGCTATGCCGTCGCGCTTCAGCTCGCCGGCCAGCCCGAGCACGCACATGCTCATGCCGAACTTCGCCATGGTGTAGGCGGTCGAGTGCTCGAACCATTTTGTCTTCATGTCGAGCGGCGGCGACAGCATCAGGATATGCGGATTCTCGGCTTTCTTCAGGTGCGGGATGCAGTATTTGGAGACCATGAAAGTGCCGCGGGTATTGATGCCCATCATCAGGTCGAAGCGTTTCATGTCGGTCATCTGCGAATTGGTCAGGCTGATGGCGCTGGCGTTGTTGACGCAGATGTCGATGCCGCCGAATTCGGCCACCGTCTGGTCGACCGCCGCCATCACCTGGGCCTCCTCGCGGATATCGCACAGGATCGGCAGCGCCTTGCCGCCGGCGGCGCGGACCTCGTCGGCGGCGGTATAGATGGTGCCTTTGAGTTTCGCATGCGGCTCGGCGGTCTTGGCGGCGATGGCGACATTGGCGCCGTCGCGCGCGGCGCGCAGCGCGATCGCCAGCCCGATGCCGCGGCTGCCGCCGGAGACGAACAGCGTCTTGCCTTTGAGCGTCACGTGCCGTCTCCCTCACATTGGTCTTTTGAGAATGCTAGCACGTAGGGCGGATTAGCGCAGCGTAATCCGCCGTTTTGGTGCATCGGAATCGGCGGATTACGCTGCGCTAATCCGCCTTACGGTTCTGCCTCATTGCCCCGCAGCCTCGGCGCCGCGGGTGCGCGGGTCGGGTGCACCGAGCAAGCCGTTCGGTGTCACGGCAATGGAATTGGCCGAGGTCTGGCCGAGCGGCGCGCCGATGATATGGCCCATCGCCTTCAGCGCCGCGATGGTGTCGTCGCTAAAACCGCGCTCGAGCCGCACCTCGTCGGGGAGCCACTGATGATGAAGCCGGGGTGCGGCGACTGCCGACCCGACGTCCATCCGGTAGTCCAGCACGTTGACGATCACCTGCAGCACCGCGGAGATGATGCGGCTACCGCCCGGCGAGCCCGTCACCAGCACCGGCTTGCCGTCTTTCAGCACGATGGTCGGCGCCATCGACGACAGCGGCCGTTTTCCGGGCCCCGGGAGATTGGCCTCGAAGCCGACCAGGCCGTAGGCATTGGAGGCGCCGGGTGCGGCGGTGAAATCGTCGAGCTCGTTGTTGAGCAGCACGCCGGTGCCTTCGGCCACCAGGCCCAGGCCATAGCTGTAGTTCAGCGTAGTGGTATTGCTGACCGCGTTGCCGCGGCTGTCGACCACCGAGAAATGCGTGGTGTTGCCGCCCTCGCGCGGCGGCACCGCCGACAGCGCGTCGGTCCACGGCGTGGCGCGGTTGGGATCGATGCTCAAGCGCTGCCTGGCGGCGTAGTCCTTGGCGATCAGCGTCGCAATCGGTGCATTCACGAAGGCGGGATCGCCGAGATAGCGCGCGCGGTCGGCATAGGCGCGCTTCATCGCTTCGATCATGACATGCAGCGAGGGCGCCGAGCCCTGCTTCATGTCGTGCATCGGAAATCCTTCGAGGATATTCAACGTCTCCAGCAGCACCACGCCGCCGGAGGAGGGCTGCGGCATCGAGATGATGTCGTAGCCGCGGTAGCTGCCGCGCACCGGGGTGCGAATGACAGGCTCGTACGATGTGAGGTCGTCCAGCGTCATAATGCCGCCGGCTTCGCGAATCGATTTCACCAGCCTTTCCGCGACCGGCCCTTGATAGAATCCACGCGCGCCCTGCTCTGATATTGCCAACAGCGTTGCCGCCAGATCGCTCTGAACCAGCCTGTCGCCTTCGCGCAGCGAAGCGCCGTCGGCGCGGGCGAAGATTCTTGTCGTCGACGGCCATTTCGCCAGCCGCTTGTGCCAGTCCGGCAGCGTGTCGGCGCTGTCGTCGGTGACGAGCGTGCCCCTGGCCGCCAGTTCGACCGCCGGCTTCAGGATCGCCGGGAGCGTAAGCTTGCCCGAGCCGTATTTCTCCAGCGCCAGTGTCAGTCCCGCGACGGTGCCGGGCACGCCGATGCCCAAAGCGGAATCGCGGGATTTGGCGACGTCCGGCTTGCCGTCCGCGCCCAAAAAGATGTCGCGCGTGGTCGCCGCCGGCGCGGTCTCGCGATAGTCGATGGCAACGTCCTCCTTAGCGTCCACCGAGTGGATGATCATAAAGCCGCCGCCGCCGATATTGCCGGCGCGCGGATAGGTCACCGCCAGCGCAAAGCCGGTCGCCACCGCCGCATCCACCGCGTTGCCGCCCTGGCGCAGGATGTCGGCGCCGATCTGCGCGGCTAGTTTTTCCTGCGCCACCACCATGCCGAATTCGCCAGGCACCGGATGAAAGGTGCCGGCGGCCGGCGGCGTGTAGACGCTGCGGCCTTCCTGTGCCTCCGACGAACCGCAGCCGCTGGCCGCGAGCACCAGCGCGGCCAGAAACGCGCGGCGGTTCGGCGTGAACGGGATCATGCTATACTCCGACAAAATGCCGCTGGTGTCGCGATGATGCTATAGCGTCCGCCTGCGTAGGCAAACGATTCGGCGAGAAAGTGATCATGACGGCCCTTGCATCCGACGCGCGCAACGCTGGTATGCAACAAGCCTATCCGCCGCGCTCCGCTGTGAGGGCGTGGATATTGTTCGACTGGGCCGCGCAGCCTTACTTCACGCTGATCACCACCTTCGTGTTCGCGCCCTATTTCGCGACCCATGTGGCATCCAATCCCGCCAGCGGACAAGCATTGTGGGGATTTGCCACCGCCGCCGCCGGATTGGTGATCGCGCTGCTGTCGCCGGTGCTCGGCGCCATCGCGGACGCCAGCGGCCGCCGCAAGCCGTGGATCGCCGCCTTCGGCGCGCTGCTGGTGATCGGCTCGGCCTCGATGTGGATCGGCAGGCCCGGCGACCCCAGCGTGATCCCGTTGCTGCTGCTGGCCTACGGGATTGCCACCATCGGCGTCGAATTCGCCACCGTCTTCAACAACGCCATGATGCCGACGCTGGTGCCGCCGGATCGAATCGGGCGGTTGTCCGGCACCGGCTGGGCCACCGGCTATGTCGGCGGAATTTTGGCCCTGGTGCTGGTGCTGGGTTTTCTCGCCGCCAGCCCGCAGACCGGCCGCACCCTGTTCGGCTTGATGCCGCTGTTCGGGCTCGATCCCGTCACCCATCAGGGCGACCGCATCACCGGGCCGCTCACCGCCGTCTGGTTCATGATCTTCGTGCTGCCGATGTTTCTGCTGACGCCGGATTATCCCGCCAGGCGTCCGGTGCGCGAGGCGCTGCGCGAAGGATTGACCGACCTGCGCCGGACTTTGAGCGAATTGCCGAAGCGGAAATCGCTTGCGGCGTTTCTGCTCGCCAACATGGTCTACACCGACGGGCTGGTGTCGCTGTTCGCATTCGGGGGCATCTATGCCGCGGGCACCTTCGGCTGGCACACGATCCAGATCGGCACCTTCGGCATCCTGCTGGCGATCGCCGGCGCCTTCGGCGCGTGGATGGGCGGCAAGCTGGACGACAGGTTCGGACCGAAGCGCGTCATCGCCGGTACCCTGATCGTCCTGCTGCTGTCGGTGATCTGGATTCTGACGATCGATCGGGATTCGGTATTTTTCATCAAGGTGGCGCCGCCGGTGCCGGGCGGCGGGCTATTCGCGGCACCAGCCGAAAAGGTCTACCTTTTGCTGGGGTGCCTGATCGGCATGGCCGGCGGGCCGTTGCAGGCCGCGTCGCGGTCGCTGCTGATCCGGATGGCCCCGAAGGACCGCATCGCGCAACATTTCGGGCTGTTCGCGCTGACCGGAAAGGTCACCTCGTTCGTCGGGCCGCTGCTGATCGGCTTTGTTACCTACGTCACCGCCAGCCAGAAGGCGGGCATGGCGGTGCTGGTGGTGTTCTTTGTGGCGGGGCTGATGTTGCTGCGAAGGGTGAGGGATTAACCGTCATTCCGGGGCGCTCGCCTCTGGGCGAGCGAACCCGGAATCCAGCACCGACTCCGTCCTCTGGATTCCGGGTTCGCGCCGAAGAGGCGCGCCCCGGAATGACGGGATAATCAATGCCTGAAATGCCGCACGCCGGTGAACACCATCGCAATGCCGTGCTCATCGGCGGCCTTGATGATTTCGCCGTCGCGGATCGATCCGCCCGGCTGAATCACGGCGGTGGCGCCGGCCTCGATCGCGACCAGCAGGCCATCGGTGAACGGAAAGAACGCATCCGATGCCACCACCGAGCCCTTGGTCATGGGCTCGGCGAGCTTCAGCTCGGCCGCCGCGTCCCGCGCCTTGCGCGCAGCGATTCGCGCGGAATCGACCCGGCTCATCTGGCCGGCGCCGATGCCGACGGTGGCAAGATCCTTGGCATAGACGATGGTGTTCGACTTGACGTGTTTTGCCACGCGGAACGCGAATTTGAGATCGCGCAATTCGGCGTCTGACGGCGCGCGCGCGGTCACCGTCTTCAGCGTCATGTCGTCGACCACGGCGTTGTCGCGGCTTTGCACCAGCAGGCCTCCGGCGACGGTTTTCGCGGTGAGGCCAACGGTGCGCGGATCGGGCAGGCCGCCCGCCAGCAACAGCCGCAGGTTTTTCTTGCCCGAGACGATGGCGATGGCCTCGTCGGTGGCGTCGGGCGCGATGATCACTTCGGTGAACATCTCGATGATGACACGGGCGGCGTCAGCGTCGAGCATGCGGTTGAGCGCGATGATGCCGCCGGACGCCGAGATCGGATCGCAGGCCAGCGCCTTGCGATAGGCGTCGACGAGGTCGGCGCCTTCCGCCACGCCGCAGGGATTGGCATGCTTGACGATGACGCAGGCGGCGGTTCGGCGGGCATCGAACTCGGCGATGCATTCATAGGCGGCGTCGGTGTCGTTGATGTTGTTGTACGACAACTCCTTGCCCTGCAGCTGCCGGGCCGTGGTGACGCCGGGCCGGCGATCCGGCGTTTTATAGAACGCCGCCGTCTGATGCGGGTTTTCGCCGTAGCGCAGCGGCTGGATCAGCCGGCCGCCGAGGCTGCGGAAATCCGGCGCGTCGGTTTTCAACACGGCTGCGAACCAGTTCGAGATCGCGGCGTCATAGGCCGCGGTGCGCGCATAGGCTTTCGCCGCCAGACGGCGGCGCAGCGCCAGCGTGGTCGCGCCCGCGTTGGCGGCGAGTTCGTCGAGCACCGCCTGATAATCCTGCGGCTCGACCACGACCGCGACATCGTCGTGGTTTTTCGCAGCAGCGCGGATCATGGCCGGCCCGCCGATGTCGATATTCTCGATGCACTCCTCGAAACCGGCGCCTTTGTCGACGGTGGCCTCGAACGGATAGAGATTGACCACCAGGAGATCGATCGGCGCGATACCGTGATCCTTCATGCTTTGCGCATGTTCGGCATTGCCGCGGATCGCCAGCAGTCCGCCATGCACTTTCGGATGCAGCGTCTTGACCCGGCCGTCCATCATCTCCGGAAAGCCGGTCAGCTCCGCCACGTCGGTGACCTTCAATCCGGCCGCCGCGATCGCTTTTGCGGTGCCGCCGGTGGAGACGAGTTCAATGCCGTGGCCCGCAAGCGCGGTGGCGAATTCGATCAGGCCGGATTTGTCGGAAACGGACAATAAAGCGCGGGTCACGCGGTGGTCGGTCATGAAGTGGTCCCAGGTCGCAAGCCCGCCGCGTAGCACGATTTTATGGGGCATGAAACCGCGGATTCAACACGCTCCACCGTCATTGCGAGGAGCTCTTGCGACGAAGCAATCCAGCCCGTGCCCGGGGCTCTGGATTGCTTCGCTTCGCTCGCAATGACGGTTTCGCTCGCGCGAAACCTATAAGGGCAGTTCGGGCTCGCGCCGCGCGTTGCGTTTTGCGGTCGTTGCCGAGGCCGAGGTGCTGGAGCGGACAAAACTCCAGCGGATGCTGGAGACAGCCCGCGAGTCCTGCTTGATCACGATCTGGGCGGTGCGGCGCGGGCCGTCATTGCCGGCGAGGAATACGCTGTCCTCGAGTTCGACCTTGTCGTCGAGCGCCTCGAAGGTCCAGACGTCGCGGTTCGGCAGCACCAGCATGACGCCGCGGGCGTCGCTGAGCCGGCTCGCCTTCACCGAAGGGTGCAGATGAAACCGCAACGCATAGTCGGTGTCGTTGCCCTTGATCCGCCCGCCCGGCGCGGGCGTCAGCGTGTCCTCGCCGTCGAGCCGCGTGCCGTCATGCGCCACCATCAGTACACGCTGATGAATCAGGCCGAACTTTGAAAGATAACCGTCATGCGAGGCCGTCAGCAGCATCCCATTGGTCACTGCCTCGCGAAAACTTTCGACATTGGATGGGCCGCTGACGATCGGGGAGCCCTGCAGCAGCCGTTTCATCGCCGAGAGCTCGACGAACTGGCAGGACGAGATGCCGTGATAGCTCAGGGTCGAATGCGCCGGCGTGCTGCGCGCGAAGGCGCGCCAGTTGTCGCGGCCGGTGGCGGGCATGCCGCAATTGGTCACGATGCGGCTTGGACCCGACGACAGTTCGAACGACAGACACCCGGCATGCGCATCGTGGCTGACACTGGGGGGCGGCGGCGCGCCGGTGTCCATGATGATCGTCATGGCGCCGGCATCGAGCCGCTGATAGCCGGTATGCGGCATGTTCGCCATCGGCGTGCCGTGGGTGTCGTCATAGGCGAGCAGCGTTGCCAGGAGGTCGGTCGGCGTACCGCTCATGCCGTTGAACAAGGCGAAAGTGCCGTCGCCGTGGCGGAAGAAGCGCAGCATCGGCATCATGCGGTCGATCGCATTGAGCAGCGCCGGCGGCGGCGCAATATTTCTTGCGGCAAACGTCTGGCGCAGCGGCAGCAGGTCGATCAACAGTTCGATCAGAGCGCCGGGGTTGCGCGAGATGTGGCCGCCGTCGGGCAGAATCTGCCGCTGCAATTCGTCGGACAGTTTTCGCGTGGCGGTGCGGATGTGGCGGGCCTGGTTGGCGAGGCAGAGCGAGGCGTAGCACAGCGCGATCAGCACCTGCAGCCGCGGCACGCCGTCGGGAATATCCAGCATCGTGTAGCGCAGATAGCGGATCTCGCGGGTGAGCCCGCGCAAATAACGGCGATAGAATTTGCCGTCGGTATCGCCGAGCACCAGGGGCGCCTGCGACAGCAGCGAGATCACGCGCCGGGCCAGCACGTCGGCGCGGCGGCCGATCGGGCGCTTGCGGTTGGGATTGGAAATCCAGTCGTCGACCAGCGAGCGTGCGTTGGCGCGGGTGATCGCGGTATCGGCGGCGCGCAGATGGCGCAGCCATCCGAAGCCGAGCAGGTTGACTTCCCAGTCCTCCGACGGCGGCTCCAGATCGAACACCGAGCGGCCATGGCAGGTGACGATCTTGCCGGCGAACACAAAGCGCCCGGCATAGACCTCGGCGGCGCGGGTGGCATCCGCAGTGCGCAGATCGTGCGGCGCGATGATGAGGCGGTCGGTGCGGCCCGGCCACAGCCGCGACAGCGCCACCGAGCCCCCACTCGCGCGCGCCATCGCGTTCCGCGCGAAGCGGCCCATGATCAGCGTCGAAATACGTCTGCGTTGAGCGACCGACACGCGCGCCTTATTATTAAGGGGACTCGCGGGGAATCCTTTTAACTTGAGGAGGATTCTCCGCGAATCCTTATTAATCCGGAAACCCGGTCACGACATCAGCCGAATGGACCGAATCTGCAAATTGACCTGTAAATATCAGGATTTAACCAGCCGCGCCGCATAGAAACCGTCGAGCCCGCCCAGCCGGGGGTCGGCGTGCGGCAGGTGGCAGGGCAGGGTGCGCAGGTCGCCCTCCGGTGTCAAAATTTCGGCCAATCCCGCGACCTCGCTCGCCTCGACGGGCGCGCGGCGCACGCCCGGCTCGGTCGCGAGCAGGGCGGCGACAGCCTGTTCGCCCTCCTCCGGTTCCAGCGAGCAGGTGCAGTAGACCAGCGTGCCGCCGGGTTTCAGCAGCGCCACCGCCTTTTGCAGCAGGCGCTTTTGCAGCGCCATCAGCGCGCCGATGTCGAGTTCCTGCCGCAGCCAGGCCACGTCGGGGTGGCGCCTTATGGTACCGGTGGAGGCGCAGGGCGCATCGACCAGCACGCCGTCGAATTGATCCTCGCTCTGCCATTCGGTCGCATCCGCCACCACCATCCGGGCCTCCAGCCCCAGCCGCGCAAAATTGTCGCGCAGCCGCGCCACGCGGTTGGGCGAGCGGTCGATCGCGGTGACCTTTGCCCCGGCCTGCACCAGCTGCGCGGTCTTGCCGCCCGGCGCAGCGCACAGATCGGCGATGGTTTTGTCCGTGACGTCGCCGAACAACCGCGCCGGCAACGCCGCGGCGGCGTCCTGCACCCACCATTGTCCTTCGGCAAAGCCGGGTAGCATGGTCACCGCGCCCTGCAGCAGCGTGCGCACGGTACCGGTCGGCAGCACCTCGCCATGCAGCCGCGCCGCCCACTGCGCGGTGTCCGATTTCACGGTCAGATCGAGCGATGGTTCATGGCCGATCGCGGTGGCGATTTCTTTCGCGGTGGCTTCGCCGTAATGCGCGGTCCAGCGCGCCATCAGCCATGGCGGCACGTCCAGTGTCTGCGCGGCGACCTCATCGATCAGCGGCTGGCCCTCGCGTGCGCAGCGGCGCAACACCGCGTTGACGAGGCCGGCGTATTTCGCGGCGCGGCGGTCCGACTGCACCAGCCGCACCGAGAGGTCGACCGCGGCATGATCCGGCACGTCCATCCATAGAATTTGCGCGGCGCCGATCAGCAGCGCGCTTTGCGCGCGCGGCGCGTCGGTGGGAATGCCGCGGTCGAGCAGCCGCGACAATACGTGCCCCAGCGTTCCCAGCCGCCGCAGGATAGTCGCCACCAGCCGCCGCATCAGAGCGCGGTCGCGGTCGGACAGCGTCTTCAGTCCGGGATGGGCGGCGGCGCCATCGAGCTGGTCGTCGAGGGTGCGGCGCTTGTGCAGCACGCCGTCGAGAATATCCGCCGCGATCCGCCGTGCCGCGAGGCCGGGCACCTCGGTGGGCGGTGCGAATCTGACAGGAGGCATAAGGTGCTAGGTCGCTTTCGAAACAACGGACGATGGTTCGGGGCGGGCGCCATCGCGGCGGGAAATCATGTGTGACACGGGAATATGCCAAATGTAAGAATCGCCCTACCAATTTCACAGTTTGGGTGTGATCTATGTGCTGACATTTGTGTGAGAGTGACCCATCCATCGCATGGAAATTTTTGGGATGCGGAATCTTTTGAGATGAAAGACGATCCCTCTCAACCGCCAACAGCGGAGGCCACGCCGCCGCGCAAGCCGTTGCCGCCTGCGGCGCAGCGCGCGCTCGCCGAAGCCGAAGCCCGCCGCGCCGCGGCCGCACAGGCCGCACCTCAGCCTGCGGCGAAGGAGTCCGGAGGCCCCAAGGGCCCGGAGCCCACGCGCTACGGCGACTGGGAGAACAAGGGAATCGCGTCGGATTTTTAAGGATCGTCATTCCCGGGCGCGCGAAGCGCGAGCCCGAAATCCATAACCCCAGTATTCGCGTTCAGCATCCAAACTTCCCCACAGGGAGTATGGATTCCGGGCCTGCGCATCCCGGAATGACGGCGCAAAAAAAGCCGCGCATCAGCGCGGCTTTTGCGTGCTCAAATCCCGTGCTGCCGATCAGCGCGTCACCACCACCGGGGTGCCGACCGAAACCCGCTGGTAGAGGTCGGTGATATCCGCGTTCAGCATCCGGATGCAGCCGTAGGAGACAAAACCACCGACCGAACCCGGCGCATTGGTGCCGTGGATGGCGTATTCGCCACCGGACAGCGTCATGGCGGCGACGCCCATCGGGTTGCGCGGCGAGCCGCCGGGGATGACGCTCGGCATCGACGGCTTGTCGCGCCTGACTTCGGCGGGCGGCGACCAGGCCGGGTTGGTGTATTTGCCGTCGATACGGGTGGTGCCGGCCCATTGCTTGCCGGCGCGGCCGACGCCGACCGGATAGCGCACCGCGCGGCCCTGATCGACCACCAGATAGAGCCGGCGCTCGTTGGTCCTCACCACGATCGTCCCCGGCGAATAGTCGCCCCGGAAACCCACCACATCCGGCCGCGCCTGCGCCGCATCGACCGTCAACAGGCCCGCCGCAAACGTGGCTGCCAGCGCCACCGCAATCTTCAACGACATCAAACTCTCCAGTTCCTCGGCCGCCCGACCGGAGCGGCCTAATTCCACGCACACCTGGAAGGCGCGGGTGTGCAATCTTTGCCCACGCATTTTTAACCGCGCGTCTTAACCAAGAGGTTTCAGTCAGCGCCCCGGACCAATGCCGCAGGCCTTACAGAAGAAAAAGTTCGGAACAAAGTAAATGACTTGAAAACAACACTTGTTCGGAAACGACCGGGCAGCGGCTGGGCGCGGTCACAATATTGTTGATGGGCCGCGCCCGCGCATGAACCTGCTGCTATTGGGGTGGGACTAAGCTATCGAACCCGCCCCGCGAGTCCCTTAAGTCCGATGCCCGTCTCCCGCCGCCGTTTTCTCGCCGGCAGCGCCGCGCTCGCGGCGTTGCCCGTCTCCTACGCGCAAGCAGCGGTTCGCCGCGCCCCCTCGGCGCCGTTCATGCTGGATGATGCGAGCCGGCTCAATGCCACGCCGATCAACCGGCAGGCTATTCTCACTTCGACCGACGAAGGCAAATTGCTGCACGAACTGCGCGCCACGCTGGGAGAGGCCGCAAGTTCAGGCCGTCCCGTCGCCATGGGAGGCGCCCGGCATTCGATGGGCGGACAAAGCCTGCCCCGCAACGGCATCGCCGCGTCCTTCGCGGCGGCCGTGATCGAACCCGACACCGGCAGGCGGATCTACCGGGTCAGCGCCGGCGCGCGCTGGCGCGACGTGATCCGCGTGCTCGATCCGATCGGCTTTTCGCCTGCGGTCACGCAGTCCAATCACGATTTCAGCATCGGCGGCACCTTGAGCGTCAATGCCCATGGCTGGCCGGTGCCGTTCGGTCCGTTCGGCTCAACGGTGCAGCGCTTCCGCATCATGCTGGCCGATGGTTCGGTCGTGACGTGCTCAAGCACGGAGAACGCCGAATTGTTTCGGCTGGCGGTCGGCGGTTACGGCCTGTTCGGGATCGTGATCGACGCTGAATTGGCGATGGTCGAAAACAGCCTGCTGACGCCGGGTTCGGAATTGATCAAGAGCGACGGGTTTGCGCGGCGCTTCGTGGCGCGCGCCAGCGATCCGGCGGTGCGCATGTTGTATGGCCGGTTGTCGGTCGCGCGCGAGGGCTTTTTGCAGCAGGCGCTGCTGGTCGGCTATACGCCGGCATCGCAACAGCCCGATCGGCTGCCGCCGCCGAAAAACTCTTCGGCCTTTTCAATGCTGTCGCGCGGCATCTTTCGCGCCCAGATCGGTTCCGAGGGCGGCAAGCGCGCAAGGTGGATGGCCGAAACGCGACTGATGCCCAAGGTCGGTCAGATCGCCCTCACCCGCAACACCCTGCTGAACGAGCCGGTCGCAGCACTGGCGGACCGGGATTCCAGCCGCACCGACATCCTGCACGAATATTTCGTGCCGCCGGATCGCTTCAATGATTTTCTCGCCGCCTGCCGCGAGATCATTCCGTCGCACCGGCAGGACCTGCTCAACGTGACGCTTCGCTTTGTCGATGCGGATTCATCGAGCGTGCTGACCTATGCGCCGCAAGCCCGGATCGCGGCCGTGATGTTGTTCGTGCAGAAACGAACTGCGGAGGCCGACGACGACATGCGGGCGATGACGGGCAAGCTGATCGATCGCGTCATGGCGCTCGGCGGCAGCTACTATCTGCCGTATCGATTGCATGCGACGCGCGAACAGATGCGGTCCGTCTATCCGCGCCTCGACGAATTCATCGCGGCCAAGCGGCGCACAGATCCGCAACTGCGGTTTCGCAACGCGTTGTGGGATACTTACCTCGCCTGACCGCCGGCGTCGCGGCGAGCGTTCGCCGGCGCGATCGTCCATCGGCGCCGTCAGTAGTTTTTCTTGCATTTGCCTTTGTAGGCAAGTTGCGCCTGGGCCATCCGGCGTTCGCAGTCATTGCCGTATGTTTTGCCGTCGCAGCCACAGACCGGCTGAAATTGACGCGTGCAGAATCTGGGGATCACGTCACACTTGCCCTGGCCGTCCATCACTTTGCACAGTCCCGGTGGGTTCTGGCACCACAATCCCTTGTCGCAGGGAATCGGGAAAAGTCCGCCGCAGGTTTGGCCCTTGCCGACCGCCGACGCGCCGGTCGATCCCAGTGCCAGGCCCAGCACGATGATGAGCGCCGCCATGGCGCGAGTGATCAAATGAGTTCGCATAAAATCCTCCCGAAGTTGCGGACGGTACACGTCGCGTTTTTCACTTTAGGTTGTGATCATAGGCCGCGACCGACGACGGCACAATCTCTGTCATACCTGCTGTATGCGACGGGCGAGCAAATGCGGCCGGCCTATCCGCGCCTCGACGAGTTCGTCATGGCGAGGCGGCGTTACGATCGCAATCGCGGTTTCGTCAGTACGTTTTCTTGCAGGCGCCGACGTGATTGAGTTGCGCCTTGGCCATTCGCCGGGTGCAGTCAGTGGCGTAAGTCTTGCCGTCGCATCCGCAGACCGGCCGGAAGTTGCGCGGGCAGGCCCTCGGAATCACGTCGCACTTGCCCAGCCCGTCGGCCACCTTGCATTGCCCCGCCGGGTTCTGGCACCACAGCCCCTTGTCGCACGGGATGCCGATAATTCCGCCGCAGGTTTCGCCCTTGCCGGCCGCCGACGCGCCGGTCGATCCGAATGCCAGGCCCAGCACGACAATGAGCGCCGCCATGGCGCGATGGATCAAATGAGTTCGCATGAAACCCTCCCAAGTTGTGCACGGTACACGTCGCGTCTTGGTGATCCAGGCGACTATAGATCGCGCGAGAACAACTTGGAATAGATACTGCTATGGGTTCGCGGGTACGCGCAGGCGAGACGCGGGCCGAGTGCAGCGCCCGCGCATCCATCGAACAATCGAAAACGTGCAACGGCTACGCCCCTGCCCCCTTCTTGTTCTGCCTATTCTTCACCAGGTCATCGACCACCGCCGGATCGGCCAGCGTCGAGGTGTCGCCCAAACTGCCGGGTTCGTCCTCGGCGATCTTGCGCAGGATGCGGCGCATGATCTTGCCGGAGCGGGTTTTGGGCAGGCCCGGCGCGAACTGGATCAGGTCGGGCGAGGCGATCGGGCCGATGTCCTTGCGCACCCATGCCACCAGCTCCTTGCGCAATGCGTCGGTCGGTTCGGTGCCGGTCATCAGCGTCACATAGGCGTAGATGCCCTGGCCCTTGATGTCATGCGGATAGCCGACCACGGCGGCCTCCGACACAGCAGGGTTTGCGACCAGCGAACTCTCGACTTCGGCGGTGCCCATGCGGTGGCCGGAGACGTTGATCACGTCGTCGACGCGGCCGGTGATCCAGTAATAACCATCGGCATCGCGGCGGCAGCCGTCGCCGGTGAAATATTTTCCCTTGTAGGTCGAGAAATAGGTCTGCTCGAAGCGCGCGTGGTCGCCATAGACCGTGCGCATCTGCCCCGGCCAGGATTTGGCGATGCAGAGATTGCCCTGGGCCTCGCCCTCCATCACCTTGCCGTCGGCATCAACGATCTCCGGCACCACGCCGAAGAACGGCCGCGTCGCCGAGCCTGGCTTGAGTTTTGTCGCACCGGGCAGCGGCGTTATCAGGATGCCGCCGGTTTCGGTCTGCCACCAGGTATCGACGATCGGGCAGCGCTCGTCACCGATCACGCGATGGTACCATTCCCAGGCTTCCGGATTGATCGGCTCGCCGACCGAGCCGAGCAGCCGCAGACTCTTGCGCGAGGTCTTCTTGACCGGCCCGTCGCCGGCCTGCATCAGCGCGCGGATCGCGGTCGGCGCGGTGTAGAAGATGTTGACCTTGTGCTTGTCGACCACCTCCCAGAAACGCGACATCGATGGATAATTGGGCACGCCTTCGAACATCAGCGTGGTGGCGCCGTTCGCCAGCGGCCCGTAGAGGATGTAGCTGTGGCCGGTGACCCAGCCGACGTCGGCGGTGCACCAATAGATGTCGCCGTCATGATAATCGAACACGTATTGATGCGTCATCGCGGCGAACAGCAAATAGCCGGCTGAGGTGTGCAGCACGCCCTTGGGCTGGCCGGTCGAACCTGACGTATAGAGGATGAACAGCGGATCTTCGGCGTGCATCGGTTCGCACGGGCATTCCGTCGTCACCATCTCGGCGGCTTCGTGGTACCAGAAGTCGCGCGATGGATTCATGTCGACCGGCGTGCCGGTGCGTTTGACGACGACAACCCAGTCGACGCCGCCGCTCTTTGCAATGGCCGCATCGACATTGGCCTTGAGCGGCACTTTCCTGCCGCCGCGCAGGCCTTCGTCCGCGGTGATGACGATCTTGGACTGGCAATCGGTGATGCGCTGGGCGAGGCTGTCCGGCGAGAAGCCGCCGAACACCACCGAATGGATGGCGCCGATCCGCGCACAGGCCAGCATGGCGTAAGCAGCTTCCGGAATCATCGGCAGATAGATGGTGACGCGGTCGCCCTTCACGACGTTACGGGTGCGCAGGATGTTGGCGAACTTGCAGACCTCGTCATGCAGCTGACGATAGGTGATGTGCTTCGACTCCGATGGGTCGTCGCCTTCCCAGATGATCGCGGTCTGGTCGCCGCGCTTGTCGAGATGGCGGTCGATGCAGTTCCAGGCAACGTTGAGGATGCCGTCCTCGAACCATTTGATCGAAATATTGCCGGGCGCAAACGACGAATTCTCGACCTTGCTGAACGGCTTGATCCAGCCGACCCGCTTGGCCTCCTCGGCCCAGAAGGCGTTGGGGTCCTTGACCGAGCGCGCGTACATGTCGCGGTATTTGGCGTCATCCGTCCAGGCGCGCCTGGCCCAATCCGCGGGGACGTCGTAAATCTTCTCGGACATTGATTCCTCCCATGCGGCGAGCCCGCGGCCGCCGGCCGTCTTCGTTATTGCGGGCGATTATGCGTTGCCGCGCAGGGCCGGGACAAGCCGGAAGCACATAGGACCTTGGTCGCTTTGCTTGGTGCCGACCCCGGCTGAAGCGATCACGATCGCGTTTCGGCCGGCCCGAAATTAACCTCGGGTGGCCCATTCCGGTCTGTGGCGGTAACCAGTAACCGTAATTCGTGGTCGGCGGGCTGGCGCTCCCGGTCATTACCCCCTAAATGGCCCCCTCGGGACTGGCGCGCCGCCGGAACCAAAGAACAACAATCAGCATTAGCGAATACAGGGCCGGGTTGAGGCGTTTAAAGTCATGATGGATCAGCAGAATTTCGAGGCTCCGCGGCCCGCTTCCGCCGATCCTGCCGTGGCTCTCGCAGAAGCGCTCGGTCAACTGCCCAAAGCTCCCGTAGCAAGGCCCAAGTCAGCCAACGGGACATCGGTGGAATCCCTGGCCCAGGAGCTGGGCCTCAAGCTCGGCGACCAGAACGAATTGACCATCCGCCGCATCAAGCGCGGCAAGAACTATTCATTCGTCCGCGCCAACGGCACGGCGATCCGCCACACCGGCACCATCAAGCGGCTCAATTCCATGGCGGTGCCGCCGGCCTATGAAGAGGTGCGCTACTCCCCGGATCCGGCGTCGCATCTGCAGGCGGTCGGCCGCGACGCCGCCGGCCGGCTGCAGTACCGCTATCATTCGGACTGGGAAAAGGTGCGCGAGCAGCGCAAGGCGCATCGCCTGGCGCGGCTGGTCGCGGCCTTGCCGAAAATCCGCCGCGACGTCTCGGCTCATCTGTCCGGCGATCAGCCTACCCGCGAATTCGCACTGGCCGCGGTGATCGAACTGATCGCGCGCACCGCGATCCGTCCGGGCAGCGAATCCTATGCGCGGCTCAGCGGCACCCGCGGCGCCAGCACGCTGCTGAAGTCGAACGTGACCGTCGAGGACGACTGCATCGTGCTGACCTTCAAGGCCAAGGGCGGCAAGGCGGTTCGCAAGGAATGCGACGCTGCAAAACTTGTGCGCGCCATCGGCATTCTGCGCGGCCTGCCGGGCAAGCGGATGTTCCAGTACAAGGACAATGGCGGCAATATCCGCGTGGTCAACGCCACCCAGGTCAACGAATTCCTGCGCGAGATCGCGGGCATCAAGATATCGCTGAAGGATTTTCGCACCCTGATGGCTTCCGCCGTGGTGCTGGAATCGCTGTCGCGGATTTCGCCGGCGGCAAGCGCCCGTGGCCGCAAGAAGCAGGTGCTGGAAGCCGTGCGGGCCGCTGCGGACGAGCTGTCGAACACGCCGGCGATCTGCCGCAAGAGCTATGTGCACGACACCATCGTCACCGCATTCGAGGACGGCATTCTGGAACGCTTCGCCGCAACCATGAAGGGTTATCGCTCGCAGTCCAAGCGCGAGCAGCTCTTGGCGCAGGTGGTCGCGACCGCGGCGGCGTAACGCCGCTTCTTGCGTATGCCTTGCGATCCTTTCTGGGGATCGTCATAACATCACCAAATGACCGACCGACGCACCCTTCTGCGCGCGATGTACGACGCCGCCGTGGCTGCAGCACATCCCGATGTCGTGCTCGCACCGCATTTGCGCCCGATGCCCAAGGGTAGGGTGATCTGTCTCGCTGCCGGCAAGTCCGCCGCCGCGATGGCAGCCGCCGCGGAGCGGCACTATCTCGACGCGCTCGAAATGGAGCCATCGCGTCTCATCGGCATCGCCACTACGCGCCACGGCCATGGCGTGCCGACGCGGCGGATCATGGTGATCGAGGCCGGACATCCGGTGCCCGATGAAGCCGGTCTCAAGGGCGCCAATGACACGTTGAAGCTCGCCGCCGAGGCCACCACGGACGATCTGCTGCTGGTGCTGTTGTCCGGCGGCGGCTCCGCCAACTGGATCGCCCCGGTCGACGGCATCACCTTCGCGCAGAAGCAGCAGGTGACCCGGGCCTTGCTGCGCTCCGGCGCGCCGATCGGCGAGATCAACACCGTCCGAAAACATCTGTCGCGGATCAAGGGCGGCCGGCTCGCGCGCGCAGGCCAGCGCGCCGAGATTGTGACGCTGGCGGTATCGGACGTGCCGCGCGACGATCCGTCCGCGATCGCGTCGGGACCGACGGTGCCGGATCCGACCACGCTTGCGGATGCCCGCGCGCTCGTTGCGAAATACAACCTAAAACTCGACGAAACGATCGGCCGCGCGCTGAACGATCCGGCCAATGAAAGCTGCAAGCCGGGCGATGCCGCCTTCGCGCGCGCGCATTTCGAATTGATCGCGCGGCCGCGCAATTCGCTCGATGCCGCGATAAAACTGGCGAAGGATGCCGGCTATGAGATCGTCGATCTCGGCGCCGATCTGGAAGGCGAGGCGCGCGATGTGGCCGCCGATCACGCAAAGCTTGCGCTGCAGGCCCGCGCACAAGGCAAACAGCTCGCGATTTTGTCCGGCGGGGAACTCACCGTTACCGTGCGCGGCAACGGACGCGGCGGCCCCAACCAGGAATACGCGCTGGCGCTTGCCGGGCTGCTCAAGGACGTCAGCGGCATTTCGGCATTGGCCGGCGATACCGACGGCGCCGACGGCGGCGCCGGTAGTGCGAGCGATCCGGCGGGGGCGATAATCGATCAACTAACTTTTGCAAAAATGAAATCGCTCGGCCTTGATGCGCAGAAGCATCTCGACGACAACGACGCCACGACTTTCTTCGAGGCGACCGGCGATCTGCTGGTCACCGGTCCGACGCTGACTAATGTCAATGATGTCAGGGTGATTCTGGTGGATCGGGTGTGAAGTCTCGTGCCCCGGACGCAGCGCAGCGCGTAGCCCTTGCGAAGCGGTGCGCTGCGTCCGGGGTCCAGCTTGCTTGCTTAAGCGGGGTCCCGGCTCTGCGCAGCAGCGTGAAGAACGCTGCAGCGCGTCCGGGACACGGGCCCTCAAAACTCCGCGGCGATCTTGGCCAGCATGGTCAGCAGCGCGGCGCGGTTGGCGCTGCCTAGCAATTCGTTGAGTCTCGCTTCGTGCTTGGTGGCGACCAGTTTCCTGGCGCGGGCCAGCACGGCGCGGCCCTTGTCGGTCAGCATCAGGATGTGCGAGCGGCGGTCGTTGGTCGAACGCACCCGGACGCACAATTCGCGGCTTTCAAGGCCATCGAGCATCGCCACGAAATTCGGCCTCAGGATGCCGAGCGTATTGGCGATCTCGGTCTGGTTGCGGCCGGGGTTCTTATCCAGCAGCAGCAGCACCGAGAACTGCGCCGGCGTCAGCTGCAGCGGCGCCACGCAGCGCAAAAAATCCTCGAAGATATTCAGCTGCGCGCGCTTCAGCGCATAGCCGAGATGTTCGGACAGTTCGCCCAGTTGCAGCGCGCCGTTGTCGGCGACGGGGTCAGCCGGCTCCTTGCGGAGCGCCTTCGCCGCACTGGCGGCGGCTGTCTTTGAAACGGTCATCGCTCGGTGCTCGCATTCCCGATAGGTTGAAGAAAAATCAGGTCCAAACGGGAGACTTGATTATATCTAATAATTGTTATAGACCATACCAAACAAGCCAGGCAGATTCAACTGCTGTTATTGCGACGTCGGGACAGCCCGCAGCCCGACGCTTGAGGGGAGCGCCCGTCTTGAATACGACGATTCTGCTGTTCCTGCTGCAGGACGGCATCACCAACGGTGCGATCTACGCGCTACTCGGGCTGGCGCTGGTGCTGGTATTCGCCGTCACCCGCGTGATCCTGATACCGCAGGGCGAGTTCGTCACCTTTGGCGCGCTGACCTATGCGACGCTGTCGGCCGGGCAGGTCCCGGGCACCGCACGGCTCGCGCTCGCGATGGGTTTTGTGGCATTTTGCCTCGATATCTTCGGCGCGAGAAAGTCGCTGAACCTGCGGCGCATGCTACGCGCGCTGGGCGTCAATATTCTGCTTCCTCTCGCCGTTCTCGCGCTGACCACCTGGCTGGCCAGCCGGCAGACCCATATCGCCATCAACATCGCGCTGTCGCTGGTGATCGTGGCGGCGATCGGGCTGTTTTTATATCGCATCGCATTCCAGCCGATCGCGCACACCTCGGTGCTGGTGCTGCTGATCGCCTCGGTGGGTGCCCACCTTGCGCTGCAAGGTTTCGGGCTGGTGTTCTTCGGCGCCGAGGGACAGCGCGGTCCGACGATTTCCGACATGGCCTTCACCGTCGGGCAGCTGCGCTTCACCGGCCAAAGCATCGCCGTCTATGTCATCACCATCACCTTCATCGTCGGACTGTGGCTGTTCTTCGGCTACACGCTGTACGGCAAGGCACTGCGCGCCACCGCGGTCAATCGCCTGGGCGCGCGGCTCGTCGGCATCCGGACCTCGCTGTCGGGGCAGCTGGCGTTCCTGCTGGCCTCGGTGATCGGCGCCATCTCGGGAATCCTGATCGTGCCGATCACGACGCTGTATTACGACACCGGATTCCTGATCGGTCTGAAGGGTTTTATCGCCGCCATCATCGGTGGCCTGGTCAGCTACCCGCTCACCGCCGTCGCGGCGCTGGTGGTCGGGTCGGTCGAGGCGTTCTCCTCGTTCTATGCCAGCAATTACAAGGAGGTCATCGTCTTCACCTTGATCATTCCGGTGCTCGTGCTGCGGTCGCTGGCTGCGCCCGCCGTCGAAGAAGAGAAGGATTGAGGCGATGACGCAGCGTCTCCCGGTCCTTGTGTTCGCGCTGGTGATGGCCGCGATTCCGTTCATCCCGGGCATGCCGCCGTTCTGGATCGTGCTGCTGGATAACATCGGCCTCGCTGCATTGGTGGCGATGGGGCTGGTGATGCTGACCGGCGTCGGCGGCTTGACGTCCTTCGGTCAGGCGGCGTTCTGCGGTTTTGGCGCTTACACCACCGCGGTGCTGACCACCGCCTACGGCGTGTCGCCATGGCTGACATTGCCGCTGGCACTGCTGGTGAGCGGGGCCGCCGCGGTGCTGCTCGGCATCGTCACGGTGCGGTTGTCGGGACATTATTTGCCGCTCGGCACTATCGCCTGGGGCATCGCGCTGTTCTATCTGTTCAGCAAGCTGGAATTCCTCGGCCGCAATGACGGCATTTCGGCGATCCCGCCGCTGGCGATCGGGCCGCTGAAGATGCTCGATCCCGGCACGATCTATTTTGTGATCTGGATCGCGGTGATTGTTTGCGCGGTGCTTTCGATGAATCTGCTGGATTCCCGCACCGGCCGCGCCATCCGCGCGCTGCGGCGCGGACATATCGCGGCCGAAGCCTTTGGCGTGCAAACGCCGCGCGCAAAATTGCTGGTGTTCATCTATGCCGCGGTGCTGGCCGGGCTGTCCGGCTGGCTCTATGCGCATTTCCAGCGCGCCGCCAATCCGACGCCGTTCGGCCCGCAGGCCGGCATCGAATATCTGTTCATCGCGGTGGTCGGCGGCGCCGGCTATGTCTGGGGCGCGGTGCTGGGTGCAGCCATCGTCGTGGTGCTGAAGGAAATCCTGCAGAGCTATCTGCCGCTGCTCTTCGGCGGCCAGGGCCAGCTCGAAATCATCGTGTTCGGCATCATGCTGGTCGTGCTGCTGCAACTGGCGCCGACCGGGGTGTGGCCATGGCTGATGTCGCTGCTGCCGTTCGAGTTCGGCCGCAAACGGCCGGACACCTCGATCGCGCCGCTGGCGCATGCGCGGCCGGCTCTGGAATCCGGCGCGCTGCTGCAGATCGACAACGCGCGAAAACAATTTGGCGGCGTCATCGCCGTCAACAATGTCTCTTTCGACGTGCAGGCGCGCGAGATCGTCGCGCTGATCGGCCCCAACGGCGCCGGCAAAAGCACCACCTTCAACCTGATCACCGGCGTGCTGACCTCGTCCGGCGGCACCATCTCGCTGCTCGGCAAGACCATCGACAACGCGCCGCCGCAAGAGGTGGTAAAACTCGGCGTCGCCCGCACCTTCCAGCACGTCAAACTGGTGCCCGACATGACCGTGCTGGAGAACGTCGCGATCGGCGCCCACTTACGCGGCCACGCCGGCGCCGTCGCCAGCATGTTGCGCCTCGACCGCGCCGATGAAGCCGGATTGCTGGCGGAAGCCGCGCGGCAGATCGAGCGCGTGGGTTTAAGCGAGCAGATCAATCAGCTCGCGGGTTCGCTGTCGCTGGGGCAGCAGCGCATCGTCGAGATCGCGCGCGCGCTGTGCGTCGATCCGATCCTGCTGCTGCTCGACGAGCCGGCCGCGGGCTTGCGGCACATGGAGAAGCGGCAGCTCGCGGCGCTGCTGCGGCAGTTGCGGGACGGCGGCATGTCGGTGCTGCTGGTGGAGCACGACATGGGCTTTGTGATGGATCTGGCCGACCGTATCGTGGTGCTGGATTTCGGCACCAGGATCGCCGAAGGCACGCCCGCCGCGATCAAGACCAATCCCGACGTGATAAAAGCTTATCTCGGAGCCGCGTCATGAGCGCGCTGCTGTCGGTTTCAGATGCGCACGTCGCCTATGGCAAGGTCGAGGCCGTGCGTTCGGTATCGCTTGAGGTGCGCGACGACGAGATCGTAACCATCATCGGCGCCAACGGCGCCGGCAAGACCACGCTGCTCAATGCCATCATGGGCATCCTGCCGCTGAAGGGCGCCGCGGCTTTCGCCGGCGAAGACATTACGCAACTCGAGATCGAGGACCGCGTCGCCGCCGGGCTGAGCCTGGTGCCGGAGCATCGCGAATTGTTCTCCACCATGAGCGTCGAGGACAACCTGGAGCTCGGCGCATTCCGGATCGCCAAAGCGACCGCAGCAAATTCATTCGAGCGGGTCTACACACTGTTTCCGCGATTGCGCGAGCGGCGCAAGCAACTGGCCGGAACGCTGTCCGGCGGCGAGCAGCAGATGCTGGCGATGGGCCGCGCGCTGATGGGCGCGCCAAAACTGCTGATGCTGGACGAGCCGAGCCTCGGGCTGGCGCCGATCATCGTCGCCGACATCTTCCGCACCATCGGCGAATTACGCGCGGCCGGCGTCTCGGTGCTGCTGGTGGAGCAGAACGCGCAGGCTGCGCTGCAAATCGCCGACCGCGCCTATGTGATGGAGCTCGGCGAATTTATTTTGGATGGACCAGCGGCGGATATCGCCAGCAACCAGCGCGTGGTCGCGAGCTATCTCGGATTCCAGCACGAGGGCGCGAGCGGGATCTGAGTAGGGCGGGTTAGCGCCGAAGGCGCGTAACCCACCACTTCAGTTGCGATTCACGATGGTGGGTTACGGCGCTTTGCGCCTAACCCACCCTACGACTCACTTCGCCGGAGTGTATTTCCCGTCCTTCACCGTCAGGATGATGCGGGCGCGGTCGTCGAGGCCGTAGCGATCCTTTTCGGTGAAGTTGTAGACGCCCTGGCTGGCTGCCAGTTCCTTCTCGCTCATCAAGGCCTGACGGATCGCTTCGCGGAATTCCGGCGTTCCGGGCTTGGCTGCCTTCAATGCCACCGGCACGACGCGTTCGAGAATCTTGAACGCGTCGTAGGAGTGGCCTGCGAACTGGCTGCGGCTGTTGGCGCCGTACTTGGCTTCATAGGCGGTGTTGAGCGCAAGGCCCGGCTTCTTGGTGAGCGCGCTGTCGGGCTGGCCTTCCGGGTTCATCACCGGACCGGACGCCATGATGACGCCCTCGGCCGCCGGACCCGCGATGCGGATGAAGTCCATGCTGGCGGCGCCGTGGTTGTGGTAGATCAACCCCTTGTAGCCCTTTGCGCGCAGTTCGGTCTGCGGCAACGCCGCGGCCGTGCCTGACCCGCCGACCAGGATCGCGTCGGGATTGGCGGCGATCAGCTTCAGCGCCTGGCCCGTGACCGACGTGTCCGGGCGCGCATAGCGCTCCTCAGCAACAATCGTCAGGCCCAGCGGCACGCCCTGGGTCTTGAGATCGTTCATCCAGAGGTCGCCGTAGGAATCGGAGTAGCCGATATAGCCGACGGTCTTGATGTTATGCGTCTTCATGTGCTCGTACAGGCCCTTGCCCATCAGCGGCACCGGCTGCGGCATCGCCACCGACCATTTGGCGCGCTCCGGCGTAATCGGGAACGGCGCGAGACTGAAATGCGGGATGCCGGCTTCATTGGCGACCGTGGAGACGGCGACCGTCGGCGGGGTGGTCGACGAGCCCATGATGACGTCGGCCTTGGACTCGGTGACGAAACGCCGCGCATTGGTGGTGGCCGCGGTCGGGTCGCCGCCATCGTCAAGCACGATCACCTTCAGCGGCACGCCGCCAATTTCCTTCACCACGAAATCCAGCGCGTTGCGTTCGGGAATGCCGAGCGCGGCCGCGGGGCCGGTGGTGGTGACGGTGATGCCGATGACGATTTCATTGGATTGCGCTTTCGCCGGCAATGCCGGCAGCGCCAGCGCCGCAGCAAGCGCCGCGGCGGACAGATAAGCCTTCTTCATTCAATCCTCCCGTTGGTGTTGTTGTTCTGGTAGTCGAATTCCGTTGCCGGATCAGTCCCTTCTTTAGGTTATGCCTAACCTCAAGTCAGCCCCGCTTGAACCTCGCAATGATCTCCTCAGGCACCGCCGCCGATTTCAGCTTGCCGGGATCGTCGGGATGGCGGCCGACCAGCACGCGGGTCTCGAACGCGTCGATTGCCAGCGCTTCGCCCTTGAACACGGTGTGGACCACGTCAAAACTCGAACGCCGGAAGGCCTCGACGCGGCTCTCGATTCTGATCCAGTCGCCATGGGTCGACGCGATATGGAATTTCGCCCGCGTATCCACCATCGGAATGCCGACCAGGCCGTACTTCTTGACGATGTCCTGCTTGGAGAAGCCGGCGGCCTCGAACATGATCGAGGTCGAGTCGTCGAACATCTCGAAATAGCGCGGGTAATACACGATGTTGGCGGGGTCGCAGTCGCCCCACTGGATCTGCACCTCGCGGCGGTTGACGAACATGCCCGGTCCTTAGCCTATTTCGGCGCCATGCGCAGCGAGGCATCGAGCCGCACGACTTCGCCGTTGAGGTATGGATTGTCGATCATGTGCAGCGCCAATGAGGCGTACTCGTCCGGCGAGCCCAGCCGGTGCGGAAACGGAATTGCCGAGGCAAGGCTGTCCTGCGCCGCCTGCGGCAATGCGCCGAGCAACGGCGTCAGGAACAGGCCGGGCGCGATCGTCAGCACGCGGATACCGAACTGCGCCAGCTCGCGCGCGATCGGCAGCGTCATGCCGACGATGCCGCCCTTCGACGCCGAATAGGCTGCCTGTCCGATCTGTCCGTCGTAAGCCGCAACCGATGCGGTGGAAATGATGACGCCGCGCTCGCCGCCATCGAGCGGCTCGAGTTTTGTCATCTCCGCCGCCGCAAGCCGCAGCATGTTGAACGAGCCGATCAGGTTGACCCGGATCACGCGGTCGAAATCCGCCAGCCCATGCGGGCCCTCGCGGCCGACCACGCGCTTGGCGACGCCGATACCGGCGCAGTTCACCAGCACGCGCGCCGGCCCATGCGCCTTCGCCGCCGCGATCACGGCCGCTTCGCCGGACGCGGCATCGGCGACGTCGCAGGCCACCGCGACACCGCCGATCTCTTTTGCCAGTTCTTCGGCCAGCTTGAGGTTGAGGTCGCACACCGCGACCTTGGCTCCCGCTGCCGCAAGTCTTCGCGCGGTAGCTGCGCCTAGTCCCGATGCACCTCCGGTGACGATGGCGGCCTGATCTTTTAACTGCATGGGTTCCTCCGAATGCGAATTGTCTATTTGAGCGAAATGATCTGCGAGTCCGGCGATGGCGAATAAAGCGCGTCGATCAGGCCGGCGCGATGTTCCAGCACCGCGCGCTGGTTGATCGAGCCCTTGTCGGTGACTTCGCCGCGATCGATCGACAGCGGCGTATCGAGCAGCACCGCGCGGGTGATCCGCGTCGACGAGCCGGTTGCCTCCGCGGCGAATTTTTTCAGCCGCTCGGCAAAGGCTTGACGGATGACCGGATCGGATGCCGCGGCAGCGAGATCGCCTGACGGTAGCGCCGGATTGATGACACGGCAGCCGTCGAGATCGAGAATGACCAGCGCCGACAATTCGTCGCGGTTGATGCCGGCGATGACAACATCGCGCACCAGCGGCGCGCAGGCCGCGACAAAGCGCGCGCGCAGCGGTCCGACGCTGACCCAGGTGCCGCTGCCGAGCTTGAAATCCTCGGAAATGCGGCCGTCGAAATCGAAGCCCTTGTCGAAGTCGTCGGGATCGGCCGGTTTTATCGCGTCGCCGAAGATGTAAAAACCCTCTTCATCAAAGGCTTTGGCGGTCAGCTCCGGCTGCCGCCAATAGCCCGGCGTGACGTTGGGCCCCTTGGCGCGGACTTCCAGCTTGCCGTTGTTCGGAATCAGTTTCGCGTCATTTCCGGATACCGGCAGGCCGACATGGCCAGAGCGGCTGGTTAAGGGAGTGACCGACATAAAGAACGGCGAGGTTTCGGTGGCGCCGAGGCCCGTCAGCATCGGTACTCGCACGCCGGTTTCCTGCACCGCCAGTTCGTCGAGCGAGTTCCAGACATAGGGCGACAGTGCTGCGCCCGAGAAAAACATCGCGTGCAGACGCGAGAAGAATTTTTGTCGCAACGCCCTGTCATCGCGCAGATACGGCAGCAGCGATTCATAGCCTTTCGGCACATTGAAATACACCGTCGGCGAAATCTCGCGCAGATTGCGCACGGTCTCCTCGATGCCGCCGGGCATCGGCTTGCCCTCGTCGAGATACATCGAGCCGCCATTGAACAGCGTCAGCCCGATATTGTGGTTGCCGCCAAAAGTGTGGTTCCACGGCAGCCAGTCGACGATCACAGGCGGCTCGTCCTTCAAAAACGCCAGCGTCTCGCGCAGCATCACCTGATTGGCGCAGATCATGCGCTGGTTGTTGACGACGGCCTTTGGATTGCCGGTCGAGCCGGAGGTGAGCAGGAATTTCGCGATGGTGTCGGGGCCGATGGCGTCATGTGCCGCATCGAGCCGGGCATGCTCCGGCGTCGCCAGCAGGTCCGCTAGCCTGGTCACGTCGCGGCCGGGCATCTCCCCCCGCGAGACAACGATTTCAGTGCCGGCCGGGACATTGGCGCGCAGCGCATCGGCGAATTTGGCCGCGTCGTCGGCGAATACCAGCCCCGGCGTCAGCAGTTTTATCAGATATGCGAGCTTGCCGTAGTCCTTCGAAATCAGCGAATAGGCCGGCGATACCGGGCAGAACGGAATGCCCGCATAGAGCGCGCCGAACGCGATCAATGCGTGATCGATGGAATTGCCGGAGAGAATCACGATCGGTTTCTCCGGCGAAAGATCGCGCGCCAGCAGGGCCGAGGCGATATGTCGGGCAGAAATCAGCAATTGCGCGTACGTGATGCTGCGCCAGCCGGCGGCTGCGCGTTCGGCCATGAAAATGCGGTTCGGCGCCGCATCGGCCCAGTGATGCAGGCGATCGGTGATGCGAACGGGATAGTCGCCGAGCGCGATTTTCGGACGCAGATAGATGGTGCCGTCGCCGCGGCGGTCGATGGTGACGGCGGGATTGCCGAACGAGATCGCGCGCAACGGGTGAACGTTCGCACGATCAGGCGCGTCGCCATTTCCGGCCGGGGCCGACATCGTTTTCGGGATCGCGCTCATCAAGCAGGTTTCACCTTGGCGGTCTTGCGGTCGAGGAAATCGCGAATGCGCCGCTTTGCTTCCTTGTCGCTCTGCGCCACCGTCGCCATTAGCGATTCCATCAAAAGCCCGGCCTGCGGATTGGCCTCGGCGATCATCGGCAGCGCCTGCAGCACCGCGAAATTGGTCAGCGGCGCATTGGCCGCGACCCGGTCGGCCAATTCCATTGCCTTGGCGAAGGCGCCGCCCGCTTCGGTGAGATATTGCGAGAAACCGTGGGCCGCGCCTTCGGTCGCTGAATAGACCCGCCCCGTCAGCATCATGTCGGTCATCCTCGCCACTCCGATCAGCCGCGGCAGCCGCACCGAACCGCCGCCGCCGACAAAGATGCCGCGCTGGCCTTCGGGCAGCGCGTAATAGGCGGAAGGCTCGGCAACGCGGATATGCGCGGCGCAGGCGAGCTCCAGCCCGCCGCCGATCACCGCGCCCTTCAGCGCCGCGATCACCGGCACGCGGCTGTATTGGATGCGGTCGAACACCCGGTGCCACATCTGGGAATGGATCAGGCCGGCGGTAGCGTCCTGCTCGGTCAGTTCGGACAGGTCCAGCCCGGAGGAGAAATGATCGCCGACGCCATGGATCACCACGGCCCCGACGTC
Organism: uncultured Alphaproteobacteria bacterium; assembly: GCA_963710045.1. GTDB lineage: Bacteria > Pseudomonadota > Alphaproteobacteria > Rhizobiales > Xanthobacteraceae > Bradyrhizobium. The sequence continues at coordinate 196,407 of CAVPZO010000057.1, read as the reverse complement.
GTCGGGGAGATTGGAGAAGCAGTCCTGGATCGCTAGAATAATGCCGTCATTCAACGCGTTGCGCTTGGCCGGGCGGTTCAGGCCGACGGTCAGCACCGGACCGGTTTGCTCGATTTTAAGGAGCAAGGACCGATCGGCGGTCGCGGCGGAGGCGGCGTTTCCCATGGCGCTTATTGGTTCCTGGATAGAATAGTTATATTCTATAACGAATTTGGAAAGAGTCAATATGCGACTAGGAAAAGTGAGGCGCCGTCATTGCGAGGAGCGTAGCGACGAAGCAATCCAGTCTGTTTCGCGGCCTCTGGATTGCTTCGCTTCGCTCGCAATGACGAAGAACACCCGTCACATCACCTGATGCACCTCGATCTCGACGCGGTCGGGATGCCGCGCGCCGACGCCGATGAACAGGTTTTCCATCAGCCAGTGGTACTTTTCCGAGCCGGTTTCGAATTTCGGCACCGATCGGAAATAGATCAGCGCGGGATCGACGATTTCGCCTCGCGCGATCCGGTCCAGCGCTTGCTTCGGGCCGAAGCGGATGCCGATGTTTTCAATGTAGATAATGGCGCCATCGTCCACCTCGAAAGCATATTTCGCTTCCAACTCCGTAAAGCCATTCGGGCGGATGACCTGGAAATCCGCTCCGCACGGAAAGATCGTGCCGTGGATGCCCGGCCCACGCACCTCGCCGCCGAGGATCGGAATGATCCGCCTGACGCCATAGCCGAGATCGCCGGCAACGATCGGCGCGCCGACTTTTATCGCGAGGCTGAAGACGTATCTGGTCGCAAGCTGCGGCGTCATGGATTATCCCGCCATGCGTGTCGGCAGCCACAGCGCCAGGACCGGAAACAGGATCAGGATCACCAGCCGGATCAAGTCGGTGATCACGAACGGGATCACGCCCCTGAAAATCGTGGCAAAGGACACGTCCTTGACCACGCTCTTGATGACGAAGACATTCATCCCCACCGGCGGATGGATCAGGCCGAGCTCCACCGTCATCACGATGATGACGCCGAACCAGATCGGGTCGAAGCCGAGATGGATGATCACCGGAAAGATGATCGGCACCGTCAGGATGATCATGGCCATCGCATCCATCAGGCACCCGAGCACCAGATACATCACCATGATGAGGGCGAGGATGCCGTAACGTCCGAGGCCGAGGCCGGTGAGGAGTTCGGTGACCTTCTGCGGGGTCTGCGTCACCGTGAGGAAATATCCAAAGATCAATGCGCCGATCAGCACCGTGAAGACCGCGGCGGCGGTGCGGGTCGCCTGCAGCAGCGAGGTGAGGATCTTGTCCTTGTCCAGCCGTCCGGTGAGCACGCCGATCAGGAACGCGCCGGTCGCACCGACGCCGCCGGCTTCGGTCGGGGTGAAGCGCGGCAGGAAAGGCACCCCGTAAAGCCCGCCGATGACGAATACGAACAGCAGCGCCGGCGCCCAGATATTCCTGAGCCCCGTGAACCGCTCGCGCCATGTCGTCTGCGGGCCGGTCGGCAAAAAACCCGGCCTGAAATAGCCGATCAGCGCGATGGTGAGCATGTACATCGCCATGGCGAGCAGGCCGGGGATGATGCCGGCGATGAACAGCTTGCCGATGTCCTGCTCGGTGATGATGCCGTATACCGCGAGCACCGTCGACGGCGGCAGCATGGCGCCCAGCGTGCCGCCGGCCGCGATCACCCCGGTGGCGAAGGATTGCGGATAACCGAACCGCCGCATCTCCGGATAGGCCACGGCCGAAAACGTCGCAGCCGTCGCCACCGACGAGCCGCAGATCGCGGCAAAGCCGCCGCACGCCGCCACCGTGGCAATCCCGAGCCCGCCGCGCAGATGCCCGACGAAACCGTTGGCGGCGCGGAACAGTTCGCGGCTCATGCCGGAATTGCTGACGAACGTTCCCATCAGCAGGAACATCGGAATCACGCCGAAGGTATAGTCGGTCACCGTGCGCATCGAGGTCTGGCCGACCATTTTCAGCGCCGGCGAGAAACCGACCAGATAACCGAAGCCGGTGACGCCGACCAGGCCCATCGCCATGCCCACCGGCACGCGCAGCAGCATCAGCGCGAACAACGCGACGAATCCCAGGACGGCGACGGCGTCGGTGCTCATCCTGGTCTACTCTGCGATCTTGATTTCGGGTTCGCGCATCAGGTCCGGATAAAAAATCAGGCGCCAGGTGCGGATCGCGATCAGCAGCACCGCGGAGACGTCGCCGGCCCACGCCACGGCGAAAAACGGCCAGGTCGGCATGTGCATGTCGAATGTCAGGACGTTGTCGTTGTAGGTGCCGTGCACCTTGTCGAACAGCGTCCAGGTCTGCACCGCCACCACGAACAGCAGAACCAGCGTCGCGAACACGTCGATCATGCGCTGGTATTTCGGACCGACATTGGCCCAGATCAAATCGACGGTGATGTGTCCGCCGCGATAGCTGGTGGCGGCGATGCCCCAGAAGATCAGGATGCCCAGCAGCATGCGCCCGATATCGAACGAGTCGGGGATCGAATAATTGAGGGTATTGCGCAGAATAACCGAGATGAAGATGTTGAGGGCGACGATGCCGACGAAACCGGCCGCGATCCATTCGATCGTGTCGATGAAACGATCCATAGACGCGCGATTCATGTCCGCTCCGCGAGGCCAGCGATTGCAGGGAACGACGGCGGCAGGACAATCCCGCCGCCGCACCGGCATATGTCGAGTTTTATTGCGCCAGGGCGTTGTATTTGGTGAGCGCGGCGCGAAGTTCGGTCATGGCGGCGTCCGGATCCCCGCCGCCTTTCTTGACATTCTCGGCCCAGGTCTTGATCAGCGGTTCGGACGCTTTCTTCCACAGCGCCGTCTGCTCCGGCGTCAGCTTGTAGACCTCGTGATCGGACATCGACTTGATCTTTTCGATACCGGTGTCTTCGAACTTGCCCCAGGGCTCGCCGACACGGCCTGCGGCTTCGGTATTGCAATTGTTGTCGATCGCCTTTTTCTGCGTGGCGGACATCTGGTTGTATTTGTCCTTGTTCATCACGAAGGCGAAGGTCGTGACGTAGAGCGGCGCGTCGATGTGATATTTCGTCACCTTGTCGATGCCGAACAGCACCACCGATCCCCACGGGAAGGTGACGGCGTCGGCGACGCCGCGTTCGATGATGTCGCGGACTTCGGGTGCCGACGACTGCACGTTGGTGCCGCCGAGCGACGTCACGTAATTCGCCATGGTGGCGTGAGCCGGGCGGATCTTCATGCCCTTGACGTCATCCGGCACGACAATCTTTTTGGTGCGGGAGTGGAACGACGAGGGCGAATGGATGAAGCCCAGGCAGAACTTGACGTCCTTCATCTCCTTCTCGGCATATTTCCGGTACCAGGCGTCGAGCGCCATCGAGCCGCCCTTGGCGTCCGACATCAGGAATGGAAGCTCGCCCGCGCCGATAATCGGGAAACGGCCGGGCTGGTAGCCCGGATTGATGTAAGTCACGTCCGCGATGCCGTCGCGCGCCATGTCGTAGTGGTCGAACGCCTTGCCGAGCTGCTGGGCGGGGTAGACCTTGTATTTGATCGTGCCGCCGGATTCTTTCTCGACCGCGCTGCCCCAGTCTTCCAGCGCCTTTTGCAGCGGATGCGACGCCGGCACCCAGTGCGACAGTTTTAGTTCGAAGGTCTTGTCCTGCGCCAACGCAGGCGTCACACTGGCGGCCAACAGCAACGCCAAAAACGCTTTCCTCATCGACATCTCTCCCTCATGACATCGGCCGTTGATCGGCCTTTGCGGATATTGTTATAGGATATAATCACCATTGCAAGCCGGCGCCGGTTGCGGCGTGCAGCCTACAATAATCGGGGGAGCAAGTATTGCGGACAAAAGTCGCAATCATCGGCGCGGGGCCGGCGGGATTGCTGCTCGGGCAGTTGCTGGACCGTTACGGCATCGACAACGTCATCCTCGAACGCCAGACGGCGGACTATGTGCTCGGCCGCATCCGCGCCGGGCTGCTCGAAGAAGGAACGGTCGCTCTGCTCGATGAAGTCGGCGCGGGCGGGCGCGCGCATCGCGAGGGCCTGGTCCATCATGGCGTTGAGCTCGCCTTCGGCGGCGCGCGGCATCGCATCGACATGCATGCCTCAACCGGCAAGACGGTGATGATCTACGGCCAGACCGAAGTGACGCGCGATCTGATGAGCGCCCGCGCCGATTCCGGCCTGATCACGGTCTACGAGGCCGCCGACGTTACGCCGCATGATTTTGCATCCGACAAGCCGCGCGTAAGTTACGTCAAAGACGGCGTGACACACGAGATCGCCTGCGACTTCATCGCCGGCTGCGACGGCTTCCACGGCGTCAGCCGGCAAAGCGTGCCGCCGGCTGCGATCCGGACTTTTGAGCGGGTCTATCCGTTCGGCTGGCTCGGGATCTTGTCGGAAACCCCGCCGGTGTCGCACGAGTTGATCTACACCAGCCACGAACGCGGGTTCGCGCTCTGCACGATGCGCTCGATGCATCGCAGCCGCTATTATTTACAGTGCTCGATGGACGATCACATCGACCAATGGCCGGATAACAGATTCTGGGATGAGCTGAAGCGGCGGCTCGACCCTGAGGCCGCCGACCATCTCGTCACCGGCCCCTCGATCGAGAAAAGCATCGCGCCGTTGCGCAGTTTTGTCGCCGAGCCGATGCGGTTCGGCCGGATGTTTCTGGCCGGCGACGCCGCCCATATCGTGCCGCCGACCGGCGCCAAGGGGCTCAACCTCGCTGCCAGCGACGTGCATTATTTGTCGCAGGCGCTGCGCGAGTTCTACGATGAAAAATCCTCCGCCGGGCTCGACGCCTATTCGGCAAAGGCGCTGGCGCGGGTGTGGAAGGCGGTGCGTTTTTCGTGGTGGATGACGTCTATGCTGCACAAATTCCCCGACACAGGAGAATTCGGCGCGCGGATTCAACTGGCGGAACTGGATTATCTGGTGAGTTCGCAGGCGGCGGCAACGTCGCTGTCGGAAAATTACGTCGGATTGCCGTTTTAGCACAGCGCCGTCATTGCGAGGAGCGAAGCGACGAAGCAATCCAGTCTGAGCCCGGGGCTCTGGATTGCTTCGCTTCGCTCGCAATGACGGTTGAGGGATTGTCATGCTAACTCTTTATTTCGCGCCCGGCTCAAGCTCCATGGCGGTGCACATCGCGCTGCACGAAATCGGCGTTCCGTTCGAAACTCAGCCGATGTCCTTCAAAACGAATGACATGCGCGCACCAGCCTTCCTCGCACTGAACCCGGAGGGCAAGGTGCCAGTGCTCCTCGTCGACGGACGTCCGCTCACCGAGGTCGCGGCCATCCTGTTCTATCTCGCAAAACGCTTTCCCGACGCGGAGTTGCTGCCGCGCGACCACCCCGAAGCCGAGGCGCAGGCGCTGTCGTGGATGTCGTTCATCGCCTCGACGTTACATCCCGCCCGCCAGCGCGGGCTGGAGTATGCAAAACAGGTCTACGGCATTGCCGATCGCCGGTTGGGCGGCGGCTGGGCGCTGGGCCGCTATTCGATCGCCGACATCCATCTGTTCCGGCTGTACTGGCGGCTCGCTAATTCGCTGCATCCCGCGCCGGAAACGTTCCCCAATCTCACCGCGCATTACGCGCGCATGATGGCGCGGTCTGCGGTGCAACGAACCATCGAGGTCGAGACGGCGGTTGGATATGAACTGCCGGCGTGACGCTGTTTTAAACTTTGTTGTTCTGTATTTCCGGCGCGGATCGGGTTCAATGGCGGCTCTTGCAAGGATCAAGCAGTCATGACCGATCAAACCATTCCGGAAGGTTTTCAGCGCCAGTCCCGCGGCAGCCCGCTGACCGATCCGTGGGAGCCGATCTATCAGAAGCAAACGCCGGAGGCGATCATCCTCGGACTGTGGCTGGCAAAACCGCACACCAATGCGCGCGGCTTCGTCCATGGCGGGCTGATCGCGGCACTGACCGACAAGGCGATGGGGCACAGCTGCGGCCAGCAGTTGCGCGGCGCGGTTTCGCTGGTGACGGTCAGCATGGCCATCGATTTCATCAGCAGCGCCCAGATCGGGCAGTGGCTCACGGTCGAGACCGATGTGATCAAGACCGGCAGCACGATCTGCTTTGCACGGTGTCTTGTGAAAGCCGACGGCGCGGTGATCGCGCGCGCCAACGGGACATTCCGGGTGGTGAAGAAGAAGGAGTAACCGTCTGTGTCCCGGACGCGGTGCAGCGTCTCTTGACGGTGCACCGCAGAGCCGGGACCGTTACAAGCGCCGAGCTTCGTTACGACCCCGGCTCTGCAGCGCACCGCTTCGCAAGGGCTACGCGCTGCGCTGCGTCCGGGGAACGTCACCGCTTCCCGAACCTCCAGTCACTCACCTCCACCACCAGATCGACGAACGTCCGCACCTTGGCCGACAGCAGCCGCGAGGTCGGATAGACGATGTGGATCGGCAGCGGCGGCTGCTCGAATTCCGCCAGCACGATTTTGAGCCGGCCTGCCTCGATGGCGTCGGCGGCCTGATAGGCCAGCACCCGCGTCAGGCCGCCGCTTTGCTCGGCGTGCCAGATCGCGGCATCGGCGCTGTTGGTGATGAAGCGCGGCGCGCAGGAGACGCGAACCTCGCGTCCATCCTCGACAAAATCCCAGTCGGACGCGCCGAACTGAATCGTGTCGTGCCCGGCGATGTCAGCCGGCGCAGCCGGCTCGCCGCGCCGCTCAAGATAGTCCCTTGAGGCGACCACGATCCGCGGCATGTCTCCAACACTGCGCGCGACCAGGCTGGAATCGGCGAGATGGCCGATCCGCACCGCGAGATCGACGCCGTCTTCCACCAGATTGATCATGCGGTCCGACAACCGCAGTTCGCCGCTGACGTCGGGATAGCGTTGCAGATACGCCGACATCACCGGGCTGGCATGGAGGCGCCCAAAACCCAGCGGCGCGGAGACCACCAGCCGCCCGCTCGGCTGGGTCCGTTCGGCCTGCGCGGAAATTTCGGCTTCCTCGACATCGGCGAGAATGCGGCGGGCGCGCTCCAGATAGCGCGCGCCGACGTCGGTCAGCGTCACCGAGCGTGTGGTCCGCTGCAACAGCCGCGCGCCGAGACGTTGCTCCAGCGCCGCGACCAGCCGCGTCACGTTTGACGGCGAGAGGCCGAGTTTGCGGGCCGCCGGCGCAAAGCCTTCGAGGTCGGCGACCGCGACAAAGGCGGCCATGGCGTCGATACGATCCATGGTATTATTTCATATATTGCAATGATGAAGTGTCAATCCGGAGGATTGTTGAAATTTCGAGTTGGGCCCATCTTGTGTCGAGGGCTTGGCTCGCCCGCTCTCGGGAGCTTCCGATGACCGACACCCACACCTATTCCAGCGACGTCGCCTTCACCTCCGCCGTGAAGGCGATTCAGGCCCGCAAGGGCTCGCGCGACGCCTATGCGCATATCGAGCAGCGCGTCGGCTGGCGCACCGAGGTCGACGAGAACCTTGCGGCGTTCCTGGCCGGCACCGACAGTCTCTATCTCGCGACCGCCAGCGCCGACGGCCGGCCCTATATCCAGCATCGCGGCGGGCCGAAAGGTTTTGTCAGGATACTGGACAAGAATACGCTCGCCTTCGCCGATTACAGCGGCAACCGGCAATACATCACGCAGGGCAATCTGACCGAGAATCCCAAGGCCCATATTTTCGTGATGGATTACGCGCACCGCCGCCGCGTTAAAATCTGGGGCGAGGCGCGCGTCGTCGATGACGACCCGGCGCTGCTGAAATCGCTGATGCCCGTTGGCTACAAGGCAAGGCCGGAGCAGGTGATCCTGTTCAGGATTTCCGCATGGGACACCAACTGCCCGCAGCATATCCCGCAAAAGTTCGACGCCTCCGACGTCGCAGCCGCGCTGGCTACACGCGATGCGCGGATTGCCGAACTGGAAGCCGAGTTGGCAAAGTCAAAAAGCGCGGTATCGGCCGCGACCTGATCGCGCTAAACCCCAGCAATGAACAGCACCGGTGCCAGCGAATCAAGCCCCTGCCAGGCCTGTGGCGCCTGCTGCGCCTATTCAAGCAATTGGCCGCGGTTCACCACCGAGGACGATGCGGCACTGGACCTGATCCCGCAAAAATTCGTCAACGAAAGACTGTCGGGAATGCGTTGCGACGGCGACCGCTGCTCGGCGCTCGCTGGCAAAGTCGGAGTCGCGACGTCGTGCGGGATTTACGCAATACGGCCGGAGGTTTGCCGGACCTGCATGCCCGGCGATCCGGAATGCGGAATGGCGCGGCGCAGGCATGGGTTGCCGGTGCTCAACATTGCATAGAGACGTCAGCGGTTACGCGGTGGCGGCCTGCGCGAGGTCTTCGTCGTCCAGCTCATCGTCGAGCGGCGCGAACGAGCTGAGCGGTTTGGTCGAGAGCGTGATCGGCTTGCGGTTGCCGTAGGAAGAAGACGGCGCCACGCGCGCGGCCGGCGCTTCGCGCGACAGCGCGTAGAGCGTGGAGCCGACCCGTCCGCCCAACTGAATCAGATCGCGTTCGTTGCAGCTCGCGGCAATCGCCAGCGCCAGCGAGTGCAGATGGCTTCTCTTGTAACAGAACAGCGCCAGCATCGCCCGCACATCGGCGGAGACGCTCTCCACCAGTTGCGGCAGGCCGTTTTCGTTGGCGCGGTACATGGCGCCGAGCAGATCGTCCCGGACCGGGCAGAAATCGTTCTCAAAAGCGTCGCGGCTGGAAAACATGGCAATCTCCCCCAAGCCGCAGGATGCAATGTAATTTGCTAACGGAAGGTTAACCACGGCCGCGAGCCGGCCTTGCACAAGTCTCGCGAATCGGAACGGCGCTCGCGCGCCCGGCTCGCTACAGCGAATTCGCCGTCATCCATTTAGCCACCGCTTGTCCAATGGCCGGTCCGGAATCCTCCTGGATGAAATGCGAACCCGGCACGGTGACCTCGGTCTGGTTTTTCCAGCTCCGGCAAAAATCGCGCGGCGCGCCGATCAGAATGGCGCCGGGATCGGCGTTGACGAACAGTTTTGGAATCTCGTTTTGCGCCATCCACTGCGCGTAGCTTTCAGCGATCTGCAGCACGTCGGCGGGCTCGCCCGCGATCGGGATCTGGCGCGGCCAGGTCAGCGTCGGCCAGCGCTGCTCGCGTTCGAGGAACGGCTTGCGATATTCCGCCATCTCGGCCTCGCCGAGTTTTCGCAGCACCGATCCCGGCAGCACCCGCTCCACGAACATGTTGCGGTCGAGAACCATCGCCTCGCCCTTGTCGGAGCGAAAACCCTGAAAGATCGGCGTCGCCGCCGCACTCCATTCGTCCCAGCCCGCGATCGGGCGCACGATCCCTTCCATATAGGCGATGCCGCGGACGCGGTCGCGATGCCGGTTGGCCCAGTCGAAGCCGAGCGCCGACCCCCAGTCATGCACCACGAACACGATCGATTCCGCAGGCCCGATCACGACATCGATGAAGGCATCGAGATGCGCGCGATGGGTGACGAAGCGGTAGCTTTCCGGGCCCGGATTTGGCAGTTTTTCGGAATCGCCCATGCCAATCAGGTCCGGCGCGATCAGCCGGCCATGTCCTTCCAGTTCGGGAATGACATCGCGCCAGAGGTAGGACGAGGTCGGATTACCATGCAGGAATAGCACCGGCGCGCCTTCGCCCCGCTCATGATACGCCATGCGGCGGCCAAGCACCTCGACGGTCTTTTTCGAGAGCGGTTGTTCGGTCATGGGGGTTCTTTCGACGATCGGCTTCGGACGATCCAAGCATGCCGCGCGGTTGGATTTGGTGCAAACTGGCTGATGGAGATTTCCTTGCATGACACCGGTATCGACCACCAGCTTTGCCATCTCCGACCTGCGCCAGCGGCCGGAGTTTTTCGATAGCGTTGCCGACCGGATCTGGCGCGCCTGGTGGAAAGACGCCGGACATCCGCTCGATTACATCACCGGCCGGTTGCACGAAAACCTCAACGCCGAGCCGATCCCGATCGCGCTGGTCGCCCATGACGGCGCAGCGTTTCTCGGCACCGCGTCGGTGATCGCCTCCGATCTTGAGGAGCGGCCGCAATATACACCGTGGGTCGCGGCGGTGTGGGTCGAGCCACAGCATCGTGCGCGTGGCATCGGCGGAGCGCTGGTCGAGCGCGCGGCGCGCGATTGCTTCGCGCTCGGGGTTAAGCGCGCCTATCTTTGCGCGCGTCCGGCGCGGTCGGGCTTTTACCAACGGCTCGGCTGGATTCCGGTCGAACGCGATGTCGGCGAGCACGGCCTCACCGTCTTTATCCAGGACGCCGGCCCGTAAGTGCCACCCGCCGTCATTCCGGGATGCGCCTCTTGGCGCAGACCCGGAATCCAGATGCAAAGCGCGGACGTCTGGATTCCGGGTTCGCGCGAAGACGCGCGCCCCGGAATGACGAGGGTTGTGATCAGTTCGCCGCCATGAAAATCGAAAGACCAAACCCGGTGAGATGGTGCAGCGCCTGATCGATCCCGATCAGCCACCAGAACCATTGATGCTCCGGCGTCACGTTGAAAGTAGAGACGCAAAGCCCCTTGGCGCGGTCAACGATGAGGTGGATCGCAAAATCGATCAAGGCGACGAACCAGAATTTTGGCGCGATGATCAGGATCAGCAGCATCGATACCGCAAGGTGGACGAGACAGTGCGCCAGCAGCGGCATCGCCCAGCCGGTCTTCTGGTCCTTGCCGAGCGCCATCCAGGTGTTCTGCAGGAAAAAATCCGCGACGATATGCTTGGCGGTGAGGACGAGCATCCACCCGACCAGCGCGCCGACCGCGACCGATGATGACATGGCGGGAAACGACAAGCTGACGCCCTTCGCTAAAACTGACAAGAACCGTAAGACCGGAGATCAGGCGTTCAGCGGACAATTCGACCAGTAATCGTTATTTATGACACCTCCTGTGCCGAATTGCACCTGTGCGGAACCCGAAAAACACAGGGTGTGACATTTCAGCGGTGCAACCGGGCCGAGCGCGGCATTAAGGTTACCGCGCCGCCGCGATTGCAATCCGCACCCGGCGGGATATCATCCGAGCCAGGAAATTGTCGTTCGTTTTTAGATATTTACGATCCCGTTCGGGCGTCCGTCGGACCACCATTGCAACACCGATGCCGCGCTCGGCCGTCCGGATATGAGCCATGAGCGTGGAAGAACCCTCATCGGTGGAAAAACCGGCAGCACTGAGCAACCGCCGGCAGCTGCTGCTGTTTGCGGCGCTGACATTGATCCTGACGCTCGCCACGGTCTGGGGCGGCCGCATCTGGTTTCGGCATTCCGAAACGCTGGTATTCGCCACCGGCGATGCCAATGGCATCGAGGCGCGCTTCGCCGCCAAACTCGCCAATGTGCTGAAGAACAACAGCTCGAAGCTGCGGCTCAAGATCGTTGCCAACGCCGACGCCGCCAAGGCGGTGGCGCAGTTCGATCGCCGCCAGGCCGATCTCGTGGTGCTGCGGACCGACGCCAAGCTCCCAGGCCGCGCCCGCGCCATCGCCATTCTCGAACATGACGTGCTGCTGCTGATCACGCCCAAGGGCAAGAAGATCAAGTCGCTGGCGGCACTGAAAAAGACCAAGGTCGCCGTGATCGGCGGCAGCGAGAACGAAGCCTTCCTGCGCCGTACGCTCGAATTTGTCGATGACGCGAGCGCCTTGCGCATTCAGACGGTGCCGCTGGATTCCACGCTCGATAAACTGTTCGCATCCGGCTATGGCGCCGTCGCGGTGGTCGCGCATGCCTCGAAGATGATCAAGGACAAGTCTTACGAGAAATACGCGCGCCAGGCCGGCGGCTTCACGCTGAACGCGATCGACGAAGCCAAGGCCATCGCCCGGCGCATCCCCGGCATTTCATCGGAAACGCTGGAAACCGGCACGCTGTCGTCGGCGCCTGCAATTCCCGACGACGACCTCGAAACCATCGGGCTGCAATGGCTGCTGGTGGCGCAGTCCAGGATTTCCACCGGCGCCGCCGGCGAGCTCGCGCGCATCATCTACGAAAACAAGTCCGAGCTGGCGCTGGACGACGGCTTCGCCGCCAAGATCGAACCGGCCGATACCGACAAGAACGCCCTCATCATCGCGCATCCGGGTGCGGCCGAATACATCAACGACGACACCAAGTCGTTCATGGAGCGTTACAGCGACGCGATGTATCTGGGGGTGGCGGCGCTCGGCATCATCGGCTCGATCTTCGCCGGCATCTACACCAAGATCACCCGCATCGCGCCGGAAAAAGCCAGCGAACTGGCCACCGCCATTCTCGACGTCGGCGAGCGGATCGAACACGCCCACACCATGGACGAACTCGAAGCGCTGCAGGACGAACTGGAAGCGATCCTGCGCGGCGTGGTGGTGGGCTTGCGAGACGGCACCATCTCCAGCGACGGTCTGGAGACGTTCAAACTCGGCTACGAGTTCGTCCGCGACGAGATCGGCATGCGCCGCGATTACCTCAAGCGCCACGCCCCGCACGACGACAATGTGGTGAGCGTCAAGACCGCGCACAGCGCGTGAGTCCAGGGTCGCCCCCGCGAAAGCCGCGCCCGCACCCTGTAGCCCGGATGGAGCGTAGCGCAATCCGGGATAGGCATTTCAACATTCGCGGTCCCCGGATTTCGCTGCGCTCCATCCGGGCTACGAAGATTCTTCGCTACGTCAGGGGTTATGGGTCCCCGCCTTCGCGGGGACGACGGATGGCTGAGCCTGTACGCGTCCCCTGATCTCCGCGATCTTTCGCTTCAGCGCGGCCTGCCGCGGGTCGGGCAGCGCGGCGGCGCGGGCTTCCCTGATCGCGCCGGCAAGATCCGGCAATGCGAGCGCGCCGTCGAAGGTCGGTTTGGCGAGGCCGTCGATAATCAGGTGCCAGTCCGCAAGGCCCTGGCGATAGACGTCGCCATAGTCGTGAATCATGGTCGCGGTCTGCACGATCTCGGCCGCGGCCTGCGGCTGCTTGTTCAGGGCGCGGTCGGTCATGTGCAGCCATCGTTCGACCCAGGCCCGCTCGGTGCCATAGCGCACCGAGAACAGGCGCCAGCGCCGCAAGCCCGCCTCGATCTTCAACCGGCGGATGCCGAACCTGCCCGCAGTGCTGAAGCGCATCGAGACCGGACGGTGCAGCCATCCCCTCCAGTCGAGCACGCCCAGCACGGGGTCGGCGACAGCGGCGGGAAGCGCTTCGACAAGCTCGTCCCAGCGGAATTTCTTGATGTCATCAGCGCTGCGCGCGGTTGCCTTCGCAGCGCCCGCGTCAAGCTCGGCCAGTTTTGTTTGCGCGATCCGGATCGGATCGTCGTAGCTCATACGCTGTGCCATCAGCCGCGCGATTTCGCCGAACAAGGCATCGTCGACGCCGCGGCGGCCGACGAAGCGCTTGAGGCGATCGACGTAAAGCTGCGCATAGCCGGCGCCCTGATAGTGGATCAGCCGCTCGATGCCGTCGCTGGCGATCGGCACCACCGCATCGGGCAGGCCGTCGGGCAGCAACGGCGGCACGCCGCCGTCGTCGCCGATGAAATCGGCGAGCAAGTAGCGGATCGAAGACCAGACGCCTGCCACCTTCAGCGACCCCGCCTTACGCGGGTTTGGGCGCGGCGGCGACCGGCCCGGCATGCTGCGCCAGCCGCTCCTCGAGCTTGGCGATGTTCTGAAACAACCGGGCGCTGGAGAGACGCAGGAAGTAAAAGCCGAACGCCGGATTCTGCACGTAAAGCTCCTCGACCTGGGTGTAGGTCACGCTCAGCACCATGCCGGCCTCGATGCATTCCAGCGTCTGGGTGCGCAGGTTCGACGGCGACAGCATGCCGAATTCGCCGACGATGGCGCCCACCGGCAATTCGATGCCGGACTCGACCAGGCGGTACCTGCCGCTGACGATGTAGAACATGCTTTCGGCCTTCTCGTCCTTGTAGAACAGCACCTCGCCGGCGGCGCATTTGCGCTCGGTCATGAACGGCTTCAGCCACTCCATCGACAGTTCGCTGTTGACGGATTTTTTCACGTCGCGGACCAGCTGCAGCATCTGGTGCAGCCGGTAGCCGTTCATCGGCAGCAGAAACCCGTGCAACACCAGCTGCAGCCAATTGTGGCTCGGAATCGCGGTGGCGATCAGGACGACGTTGGTGAGTATGCCGAATACCCGCAGCGGAATCATCGTTCGCATGGTGTAGGTCGCAACCACGAAGACCGATGCGATCACGCTGCCGGCGGCTCCGATGTGTTCCGCCAAATGTGATGTATCCATTGCAGGCCAGCCAGTTTTTTGGGGTGAACTACTGCGATCATATCCCGGCGGGCCGCGACGGGCGCGATCCGGCCAGGCCAAATTATAAAGTCCCCGGGAAGCGTTTGATATAGGCGCTACCATGTCCCGGACGCGGTGCAGCGTTCTTCACGCTGCTCCGCAGAGCCGGGACCGTCACGAGCGCTGCCTCCGTTACGGCCCCGGCTTAGCAGCGCACCACGCCGCAAGGGCGGCGCGCTGCGCAGCATCCGGGGCACGACAGTGACATTGCACCGGGACACGCTGGCGCTCGTTGACGGCTCTTCCCCGTACGGGCACGTTGCGCGGATGCCCAGTCCGTTCACTTTCCCGTATCTGGCGCAATTCGCGGCAACCATGTCGGGCCGCCGCCTGACCGTGGCTTCCTACGCCGTCGTCGCGGCGGGCCTGCTGGCGCTGGTCATTCTCACCGTCGATCCCGCCTATGAGGCCGCGCATCGCTGGGTGGAAGCAGCCCTTTGGGCCTGCCTCGCCTTTTTCGCGTTCGAATGGCTGGCCCGCCTTGTCCATGCCATCCGCGCGCGGCGCGGATTGGCCTATGCCGTCTCCGGCGGCGGGCTAGTGGATGCCGGCGCCGCCATCGCGGTGCCGGTCGCCATTGCCTGCGGCGCCGATGTCAGGTCGGCATGGCTGCTGGGGGTGTTCTGGCTGCTCAAGCTGGTTCCGGGGATTCCGGGCCTGCGGCGGCTGCGCCGGGTGCTGGTGCTGGAATCCGGGCCGCTCCTGAGCGTGCTCGTGCTGTTCCTGATGGTTCTGCTGTTCGCCTCGGTGGTGGTTCATGTGCTGGAACGCAGCGTACAGCCGGCCGTATTCGGCAGCCTGCCGTCGACGCTGTGGTGGGCCGTCGTCACGCTCACCACCGTCGGATATGGCGACGTCGTGCCGGTGACGCCGCTCGGCCGCATCATCGCCGCGATGGTGATGATCTGCGGGCTCGGCGTGTTCGGCCTCTGGACCGGTATTCTCGCCACCGGCTTTGCCACCGAGACCCGCCGCGATAATTTCCTGAAAACCTGGGACTCGGTGAGCAAGGTGCCGTTCTTCGCGTCGCTCGGCCCGGCGGCGATCGCCGATGTCACCCATGTGCTGCGCACCATGGACCTGCCGCCGCGCACCATGATCGTCCGCAAGGGCCAGCCCGGGGACTGCATGTATTTCATTGCTTCCGGCGAAGTGGAGGTCGATCTGCCGGGCAAAAAGGTCAAGCTCGGCGAAGGCGCCTTCTTCGGCGAAATGGCGCTGCTCGGCAACCGCCAGCGCTCGGCCAATATCAGCACCACGCAGCTGTCGAGGCTGCTGGTGCTCGACCTCGTGGATTTTCACGTGCTGATGGCGCGGCATCCCGATCTCGCCCACACCATCGACGCGGAGGCCGCACGGCGCGCCCAGGAAAACAAATAGCGGAGAAAGACATGTCGGATGCGGCCAAGGCGAGCACGCCGGTCCTCTCCATCGACGGCGGGCGCGCCACCATCCGCCTCAACCGCCCAAAACATCTGAACCGGCTGCAGCCGGACGATCTCGAGGCGCTGCTAAAACTGTTCGACCGGCTGGAGGCCGATCCCGCCATCCGGGTGCTGGTGCTGACCGGCACCGGCCGCGCCTTCAGCGCCGGCTACGATCTCGGCTCGATCGCCGAGCGCGCCGCCAGTGCGCCGGCCGAGCAGACCGCGGGATCGGCGTTCGAGGTGGTGGCGAACCGGCTTGAGGACCTTTCGATATCGACGATCTGCCGGCTCAATGGCGGCGTCTATGGCGGCTCGACCGATCTGGCGCTGGCCTGCGACTTCCGCATCGGCGTCGATACCGCCGAGATGTTCATGCCGGCGGCGCGGCTCGGGCTGCATTATTACACCAGCGGCATCAAACGCTACGTCTCGCGGTTAGGGGCCGACAACGCCAAAAAGCTGTTTCTCACCGCGCAGAAGATCGAAGCCAGCGAAATGCTGCGGATCGGTTATCTCACCGCCTGCGTGCCCGCCGAATCGCTCGATGAGGAAGTCGACAGGCTCGCAAGCCTTCTCGCCGGCAACGCGCCGATGGCAATGCGCGGCATGAAGCGCGCCATCAACGAATTTTCCCGCGGCCGGCTTGACGAAGCCGCCGCCGATCAGCGTGCGCGCGACAGCATGCGCAGCGCCGAGATCAAGGAAGGCATCGAGGCGTTCGCGAAAAAGCGGCCGCCGAAATTCTGAATCGCAGCGCCTCTTTCTTAACCTCGCCCCGCTCTTTCGCGGGGAGAGGTCGAAGCCGGAGCGCAGCGAAGGCTTCGGGTGAGGGGCGAGGCACTGCGATAAATACAATCGACGGACTCTCGGGTCGTGCCTGTTGAGTCGCAGACCTTCCGACCCGATAGGCTTTTCATTTTGCGTGCGCAGTGCCTGGCCCCTCACCCGCCGCGCATCTGACGATGCGCGTCGACCTCTCCCCGCGAAAGCGCGGGGCGAGGTTTAAGAGGCGGCTCGTTTCAAATCTTGATTCGACGATTCAAACAGCCACACCTCTGCATTCTCGCGGCGCAGAGCGTCCGAGGTTTGCCAGAAACTCCTCCACCAGCAAACCGCGCTGGTGCGATGGAGCGGTGGGAGGCGCCAGGGTGCTTGCGAGGCACCCTCGGAGGCGGGATTAACGTACCCGCCTCGCGCGGCAAGGCTACCGCGCGCGCCCAAGGCTAGGCGCAGCGCCTCCCAGCGCTCCACCGGCCACCAGGCCGTCGACCGTTCCGGGGGCCCCCGGTCCGGCCAGCTCTCGCTCTGTCCGCTGAAGGATCGCCTCTAGAAAGCGGCCCCTCGTCGGACAGGACAGCGGAATATATACAGCGAACTAGGAATATCATCAATAGGAATTTAATATTTTTGTCTCGTAGTCCGGATGCAGCGCAGCGCAATCCGGGGCAGGCTCAGACAAGCACAACGTCGAGTCCCGGATTTCGCTGCGCTGCATCCGGGCTACGGGCTAGAGCGCCTGTCGCCGCAGGCGCTACAACCCGCCCATCTTGCAGACGATCTTCCATTCTTCCGCCGTCACCGGCTGCACCGACAGCCGCGAATACTTTACCAGCGCCATATCGGCCAGCCGCTTGTCGGCCTTGATCGCGGCCATGGTCACCGGCGTTTTCAGCGGCTTGTCCGCCTTGATATCGACGCAGACGAATTTTCCGGTCTTGTCGGTCGGGTCGGGATAGGCCTCGCGGATCACTTCCGCGATCCCGACGATGTCCTTGCCCTCGTTGGAGTGGTAGTAGAAGGCGCGGTCGCCCTTCTTCATCTTCACGAGGTTTTGCCGCGCGGTGAAATTGCGCACGCCGGTCCAGGCCTCGCCCTTGGCGCCCTTCGCGACCTGCTGGTCCCACGACCAGCTCGACGGCTCCGATTTCACCAGCCAGTAGTTCATGACGCCCACCTTACCTTCGTCATGGCCGGACTTGTTCCGGCCATCCACGTTTTCCTGCTGTTTATCAAGACGTGGATGCCCGCGACAAGCGCGGGCATGACGAGGAGGGTTATTCCTCCGCCTTGAATGGCCGCGTCAGCAGATTCTCGATCGCCTCGTCGATGGTCGTTTCACCGCTCAGGATCGCCGCGACGGCATTGGATACCGGCACATCGATATTTTTTGAAGCGGCGAGTTCGATCAGCACGGGTGCGGTAAACTCGCCTTCGGCGAGTTTGTCCCGTGACGGACGTTCGCCGCGCCCCAGCGCAATGCCGAGCGAGAAATTGCGCGATTGCGGGCTGGAGCAGGTCAGGATCAAGTCGCCGAGGCCCGATAGCCCGGACATGGTCTCCGTGCGCGCGCCGCAGGCACGGCCGAGCCGCACCAGCTCGCTGAAGCCGCGTGTGGTCAATGCGGCCTGCGCCGATGCACCCAGTTGCTTGCCGACCACAATTCCTGCCGCGATGGCCAGCACGTTCTTCGCCGCACCGCCGATCTCGACGCCGCGCACATCCGATGTGTGATAGGGCCTGAAGGTTGCTGATCCCAGTGCCTGCACCAGTACGCTCGCCAGCGATTCATCTTTTGTCGCCAGCGTCACCGCCGTTGGGAGCCCGCGCGCTACATCGCTCGCAAAGCTTGGACCCGAAAGAATGGCCGGCACCGCGTTTGGTGCGGCTTCCGCGATGACCTCGGTCATGAATTTGTGGGTGCCGCGTTCGATGCCCTTGGCGCAGGCGATCACCGGCGTCGCCGCGGCAAGATGAGATGCAAGCGCGGTGACCACCTCGCGTAAATTCTGCGCGGGAGTCGCGAGCAGGATGATGTCCGCGCGCGCCGCGGTGGCGATATCCGATGTAATGGTGATGCGCGCATCGAGACTTGCTCCGGGCAACCGAAGATTCTCTCGCGTCGCCGCCATGCGTGCGGCGCTCTCAGCGTTGCGCGCGTACAGCATAACATCGCGTCCGGCCCGCGCGGCGACGCCGGCCAGCGCCGTGCCCCAGGCGCCGGCGCCGATCACCGCAACGGAGTTGTAAGACGGCATTGCGTTTGCGCCTCGCTAGAGTTTGGCGCGGGTGTTGGCGAATTTCGCCGGCGTGGTGGCATTTTCGTCGAGCAGCCAGCGCGCCCGGGGGGCCGCGTCCATGGTGTCGGTCAGCCCGACCGCGAGCCGTTCCGCGCCGGCCCATGCGATCATGGCGCCGTTGTCGGTGCACAGCGCCGGCGGCGGGATGATCAGCGTGGTCTGCGCGTCGGCGGCGACCGCCTGCAGTGCGCCGCGGACCGCCTGGTTAGCCGCGACGCCGCCGGCCGCGACCAGCGCACGGGGCGGTCCGAACTGCTCCTGAAACAGTTTTAGCCCGACGCTGAGCCGGTCCGCGGTGGATTCCAGCACGGCGGCCTGAAAACCCGCGCAGAGATCGCTGATGTCCTGCGGTTCCAGCGGGGTCAGCCGGCTGGCTTCGTTGCGTACCGCGGTCTTCAAGCCGGAGAGCGAGAAATTCGCATCGTTGCGCCCCAGCATCGGCCGCGGAAACGCAAAGCGTTTGGCGTCGCCGCCGGCCGCGGCGCGCTCGACCTCAGGTCCGCCGGGGTAGGGCAGTCCCAGCATCTTCGCGACCTTGTCGAACGCCTCGCCCATGGCGTCATCGACGGTGGTGCCGAGCCGTACATAATTGCCGACGCCGAGCACCGCGACGATCTGGGTGTGACCGCCGGAGGCGAGGAACAGGCAATAGGGAAAAGCCAGCGCGCAGGTCAGCCGCGGCGTCAAGGCATGGGCCTCGAGATGATTGACCGCGATCAGCGGCGTATCGTGCACCATCGCGATGGCCTTGGCGGTGGTCAGCCCGACAATGACCCCGCCGATCAGGCCCGGACCCGCCGCGGCCGCAACGCCCGACAACTGCGCAAAGCCGATGCCGGCCTCTTTCATCGCACGCGCGACGATGCCGTCGAGCGCATCGACGTGGGCGCGCGCTGCGATCTCCGGCACCACGCCGCCGAACGGCAAGTGTTCCTCGTTTTGCGAGCGCACGATATTGGACAGCATCCGCCCCGCCCCGTCGCTCCGGCGCTCGACCACGGCCGCCGCGGTTTCATCGCAGGTGGTTTCGATGCCGAGAACCAGGGCAGGCTTGCCGTTGTCCAATTTGAGGCCTTGCGTTGCCGGCCAAACCGGCGTTTTCCTTCACTGGCGTATCATTGTGAGGCCATGACGTGCAATCTTCCGTTGATGCAGAAGTCCTGTTGGCGGGAGCGTAGGCCTTGGCCATTCTAGTCACTCGCCCGCAACCCGATAACGAGTCCACCGCCGCGGCGCTGCGCGCCAAAGGCCTCAACGTGCTGCTGGCGCCGATGCTGCGATTCGAGCCGGTGCCGTTCCAGGACGATGCCGACGCGCGCTACGGCGCCGTCATCGTCAGCAGCGCCAACGCGATCCGCGCCATCGAAGCACATCTCACGGCCCGCCTGCTGGCGCTGCCACTGTTCGCGGTGGGCGAGCGTACCGCGGAAGCCGCCCGCCACGCCGGGTTCCGGGATGTCATCGTGGCTGATGGCAACGCCGCGGCGCTGCGCGACCTGATCGTCGCCAGCGTGCGCGGCAAGACGCTGAAGAAAGGCAGCACGCTGCTGTACCTTGCAGGCGCCGATCTGGCCGGCGATCTTGCGGGTGAGCTGGGCGAGCGCGGGTTCAGCGTCGTGACCCACACCACCTACCGGATGATCCCGCTCGCCAAGCTGCCGCAAGACGCGGGTGACGCATTCGCCACCAACAAGGTCGAGGCGGTGCTGCATTATTCGCGGCGCAGCGCGCGCGCCTTCCTGGATGCGGTGCGCGCCGCCGGCCTTGAAATCTCCGCGCTGGCGATCCCGCAATGCTGCATTTCCGACGCGGTGGCGTCGGTCGTTCGCGACGTCGGCGCCACCCAGGTGCTGGTGGCGCGCTCGCCGGACGAAAGTGGCTTGTTTGAGGCGCTGGACCGTGCGCTGGCTGCGTTATCGCGGTAGGAGAAGCTGCGCCGATTCTGATAAGGGTATTGTTGCCGCGATGCCTATGAGGAACTTTTGCGATGGTTGACGACAAGCCTGACGATATCGGCCCGCAGGCGGATTCGAGCCGGTCCAAACGCGCGCCGCCAACCCTCGACCTCGACGCCATCGAAATATCGGACGAAACCCGGCCCGCCGGCGCGGCGGAGGCCGCACCGACGCCGGCCCGCGAACGGTCGCGGCCATTGGGGACCATCATGTCTTCCGCAATCGTCTCGGCGATTTTCGGCGCCGGTGCGGCAGCGGCTGTGGTCTGGACGATGGGGTGGCCGGGCGAAGCTGCCCCGCCGGCGCCGGCGCCGCAGGTCAGCAATGCCGCGGTCGACGCGCTCGCCGCGCGGGTTGCCAATGTCGAATTCGAAGGCGGCCGCGCCTTCACCGCCTCCGCAGGTCAGCAATGCTGCGATCGATGCGCTCGCCGCGCGCGTCGCCAGCGTCGAATCGAAGGCCGCCGCGCCCGCGGCCGCCGCTCCAGTCGCCCCGGCGGCTCCCGATCCGGCGCTTGCGGCGCAACTCGACGCGCTGGAAAAATCGGTGGCCGCGCTGCGCGGCGAACTCGCGGCGGGGGGTGTTCGATCGCAGCAACTCGCCGCGGCGCTCGATGCCGTCAAATCGGCGCCGCGCGAGACGCCTCCGCCCCCCGACCTCTCCGCCATCAACGCGCGTCTCGCCCAGATCGAAAGTTCCGCCAAGACGCTCTCCGCAGAGATCGCCAAGCGCAATGCCGCGCCCGCGGACGATGTACCGCTACGGCGCGCCGTGGCCGCGTCCCTGCTCGATGTCTCGGTGCGGGCGGGCGAGCCCTATGCCGCGGCGCTGGCGGCGGCCAGGCCGTTAGCCGCCACCGCCGACGCGCTAAAACCGCTCGACAGCTTTGCTGCCACCGGCGTACTGAATACCAATGCGCTCAATCGCGAACTGCTGGCGCTGCTGCCGAAACTGTCGCCGGCACAGGAAAACTCCACCACCGGTTCGGGCATCGTCGATCGGCTGCAGGCAGGTGCGGCGAAGCTGGTCCGCATCGAGCGTACCGACGCCGTCGCGGGGAACGACCGCAACGCCATCGTCTCGCGGGTGACCGCGGCGGCGATGCGCAACGATATCGCCGAGGCGCGGCGCGAGCTGAAGACGCTGGCGCCGGCCGATCGCGCGGTGGCGCAGGCATGGATCGACAAGGCCGATGCGCGCGACGCCGCATTGGCCGCATCCCGTCAATTTGCAGCCGACGCAATGGGCGCATTCACCAAACCGGCCCAGTAGGATTCTGATGCATCGTATCATTCTGTTTCTTGTCCTGATCGCGCTCGCAGCGGCGGGGGCTGCGTGGATTGCCGACCAGACCGGCGATGTCGCGCTGTCATGGGGCGTTTGGCGAATCCATATGTCGCTGCCGGTGTTCGTGCTCACGCTCGGCATCGTCATCGTCGCGGCGATGCTGGCATGGTCGGTCCTGCGCGGACTCTGGCGCACGCCCGAGCGGGTTCGCCGCAACCGCCGCGAGCGGCGTCAAGCGCGCGGCCGGCACGCCATCACCCACGGACTGCTCGCGGTCGGCCACGGCGATTCCAGCGCCGCCCGCGCGCATGCCGATGTCGCAAAACGCCATGCCGCCAACGATCCGCTGGCGCTGCTGTTGCACGCGCAATCGGCGCAGCTCGAAGGCGACCGCGAGGGCGCGCAGCGCGCCTTCCGCGCCATGGCGGAGCGCAAGGACACGCGGCTGCTGGGCTTGCGCGGATTGTTCGTCGAGGCGCAGCGCGCCGACGATCCAAGCGCCGCGGTGGCGGTCGCCGAAGAGGCCCTGAAACTTTCGCCGGGATCGACCTGGGCATCGCAGGCCGTGCTGGGATTCCGCTGCGCCCAAGGCGACTGGAAAGGCGCGCTGGCGATTCTCGACAACAACCTCGCCTCGGGCCTGGTCGACAAGGCGACTTACCGGCGGCAGCGCGGCGTGCTGCTGACGGCGCGCGCGCTGGAACTTGAAAACCTCGATCGCGACCTGTCGCGCGAGACCATCATGGAAGCGGTAAAACTTGCGCCGACGCTGGTGCCGGCCGCGGTGCTGGCGAGCAAGTACCAGAGCGAGGCGCATCAGATCCGGCGTTCGATGCGGCTGGTGGAGGCGGCCTGGCTTGAGCAGCCGCATCCCGATCTCGCCGACGCCTACGCGCATGTAAAGCTCGGCGATTCCGCGCGGCAGCGGCTGGTGCGGGTCGAAACCTTGGCCGAAAAGGCCCCCGGCCATATCGAGGGCGCGCTGGCGGTCGCCCGCGCCGCGATCGACGCCTCCGAATTTTCACGCGCGCGCGAGGCGCTGGGGCCGTACATCGCAAACCCGACCCAGCGCGTCGCGATGCTGATGGCGGAGCTCGAGCGCAACGAGCATGGCGACTCAGGCCGCGCGCGGGCCTGGATGCTGCGCGCGGTTCGCGCCCGGCACGATCCGGTGTGGACCGCGGACGGATACGTGTCCGACCGCTGGCGCCCGGTGTCGCCGGTCACCGGACGGCTCGACGCGTTTCAATGGCAGACGCCGCTGGCGGCGCTGCCGTCGGACAAGGGCGTCACCGTGGAGGCGTCGCCGTTCGAGGAAGCGATGCTGGCGCCGCCGCGCCAGGCCCCGATCGAGCCGCCGCGCACGGTCTCGACTGAATCTGTGGCGCCCGCGGCGGCCCCGATCGAGCCAGCGCCGCTCGCGGCGCAGGACAATTCGCCGGCGGCGCCCGTCGACGCGGCTCCTTCTCAGCGGCCGCAGGTGGAACCTGCAGCCGCACCACCGCCGATGTTTCGTCAGCGGCCGGATTTCGCCAAAAGCGGCGCGCCGGCGGTGCCGCCTGTGATTCCCATCGTGCGGGCGCCCGACGATCCCGGGGTCGATGACGAGCCGCAGGCTGCGGAATTCGCCGAGCCAATCGACCCGGCGCAGAGCCAGGCCGGCGGCTGGCGCGGCTTCCTGTCCCGCTGGGGCGGGTGAGCACCGGTAACGCCGATCCGGTGCGTTTTGCGGGCGAATTGGCCGCTTTCCGGACGGGCCGAACCTTCGGGTTCTTGCAAAGCCGCGCCGTGCCCGATATCAGGTGCGCGAGCGCTTTCGCGCCCTGGCCGGACGCGCTGCATGGTCCGCCGCAATAGCTCAGCTGGTAGAGCACGTCATTCGTAATGACGGGGTCGGGGGTTCGAGTCCCTCTTGCGGCACCAGTTTTGATTATCTGTGTTGATGGGCATGAAGGCATTCAAGATGACCAGATTTTTGCTCGCCATCCCGCTTCTCCTGATCGCCGCCGCAGCCTCGGCGCAGAGCGGCCGGCAGGATCCTGGATGCGCGCGGGATGTCTCGCGGTTTTGCCGGGCGCATATGGACGAGGGCGACCAGATTATTCTGGCATGTCTCAAGCAGAACCGCGCGCGGCTGAGCAAGACCTGCGCGAAGGTTTTGACGGATCACGGGCAGTAATCAACCACCGTCATTCCGGGATGCGCCACTTGGCGCAGTCCCGGAATCCATAACCCCTGTGCTGGCGCGTGGATGCTGAACACGACTACCGGGGTTATGGATTCCGGGTTCGCTCGCTGCGCTCGCGCCCCGGAATGACGACTTAAAAAATCGCGCGGCTCGAACTACGTACCGCTCCCCGCCGCCGTTGCGACCGGCAACACTTCGCTGGCGGCGGCATCGGGGGTGTCTTCCTTCCAGCGCACCGATCCGAACGGACGCTCCAGCATGCGGCGGACCCGGACCGGCTCGATGCCGATGTGGAAAGCCATTGCGCGCTGATGCAATTCGCGCTCGGACTGCGTCGAGCGGTTGCGCTGACGCAGATAGTCGAGCCAGGTCGGGCAGTGGTAGCGCTCGGTCCATAATTCGGGATCGGCGATGTCGCGCGCGATCGACCAGCCATAGGCGCCGTTGCGCTGGCGCGAGAGCTGCACTTCCTGCATCAGGCCGTGGAAGACGCGGGCGCTGTCGGGATCGACGCGGTACTCGATCTCCACTACCAGCGGCCCGCTGCGGCCGGTGAGCGGAAGCCGGACTTCCGGATCGGCCAGCAGATCCGCGGCCTCATTACGCCCGCCGATCGGCGGCATGGTCAGCCACAGCCCGAGCAATGGCGAGACGAACATCGCAGCCGCAGAGACCAGCAGCGCCAGCTCGACGCCGACCAGGTCGGTAAGATGGCCCCATCCCCAGCTGCCGATCGCAATGCCGCCGGCGATCGCGGCCTGGAACGCCGCCAGCGAGCGTCCCGCGACCCAGCGCGGCGCCGACAGTTGCACGCCGATGTTGAACAGCGCGACCGCCAGCATCCACACCGATCCCGCCACCACCAGCGCCGCGGCGGTCAGCACCGGCGTGTGGCTGACCGCGATCACCGCGATGGCGACGCCCATGATCAGCGCGCAGGCCCGCACCGCAGCTTCGCCGCTCAATCGTTTGCGCACCTCGCCGATATTCAGCGCGCCGATCACCGCGCCCATGCCGAACGCGCCGAGCATGACGCCGTAGGTCTGTGCGCCTCCGTGGAGCAAATCGCGCGCAACCAGCGGCATCAGCGCCGACACCGACCCGCCGAGCAGACCGGTGACCAGCGTCCGCGTCAGCACGATGCGGATCGACGGCGAATTGGCGATATAGCGCACGCCGGAAACGATCGCGCGGTTGAGTTTTTCGCGGGGCAGCCGCGAGGGTTCGGTGGCGCGGCGCCACAGGAACAGCACGATCAGCAACGGAATATACAGCAGCGCGTTGGCGGCGAAGGCGGCCACCGCGCCGGCGGTCGCGACCACGATGCCGCCGATCGCCGGACCAAAACTTCGCGCGATGTTGTAGCTGATGCCGTTCAAGGCGACGGCGGATGGCAGCGTCTCCGCGGGCACTTGTTCGCTGACCGAGGCTTGCCAGGCCGGTCCGAACAGCGCCATGCCGCAGCCGACCACAAAGCAGAACGCCAGCAGGATATTCGGCGTGATCAGGCCGCGCCAGGCCATTACCGCCAGCGCGGTCGCGCCCACAAGCGAGATCGACAGCGACACCAGCGCCACGATGCGGCGGTCATACATGTCGGCGATGGCGCCGGCCGGCATCGAAATCAGCATGATCGGCAGCATCAACGCGGTCTGCACCAGCGCCACCTTGTCGGCCGACGAGGTCATCAGCGTCATCGCCCATGCGGCGCCGACGCCCTGGATCAGCAGACCGAGGTTGGACAGCAGGCTGGCCAGCCAGATGCGCCGGAATACCGAATGGCGCAGTGGCGCTGCAATGCTGTCGCCGGCAAACATCGATCGTTTCGGCATTTCGGTCATAGCGGTTCCATCGCGGTCCGGGCACTCTGATTGCCCTGGAACGTCACAAACTGATGCCCGCGAAGCTCTCTGGATGTCCAGTGCTCCGGCCGCTATGATTTCGATCGCGGGGTTCGTCCACCGGCAAATTCGATCGATTTGCCCCTGATGGTGCCGGAATTCCGGACTATATGAGGGCCGGACCACGCTTCCGGTCATCCACCCAAAATTGCGAGGCCGTACGTGAGCATTGCCGAAGCCTACGACGTCCCGGCCGCGCGGCAGCCGCTGGTGCCGCCAACCCCGCCGCGCAGGACCATGAACCTGCTTCGGCGGGTGGTGGCGATGCGCAAAAACGCCATCGATACCTGGGGTCCGCGTTCCTATGAAGAGGACATCATCCAGACCGGTTTTTTTGGCCGCAACAGTTTTATTCTCAACGCACCGGATGCGATCCGGCATGTGCTGGTCGACAATTACGAGAACTATGTCCGCACCCCGGCCGCCATCCGCGTGCTCAAGCCGGTGCTCGGCGAGGGACTGCTGATCGCCGAAGGCCGCAGCTGGAAGCATCAGCGCCGCACGCTGGCGCCGGCGTTCACGCCGCGCGCGGTCAATATGCTGGTCCCGCACATGATCGCTGCGACCGACGCGACGGTTGTGAAACTCCGGGCGGCTTGCGGCGGGCCGGTGGATCTGCGCGAGGCGATGCAGCGCATGACGCTCGAGATCGCCGGACGCACCATGTTCTCGTTCGGGATGGAGCGCCATGGCGCCGCGTTGCGCGACTTCGTGATGGAGTATGGCGTCCGGCTGGCGCGGCCGCACCTTCTCGATCTGCTGCTGCCGCTGAACTGGCCGAGCCCGCAGGATATTTCTCGCCGCTTTTTCCGCAAGCGCTGGACCCGTTTCGTGGCGATGCTGATGGCGGAGCGCCGCGCCGCCGGCAAGAACGCGGACGCGCCGCCGCGCGACCTGTTCGACCTGATGGGCGCGGCGCGCGATCCGGAAACCGGCGCTGCATTTTCCGACGAGCAACTCGGCGATGAGGTCGCGACCATGATCCTCGCCGGCCACGAAACCACGGCAACCGCGCTGTTCTGGGCGCTGTATCTGCTCGCACTGGATCCGGAGACACAGGAGCAATTGGCGGCCGAGGCGCAAGGCGCGGCCGTGAGCGGCGCGCCCGACATCGAGCGGCTGAAATTCACCCGCGCGGTGATCGACGAAACCATGCGGCTGTATCCGCCGGCGTTTCTGATTGCGCGTGCCGCCGCGGGCGCGGATACCATTGCCGGCATGGCGGTCTCCCGCAACGACATCGTGTTGATCTCTCCGTGGCTGCTGCATCGTCACGAAAAGCTGTGGCGCGATCCCAATGCCTTCATGCCACAGCGGTTCATGCCGGGCGCGCCGCCGCCCGACCGCTTCGCCTATCTGCCGTTCGGCGTCGGCCCGCGCATCTGCGTCGGCGCGCATTTTGCGCTGGTGGAGGCCGTGCTGGCGCTGGCGAAAATCATCGGCGCGTTCCGCGTCGAGTTGATTGACAAGGAGCCGGTACTGCCGGTCGGCGTGGTGACGACGCAACCGGATCGTTCGCCGATGTTCCGTATCACCCCTCGTTGAGTGCATTCGCCATGGCTGAAACCGGCGCGCTGTTCGCAGTTCTGAGGCAAACCACCGACGGCCAAGTGGCGGACGCCATCGAGCGGCTGATCGACACCGGCGGGGACCGCGAACTCAACCGCATCAATCTGCTGGATTTCTCGAAGCAGACCGGGCTGGACGAGGAGCGTGTGATTGCCGGTTTCCTCCACGCCTCGCGGCTGGGGCTGTTCGATCTCACCTGGAACGTGCTGTGCCCCGGCTGCAGCGGCGTGCTCGACGCTCACACCACGCTGAAATCGCTGCGCCATGACGACTACAATTGCGCGCTCTGTGCTGCCGGTTACGAGGCCTCGGTCGACGAAATGGTCGAGGTCGCATTCACGGTCAGTCCACGGGTGCGGCGCATCGCGGCGCACGATCCCAACACGCTGCCGATCTGGGAATATCTCCGGCAGGTTTTCTGGAGTTCGGGAATCGACATCGACTGGGATGATTTTTCACGTCTGAAGGACGAAGCGACGCTGGAGGCCCTCGAAATACCCCCTGGCGAGAAGGCGGTGGTATCGCTGCAACTGCCCAACCAGTTCGTCATTGTCTTCGAACCGGTGACCCACTCGGCGCAGTTCCTCGCCATCGGCGGCGAGCCGACCCGTGAGCGGCAGCAGCTCTCGATGGTGTTCAACAGACTGCATGCCCCGACCGGAACGACGGAATTGCGGCCGGGGCCGCTGCGCCTCACGCTGGAAAACCAGTCCGACGTCCGCGTGCTTCCGGGGCTCTGGATCGCAGGCGATGCGCTTCATGAAATGCTCGGCAAGCGCAAGCCGATCCTCACCGCCAAGCGGATGCTGACCAACCAGACCTTTCGCGACGTCTACAAGGCGGACAACCTCAACATCGACCAGCGGCTCAAGATCACCTCGCTGACGTTCCTGTTCACCGACCTCAAGGGTTCGACCGCGTTGTATGAGCGTGTCGGCGACCTCGCCGCGTTCGATCTGGTCCGCGCGCATTTCCATGCCTTGCTGGAGATCATCTCGGCCGAAAAAGGTGCAGTGGTAAAAACCATCGGCGATGCCGTAATGGCGACGTTCATCAAGCCGGAGCATGCGCTCGCCGCCGGCTTGCGGATGCGCGCGGCCATGGACAAGCTCAATAAAGAGCGCGGCAGAGAGGATCTGATCATCAAGGTCGGCATTCACGAAGGGCCTTGTCTTGCCGTCATGCTCAACGAACGGCAGGATTATTTCGGCCAGACCGTCAATATCGCAGCTAGGGTGCAGGGGCTGTCGGTCTCGCATGCCATGCATGTCACCGGCCCGGTGATCGAGTCTCCGGCGGTCGCCGACATTCTGCACAAGGCGTCGATCGAGCCCATTCAAAAGGAAGCGGCGCTGCGCGGCATCGCCGACAAGATTCTCGTCTATGAAATCCCGTGAGGGCGTTCCCCGGACGCAGCGCAGCGCGTAGCACTTGCGAAGCGGTGCGCTGCAGAGCCGGGGCCGTAACGGAATGCCGGCGTTTTGTACGGTCCCGGCTCTGCGGAGCAGCGTGAAGAACGCTGCACCGCGTCCGGGACACAAGCATTGACGCTCACCGACGATTGCCGAACCGTAATGCGTCGCCGGCAGATACGGATTGCGCGCGTTTCAATTTAAACCCATATATCAAGAACTGCAGTCCGACAGGCTGTGCAACTCGAACATTTCGGTTGAAAGATTGATGCTAGACAAATTACGCCAATTCATCGCCGACGTTGTTTCCCCGCACGAACATCAGGCGTTTGACGATACCGGGTATCGCCTGGCGGCGACGGCGCTGCTGGTTCACGTCATATCGCTCGACGGCGAGCCGTCCGACCTTGAAAAGCGCAAGCTGCACAGCCTGCTGGAAAGCCGGTTCAAGCTCGATCCCGGCACCGCGGACCAGCTGATCGCGTCGGCGACGCTGGTCGAGGGCGAGGCGGTCGACCTCTATCATTTCACCAGCGTCATCATGCGCTCGGTGAATGAGGAGGGCCGGCTTCGCATCGTCGAAATGATGTGGGAACTGGTGTATGCCGACGGCCAGGTCACCGAGTTCGAGGACAACGTGGTCTGGCGCGCAGCGGATCTTCTCGGTGTGTCGTCGCGCGACCGCATCGAGCTCAAGCATCGCGTTGCGGCGGCCAATCAGCCCGCGCCGTTCGCCGGCAACTCAGATCAGCCGGCTGCGGCAAACTGAAGTCTCGCGGTTGCACACCGCGAGGGTACCGCGCCAGACATGGCCAAATTTTAATGTGCCGAAGGGCGCTCGGTACAGGGTCAAACCGCCGCCGACTGCTGGCAGCAGGGAATAATTCGCGCCGTCGCGCATTTTAGTGATGGCGCCATGCTTGCGGATGCCTTGCATCTCGCCTAAGGCCTGTGGTCTGCTGGTACTGCCGGGTGCCATATCGTACAAAATAATTTCAAGAGCATTGCATCGTGACTGAACGTGTGACGCTGATTACCGGTGCCTCGTCGGGAATAGGCGCCGAACTGGCGCGCCTGTTTGCGTCGAAAGGCCACCGGGTTGCCCTGACGGCGCGGCGCGCCGATCGCCTCGAAACGCTGGCGGGCGAAATCGCCGCCGCAGGCGGCGCGGCGCCGATCGTCATTCCCTGCGATCTCCAACAGCCCGATGGCTGCGACAGGATTGCCGCGGCGCTCGCTGATGAAAACGTCGAGGTCGAGTATGTCGTCAACAATGCCGGCTACGGCATTTTCGGCCACGCCACCAAACGCGACCGCGCCGAGCAACTCGGTATTATCGCGGTCAACATCCGGGCATTGACGGATCTGTCGTTGCGATTTTCCGATCAGTTGATCCGCCATCGCGGCGGCATTCTCAACGTCGCTTCGATCGCCGGGTTCCTGCCGGGCCCGGGCATGGCGGTTTACTATGCGTCCAAGGCCTATGTGCTGTCGTTCACCGAAGCCTTGCGCGCAGAACTCGGCCCGCGCGGCGTGCGCGTGACGGCGTTGTGCCCCGGACCGGTGCCGTCGGAATTTCAGGCGCGCGCCGGATTCAAGCCCGGATTTGATTCCGTGGTCCTCAACGTCTCCGCCGCCAATGTTGCCCTTGCCGGCTATCGCGGTCTGATGGCCAACAAGCGCGCCGTGATGCCCGGCCTCGGCATCAAGACCGTTCCGTTCTTGCTGCGGCTGTTTCCGCGCGGCTTCATCCTGGCGGCGGTCGGCAGGCTTCAGCTGAAGCGCTGACCAAGGTTTCGGGCATTATCTGGCCCGCGATTTGCTTAAAAATCATTTCATTAACCAATCGGCGGCATCATTCCCACTTATGAGACACGAACCAGCCTGCTTTCTCGATGCCAGGCCGCTATTGCCGGTGCTGGTCGTGCTGCACCAGGAAACCTCGACGCCCGGCCGCGTCGGCAATGCGTTGCGCGCGCTGGGCTATCCGCTGGACATAAGGCGTCCGCGCTTTGGCGATTCCCTGCCGGAAACGCTCGATGGCCACGCCGGCGCGGTCATTTTCGGCGGCCCGATGAGCGCCAACGACTCCGATGACTTTGTCCGCCGGGAGATCGACTGGATCGCCGTGCCGCTCCGGGAGCAGCGCCCGTTCCTGGGGATTTGCCTCGGCGCGCAGATGCTGGCCAGGCAGCTCGGCGCCCGGGTGGCGCCGCATCCGGAAGGCCGCGCGCAGATCGGCTACTATCCGATCCGCCCCACCGACGCCGGCCGCGCCATCTGTCCGGACTGGCCGGATCACGTCTATCACTGGCACCGCGAGGGCTTCGAGTTGCCCGCGGGGAGCGAATTGCTGGCGGAAGGCAGCGACTTTCCGATCGAGGCGTTCCGCTACAGCCATTCGTTCGGCTTTCAGTTTCATCCCGATGTGACCTACGCCATGATGCATCGCTGGACCACGCGCGGCCATGAGCGTCTCGCTCTGCCCGGCGCCCGCCCGCGCCATCATCACTTCGCCGATCGCGCGGTCCATGACGTGACCGAGCGCGCCTGGCTGAAAGCGTTTCTCGACGGCTGGCTGGCCCGGATGCCGCTTGTCGCCGGTTTCGACATGGCCATGGCGCAGGCGGCGGAATAATACTTTGTCGTCATTCCGGGATGCGCCCTCTTGGGCGCAGACCCGGAATCCAGCACCGAGCACTGCTCTGGATTCCGGGTTCGCTCGCTTTGCTCGCGCCCCGGAATGACGGTTTCATGTGATAGTGTCGATCCCGCAAGCCTGCGGCTTAAGCAATCGGCAGGCATCAGGGATGGCGACATGACCGGGGACGATTTCGCGCAGCTGTTGAATGAGTTCACGCATTCGGCTGAGTCCGGCGACGGCACGCGCTTCGCCAACCATTTCACCGAGGACGCCACCTATTACGACTACATCTATGGCCCGCATACGGGGCGCGCGGATATCGCGCATATGATGCAGGAGCTTTTCCATCGGGATGCTGCGGATTATCGCTGGGAAATGTTCGATCCTGTGTTTGATGGCAGAATGGGGTACGCGTGGTCGCTGTCGAGCTTCACTTCGAAAATCCCGCAGTTCAAAGGCAAGCAGATCGTGATCGACGGCATGAGCCGCTTCGTTTTGCGCGAGGGCCTGATCGCCGAGTATCGCGAATCAGTGAACGGCGGCGTGGCGATGGCGCAGCTTGGCGTCGAGCCTGATCGCATGACAAAAGTTTTCACGCGCTGGACCGGCTGGCTTCGGGAGCGGCCGGAGACATTAGAATATCTGGCGCGGCCGAAGGGTTCGCGGAAAGCCGGACGCTAAAGTGAATCGTCATTGCGAGCGAAGCGAAGCAATCCAGAAGCCACGCAAAAGGACTGGATTGCTTCGTCGCTACGCTCCTCGCAATGACGGCGCGGTTAACCGAAGACGATGAACACAGGGAGATCGCCGTGAGCTATCAGCATATTCTCTATGACGTGGATCAGAAGATCGCGACCATCACGCTCAACCGGCCCGATCGCATGAACGCGTGGACGCCGATCATGGAGCGCGACGTGCGTCATGCCATGGAGGCCGCGGCCAAGGACGACGGCGTGCGCGTTATCGTGCTCACCGGCGCCGGCCGCGCGTTCTGTGCCGGCGCGGACATGGACGCGCTGAAGGGGCTCGATCCCAACGACATCAGGCGCGCCGAAAGCGTCCCGCCGTTCGACATGAACCGGCGGCCGGACTGGCAGACGCGCTACGCATTCTATCCGTCGATCCCGAAGCCAGTGATCGGCATGCTGAACGGCGCCACCGCCGGCATTGGCCTCGTCCACGCGCTGTATTGCGACTTGCGCTTCGCCGCCGACAACACCGTGTTCACCACCGCGTTCGCGCGCCGCGGCCTGATCGCCGAGCACGGCATCAGCTGGATGCTGCCACGCATCGTCGGCCACGCCAACGCACTCGATCTGCTGATGTCCGCGCGCCGCGTCCAGAGCGACGAGGCGCTGCGCATCGGCCTCGTCAATCGCCTCTATCCACCGGAGCAACTGCGCGAGCAGACCTGGGCCTATGCGCGCGATCTTGCGGATTTCGTCTCGCCAAGCGCCATGGCCGTGATCAAGCGGCAGCTTTACGACGTGCCGTTCCAGACTCTCGCCGAAGCCACCATCGACGCCAACCGCGAAATGGCGGTGGCGCTGCGCGGCAGCGACTTTCGCGAGGGAGTGGCGAGCTTCATGGAGAAGCGGCCGCCGAGGTTTACGGGGGAATGAGTTTAATCGCTCCAGCCCGCCTACGCCCTCCGGGCTACGGCGAGGCAGCCTTCGCTTGCTTCGCACCGATAGGCTGGAATGCGGCTTGCCTAGCCGTAGCTTGCGAAGCTGTGAGAGCTATTGATAAGGCCCGCCTACGCCCTGCGGGCTTCGGCGAGGCAGCCTTCGCTTGCTTCGCTCCGATAGGCTGAATGCGGCCTGCCTAGCCGTAGCTTGCGAAGCTGTGAGAGCTATTGATAAGGCCCGCCTACGCCCTGCGGGCTTCGGCGAGGCAGCCTTCGCTTGCTTCGCACCGATAGGCTGGAATGCGGCTTGCCTAGCCGTAGCTTGCGAAGCTGTGAGAGCTATTGATAAGGCCCGCCTACGCCCTGCGGGCTTCGGCGAGGCAGCCTTCGCTTGCTTCGCACCGATAGGCTGGAATGCGGCTTGCCTAGCCGTAGCTTGCGAAGCTGTGAGAGCTATTGATAAGGCCCGCCTACGCCCTGCGGGCTTCGGCGAGGCAGCCTCCGCTTGCTTCGCACCGATAGGCTGGAATGCGGCTTGCCTAGCCGTAGCTTGCGAAGCAAGCGAAGGCTGGTGGAGCCAGGCGGGTTCGAACCGCCGACCTCGTCATTGCGAACGACGCGCTCTACCAACTGAGCTATGGCCCCTACGCTACCGCCTCGACAGGTTCGAAAAGCGGCCCGCAATCGCCGCCATTTACAATCCGTGCGAATGCCAAGTCAAGAACGCCGAAAGTGCTGTTTTCCGGGACATTTTGCCGGGAACTTCCCTTGTTTGAGGGGGGATGAACCGATATTTAGCGGGTAGTCGAATCCGCGACCAAACCCGCGAGTCCATCCGCCATGCGCGCCCTTCTCGACATCATTCTTATCGTCCTGGATCTCTATGTCTGGCTGCTGATCGCCTCTGCCATCCTGTCCTGGCTGATCGCCTTCAATGTCGTCAATACGCGCAACCAGTTCGTGGCGGCGGTTGCGGAATTCCTCTACCGGATCACCGAACCGGTGCTGGCGCCGATCCGCCGCATGCTGCCGAGCCTCGGCGGCCTCGATATCTCGCCGATCATCCTGATCCTGATCATCCTGTTCATCCAGCGGGTCATCACCTATTACATCTATCCCAGCGTGTTCTGATCGCCGCAGGCCCGCCGCTAATCCAGCCCAGCACTGCCAGAGCGCCTTAACGGATTGAGATGACCGCGCGGATTATCGACGGAAAAATCATTGCCGCCGAACTTCGTGCCCGCGTCGCCGATGAGGTGGCGCGGGTGCAGCGCCAGCATGCGCTGACGCCCGGGCTCGCCGTGGTGCTGGTCGGCAACGATCCCGCCAGCGAAGTCTATGTCCGCAGCAAGCACAAGCAGACCCAAGCCGCGGGCATGGCGTCGTTCGAGCACGTGCTGCCGGCCGATGTCGCGCAGGACGAACTGCTTGCGCTGATCGCAAAACTCAACCGCGATTCCGCGGTGCATGGCATTCTGGTGCAACTGCCGCTGCCGAAATCGCTCGACACCGAAAAAGTCATCGGCGCCATCGATCCGGCGAAAGACGTCGACGGACTGCATCCGCATAACGCCGGGCGCCTCGCCGCAGGATTGCCCGCGCTGTCGCCGTGCACGCCGCTCGGTTGCATCATTTTGACGAAGAGCGTGCATCCTTCGCTGCAAGGTCTCAACGCCATCGTGATCGGCCGCTCCAATCTGGTCGGCCGGCCGTTGGTGCAATTGCTGCTCAACGAAAACGCCACGGTGACCATCGCGCATTCGCGTTCGTGCGATCTGGCGCAGCTCTGCGCGCGCGCCGATCTGGTTTATGCCGCCGTCGGCAAGGCGGAGATGGTGCGCGGCGACTGGATCAAGCCCGGCGCCACCGTGATCGATGTCGGCATCAACCGCTTAGCCGGTGCTGAAGGTAAAACTCGTCTGGTCGGCGACGTGGCCTTTCAGGAGGCGTTGAATGTCGCAGGCGCCATCACGCCGGTGCCCGGCGGCGTCGGCCAGATGACGGTCGCATGCCTGCTGGTCAATACACTGCGCGCCGCCTGCGCCATTCACGGCCTGCCGGCGCCGGCGGTTTAGCAAGCGCTGCGCTTCCGTCATTGCGAGGAGCGCTTGCGACGAAGCAATCCAGTCTTTCCGCTTGGCGAGACCGTACTGGATTGCTTCGCTTCGCTCGCAATGACGGATCACCCCGCCGTATTCTCGATCAGCCGCCGGTAGAACCGGATCATGTCGGCATAGCCTTCGATGCTGAGGCGCTCGTTGGTGCCGTGAAATCGCTTCAGGTCATCCGCGGTGGCGCGCACCGGCGTGAACCGCAAAACATTGTCTGAAATGCCGGTGTAGTGGCGCGAGTCGGTGCCGGCCACCATCAGGCCGGGCGCGACGACGACGTCGGGAAAAATCTCCCGGATGGTGCGGTTGAGCGCGCGGTAGGGTTCGCTGGAGGTCGCTGTCACCGGCGGCGGGTCGATATTGCCGGCAAACGCCTCGATCGAAATTCGATCGTTGCCGATGGTGCGCCGGACATGATCGGTCACGCTTCGCTGCGTGTCGCCCGGCATCAGCCGGAAATTCACCGTGGCCTCCGCGTTGCCGGGCAACACATTGTCCTTGTCGCCGGCGTTGAAGATGGTCAGCGCGGTGGTGGTGCGGATGGTCGCCTCGGTCGGCCCGCTTTTCTCGAATTCGCGCAACAGCAGCGGCTTGAACAGCCAGAGATTCGACAGCGCGACGCGATTGAAGCCGTTCATTTCCGGCGCCAGCGTATCGAACATTTCCGCAACCGCGCCGCGCACCTGCGTCGGCAAGCGATGGTCCTCCAGCCGCGCCAGGGCCGCGCTCATCATGCCGATCGCGGTGTCGCGCGGCGGCATCGACGAATGGCCGGGGGTCGCATGCGCCGTCAGCACCAGCGTCGCGTAGCCTTTCTCGGCCACGCCGATCAGCGCCGCCGGCCTGTCGAGGCCCTTCACGATGCCGTCGGTGATCAGCAGGCCCTCGTCGAGCACGAAATCCAGCCGGATGCCGCGTGACGCCAGCAGCGCCGCGATCGCTTTTGCGCCGCGGGTACCGCCGACTTCTTCATCATGACCGAACGCAAAATAGATCGTCCGTTTCGGGCGAAAGCCCGTTTTCGCCATTTGCTCGGCGGCTTCCAGTATCGAATAGAGGTTGCCCTTGTCGTCCCACGAGCCGCGGCCCCAGATAAAGCCATCGGCGACGACGCCGTCGAACGGCGGCTGTTGCCAGTCTTTCGCCGTGCCCGGCGCAACCGGAACCACGTCCTGATGCGCCAGCAGCGCGATCGGCGCCGCCTTCGGGTCTGACCCCTCCCACGCGTAGAGCACACTGTAGCTTGCAACGATCTCGCGCTTCGCCGCGGCATGAAACGCCGGAAAACTTTTCGCGATATGCGCCTGCAGGCCGCGTAGCGCATCGGCGCCGGAATCGGGATTGAGAAAGTTCGAAATGGTCTGGAAGCGGATGGCTTCGCCGAGCCGCGCCGCCGCGGCCTGCTCATCGACGGGTACGCGCGGTGCGGCCGCCACCTGAATCTGCCGCGAGGTGTGGGTAACGACGTTGAACAGCAGCACGCCGCCGAGAATTACGATGGCGGCGCCCAGCAGTGTGAGAAGTTTGCGGATCAATCGGTACGGCCGGCGCATCTCTTACTTCGCCTTGGCGCGCGCGATTCCTTCGAGGATGAGTTGGTGCGCGTCCTCGGCATTGCCCCAGCGCAGCACCTTCACCCATTTGCCGGGTTCGAGATCCTTGTAGTGCTCGAAGAAATGCTGGATCTGCTGCAGCGTGATCTCGGGAAGGTCGCTGTAGGTCTTCACCTTGTCGTAGCGCTGGGTCAGTTTTGACGACGGCACCGCGATGATCTTCTCGTCGCCGCCGGCCTCGTCTTCCATCAGCAGCACGCCGACCGGCCGCACGCTCATCACCGCGCCCGGTACGATGGCGCGGGTGTTGGCGACCAGCACGTCGCAGGGATCGCCATCGCCGGACAATGTGTGCGGAATGAAGCCGTAATTCCCGGGATAGCGCATCGCGGTATAGAGGAAGCGATCGACCACCAGCGTGCCGGCATCCTTGTCCATTTCGTATTTGATCGGCTCGCCGCCGACCGGCACCTCGATGATGACATTGACCTCGTGCGGCGGATTGCTCCCGATCGAGATGGCGTCAATGCGCATGGGTGGCTCCGTTGTTAGTAGAGCGGCGGCGTCTTCTCAATCGTCATACGCGGGCTTGACCCGCGTATCCATCATTAAACCGTCATTCCGGGGCGCGAGCAAAGCGAGCGAACCCGGAATCCAGAACAGTGCACGATGCTGGATTCCGGGTCTGCGCCCAAGAGGGCGCATCCCGGAATGACGAAGTTGACGGTTGAGGCAAAATACCGGACTTCAGCTAGCCCAGGCGAACGCGACCTTGTCGAGCGACTTCGGTCCGAATTTCTCCGAGGAGCGCGCCACCATCCGCCCGCCGAGGGCGCGGTAGAATTCGGTCGCATGTTCGTTGTCGGAGAGCGCCCAGATCACCATGCTCTTCAGGCCGCTTTGCACCAGGTCGCGCTTGGCCGCGGTGAACAGCCGGCGGCCGAAACCGAGGCCCTGGAATTCCGGGCGCAGATAAAGCTCGTAGATCTCGCCTTCGAAATGCAGGCTGCGCGCGCGGTTGCGACCGTAATTGGCATAGCCCGCGACCTTGTCGCCGAACACCAGCACGCTGACGCGGCTGCCCTTGCGGATCGCCGAGTCCCACCATTGCGGGCCGCGGCGGTTGATCAGCTTCTCCAGTTC
This sequence comes from uncultured Alphaproteobacteria bacterium, assembly GCA_963710045.1. Lineage (GTDB taxonomy): Bacteria > Pseudomonadota > Alphaproteobacteria > Rhizobiales > Xanthobacteraceae > Bradyrhizobium. Next base: position 158,169 of record CAVPZO010000057.1, on the reverse strand, counting down.
GGCGCCGGGAATGATGCCCTGATAGGCGTTGCGCCAGGCTTCATCATGGGTCGAGGCCACCGCGGATGCGTCCGCAGCTTTGGCCGGTCGAACCTCGATCAGGGTTGTGCTCATGGATGCAATCAAAGCAAGTCAGCGCGTCGGCTTCAAGGTCTATCGTTAATTATCGGTTAACCTGTGGATTTTCTGCATCAGTTTTGGCGCTCGGTTGTGCCGAAAGAGGACAAGGTGCTGCTCGCAAGCCGCCCCGCCTGCCGTTTTGTGAACCTTGAGGCCGTTGCGGGAGGTATTTTCCGGGGAGCGGGCAATTCGGTTCTTGGGAAGAAAATGCGCTGGATTTGATTCGCCGCGTGGTTTCTGATCGCCAACCGATCCGTCTTCCAGGCCCAAAATGCAGTTGTTCAAAACGGTGTGCGTTCTGATTGCGCTCGGCGCGCTTCATGCGCAGCCCGCGGCGGCACAAATCTCATTGGGTGCACAGGCTTCCGAAGGCGAACCGGATCGCCGCCAGCAATGGCGGGTGCCGTCGCCCGATCCGGCTACCGCCGCTCACGCGATTTTGTTTCGGCCGCCCGGCGAGGGGCCGTTCCCGCTGGCGATCGTCGCGCATGCGACATCGCAAAACGTGTTGCGTCGCGCCCAAATGCCGCAGCCGGAATATCGCGCCTTGGCGGCGTGGCTGGTGGCGCGGGGATTCGCGGTGCTGGTGCCGGAGCGGCCGGGTCATGGCGCCACCGGCGGGCGCTACCTCGAGGATCAGGGCGGCTGCGACGAGGCGGATTATGCCAAAGCCGGACGTGCGACGGCGGACTCCATCGCAGCAGCGCTGCAGTTCATGCGCGGGCAATCGTTCGTGCGGCAGGACAATGCCGTGATCGCCGGCCACTCCGCGGGCGCGTGGGGCGCGCTGGCGCTCGCCGCTCGAAACCCGCCGGGGGTCGCGGCGATCGTCGCGTTTGCGCCGGGCCGCGGCGGCCGCGCCAACGATCTTCCCGATCAGGTCTGCGCGCCGCACACGCTGATCGCGGCAGCGGCCGAGTTCGGCAAAGGCGCGCGGGTGCCGGTGACATGGCTGGTGGCCGCCAACGACACGTATTTTTCACCGGCGTTGTCGCGGCAGATGGCCGACGCATTTCGCGCAGCCAGCGGACGGGTGGATTTTCGCCTGCTTGCGGCTTCCGGCAGCGAAGGCCACTGGCTGGCCGAGACGGAGGGCGGTGTGAAAAGCGCCGCACCGAAACTGGCGCGCGCGCTGAAGGCCTTAGCTCCGGCCGCGGCGAAAAAGCGATGATCAACCCGTGGCCGGACGACGACGTGATTCTCTACGACGGCGTCTGCGTGTTCTGCTCGCGCTGGATCCGCTTCGTCGCCGCGCGCGACGTGGAGCGCCGTTTCCGCTTCACCGCGATCCAGTCCGGCTACGGCGGTCGCCTCGCGCAGGCGTTCGGCATCGACCCGGGAGACCCCGACACCAACGCGGTGGTGCATGGCGGCGTAGCGTATTTCAAATCAGACGCGGCGCTGACGGTGTTGGCGCATCTGCCGGGCTGGGGATGGGTGCGTGTGTTGCGGGCGGTGCCGAAAGCGTTGCGCGACGCGGTCTACGATCTGGTTGCGCGCAATCGGTACTGGATTTTCGGGAAATATGAGGTGTGTTTTTTGGGGGACGAGGGGTTTCGGGAGAGGGTGATGGAGTAGAAGCCGAGTTAGCTGCTATCTAATTTATCGAAGCTATTCTAGGTTAAGGCGGCCAAAATTTAGAGTCGTTGCAGGTTTAGTTGATGACCAAAGCAGTTTTCACGACAAAGGTGGCGCCGAGCTACAAAGATTTGCCCGAGGAGCGATACCATTTCCCTCGCACGTATCTGAACTACGTCCAGCAGACAGTTGGCGATTATATCGTCTATTATGAGCCACGCAGATCTAGCGCGGAGCTTTCAAGCCGAGGAGGCCGCCAATCATACTTTGGCGTGGCTCGTGTTGAGTCGGTGATCGAGGACATCACTTTGCCGGGTCACTATTTTGCAATCATCGATAGTAGTACTTATCTAGATTTCGACACGGCTGTTCCGTTCTACGAGGGTGACGAGTACTATGAGAGCGCACTCGAGAAAGAAGATGGCAGCACCAACAAGGGTGCCTTTGGCCGAGCCGTGCGACTCATTCCGGATGGTGAGTTCGACAGAATATTTAAGGCTGGCTTTGCCCCAATTCTCGAAGAGAATTTAGCGCCACAAGGAGTCATGTTGCCCGGATTTTCCGAGCCACCTGCGCCCTTCGAGCGACCCGTTGTCGAAATGATTGTTTCTCGGCTATTCCGTGAACGGTCCTTCATGCACAATGTACGCGCAGCTTACTCAAATAGGTGCGCGATCACGGGCCTGCGGCTAATCAACGGAGGGGGCCGCCCGGAAGTTCAGGCGGCACACATTCAGCCAGTGGCGTCAAAGGGCCCTGACTCCGTTCGCAATGGACTAGCCCTTTCCGGGACGGTGCATTGGATGTTCGATCGTGGGCTCATTTCGATCGATGATGATTATAAGATTCTAAAGCGGGATGCCTTTAGGTCGACTCGGTTTGGGATTCCCAAATCAGGGCTGTTCTGATTCAACATACTGGCTGGGATGGAGGCCAGTATGGATGGGCAAACCATATTCAATGGATCTTCGCGAGCGCGTGGTTGGCGCGGTTGGGGTTGGAGGCCTGTCCTGCCATCAGGCGGCGGCACAATTCGGCGTGGGCGTCAGCACGGCGATTGTCTGGGTGCGGCGCTTGCGCGAGACCGGCAGCGTTGCGCCGGGGCAGATGGGCGGGCACAAGCCGAAGGCAATTTCGGGCGAGCACCGTGCCTGGTTGTTGGAGCGTGCCAAGGCAAGGGACTTCACCTTGCGCGGGCTCGTCGCCGAACTCGCCGAGCGCGGCCTCAAGGTCGATTATCGGGCGGTCTGGAACTTCGTCCACGCCGAGAAGCTGAGCTTCAAAAAAAACCGTGGTGGCCAGCGAACGCGATCGCCCCGACGTCGCGCATCGGCGGGCGCAGTGGCACAAGTATCAAAACCGCATCGAGCCTGAGCGTCTGGTCTTCATCGACGAGACATGGACGCGGACTAACATGACGCCGTTGCGCGGATGGGCACCGCGTGGCCTGCGGCTCCAGACCAAGGCCCCGCACGGGCACTGGAAGACCACGACCTTCCTGGCCGCGCTACGCCATGACCGGATCGACGCTCCATGGCTATTCGATGGTCCGATCGACGGGGAAAGCTTCAGAACCTATGTCGAAAAAGTCCTCGTCCCCACGCTTCATCCCGGCGACATCGTAATCATGGACAATCTCGGCAGCCACAAGGCCAAAGCCGTGCGCCAGCTTATCCGCGCGGCCGGTGCCAAGCTCTTCTTCCTGCCGAAATACTCGCCCGACTTGAACCCGATCGAGCAGGCCTTCGCCAAGATCAAGCACTTCTTGCGCAAAGCCGCCGCGCGCTCGGTCGAAACTATCTGCACCGCGATCGGCGAAATCCTCGGAGCTTTTACACCCGACGAATGTGCCAACTATTTTCAAAATTCAGGCTATGCGTAAACCTAAATGCATCATGCTCTAGTTGCCAAGAACCACGTTCCCGACGATGCCGTTCGTCTTCTGAATAGGAATGGAATGATCAACTTACCGAAGGACACAACTCTCTACCCTAACGCTCACTATCTAAAATTTCACAGAGATATTATTTTTAAAAAATAAAATTCGCTTACAAGCCAACCGAAGACTTCGGATCTAGGTCGTATTTTATCCCATACCACTCGACGAATTCGTATGGTGATTGCTTCATTTCCCAGTGCGACGTCAAGAAGTCGTCGTCCATGCCTGCATCGTCGATGGTAATTGCGTAGATTTCTTTGAGTCGCCGATTTGCGGCGCTACGCCATTTAGCAAAACTAATGTCCTTCCATGTCCAATCGTCCTTGGGACTTTTCATTTAGAGCCTCCGCTAACTCGAAAGCAAAACGAGATAACGAAGAATAGAGTCTCTGCTCGAGTTCGAGCAAATCCTAGGCTGCTACTGTCGCGAGAACCTCCCCCGCCGCCCTCTCCCCCGAATCCCTCGCCCCATGCGCCGTCGAGAAAAAATTCGGCGACGTCGCCTCGCCGGCGAAAAACAGCCGCCCATCCACCGGGGCTGCGAGCACCGCGCGGTCGCCGGCGTGGCCGGGCAGCGCGTGCGAATACGCGCCGCGTGCGAACCGGTCATGGGCCCAGCGCGTTTCCGCCAGCGGTTTCAGCTTGCGGCGGAAGTCGGAGCCGAGCAGGGCCACGATCTGGTCGATGCTTTCCGCGGCGAACGCGCCCTCGCCCAAGTCCTCCAGTTCGCGCGCAAAGGTGCCGCCGAAAAATCCCTCGATGCAGGGCTGGCCGAACGGGCGCAGGTGAAAGCTTCCCATCGCGGTGCGCATGGTGGCGCCGCGCAGATTGCCGTCTTTCGGCAGCGCCTCGGCGTCCTCCAGCGCCAGCATCACCTTGTCATCGACGCCGAGCGGCAGGCCGCGCGCGGCATCGACCTTCGCGGGCAGCGCGGGATGAAAGCGGATCGCCTCGTCGGCAATGAGGTTGGTCGGCACGGTGACGATGACCTTGCCCGCGGTCAGGGTGCCGCGCGAGGTTTCGATCCGCACGCGCGTGCCCGAATGGTCGATCAGCGTTACTTCCGTATTCAGCGCGATCGGGAAGGGCGCGCCGTAAGCCGTCATCAGCGCACCATAGCCGCGCCGCACCCGCCAGTTGATCTCGGTATCTTCGTAAGCGTCCATGTCCTGGATCGAGACTTGGTCCAGTTCGCAGCCGTTCACAAAGGTCGAGATCGCGTGAATCATCGGATTCCAGCGATTGCCGGGTTCCAGATAGTGGCTTGCCGTATCGTCGCCGCCGTGTTCCGCGGCTTCCTCGGCGCGATCGTAGAACGCATCGAGTGCTGCGATAAAATCCTGGCGCTCGGACAGTGGAAATCCGGTGTCAAAACTCTGCTCGCGCCACGGCGGCCGCGTCTTGTCGATCTCGAAATTCAACCGCTTCGCGATCTCGACGAACGAGTTCTTGTCGGCCGAATGCAGCCAGCCGCAGCCGGCGTCGAAGGTGATGCCAGGTGCCGCCAAAATGGTATGGGCACGTCCGCCGACGCGGTCGCGCGCTTCCAGCACGATGGTGCTGAGGCCGGAATGCTGCAGCCCGTGCGCGGCGCCGAGGCCGGCGGCGCCGGCGCCGATGATGGCGATATCGACGGAGGAGGGCAGGGACATGACGACCATTTTGTCATTCCAGGGGTGCGTTGCAAGAGCGCGAAACCATCGCCAACTGCGGGGCCGCGGAATCCTGTCCCGCGCTTCAATCCCTTGCATGCGAAAAGTTTACAAGTTTAAGTTGGGATTGATGAATTGCGTGCGAGGGCAAGATGCTGGATCGGGCAAAGGCTGAACTTCAAACGCAGGAAATTGGCCCGCGGCGCACCGCGGTCCTTGTCGTGCATGGAATGGGCATTCAGCGACCGATGCAGACGGTCCGGGGGGTTTACAATTCCATCATATCCGGGCCGGATCCAAAATCTCCCCGACCGTCGACTGTCCAGTTCGAGCGGACGGGGCTCGATCCAGACCTGCCGGTTATCACCACCACAATTCCGACAACAGACAAGAAGGTGGATTTTCACGAACTCTACTGGGCGCACAGGATGAGCGAGACCCGGGCTATCGCTGTCTTGCTATGGATATTTGAACTGACGCGGCGTGGACCCCGCCTCCGCCCCGGCATGAACGCGATCTGGACCACCATCGCTACTTTCATGGTCCTGCTTCTGCTGTCGGCATCACTGCTGGTTTTTAGAGCGGTTCTGCTGCTGGCGTCTCTCGTGAACGCACCGGAAGCGCTTTTGACCGCGCCCGTTCTGATGGTGCTGGTCGTTCTTGTACTTGTGCTTGGCGCCTGCGTAGCTCACGGCAAATACCGGTTGCCCAAGTTCCTGATATCGGTCCCGGTCACTTATCCGGTGGGAACGGCCTGCTTTGCAGTTGCGCTTATTGTTGCCATCGCACTTGTGTGGTTTCCTGCGACGCGATCAATGGCGGCCGGTCTCATCCCGGTGCTGGTCCTTACCGTTGTTGCTGCCGGAATACTCATGGGCGAATGGTTTTGGCGGCCGTTCGGCTGGGCAATGCTGGCGTCCGCCTTTTTCTTTGCGATTTATCTCGTCTGGGTGATTTGCCGGCCTACCGACGCCGAGACCTGGCAGCTTGTTTTCGCAAGGGGATGGGTGCCATGGGCCTTGACCTCGCAATGGAGCATCCTGTGCGCGTGCCTGATCATCGGCTTGTATCTCGTGCTCAACGCCGTCGTGCTTCAGCAAATCTTTGGTGATGCCGCCCGCTATTTCAGGGACTCGCCTGCCAATGTTCAGGTGCGGCGCGACATTCGCTTGCAGGCCGTCGAAGCGCTGGAAGCTCTCCATCGTAGCGGCCGGTATGACCGGATCATTGTCGTCGCACACAGCCTTGGCGCGGTCGTGGGCTATGACATGCTAAGAACCGCCTATAATCGGTTTTGCCAGCAGCAGCGCTGCTCGTTTTCGGCGCTTCAGCCGGAATTCGACCAGATCGATTACGGGCAGGACTATGACCCCCGTCTGGGACGCGAAGTCATCAGGAAGCTTGTCGGCGCCGAGCAGGATGTTGATCCGGCCGCGACGTGGAGAAGCTGGCTGGTCACCGATTTCGTCACGATGGGCTGCCCGCTGACTCACGGCAAATATCTCATGTGCCGCGGCAAGACGTTTGGCGAACTCGCCCGGGATTTCCGTCGCCGCGTGAGAGAGCGGGAGTTTCCGGTGTGTCCGCCCAGGCTGCCGGCACGCAAATCGCTGACCTCCGCCGATGAGGGACGACTGACCGCGACCGAAGATGGCGTGAGGATGTTACATCCCGGCGGACTGTTTGGATTGACCCGCTGGACCAATCTCTACTTCCCAGTGAAGGAGATACTTTGGGGCGATCCTTTCGGAGGTCGGTTGAAAGATACCTTCGGAACGGGCATCGTCGATGTCGAAGTCTTCCAGACTTCGCGGAGAGAAACGGAATTCTTCGAGCACGCTGACTATTGGTTCGATTTGCCTCCTGGTCCTAGCGACGACATCCCGCACCTGCTTGAGCTTCGGGCCGCCGTCAATCTGGCAGACGTATGATCGGCAAATAGCGAGCGGCGAATGGATCGAAGCATCTTTCCTGGCCGCTGCTCCCTGTCTGCTCGTGTTCCTACGCCACTTCTTGCTTGCTCTTCTCGGCGCGCTTGCGTTCGTTGGCGTCGAGGAATTTCTTGCGCAGCCGGATCGACTTCGGCGTCACCTCGACCAGTTCGTCGTCCTCGATATAGGCCAGCGCCTTTTCCAGCGTCATCCGGATCGGCGGCGTCAGCCGCACCGCTTCATCCTTCGAGGTGGTGCGGATGTTGGTGAGCTGCTTTCCTTTAAGGATATTGATCTCGAGATCGTTGTCGCGGGTGTGCTCGCCGACGATCATGCCGCGATAGACCTTCCAGCCCGGCTCGATCATCATCGGGCCGCGGTCTTCCAGCTTGAACATGGCGTAGGCCACCGCCTCGCCCTGGTCGTTGGAAATCAGCACGCCGTTGCGGCGGCCCTGGATGTCGCCCTTGTAGGGCGCATAATTGTGGAACAGCCGGTTCATGATGGCGGTGCCGCGGGTGTCGGTCAGCAATTCGCCCTGATAGCCGATCAGGCCGCGGGTCGGCGCGAAGAATACCAGACGCAGCCGGTGCCCGCCGGACGGGCGCATCTCCATCATCTCAGCCTTGCGCTCGCTCATCTTCTGCACGACGATGCCGGAGTGCTCCTCGTCGACGTCGATCACGACTTCTTCGACCGGCTCCTGCCAATCGCCGGTCGCTTCGTCCTGCTTGAGCACGACGCGCGGGCGCGACACCGACAGCTCGAAACCTTCGCGGCGCATGGTCTCGATCAGGATGCCGAGCTGCAATTCGCCGCGTCCGGCCACTTCCATCGCGTCCTTGTCATCGGATTCGCGCACCCGCAGCGCCACATTGCCTTCGGCCTCGCGCAGCAGGCGGTCGCGGATCATGCGGCCGGTGACCTTGGTGCCTTCAGTGCCGGCCAGCGGCGAATCGTTGACGCGGAACGTCATCGACAGGGTCGGCGGATCGATCGGCTGCGCGGCAATCGGCTTTTCCACCGACGGATCGCAGATGGTATGGGCGACGGTGGCATCCGGCAGTCCGGCAAGGGCTACGATGTCGCCTGCCTCCGCCTCATCCACGGCGATGCGTTCGATGCCGCGGAATGCCAGCACCTTGGTGATGCGGCCGGTCTCGATCAGCTTGCCGTCATGGTCAAGCACCTTGACGCTCTGGTTCGGCTTGACCGAGCCTGAGCTGATGCGTCCGGTGATGATGCGGCCGAGATAGGGATTGGCTTCCAGGATGGTGCCGAGCAGGCGGAACGGACCTTCTTCCACCACCGGCGGCTTGACGTGGCTGAGCACCAGATCGAACAGCGGCTTCATGCCGTCGTCGTGCGAACCCTCCAGCGTCGTCGCCATCCAGCCTTGCTTGGCCGATCCGTAGAGGATTGGAAAATCCAGCTGCTCGTCGGTGGCATCGAGCGCCGCGAACAGGTCGAACACTTCGTTGATGACTTCGACCGGGCGGGCATCGGAGCGGTCGACCTTGTTGATGACGACGATGGGCTTGAGGCCCATGCGCAGCGCCTTCGACACCACGAATTTGGTTTGCGGCAGCGGGCCCTCGGCGGCGTCCACCAGCACCAGCGCGCCGTCCACCATGTTGAGGATGCGCTCGACCTCGCCGCCGAAATCGGCGTGCCCCGGGGTGTCGACGATGTTGATGCGGGTGTCCTTCCACTGCACCGACGCCGCCTTGGCCAGAATGGTGATGCCGCGCTCGCGCTCCAGATCGTTGGAATCCATCGCGCGCTCGACCTGGCGCTGGTTGTCGCGGTAGACGCCCGACTGCTGCAACAGGCGATCGACCAGCGTGGTCTTGCCATGGTCGACGTGGGCGATGATGGCGATGTTGCGGAGATTCATGTTGCTTCTTCTAAAGTCGGACAATGGCTGGAGCGTGATCTCGCTGGAAAACCGGGACCCACTTTTCCGGATCGCGCTCAAAGCCTGGAATTCGAGGGCGCTTGAAGCGCCCAAAAAGGAAGCCCGGCCAAAAGGACCGGGCACACCCTACTCGTTGCGCTGCAATATAGTCATGAAACGGCCAAAGGCAAGGCTGCGGAACGGCCTCATTACTTATGCGTAGCGCCGTGGCCGGGCATCTCCATCTTCTCCATCGTCGCCGTAAGCCGGGTGGGGGAAAGCATTGGCGCGGCGGCCAGAGCCTCCGGGACCGGTCCGCGCACCTTGATCAGGAAGTTCTGCATCATGCCGGTGTCCTCATGGGGCAGGATATGGCAGTGGAACACCGATTTTCCGTGCCATTCCTTGAACTTCAAGCGGATAACGACCTTTGATTTCGCAGGGATCCAGACGGTGTCCTTGAAGGTTCCGGGCGGCAGTTTCTTGCCGTTGACCGAGATCACCTCGAATGAATTGACGTGAATATGGAACGGGTGGCCTTCGGTGCCGCCGTGCTGGCTGTCGCCGACCACCAGATGCCATTCCTCGATGCCGCTGAGGTCCACGACGTAGTTGTCGTCGGTGACCTGGTATTGCTGTCCGTTGAGCAGGAAATCGATGCCCACATAAGGGTTCTGGCTGCCCGGAAATTGATCGGAAAAGAAGATCGTCCGCATCACCTGAACCTGATCGGGTCGAATCAGCGGATATACCCGCGTGGGCGGCGGCAAGGCGGTCGGCAGCGCCATGTTCTTCGGCGTACCCGCGACGTTGATCGTGGCGATGATCTTCTGCGCGCTGAACAGGAACTGCTGGTTCTGCGCGAGCTGGACGATGTTGTATTGGCCCGGTCGGTCGGCCTTGATCAAGAACTCGGCGCGGTTGGCGGGCGCGAGCTGGATCTGGCCTTCATAGGGCAAGGTCTTGTTGTCGGCCGGCGGTGCCACGACCGGCGGATCCGGAATCGGCACCGGGGCAATCGTGCGCACGCGCGGGAAATTGACGCCATCGAGCGCGAGCAGGTGCATGTCGAGCCCCTGCACCGCGATCGGCATGTAATTATCGGACGAGCCGTTGAGCATGCGGAAGCGCACGACTTCGCCCGGCTGCATGTTGATCACCGGCGGCGTCATTTGGACCGGCGTCGGGGCGGTCGGATTGCTGTTGTCGTGCGTTTCCTTGAAGAACGGTTCGCCGTTCAGCAGGTAATAGCGGCGCGCATAGTCGCCGGTGGTGAAGCCGCCCTTCAGATTGGGTTGCGCCACATAGGGACTTGCGGGTGGCTTCACAGTGGGGTCATAGATCGTGACGTTGCCGCCGAAGGTCTGCCAGATCGCGTTCTGCTTCGACAGGTAGGTCCAGTAACTGGAGATATCGGTTTTCGGCGGAAACCCCAGATCCTCCGGCGGCGTTCCCGGCGAACCGCCTTGGCCGCCAGGACCCGGCGGCACCACGGGGTCGGTCGGAAACAGGCCGATGTCCTGGATCACCAAAAATTCCTGGCGCCCGCCTTGATCGCCGGCACCTCGTCGATGGCGCCGGAAACGACAATGCCGCCGGCCATGCCGGTGACCGCCTGCACCGCCGTCGAGCCGTGATGATGAGGATGATACCAGTCGAATCCGGGCGGATGATCTATCGGGATCTGGAAGACATATTGCTTGGACTCGCCCGGCTTGATTTCAATCATCTCGGCCCGCGGGTTCGAGGTGCCGACGGGCTCGAACAGATGCGGGATGATGTCCATGCCGTGCAAATGCAGATTGGTCGAGCCGAGATTGTGCGGCACGTTGTGATCGTGAGGCCAGTTTTCCGCGCCATAGGTATAGGGCGCCAGCGCGTTTTTCAGATTGATGATCACTTTCTGCCCGGGCGCGATTTGCATCAGCGGCCCCGGGATCGTGCCGTTATAGGCGCGCAACCGGCAGGGGATGCCGTCGATCGTCCTGGTGATGAAGCCGCATTCGAGGTTGATGACGTTGGCCGGGCCGCCCGGCGCCGCCTTGGGGCCTTGCTGCGCAAGCGCGGACGTCGAGGCAGCCGTGAGGCCAAGCGCTACCGAGCCTGCGACGATGTCGCGGCGTGTAATTTCAGTCATCGTCGCCCCCGCAACTACTTGCCGAGCATACAGGCGGCGGGCGCCCTGTAATTCTTGAACTGCCCGTATTGCTGGAACGCGACTTCAAGCTGCAGCGAGGTATCGAGCGGCAACGCGTCGGGAAAATTGCCGCCGGAGAATTTTTGCGGCGCGACGATGTTGTTGAAATAGTTGGTGTTGGCGGTGGAGTATTGCGTACACATGCCGGCAAAGCCGAACGACGCCGGCACATTGGTACCCATGGTCGAGACCGCGCCGCCCGGTGCGGCGAAGGCGCTGCCGTGGCATGAAAGACAGGACGATTGCGCGTTGTCCACCGGACCAGCCAGACGCCCCTCGCATCCGCCGTGCTGATAGATGTTCACGCCCGGGTTAAGCACGCTTTGCTGCATCGGGATGCTTTCGGCTTTGGGCACCGCCGGGAACGTCCAGGGGTCGGAACCGTACTGGATACCGAGCGGCAGCAGCCGATCCCAGAACGTGTTGCCGGGTTGGTCGGCGCTGTAGGCGTAAGTGCCGTAGACCCAGCCGGTCGGCGAGCGCGGGTCGGTCACTGCGACGTCGACCTGAATGATGCGCGAGATCTGCACCTTGCGCTCGCAGGTGTACTTATTCGTTGTGGTGTCGAGCACGTGACGGTCGATCTGCCATTCCGGCGAACCCTTCAGATAGGGTACGCACTCCGGCGGTGTGCTGGTGGTGAGGAATTTGACCACGACCGTGCCTGGCGGAAAGGGCAGCCCGGCCGGTACCCGCGTGCCCATATAGGTGGCAACCTGCGGGACGCCGCTCTTCGGGATGGCTTTGCCGAACGCCATGCCGCCCCATTCATTGTAGTAGCCGACCGACCAGGTTTCGAAGCCGGCTTTATTCTGGGCCTCGCACGAAGGGCTAACGCCGGCGACAGTATTGGCGCCAACCACCGCTTTCGACCCGCGCGTCCGGTCGCTGGCCGGATCCGGATGGAGAAGGTCCCGAAGATGTGCGGAGCGTTCGTTGGTCGTTCCGTGCACGAATTCGCGGCCGACGGTCGGGTCGTAGGCCATCCACGGCACGTTGAACCAGCGGGTCTTGCCGCCGACATTGATCTGGAAGCCGACCTTGTTGTCGAGTTGCGGATCCTGGCCCTGCTTTACATAGTCGAGGATCCGCTTCAGATATTCGTCCCAGTTGCCGGAGCTCCAGGTATTGCCCTCGGGCGGCGGAAATTTCGGTTTGAAATTGACCTTGACCTGCAGCCAGGTGCATTCCGGACATTCGTTTGGCAGAGTTGCCGGGTAGTCGCGGCTGAGCTTGAACACCCGCCCGGTCCAGCCGGGGGGCGGTCCCTTCACCGCGTTCTGGAATGCGAGCCCGGCCGCCGATTGTGCCAATGCCGGCGCGCTGGCGACCGCGCAGAGGCCGGCGGCTGCGATCAGCGTGGCGATGCTGGAAAAGCGTTGCGGTTGGTTCATGTGGTTCTCCCCCGTTGCTGATGCCGTTGGGCCCGGCGCAGCGCGCGCCGGCGTGGTTGTTACGCCGAGCGTGCGAGCTGCGGCGCGACGTAGTCGTAAAAACCGTTGCGATTGCTGAAGCTGAGATCGACGTTCGGCATCGCCACCAGCAGCAAGGTGGCAATGAAATCGTCGATGGCGGCGTCGTGGATGAAAAGGACCGGCAACTTCCGGCCTTGGCCGGATGCCGGCGGGTGTGCTGAATTGTCGGCCACTTGATCCCCCGACTGGCACTGCAACGGAAAAGAAAAACCAATCGTAATACAACCTATAGGATAGGCAACCGGTTTTCCGAACGCGGCGCCGTTAATGCACAATCGGATCAAATACGGATTGTTGGTTTCGCAGGCCGCAGTGCGATACCAATATTCCGGAAATTGAATGGCGGTAAGCGTCATGCCGAGGAAAAATCCAGCGGGCCTTGACGGGGTCAGAAGTTTTTTCGCGCAATTGATGGCCGCCGCAAGCGGCTCCGCCGACCCGCGACTGGAGCGGGTTTTCGAGTTGGTCCGGCGTGAAGCGTTTCTCGGGCCCGGACCATGGCACATCCTTGCGTCGGGACCGTGGCTCATCAACGTCGATCGGAACTACGTCGAAACCCCGGATGCCGATCCGGTCTATCTCTGTCAAAATGTCCTGGTAGCGCTCGATCCGGCCAAAGGCGTCAACAATGGCGAGCCGTTTCTGCATGCGCGCTGGATTGGCGCGGTGTCGCCAAAGCCTGGCGATGCGGTCTGTCACATCGGCGCGGGCACCGGATATTATTCGGCGATCCTTTCGGTGCTGGCGCAGCCGGGCGGCAGCGTGAACGCATTTGAGATCGAACAAGGACTTGCGGAAAAGGCGCGCGACAATCTGCAGCCCTTCGAGGGCATTTCCGTCACCACCGGCGACGCGACGGAGCTGCCATTGCCGCCGTCGGACCTGATCTATGTCAATGCCGGCGTGGTAGCGCCGCCGCCGTCGTGGCTGCAGGCGTTGCGTCCACAGGGCCGCATGATTTTTCCATGGCGACCGTCGCAGGCCGTGGGGCTTGCGATGGTCATCTCGCGTCAGGCGGCGGGTTTCAGCGTGAAGCCGCTGATGAATTCATATTTCATTCCCTGTGTCGGGGCATCGGATGCTGCGCAATGCATAAAAACGCCGGACGAGCGCGAGGCATGGTCGGTACGGTCAATCTGGCTTAGCGCCGAGCGGGAGCCGGATGAGACGGCGGTCGCCATCTGCGAGCATCTCTGGTTTTCCTCCGCCGAGATTCCGTCGGAGGCATGAACCGCACGCGCGTCACATGTCGAATACGGCCACTGCGCGGATCGGGGAGGCGGTGCCGTCGCGCCACTTCAACGGCAGGCCGATGAAGGTGAACGGGCCCTTGCCCAGCAGCGCTTCCAGATTGCACAGGCTCTCGATATGGGTGATGCCGAGGTCGAGACACGCCTTGTGAACCAGCAGGTTCACTGTGCCTTCGGGCCCGGGCCGCATCGAGTCGATGCCGAAATGCACGACGCCTTGCCGCGCCAGCCATTCGGTGGCGGCGACATTCACGCCGGAATTGTCGGTCGCATATTCCTTGCGCGGAAACGTGCGCTCGTGATGCCCGGTGCAGAGCAGGACGGTGCCGCTTTTCGGTACGGGAACGCCGGCTTTTTTCACCGCCGCTTCGAGGTCGTCAGGCGCGATCTCGGCGCGCGGCGCGATGTGGCGCAGATCGAGGCAGATGCCCGGCACGATGCAGTTCTCCAGCGGATATTCATTGATCGGCTGGCCGGTCTTGCCGAAGTGCCGCGGCGCGTCGATGTGGGTGCCGCCGTGGTCGGCCATGGAGATGAACATCGAGGAAAGCCCATACACGTTGCCGGTATCGGCGAAGGATTCCTCGTGGGTCTTCCAGATGCCATGGATGATGGGAGGATGGCCGGGATAGCTTGGGGTGCGGTGGTAGAGTTCACGACTGAGATCGATGATTTTCACGATGGGTCCTCCGATCAGGGTGGAGCTTGATGTCGGATAAACTTGTTGGGCTCGTGTCCCGGACGCGGTGCGGCATTCTTCATGCCGCTCCGCAGAGCCGGGACCGTTACGGACACCGTGCCTTGTAACGGCCCCGGCTCTGCAGTGCACCGCTTCGCAAGTGCTACGCGCTGCGCTGCGTCCGGGGAACAAGAGACGTCGTGCCAATTCGGCAGGACTACGCGCCGGTTGCCCGGAGCTGAACGCCCGCCCGTTGCAGATTTTGCGGCATGCTGACCAGCAAGGCCTTGCGGTCGGCGACGGCGTTATGGAACTGCTCCAGCGCGATATTGAAAGCCGTCAACGCGCCTTCCTCGATCGCGCCCTGCTCGAAAGAGTTCAGTGTCTCGCGCAGGATGCTGTCCGCCTCGGCCTGCATCTGGTCGAGTTCATCGGCTGAATCGCTGTGCCGCGCCACCGCCAGCATGTCCAGCAGCCGCTCGCGCAGCGAAGAGTTGTTGTTGCGCTCGTCCTTCCTCAGATAGCTCGCAAACCACGCGCCCACAGAACCCAGCAGCGACAGGCCCATCAGGCCGAACCAGATGTAATCGCTGTAGCGATCGAGGAAGGTCTTTTCCTCGCCGTCGACATAGGCAGCCGCACCCGGATGCACCGGAATGGCGGCATCCTTGTCGGTATCCGGGGTTTCGATTTTCGCGGCAAGCGGGAATTCCGACAGCAGCGTCTGGCGCACCGCGAACAGTTGCCGGGTGAAGGTGGAGATAGTGGCTTCCGACAGCCCTTTGCGCGCCACGATATGGTGCGAGAAACTGATCGTCTTCACCTCATCGTCGGGACGTGCGGGCGAGCCGCCGAATGCCCCGGCCGGGATTTCCGATGCCTCGTAGGCCGGATAGTTCTGCGCGATCGCAGCGGCCGAATTGATCGCGAGGAACGTCGGCGATGCGCCGTCGCGCGTCGAGGCGTTGATCGCGTCGGTGGTGATCTTGCTGTTGACCGGTCCCGCCGCAAGATACGCATCCGCCTTCTGATTACGGATCGCTTCGGCGGCCTCGTTGGCCGGGAATTGCACGATCTCGATCTTGCTGGCATCCACGCCGTATTGCCGCAGGATCAGCTTGAGCAGATTGACATTGGCCTCGGTGCGCCCGACCACACCGATGCGGCGGCCGGCGAGCTGCTGGATTTTGGTGATCTTCGGACCGGCCTTCTTGCCTTTCGCCGCCGGCGGCACCCATAGCACGGCGACATTCTTGCGCAGCGTGGCCACGGCCTGCGCGTTCTTCGGCACATCGAGATCGCCGCGGATAATGGCGAGATCGGCCTTGCCGTCGCCGAGCGCCGCGGCACTCGCAATGGCGCCGTCGGTCTGCAGCGGCCGCAAACGGACGCGGCTGTGTGCGAAGGATTGCGTCAGCGTCTGCACGACCTTGAGATCGTCGCTGTTCGGAGGACCGACCGCGATGCGAAGCGTCACCGGACGCATCGCGAAATAATATGCGCCGGCCACCGCACCTACCAGCGCAAGGGTGCCCGCCAGCGTGATGAGCATCATCTTCCGCTTCACCGAACGCGGCGACGGCGGCGCCATCGGCCCGACAGGGTCGGGGCCATCAGCCATCGATCGGGAAAACCAGCGTTTCAGGCTCAATGTCATCGCCCAACGTTTAGGTCGATAGTCTAGCAAGTTCCCTGCCAGAGGCGGGATTACATCTGCGTCATGGTTACTAGCCGGGGCTTAACCCCTTATTGTGGCATCGGTTCAGACTGCGACATCATGGACCCACCCGCACTGCGCGGTGTTAGAATAGGGCTGGTGAGAAACGGGAGGCGAGCATGGTGCAGAAACTGTCGGCGGAGGCCCGCAAAGCGGCCCTGAAGGGGCTATCCGGCTGGTCGGAGGTGGCGGGCCGCGAGGCGATCCAGCGGACCTTCAGCTTCAAGGACTTTAATGAGGCGTTCGGGTTCATGGCCCGCGCCGCACTGGTCGCCGAGAAGAGCGATCACCATCCCGAATGGCGCAATGTTTACAAGACGGTAGAGGTGGTCCTGGCGACCCACGACGCCGGCGGCGTCACCGCGCGCGACATCGAGCTTGCGCAGGCGATGAACGCGATTGCCAAGCAGCTCGGCGTCTCCTGATACGGCCTTGCGGCTTGCGGCAATGGTCCGACATCACCAATTCAGGCCTATCGGCGCGGCGGTCGTCGCGCTTTCAGCTTCAGGGAGCCTTGCGATGGCGTCCGAACACAGCGTGGGTTTTGAGCCGGCCGACCGGTTGGCGCAGGATCGTGAAAGCGTGCGCAAGCGCTTCTGGAGCAAGCTGAAGCGCGTGGCGGCGCATCTGCCGTTCGCCGAGGATCTGCTCGCGGCCTATTATTGCGCCTTCGACAGCCAGACGCCGCGTCATGTGCAGGCGGCGCTGCTCGGCGCCATCGCTTATTTTGTCCTGCCGTTCGATTTCGTGCCGGACATGCTGCCGGTGCTGGGCTTCACCGACGATGCCGCCGTGCTCGCCACAGCACTGCGGATGGTGCTGACCCACATCACGCCGGAACATCGCGAGGCCGCGCGTGCGGCGCTGAAGCGGGGAGTGGGAACGGAGACGTAATTCGAGAAACCGTCATTGCCGGGCTTGACCCGGCAATCCATCCTGCTTCGAAAGATTTTTTGCGAAGATTGATGGATGCGCGGGTCAAGCCCGCGCATGACGAAGATTCACGGATGCAGGATCACCTTGCCCATCGCCTTGCGCCCCGCCAGCACTTTCAGCGCGTCGGCGGTTTGCGCCAGCGGGAAGGTGCGGTCGACATGCGATGAGATTTTTCCCTCCGCGGTCCACTTCACCAGCTTTTCCAGATTGGCGCGGTTCTTCTCCGGATTGAGTCGCGCCCACGCGCCCCAGAACACGCCCCTGATGTCGCAACCTTTCAGCAGCGCGAGATTGAGCGGCATCTTGGGAATATCGCCGGCAGCGAACCCGATCACCAGGAAGCGGCCTTCCCACGCGATCGAACGCAGTGCCGCTTCGGCATAGCTGCCGCCGACCGGATCGAAAATGATGTCGGCGCCCTTGCCACCGGTGAGTTTGCGCAGGCCTTCCTTGAGATCGTCCTTCGCGTAATTCAGCCCCAACTCGGCGCCGTGCGCTTTGGCGAATTCGATCTTCTCCTCCGACGAAGCGCAGGCGATCACCTTCAGGCCCATCAGCTTGCCGAGTTCGCACGCGGCCAAGCCCGTGCCGCCGGCTGCGCCAAGCACCGCCATGGTCTCACCGGTTTTCAAGCTGGCGCGATCTTCCAGCGCATGAAGGGCGGTGCCGTAGATGATGATGATGCCCGCGGCGCGATCGAAATCCAGATTGTCGGGAATTTTGACGATCGAGTCGGCGGGCAGCGCGATCTTTTCGCGCGCGCCATTGTGCCCGCACGACGCCACTACGCGGTCGCCGACCTTCAGGCCGGTAACGCCTGCGCCGACGCTCTCGATCACGCCCGCGACTTCCGCCGCCGGTGAAAACGGGAACGGCGGCTTGATCTGGTACTTGCCCTGGATCATCAACAGGTCGAAGAAATTCAGCGCCGCCGACTTGATGGCGATAACGGCCTGGCCAGGCTCGGCCACCGGATCCGGCACATCGGCCAGCACGAGATCGTCGGGGCCGCAATATTGCGAGCAGAGAATGGCTTTCATGGACACACCTGGCTTTAGGGAATAGCGCTGGGGTGCTTCATGCCGGATTTAAAGCCGGGCTACAATGCGATTCGCCTCTCCTGATACGCAAGGCATGACCGATGTTCGAAAAAGGATTGCTCGCCAACAAGCGGATTCTGGTGACCGGCGGCGGTTCCGGCCTCGGTGCGGCGATGGCACGCCGCTTTGCCGAGCTTGGCGCTGAACCAATCATCTGCGGCCGCAGGCTTGAATTGCTGGAGCAAACCGCGGCGCAGTTGCGGTCCGATCTCGGCGCCAAAGTCGGCGCCATCAGATGCGACATCCGCGATGGTGCCGCGGTCGATGCGATGATGGGCGCCATCTGGCGCGATGCGCCGCTTGATGTGCTGGTCAACAATGCCGCCGCCACCTTCATCGCGCAGACCGAGCATCTGTCGTTTCGTGCTGCGGACGCGATTCTCGCTCCCACCCTGCATGGCGCGATGTACTGCACGCTCGCAGCGGGAAAACGCTGGATCGAGCGGCAGCACAGGGGCGTGGTGCTCAGCATCCTCTCGACCTCGACCATCACCGGCCGCGCCTTCACGGTGCCCTCCGCGATGGCGAAATCGGCGGTGCTGGCGATGACCAAAAGTCTCGCCGTGGAATGGGGCCCAAAGGGCATCCGCACCGTGGCGATCGCGCCGGGGCCGTTTCCGACCGCCGGCGCGTCGGCGCAGCTTCGACCCGAAGGCCGCGACGAGGGCCCCGCGGCCAAAAATCCGCTCGGCCGCGTCGGCGAACACGGCGAGCTTGCCAATCTCGCCAGTTTTCTGATTTCGGATCAGGCCGGCTATATCAACGGCGAAATGGTGGTGCAGGACGGCGGATCGCACCTGCGCGGTTCCGGGGCCGAGGACTTGCTGCAATGGACCGACGCGCAGTGGGAGAAACAGCGGGCCGCACGGCCGAAAAGCTGAACAAGCGGATTCCACAGGCGCGGAAAATGCTTTATGGCAACGGCGGCGGGATGCCGGGCCATCTTGCAGTCACAATGATAAGGGATCGACCTTGATCATGTCGGTGCGGCGAATTCTGACAATTCTGGTGGCGAACGCGCTGGTATGCGCGGTTGCGACCCCTGTGCTGGCGCAGAGCGGCGCAAAGGACACAAAGTCGTCGAAGTCCGCGCCGGCCAAGCCCGAGGCCAAACCGGCCACCGCTCCGGCAGCGGCAGCGGGCGGCGCCGAGCCGACGCTGATCGGCCAGTTCGGTACCTGGGGCGCGTATACGGCGACACCGAACGGCAAGAAGGTTTGCTTCGCACTGGCAAAACCGTCGTCGTCGAAGACCAACCCGCCGAACCGTCCGCGCGACCCGGCCTACGCGTTCGTCTCCACCCGCCCGGCGGAAAAGGTCACCAACGAAGTTTCCATCATGATCGGCTATACGCTGAAGCCGGGTTCGGAATCCACGCTCGAAGTCGGCGGCGCGAGCTATGCGATGTACACCCAGGGCGACGGCCTCTGGATCAAGAACGCCGCCGAGGAAGAGCGGATGGTGGAAGCCATGCGCAAGGCCGCCGATGTTGTGGTCAAGGGCGTCTCCGCGAAGGGTACCGAAACCATCGACACGTTCTCGCTGAAGGGCCTCGCCCAGGCGCTAGACCGGCTGGCGCAGGATTGCAAGCGCTGACGCAGTCGCAATTGCTGTTTTGATTGCTATATGGGTGTATTCACCGTCATGGCCGGGCTCGTCCCGGCCATCCACGTCTTGACCGGCAAAGAAAGACGTGGATGCCCGGCACAAGGCCGGGCATGACGAACTCTGGTAACCGTGCTCGAATTGTTTGATCGCCCCCGGATGACGAGATGACCGCCGCTTACTCTCCGGCTCCGCTGGAAAAAACCCCGCTCGAAACCTACGTGCCGCCGGCAAAACCGTCGCTGGTCGGGCTGTCGCGCGCCGAACTGGCCGAGAAGCTCGGCGCCATCGGCGTCGCCCCGGCGCAGCGCAAGATGCGGGTGCAGCAGCTCTGGCACTGGATCTATGTGCGCGGCGTGCAAGGTTTTGACGAGATGACGACCATCTCGAAAGAAATGCGCGCCGAACTCGACAGGCATTTCACTGTGGCTAGGCCCGAAGTGGTCGCCGAACAAGTTTCCAACGACGGCACCCGCAAATGGCTGTTGCGGCTGCCGAGCGGCGACAGCGTCGAGAAGGCGCATGAAGTCGAGTGCGTCTACATCCCGGAAACCGACCGCGGCACGCTGTGCGTCTCCAGCCAGGTCGGCTGCACGCTGAACTGCTCGTTCTGCCACACCGGCACCCAGCGGCTGGTGCGTAATCTCACCGCCGGTGAAATCGTCGGCCAGATCATGGTCGCGCGCGACCGGCTCAATGACTGGGCCGACCGCGTCACGCCGACCGGCAGCCGCCTCGTCACCAATGTGGTGATGATGGGAATGGGCGAGCCGTTGTATAATTTCGACGCGGTGCGTGACGCGCTCTTGATCGTCGCCGACGGCGACGGCATCGGCATCTCGCGCCGCCGCATCACGCTGTCGACCTCCGGCGTGGTGCCGAACATCATTCGTACCGGTGCGGAGATCGGCGTGATGCTGGCGATCTCGCTGCATGCGGTGCGCGACGAGTTGCGCAACGAACTGGTGCCGCTGAACCGCAAATATCCGATCGCCGAATTGCTGCAGGCCTGCCGCGATTATCCGGGTGCTACCAACGCGAAGCGCATCACCTTCGAATATGTGATGCTGAAGGGCGTCAACGATTCGCTGGACGATGCAAAACTGCTGGTGAAAATGCTGAAGGGCATTCCCGCCAAGATCAATCTCATTCCGTTCAATCCGTGGCCGGGCACGGTTTACGAATGCTCGGACTGGGACCAGATCGAAAAGTTCTCCGAGTATATTTTCAACGCCGGCTACTCCTCGCCGGTGCGCACCCCGCGCGGCCGCGACATCCTCGCCGCCTGCGGCCAGCTCAAATCCGAGACCGAGAAAATGTCGGCGCGCGAGCGCCAGGCGCTGCGCGCGATGGCGATGACGGATTGATGTGGAGCCGCCTCACAGGCGTCATGCGCGGGCTCGACCCGCGCATCCATCTTCTTCGAAGAAGATGGATTGCCGGGTCAAGCCCGGCAATGACGAAGTCACCGCAGGTTGACTTATGTCCCTGATCGGCCGGCTGTTTGTCATCCTGCTCGGCTTTCTCGCCGCCAGCCTGGTCGCCGGCGCGATCGTCGTCGGCGCGGTGCTGTTTCCGGCATTGAGCGATTTCGCCGACGGCCCGATCGACCCCAGCGCGGTGAACATCGTGCTCGGCTTCGGCTTCATCTTCGTCAGCGGATTTGCGCTGCTGCCGGCGATGATCGTGGTCGCGATCACCGAGGCATTCTATATCCGCGGCGCGTTGGCTTATGCGGTCGGCGGCGGTGTGGTGGGCCTCGCCTGCTATCTCGGCCTGGTTCCGTTCGATCCCGCCACCCTGCGCTTCGACGGCATCGTCCGGCGTCATCTCGAAATCATGACCGGCGCGGGCATCGTCGCCGGGATGGTCTACTGGATGATCGCCGGGCGCAATGCCGGAGCGTGGCGCGCGCCGCGGCATCCAATGCGGCCTTCCTGAAGCCTTTTCATCGTCTGCGCCCTCGGCTAAACCCCGCGCCATGAACCGGACCGGACTTTTCATCGCGCTGGCCTTGGCGCTTGTCGTCGGACTTGTGTTCGGGATTTATCCCGAACTCGATCTGCGCCTCGCCGCGTTGTTTTACGATTCCACCGCGAAAAATTTTCCGCTGAAACTCAACACGCTGGCGGCATTCGCGCGCGATGGCGCAATGTGGATTGCGTGGGGCATCGCGCTGCCGTTCATCGTGGCACTGGCGGTGAAGCTGGCGCGGCCGGACCGGCCGCTGCTGATCTCCGGGCGGGCGATCGCGTTTCTGCTCGTTACGCTGATTCTGGCCGCGGGCATCCTCACCAATCTCACCTTCAAGACCTATTGGGGCCGGCCGCGGCCCGTAGTGGTGACGCAGTTCAACGGCGACCTGCCGTTTGTGCCGTGGTGGGATCCGCGCGGCGGCTGCGGCCGCAATTGTTCGTTCTTCTCCGGCGAAGGCGCCACCGCGTTCTGGACCTACGCGCCGGCCGCGCTGACGCCGCCGGCATGGCGGCCTCTGGCCTATGCAGCAGCGACCGTGTTCGGCATCGTCACCAGCGTGCTGCGGATGGCATTCGGCGGGCACTTTTTCACCGACGTGGCGGCGGCGGGATTGGTGACGTTTCTGGTGATCTGGCTGATCCACGGCTACATCTACCGCTGGCCGTCGACGCGAATGACCGATGCCGGCATCGACGCCGCGTTGACGCGGTTTGCCTGGCCGGGTTACCGCTTGGTGCAGCGCTGGTTGGGGCGCGAAACAGGCCCGGCGCCATCGGCGTGAGCGACATCCATCGCGTCAGCCGCTATTAAACGCGTGCCGGTCGGCGCGAAGTTTGATATTCGCGCACTCAAGCCGCAAACGAAATCCGATTGGAAGTTCCATGAGTACGATCCTGAAAAGCCTGCCCAAAGGAGAAAACGTCGGCATCGCTTTTTCGGGCGGGCTCGACACCAGCGCGGCGCTGCTGTGGATGAAGCAGAAAGGCGCCCGCGTCTTTGCCTATACCGCGAACCTCGGCCAGCCTGACGAGGCCGACTACGACGAGATTCCGCGCAAGGCGCTGGAGTTCGGCGCCGAGAAAGCCCGCCTCGTGGATTGCCGCTCGCAATTGGTCCACGAAGGCATTGCCGCCATCCAGTCGGGCGCCTTCCACGTCTCTACCGGCGGCATTGCGTATTTCAACACCACGCCGCTCGGCCGCGCCGTGACCGGCACGATGCTGGTATCGGCAATGAAGGAGGATGGCGTCAACGTCTGGGGCGATGGCTCCACCTACAAGGGCAACGATATCGAGCGGTTCTACCGCTACGGACTGCTGACCAATCCGGACTTGCGGATCTACAAGCCCTGGCTCGACCAGCAGTTCATCGACGAGTTGGGCGGCCGGGCGGAAATGTCGGCGTTCATGACCGCCCACGGATTCGCCTACAAGATGAGCGCCGAAAAGGCCTATTCGACCGACAGCAATATCCTCGGTGCCACGCATGAGGCCAAGGATCTCGAGCACCTCGACTCCGGCATCAAGATCGTCAACCCCATCATGGGTGTGCCGTTCTGGCGCGACGACTGTGTCGTCAAGGCCGAAAAGGTCGCCGTGCGGTTTGTCGATGGACAGCCCACAGCGATAAACGGCCAGACCTTCGCCGATCCCGTCGCGCTGTTCCTTGAGGCCAACGCCATCGCCGGCCGGCATGGCCTTGGCATGAGCGACCAGATCGAGAACCGGATCATCGAGGCGAAGAGCCGCGGCATCTACGAAGCGCCGGCCATGGCGCTGCTGCACATCGCCTACGAACGTCTCGTCACCGGTATCCACAACGAAGACACCATCGAGCAATACCGGATCAGCGGCATGCGGCTTGGCCGGTTGCTCTACCAGGGGCGGTGGTTCGATTCCCAGGCCCTGATGCTGCGCGAAACGGCGCAGCGCTGGGTGGCGCGCGCCGTCACCGGCGAGGTGACGTTCGAACTGCGCCGCGGCAATGACTACTCGATTCTGAACACCGAGAGCCCCAATCTGACCTATGCGCCGGAGCGGTTGAGCATGGAGAAGGTTGAGGACGCGGCGTTCACGCCGGCGGACCGCATCGGCCAACTGACCATGCGCAACCTCGACATCGCCGATACCCGCGCCAAGCTCGATCTCTACGCGAAGGCGGGCCTGCTGTCGGCCGCGGAGGGCTCACACATCCCCAAACTCGATAGCGACAAGAGCTGAACCGGAAGGGGTGCGGGCGGCGTCGCCACAGAACTCAGCGCGCTCCCTCGCCCCGCTCTTTTGCGGGGAGAGGGTTGGGATGAGGGGCGAGGCACGGCGGTCGACACGCTCACAACTTCTCGGGTCGGATCAACGCCTGTCGATCGCGACCTGCAGATTGCAACGATCAATTGACTGCAGTGCCTGGCCCCTCACCCGGTTCGCAAGAGCGAACCGACCTCTCCCCGCGAAGAAGAGCGGGGAGAGGTGAAGAATCGCCTCACCTCCGCGGCGGCGCAGTACCCGGCGGCGGGGGCGGCGGCCTGCTGCCGCCGTTGAGCAGCGGCTCGATGTTGCGGATGGTGACGCGGCGGTTCTGCCGCTCCGGTCCCTGCGTGTCGATCTTCGGGTATTGCTCGCCGTAGCCCTGCGACGTCAGGTTTTCCGCCGGCACGTTGAATTGCTGCGTCAGCAATTCGGCCGCGGACTCGGCGCGGCGATCCGACAGCGACAGATTGTCGACGTCCGATCCCACCCTGTCGGTGTGGCCCTCGATCAGGAACACCGCGCGCGGGTTCTGCGAGATCACCCGGTTCAGGCCGTCCGCGATCGCCTGCAGTTTCGCGGCCTGGTCGGGTGGAATTTCCCACGATCCGGTCTCGAAGTTGATGGTGTCGAGATCGATGCTCGGCATCAGCTGGCGCACCGACGCGCTGTAGCGGATTTGGTCGAGCGTATACCGCTGGGGGATGCGGTCCACCGGCGGCGCGATCATGGTTTCGTAAATCAATTCGGGCGACGCGGTTTCGGCCTCGACGATATAGCGGTCCCGCGGGATGCGAATGATCGGCGGCGGCAGGTCGACATAGAAGCCGGCGGCGGCGCGCGGACCGCGATAGGAGTTGTCGATGATGATGATCTCGCGGCCGCGTTGGTCGCGCTTGATCCGGCGCAGCAACTGGCCGTCGCGGCCGCTCACGGTGATGATCTGCGATCCGTCGGGACGGACCACGATGGTTCGCGTGTCGTTGCCAACGCGCTGGGTGCGGATATCGCGCGCGCCGTAACGGAAGCGATCGACCTCGTTGTGGCGGATGAACGACTGCCCACCGGGATCGACCACGATCACGCGGCCGGGCTCGGTGAACACCCTGCGCCCGCCCTGTTCGGTTTCACGCCGCGCGCCGCGGAAATCGTCCATGCGCTGCGGTCCCTGGCGGGCCGCACCGGGCGCGATCGGCGCCAGCGCCTGAGCGGGCGGAGGTGCCGGCGGAATTGGCGCGGTAACGGTCGGCGGTGCACGGCGCGCGAACGGCGCGCCACCGGGCACACCGGTTTGTCCGGGCGGCGGCGGTGCGGCTCCCGGAGGGGCTGCGCCGGGAGGCGGTGCCGATGGTGATGGAGCAGCCGGAGCCGTTGATGGCGCAGCGCTCGGCGCGGCCGGTGGCGCAGCGCCGGGTGCGGCGGGAGGCGGCCCGCCCGGCCGTCCCGCGCCGGGAGGCGGGGGCACAGCACCGGGCGCACCTTTCTGCTGCGGCTGCACGGAAGGTGCGGTCGCTGCAGGGGGCGGCGGAGGTGATGGCGGCGCGGCGGCAGGCGCAGGCGGGGGTGGCGCAGCGCTCGGTGCTGCCGGCGGTGCAGGCCGCGATGGTGGCGGCGGTGCAGCAGGCGCAGGCGGTGCCGCCGGCCTCGGCGGTGCAGCCGAGGGCGGGGCCGGGGGAGGTGGCGGCGCCGGACGCGGTGGTGGTGCGGCAGCCGGCGGCGGAGTCGGCCGCGGGGGTGGCGCGGCGGCTGGAGGAGGCGGCGGTGCCGGGCGCGGCGGAGGAGGCGCAGCCGCAGGCGGCGGGGCCGGTCGCGGCGGAGGCGGGGCGGCCGCGGGGGGTGCCGGCGGTGGCGCCGGACGCGGCGGAGGTGCTGCGGCGGGAGGCGGCGGCGGAGGTGCGGCGGCGGGCGGCGCGGGACGAGGCGCTGGCGGCGCGGCTTTGGGCGGCTGCTTGGGCGGCGCTTCCTTCGATTCGCTGCCAGGGGCGCCGGCTTGCGCCATCAGCACGGGCGCGGTCTGCGCATGCGAGGGCAAGGTTGCGAACTGCGCAGCCGAGAGGGCGGTGGTGGCAAGCAGCACGAGGCGAAGATGTGTCATGATGGGTCCCGGAAAAAACTTGAACAACAAACAAGGTGCTTGTTGACCGAACGCATCGGCGCAACGATCAACAGCCAACCATTAGGCCGGATTGTGGCAACCACCAAATGGGTCGTCGCTTTATTTTGATGCCGGAAGCGCCCAAATGCGCCTTCGTTCACGGCGCATTCAGACGCTGCATTTGCTCGGTGTACTACATCGTGCCTGACGGCAGCGAGCCGGGAAGCACGTCCGGCTCCGAGCCCGGCAGATCGGAGATGCCGGCGTCGGTTGCAGGGTATGGCGTGCGCGGTCCCTGCGGCCCACGCACCGGCAGTTCATCGGGCGTGCGGCCCGGTAATTCCTGTGGCTGCGGCGGTGCACCGGGCTCCTGTATTGGCGGCGGTATCTCGGGCCGCGGATTGCCCGGCGGCTCTTCCTGCGGCGGCTCGGTGGGTTTGCCCGGCGTCGCGGGCGGGATTTCCGGGGGTTCGATCGGCATCTAGATCGCCACCTTGCGGTTCTCGCCGATCTCCGGCCGCGTACCGGTGACGGCGGCTGCCACCATCTTCACATAGCTGATCACGGTGCCCGGCGAATCCCAGAACTCGGCATCTTCAGGCGATATTTTCAGCACGCGGATGTTCGGATCCTCGGCTGAGTCCCACCACGCTTTCGCCGGCGTCGAAAAAAGCTCCTTGATCTTGGCGCGATCGTTGGAGACGAGCGCGGTACCGCTGACGGAGACGTATTTCTGGTCGCTCGCATCGGCGAACGACAGATTAATGTTCGGATTGCGGGCAATCTCGTCATCCTTGTGGCGGCGCACGTCGGTGAGGAAATAGATCGCGTTGTTGTCGCGCTCGAGATAGGCGCTCATCGGCCGCGCCCGAAGCTTGTCGCCGTCCCGCGTGACCAGCATCGCAAAGCCGATTTTCTTCATCAGTTCCCAGGCGCGGTCGATATCGCGCGCGGTGTTGTCATTGGCCATGTCGTCGCTCCATTGCTGCTGGAGCGATAACGGCGCCGATCCGGCGATGTTCCCTGTGAAGACGGTTTACCGCCGTTTCACGGCGCGTCGGATCAGCCCGCGACGATCTTCTCGTTCAGTTTTTGATCGACGATCTGGACTGTGCGGTCGATCTCGTCATTGGGCATCCCAAGCTGATGTGAAATCAACTTCAACAGCAGGTCGACCCGCTCAATGAAGGGCGCTCCTGCGGCCACCGCGCGGGCCGCCGACGAGGGTTTTAGGAGGCTTTCCGCCGCTTTGGCGTATTTCTCGAAAGGCACCTGGTCCTTCGGGTCGGCCCCCAGGCGCCGGGCGACGGCGTCGACATGGTCATAGATCGACTGCGAGAGTTTCAGGTCGCTATGCACGGCGTCGCGGATCGACTGCGGCTCGGCCAGCGTGATGCAGCGGTAATTGCCGGTCAACAGCATCGACCATTTGGCCAGCGGGACGAACAGCGAATTGAACACCTTGAGTTTTACGGGAACGTCCTGGCCATCCAGCTTCACCGCGTCGATGTCCGCTTCCAGCTCCCGCAGCAGCGCGTTGTGTTTCTCGTCCGCGAATGCCGCCGCCTTGAAATTTGTCGGCAGGCCGACGTGAAGCACATTCGGTTTCTCTTCCGGCGGGCGGAAGGCCTGCGGATCTGGCGAACACAGCGACACCAGGCCCGGCTCGAAACGTTCCCATACCAGCGCATTGGTGTAGGATTCTTCGAGGTCCATCTCCGCCAGTGCCGGGATCCGCTTGAGGTAGGGCAGCGGCGGCATGTTCATGATCGAAAGACAAGGCAGCTTCGCCGCGGCGATCTTGATGATCAAAACCCGGATCGAATGGTTGGTGTATTGCGGCTCCTGCATGGCGAGCGCGACCAGATCGTAACGGGAAAGGTCGACGTCCTGGGGCATGGTCGCATCCAGTTTCCCCGGCAGATCGCGCGAAAAAATCGCGCGGTGCGCCGGCTCGTCACGCAGCTTGATGCGAACTTCGGTGCCATCGCGATTGATGAGTTCTGCCGTGTTCCTCCGGCAAACCAGGGTCACGTTGTGGCCCGCCATCAGCAGCTTTGTCGCCAGCAAGGAGCCATACGAGGCCCCAAGGATTAGAATGTTACGCGCCATGCTCTCTCTTCTACGGATGTTGCTGGAATTTTCTAACCTCCCGGCCCAAGCCAGGCTGAGAAGCGTCGGTGTCTATCGTGAATTCACAGGGACCACAATCGCGCAGCGATCCTATTTAGGGCCGAGCACCAGCAGTGTGTTGCTGCGGGTCCTGCCGGTTTCGGCATAGCCGCGCGCAAGCATGTCGGCGAGACAGTCATCGAGCCATTCATCGCGCGACAGATGCTCGATCGCGATCGCGCGGGGCCAAAGTGCGGCCGGCGCGTCGCGGAAGAAGCCGATCAGCACACGATCCTCATAGCCTTCGACGTCGATCTTGAGCGAATCGACTTGTCTCACATTCTGGTCCTGCAGGATGCGCAGCAGCCGCATCGCCGGCACCCGGATCGCGTCGCTGCGCGCGCTGGCATCGGGATAGACATGGCTGGCGCCGTAGTTTTCGCGATCGGTTTCGATCATGAGTTCGCCATCGATATCTCCGGCGGCGGCGGCGATCAGCACCACATTGCTGTTTTGCGATGCGGCCTGATTGAATGCAAAGCGGGCGACCATGACCGGGTGCGGTTCGACCGCGACCACCTTTCCATTCGGCCCGACGTGGCGGGCCAGCGGCAGCGCATAGGTGCCGGCATTGGCGCCGACATCGATGAAAACGCCGGCCGCAGGCGTATGCGTGCGCAGAAAATCCAGTTCCTCGATGTTGTAATCCGGATTGAGCAGCGCGCCGCGCTCGGTGGCGCTGGTCTGATGATAAAACCGGAACGCCGCGCCCTGATAGTTCGTATCGATCGGGCCAGTGCGAATCAGATTGAGCAGCCGCGACAGCATCGGCCGAAACGCGCCGCGCTTCATCCGCGTGCGTTGCGCCAGCGAGATGATGGCCCGCTGCGCGGCGTTGGGTGCGAATGCGCCGAACGGCGCGGGCGAAGGGTCGTTGGCGGGAGTCAAACAAGATCCTCGTCGAGCGTTGCGAAATCGCGGCATGCATAGCCGACTTTGGAGACGACGCAAGTAGAATGCCGTCATTGCGAGGAGCGAAGCGACGAAGCAATCCAGTCTGCGCTTGTGTCTCTGGATTGCTTCGCTTCGCTCGCAATGACGTTAAGCCGCCTTTTTCGGCGCGGGTTTGCGGCCGCGCAGAAAACGGCCGAGCAGGCGGCGCTTGCCCTTGCGCGGAATGAGATCGACGTCGCTGACCAGCTTGGCGCCGCCCTTGCGCCGCTCCAGCACGATCTTGCGGCTGTGGAAGGCCTCCAGCTCGGCGCGGTGCGCGACGCTGACGACGGTGGCCTTGGGCAATTCTTTTGTCATCAGCGCCATCATCTTGTCCTGGCTTTTCTCGTCCAGCGCGGAGGTCGCCTCATCCAGCACGATGATATCGGGGTTATGCAAAAATAGCCGCGCGAAGGCGAGCCGCTGTTTCTCGCCGCCCGACAATGTCTGGTCCCACGGCGCGTCTTCCTCGATTTTTTCGATGAGGTGCTTGAGGCCGACCTTGTCGAGCGCTTCGCCGATCTGTTCGGTGGTCCAGTCTTCCGCGGCGCCTGGATACGCCACCGCGCGGCGCAGCGTGCCCGAGGGCACGTAGGGTTTTTGCGGCAGCATGAACAGCCGCCGGTCGGGATGGAAATTGACGCTGCCGCCGCCCCATGGCCAAAGACCTGCGATAGCGCGCACCAGCGTGCTTTTGCCCGATCCGGACTCGCCGGCCACCAGCAGCCGCTCGCCGGGCTCGATGGCGACCTCGGTGTCGTCGACCACGGCGGTGCCGTCGTCCAATGTCACCGACAGATCGTTCAGGCTGAGCATGGTATCGCCCTCGGTCTCGCCGCGCTGAATGCGGCCGAACCCGTCGCCGCGTTCGGCGCGCTCGAGCCCGTCGAGCGACATCATCAATGAGGCGATGCGCCGGGCGCAGGCGTTCCAGTCGGCCAGCCGCGGATAGTTGTCGACCAGCCAGCCGAACGCGGTCTGCACGATGGTGAAAGCGGACGCCGCCTGCATCACCTGTCCGAGCGTCATGCTGCCGTCGAGGAATTTCGGCGCGCATAACAATAACGGCACTACCGGCGCGATCAGGCTGGATCCCTGCGATACCAGCGTGGTGCGCATATGCTGGCCGGCCAGCCGCGACCACTGCCGCAGCACGTTGGTAAACGTCTTGTCGATGCCGTCGCGCTCTTCCTCCTCGCCGCCCAATAGCGCGATGCTTTCGCCGTTTTCGCGCACCCGCGTCAGGGTGTAGCGAAATTCCGCCTCGGCCTGGTTCTTGTCTTCGGACACCTGCACGAAGCTGCGGCCGATGGTCATGATCGAGCCCGATGCGATCGCGGCATACAGCACCGCGGCGATCACCAGGAAGCCGGGAATGGTGACCGTCGAGCCCGCGATCGTCACCGTCAGCGCGCCGCCGATGGTCCACAGCACCACGATGAAAGTGGTCGCGGAAAGAAATGCCGAGGTAACGCCGGCGGCGAAATCCACCGGCGAGTTGGTGGCGATCCGCAAATCCTCGGCGATGCGGTATTCCGGATTCTTGTGATCGCCGCCAACCAGGTTGAGCTGGTAGTAGCGTCCACTGGCGAGCCAGCGCGTCAGCACCGAGCTGGTGAGCCAAGCGCGCCAGCGGCGCTGGATTCCCATCCGCGCGTACACCTGCGCCACGCCGATCAGCACGCTGCCGATCGCGAGCGGAAAGAAAATGCCGGTGAGATAGAACACGGTTGCGGAATCGCGCTTTTCGATGGCGTCGAAGATGGCGCGATTCCAGAGGTTGATGCCGTATTGAAAGCCGACATGGGCGACGATCAGGATCAGCAGGCCGATCGAAAACACCCACGCCAGCCGGCCGCCTTTCTTGCCCCAGTATCCGCGCGCGCTGATCCAGAACCGCGTCAGCAGATAATCCTTGCGCGCTTCCTCGGCCTCCTCGGGCGTTAATTCCGGATCCGGCTCAACGACTTCTGGCGGCGGTGGATCGACGTGATCGCCGTCCTCGGCGACGACCTCGACGATCGGCGGCTTCTTCCTGGCGTTCTTCGCGGCGGATTTTTTGGCGGGATGCTTGGCCATGCCGCGATAACGGCAGGGATTTCAAAAGGTTCCCTCGGGTTCCAGAAGACCTCATGGCTCAACAAGGCCACTGACGCTATCCAGAACACGGGCGACACGGCGTATGGGTCCCCTGAGTTCACAAACGAAGTGCAACACTTCCCGGAGGGGGTGTTGCGATGGGACAGCGGTACGACCAGCTTTCACTGGATCAACGATGCGAGATTGCCCGACTTCGAGCCGACGGGTGCTCGATCCGGCAGATCGCTGCAGCTCTGGATCGCTCGCCATCGACGATCTCTCGCGAGATAAAGCGCAATCAGGGCAAGCAGATCGGCTACAGGCCGAGCTACGCGGATCAACGGACCCGAGCACGGCGCTGGAAGGGCGCACGCCTACAACGGGAGCCCTTCCTGCGCCGTGCGGTGATCGACCGGCTGAAGTGCGGCTGGTCGCCCGAACAGATCGCCGGCCGGCTGGCGCGCGAGGCCGGCCGCAAGGTGATCTCCTACGAGAGCATCTACCGCTTCATCTACGCCCAGATGGCTCGCACCAAGGACTACCGTTGGCGGCACTATCTGCCGCGCGGCAAGAGCAAGCGTGGCTTTCGCGGAAGGAGGGGCGGAAGCTCGGCAACCCTCATCGAAGGCCGTGTTTCCTTGGCTGAACGCCCTCCGGATGCCGACGATCGCAGGACCCCCGGCCACTGGGAAGCCGACCTCATGCTGTTCTCAAGATACGGCCAGGCCGTCCTGACCGTGCACGAGCGCACCTCCCGCCTCTTGCTGGCGGTGCGGCCCCTCAACAAGGCAGCTCACGGCGTGGCGCGCCATCTCGTCAGACTGTTCAGCGGCTTGCCGTCAAGCCTCCGTCGAACCGTCACCTTCGACAACGGCACCGAGTTCGCTCGCCACAGCGCGCTGCATCGGCTGTCGATCGCAACCTTCTTCTGCGATCGTTACGCTCCCTGGCAAAAGGGCGGCATCGAGAACGCAATCGGCCGGATGCGCCGCTTCCTGCCCCGCAAGACCGACCTGGCCACGCTCCCCAACAGGCGCTTTCGGGCGCTCGTCGCAGCCTACAACCACACTCCGCGCAAATGCCTTGACTTCAGAACACCAGCCGAGGCCTTCTCCGAAGTGTTGCACTTCGAATGTGAATCCACCTCCCCGCCTGCGCGGGGACGACGCAGAATGTGTTTCGGCGCGTTGCCAATTTCCAAATTCGAATTTCAAACAGCCAAGCCTCCGCGTTCTCGCGGCGCAATGCGTGCGAGGTTTGCCAGTCCCTCGCGAACC
The DNA here is from genome assembly GCA_963710045.1 of uncultured Alphaproteobacteria bacterium. Taxonomy (GTDB): domain Bacteria; phylum Pseudomonadota; class Alphaproteobacteria; order Rhizobiales; family Xanthobacteraceae; genus Bradyrhizobium. The sequence continues at coordinate 125,317 of CAVPZO010000057.1, read as the reverse complement.
GCGCGAGGCGATGGAGCGGCGGGAGGCGCCAGGGTGCTTGCGAGGCACCCCTGGAGGCGGGATTAACGTACCCACCTCGCGCGGCAAGGCACCGCGCGCGCCCAGTGACGTAGGGCGCAGCGCCTCCCGGCGCTCCACCTGGCCACCGGCCTGTCGACCGTTCCGGGGCGCCCCGGTCCGGCCAGCTTTCGCTCTGCCCGCTGAAGGATCGCTTCTAGAAAGCGGCCCCTCATCGGACAGGACGCGAGCAGGATAAGGCAGGTTTTGGGGACGGGGATAAGGAATGCGAAAAAATTTTTTAGTCAGCGTTTACAAAGCCATGTGCCCCGGACGCAGCGCAGCGTGGAGCGCTTGCGGAACGGTGCTCTGCAGAGCCGGGGTCCCGGTTACTTGCGACTCGAAGAAAACCGGGGTCCCGGTTCTGCGAAGCAGCGCTTCGCAAGGGCTACGCGCTGCATCGCGCCCGGGACACGAGCCCTCACACCTGCCGTTCGACCATCATCATCTTGAGTTCGGCGATCGCCTCGGACGGGTTGAGGCTTTTCGGGCAGGCTTTTGCGCAGTTCATGATGGTGTGGCAGCGGTAGAGCCGGAACGGGTCCTCGAGATTGTCGAGCCGCTCGCCGGTGGCCTCGTCGCGCGAGTCCTTGATCCAGCGCGTCGCCTGCAGCAGCGCGGCGGGGCCGAGGAAGCGTTCGCTGTTCCACCAGTAGCTCGGGCACGAGGTCGAGCAGCACGCGCACAGAATGCACTCGTAGAGGCCGTCGAGCTTTTCGCGGTCCTCGTGGCTCTGCTTCCATTCCTTCTGCGGCGTCGCCGTAGTGGTTTTCAGCCACGGTTCGATCGAGGCATACTGCGCGTAGAAATTGGTCAGGTCAGGCACCAGGTCCTTCACGACCGGCTGGTGCGGCAGCGGATTGATCCTGACCGCGCCGTCCTTCACGTCGTGCATCGACATGGTGCAGGCCAGCGTGTTCTTGCCGTCGATGTTCATGGCGCAGGAGCCGCAGACACCCTCGCGGCAGGAGCGGCGGAAGGTCAGCGTCGGGTCGATGTGGTTCTTGATCCAGATCAGGCCGTCCAGCACCATCGGCCCGCAATCTTCGGTGTCGATGAAATAGGTATCGACGCTGGGATTCTTGCCGTCGTCCGGATTCCAGCGATAGACCTTGAATTCGCGGGTCTGCGTCGCGCCGGCCGATTTTGGCCAGGTCTTGCCGCCGCTGATCCTTGAGTTCTTCGGGAGTGCGAATTCAACCATGATGCTTCCTGAACTTATCGAGGCGGCCAATTTACTTTCGTCATTCCGGGATGCGGCTCTTGGCGCAGGCCCGGTGGTTATGGATTCCGGGCTCGACGCTTCGCGTCGCCCCGGAATGACGGGTTATCATCAATACACCCTTGCCTTGGGCGGGATGTACTGCACGTCGTTGGTCATGGTGTAGTCGTGCACCGGGCGGTAGTCGATGGTGGTGGTGCCGCGCTCGTCGATCCAGGCCAGCGTGTGCTTCATCCAGTTCCTGTCGTCGCGCTCGGGAAAATCCTCCCGCGCATGGGCCCCGCGGCTCTCGGTGCGGTTGGCGGCGGAATCCATCGTCACCACCGCCTGCACGATCAGATTGTCGAACTCCAGCGTCTCGACCAGGTCGGAATTCCAGGTCAGCGAACGGTCGGTGACGGAAATGTCGCCGATCCCGCCATGCACCTTGTGGATCAAGTCCTGGCCTTCATGCAGCACCTCGCCGGTGCGGAACACCGCGCAATTGTTCTGCATCACCTGCTGCATGCCGTCGCGCAGTTTCGCGGTCGGCGTGCCGCCGGAGGCGTAACGATAGTGGTCGAGCCGGCCGAGCGCCTTGTCGGCGGAACCGGCCGGCAGGTCCGGCTGCTTGCCGTTGATCGTCAGTTTTTCGGCGCAACGCAGTGCCGCGGCGCGGCCGAACACCACAAGATCGATCAGCGAATTGGAGCCGAGCCGGTTGGCGCCGTGCACGGAGACGCAAGCCGCCTCGCCGAGCGCCATCAGGCCGGGCACGATGGCGTTGTCGTCGCCGTTGCTCTTGGTCAGCACTTCGCCGTGATAATTGGTGGGGATGCCGCCCATGTTGTAGTGCACCGTCGGCGCGATCGGGATCGGTTCGCGGGTGACGTCGACGCCGGCGAAAATCCGCACCGATTCCGAGATGCCGGGCAGCCGTTCGTGCAGCACCTTGGGATCGAGATGGTCGAGATGCAGGTAGATGTGGTCTTTCTTCTTGCCGACGCCGCGGCCTTCGCGGATCTCGATGGTCATCGCGCGCGACACCACGTCGCGCGAGGCGAGGTCTTTCGCTGAGGGCGCATAGCGCTCCATGAAGCGCTCGCCCTCGGCATTGACCAGATAGCCGCCTTCGCCGCGCGCGCCCTCGGTGACGAGGCAGCCCGCGCCGTAGATGCCGGTGGGATGAAACTGGATGAACTCCATGTCCTGCAGCGGCAGGCCCGCGCGCAGCGCCATCGCGCTGCCGTCGCCGGTGCAGGTATGCGCCGAGGTGCAGGTGGCGTACGCGCGACCATAGCCGCCTGTCGCAAGAATTGTCGTCTGCGCGCGAAAACGATGCAGCGTGCCGTCGTCGAGTTTGAGCGCCACCACGCCGCGGCAGACGCCCTGGTCATCCATGATCAGGTCGATGGCGAAGAATTCGATGTAGAACTCGGCGTTATGGCGCAGCGCCTGGCCGTACATGGTGTGCAGCATGGCATGGCCGGTGCGATCGGCGGCAGCACAGGTGCGCTGCGCCTGGCCCTTGCCATAGTCCAGCGTCATGCCGCCGAACGGCCGCTGATAAATCTTGCCGTCTTCGGTGCGTGAGAACGGCACGCCCCAGTGCTCGAGCTCATAGACGGCTTCCGGTGCGTTGCGCACCATGTATTCGATGGCGTCCTGGTCGCCGAGCCAGTCCGACCCCTTGACGGTGTCGTACATGTGCCAGCGCCAGTCGTCCTTGTGCATGTTGCCGAGCGCGGCCGAGATGCCGCCTTGCGCCGCCACGGTATGCGAGCGGGTCGGGAAAACCTTGGTGATGCAGGCGGTGCGCAGGCCGGCTTCGCTGCAGCCGACCACCGCGCGCAGGCCGGCGCCGCCGGCGCCGACCACGACGACGTCGTAGGTGTGGTCCTCGATCGGATAGGCGTGGCCGTTGGTGGCGGGGCTGCTGCCGTTTTTGCCATTGCCTTGAGCCATGCGCTGAGACTCCAGATGACAGTTTAAGAATGGCGTAGATCGAGGCCAGCGCCACGACGAAACAGAAGAAGTTGTTGGCCATGATGGAAGCGAGCTTCAGCTTCTCGTTATGAATGTAGTCTTCGATCACGACCTGCATGCCGATCTTCATGTGCCAGCAGCTTGTGATGATGAACAGCAAGAGGATGATCGCGACCGCCGGCGAGCCGAGAATTTGCGCCGCACCAGCCTGGTTGCGCCCGAGCAGCATCATCACCACCACGATCACCGGCACGATCAGCAGCACCATCGCCACCGCGGTGACGCGCTGGCGCCAGAAATCGGAGGTGCCGGAATGCGAGGCGCCGAGCGCGCGGACGCGGCCGAGCGGCGTGCGCATCGAAGAGGCCTTTTGCGGCGAGCCGTGCGATTCGTTGAGGCTCATCGTCCGCCTCCCATCGCATAGGCGCCGACCCACAGCAGCACGGTCAGCGAAATGCCGCCGATCAGCGCGCCCCAGGTCAGGGCTTCGCGCTCGGTGGCCTTGAAGCCGTAGCCGAGGTCCCAGATGAAATGCCTGATACCGCTGAGCAGATGGTGCATCAGCGCCCAGGTGTAGCCGAACACGATCAGGCGGCCGATGAAGCTCGAGGTAAAGCCCTGCACGTTGGCATAGGCGCCGGGTCCCGAGGCGGCGGCGATCAGCCACCACGCCAGCAGCAAGGTGCCGAAATACAACCCGATGCCGGTGATGCGATGGGTGATGGACATCGCCAGCGTCAGGGTCCAGCGGTAGGTCTGCAGATGCGGCGAAAGCGGGCGTTCGATCCTGGCGGTCATGGCGGCTTTTGACGGTTGCGGACCAGCGCGAGCGGCCCGGTTCGGGGATCGCAAGTGAGGATTTCTATTTACGAACTCGACACCCTCTGTGCAACGCCGAAATCGCGGTTTGCGAATGATTGTTCATAGTTTCAGATGAGCCCTGCAATGGTGTGCATTGACACCGCCCTCCGGGGTTGATGGGTGATGCGGCTGAAGCTTGATTCAGGCGAAAGAATCCCTGGCGTCATTGCCGGGCTTGACCCGGCAATCCATCCTCTTCGAAAGAGTCTTGCGAAGATGGATGGATGCGCGGGTCAAGCCGCGCATGACGATCTGGGCAAACGGGGCGGGAATGCTGGTCGCAGGGTTGAACGTCTCCGAGCTGCTCGAACTGGCGGCATTGCTGGTCGCGGTGGGTGCGCTGGCCGGATTTCTCGCCGGCGTGTTCGGCATTGGCGGCGGCGCCATCCTGGTGCCGGTGTTTTATGAGTGCTTCCGGCTTGCCGGCGTGCCGCTCGAGGTGCGGATGCCGCTGTGCATCGGCACCTCGCTGGCCATCATCATCCCGACCTCGATCAGTTCGTTCCGCGCGCATTATCTCCGCGGCGCGGTGGACATGGCGGTGCTGCGCGTCTGGGCGGTGCCGGTGATTTCCGGCGTCATCCTCGGCAGCGTGATCGCGCGCTATGCGCCGGAGCGGCTGTTCAAAATCGTGTTTGTCGCGGTGGCGTGGTCGGCCGCGGTACGGCTGTTATTCGGGCGCGATTCGTGGCGGCTCGGCGACACGCTGCCGAGCGGCTTTCTGATGAAAGTCTATGGCGGACTGGTCGGACTGCTCTCGACCCTGATGGGGGTCGGCGGCGGGCTGTTCTCCAATCTGCTGATGACGTTTTACGGCCGGCCGATTCATCAGGCGGTGGCGACGTCCTCGGCATTGGCGGTGCTGATCTCGATCCCCGGTGCAATCGGCTACGTCTATGCCGGCTGGCCCGCGGCCGCGCGCTATCCCGATGTCACCGCGCTGCAATTGCCGTTCGCGCTCGGCTACGTCTCATTGATCGGCGCCGTGCTGGTGATGCCGACCAGCCTCCTGACCGCGCCGCTCGGCGTGCGCGCCGCGCATGCGATGTCAAAGCGCACGCTGGAGATGGCGTTCGGCTGCTACATGTTCATCGTCGGCGCCCGGTTCGTGGTGAGCCTGCTGTAAGGTTTTGCCGCGGTTGCAAAGTCCGGCCATTCGATTTCGACCCGGAGCGACCAATGCCGTCGTTGTGTTGCGGCTCGAATAGGCTCAAAATTGTCCCGTATTCGGGGCATTCGAATGAGGCGACGTGAATTCATCGCAGGACTCGGCGGCGCGGTCGCGTGGCCGCTCGTCGCACGCGCGCAGCAGCCGGCAAAAATCCATCGCATCGGAATGCTGGAGACGGTGTCGCTCGCCTCCAATGCGCAAAATATCGACGCGCTGCGGCGGGGCTTGCGCGAACTGGGATACGTCGAAAAGCAGAATTACGTTCTGGAGTATCGTTCGGCCGATGGCGATGCCGGGCGTTTTCCGGCGCTCGCAGACGAACTGGTGCGGCTTCGTGCCGATCTGATCGTGACGCGGGGCACGCCCGCCGCGCGCGCGGCAAAGAGTGCCACCGAATCGATCCCGATCGTGATGGCCGCGATCGGCGAGCCGCTCGGCGTGGGGGTTGTTGCCAGCCTGGCGCGGCCGGGCGGCAATGTGACGGGGTTGAGCGCGTTCGTCACCGAGCTGGCTGGCAAGCGGGTCGAATTGCTGAAGGAACTGCGGCCCGGAAATTCGACCGCGGCTTTTTTCTCCAACATGGGCAATCCCGTCGTGCCGCCGCAATGGGAGGAAACCAGAAAGGCGGCGAAGGCGCTTGGCATCGAGGTGTCCCTGCTGGATGTGAGAAGCCGGGACGACATCCCGGCCGCGTTCGAAACCGCGGCTGCGCGCCGCGTCGATACGCTGCTGGTCGGCATCGACGGCCTGATCCAGGAAAACCGGCAGTTGATTGCCGATCTGGCGGCAAAGCACCGCCTGCTGACCATTTACCCGTCCAGGGAGTTCGTCGACGCCGGCGGATTTGTGGCTTACGGGGTCAGCTATCCGGACCTTTATTTCCGCTCCGCCAGCCTGATCGACAAGATTTTTCGCGGCGCAAAGCCGGGCGATCTGCCGGTCGAGCAACCGACCAAGCTCGAGTTCATCGTCAACCTCAAGGCCGCGAGCGCGCTCGGCCTCACCGTGCCGCCGCTGCTGCTCGCCCGCGCCGACGAGGTGATCGAATGAAGCGGCGTTGTCGTCCCCGCGAAGGCGGGGACCCATACGCCGTGTCGTTCCAGTTGAAAACCGCCGCTGCAACGCCAACCTTGACCACAAACGCCAGGGGTTATGGGTGCCCGCCTGCGCGGGGATGACGACGTTGAGATTACTTCGCGTAAATCCCCTTATACGTATCGCGCAAGATATTCTTCTGCACCTTGCCCATGGCATTGCGCGGCAGTTCGTCGACGATGAACACGCGCTTCGGCATCTTGAATTTCGCCAGCCGTCCGTCGAGCGCCTTCAGTACCGCGGCTTCGTCGACGCCGGCGTTGCTGTCGCACACCACCACCGCGGTGACGCCCTCGCCGAAATCGGCATGGGGCACGCCGATCACCGCGGCCTCGATCACGCCGGGCATGGCGTCGATCTCGCTCTCGATTTCCTTCGGGTATACGTTGAAGCCGCCGGAGATCACCAGATCCTTGCCGCGGCCGAGGATGTGCACATAGCCGTGGGCGTCGATCTTGCCGAGGTCACCGGTGATGAAAAAACCGTCGTCGCGAAACTCGGCCCTGGTCTTTTCCGGCATCCGCCAGTAGCCCTTGAATACGTTGGGGCCCTTGACCTCGATCATGCCGATGGTTTCCGGTCCCAGCGTTTTGCCGGTCTCGGGATCGGTGACGCGCACGGATACGCCGGGCAGCGCGTGGCCGACCGCGCCGGGCACGCGGTCGCCGTCATAGGGGTTCGAGGTGTTCATGTTGGTTTCGGTCATGCCGTAGCGCTCCAGCACGGCGTGGCCGGTACGCGCAGCCCATTCGCGATGGGTGTCGGCGAGCAACGGCGCGGAGCCGGAAACGAACAGCCGCATGTGGCTGGTCGCCTCTTTGGTCAACGCCGGGCTTTGCAGCAGCCGCGTATAAAACGTCGGCACGCCCATCATCACGGTAGCGCGTGCCATCAGCTTGATGATCAGCTCGGGATCGAATTTCGGCAGGAAGATCATCGCGGCGCGGGCGAACAGCGTGACGTTGCTGGCCACGAACAGGCCGTGGGTGTGATAGATCGGCAGCGCGTGGATCAGCACGTCCTTGTTCGTGAAGCGCCAGTAGCCGACCAGGCTCAGTGAATTCGACGCCAGATTATCGTGGCTGAGCATCGCGCCCTTGGAACGGCCGGTGGTGCCGGAGGTGTAGAGGATCGCGGCGAGATCGTCGTCGTCGCGCGCCACCGTTTCAAATTCCGGCTTCTCGGCGGCGGCTGCGTCAGTCAGCGAGCCCTTGCCATCAGCGCCCAATGTCTCGACCCTGGCGCCTACCTTCGCCGCGATGGCGCCGATGCCGTCGGCCTTCGACGGGTCGCATACCACCAGCGACGGCTCGGCGTCGGTGATGAAATATTCCAGCTCGTTCAGCGTATAAGCGGTGTTGAGCGGCAGATACACCGCGCCGGCGCGCACCGCGGCGAGGTACAGCACCAGCCCAGGCACCGATTTTTCGGTCTGTGCTGCAACGCGGTCGCCCGGCTTGACGCCGCGCTTCACCAATACATTCGCCATCTGCCCGGCGCGGGCGATCAGATCGCCGTAGGTGATGCGCTGACCGTCCACGGTTTCAATCGCGAGCCGGTTGGGGTCATCGAGACCGTCGAACAGGCGGGAAAACAGGTTGGCGTTGGCGGTGGTGTTCATGCATCATTCCGAAAGGGCAGCGGTCTGATCGGCCGCTTAAGTTGAATAGCAAAAACGCCCTTCACAAAGCAACGGAGACAGTTTGCATGTCAAAGAACGGGAAACGCGTGGCCTGGGTGACCGGCGGCGGCAGCGGCATCGGCGAAGCCGGCGCGGAAGCGCTCGCCGCGGATGGCTGGACCGTGGTGGTTTCGGGGCGCCGCAAGGATGCGCTCGACGCCGTGGTCAAGAAGATCACGACAGGCGGCGGCAAGGCCGAGGCGCTCGCGCTCGACGTCAGCAAGGCCGATGACGTCCACAAGGCCGCCGAGCAAATTCTCAGCCGCTACGGCCGCATCGACCTCCTGGTCAACAGCGCCGGGATCAACGTGCCGAAACGCAGCTGGGCAGACATGGAACTGGAAGGCTGGGACAAGCTCGTCGATATCAACCTCAACGGCGTTTTGTACTGCATGCGCGCGGTGCTGCCGGCGATGCGCGCGCAAAAGGATGGCATCATCATCAATGTCGCGTCGTGGGCGGGGCGGCATGTGTCGAAAATGCCGGGGCCGGCCTACACCACCACCAAGCACGCGGTGCTGGCGCTGACCCATTCGTTCAATATGGATGAGTGCGTCAACGGCCTGCGCGCCTGCTGCCTGTCGCCGGGCGAAGTCGCCACGCCGATTTTGAAACTGCGCCCCGTGGTGCCGAGCGAGGAAGAGCAGGCGAGGATGCTGCAGTCCGAAGACCTCGGCCGCACCATCGCCTTCGTCGCCAGCATGCCGCCGCGGGTCTGCATGAACGAGATCCTGATCAGCCCCACGTGGAATAGGGGATTCATTCAGACGCCGATCAGTCGGGATTAGCGGCGGCGTGCCCCGGGCGCAGCGCAGCGCGTAGCACTTGCGCAGCGGTGCGCTGCAGAACCGGGGTCCCGGTTCTGCGAAGCAGCACTTCGTGCTGCATCGCGCCCGGGACACGTACCTCTGCGCAATTAGTTTCAAACAACACGAAAAAGTTTTTTCCGAAACCCGCCCAAACCCCTCCCGTAGCTCGGCCCAACGGCGACGCAGTCAGCCTCCAGGCAACCGGCGCCTCCGTTGTTACCCCTTATCGCCCGGCAGATTCCTGCGGGCTGTCAACATCCATCGGGAGACGATCCATGTCCAAGCGTATTGCACTTCTTTCGGCGGTCGCGTTCAGCGCGCTCGCCCTCACGGCCTCCGTCATTGTGCCGGCCAGTGCCGAAGACAAGAAAATGATGAAGAGCGAACTGTCCGGCGAGAAGACCGTGATGGTCGGCGGTGCGGCGATGTTCCCCTCCAAGAACATCATCCAGAACGCCGTCAATTCCAAGGACCACACCACCTTGGTCGCAGCCGTGAAGGCCGCCGGCCTGGTCGAGACGCTGGAAGGCAAGGGCCCGTTCACGGTGTTCGCACCGACCAATACCGCCTTCGGCAAGCTGCCGGCGGGCACCGTCGATACGCTGGTGAAGCCCGAGAACAAGGCGACGCTGACCAAGATCCTGACCTACCATGTGGTGGCCGGCAAGCTTGAAGCCTCCAGCCTGACCGACGGCAAGAAGCTCAAGACCGTCGAAGGCGAACAGCTGACCGTGAAGCGCTCCGGCGACACCGTGATGATCGTCGATGCCAAGGGCGGTTCCTCGACCGTCACCATCGCCAACGTCAACCAGTCCAACGGCGTGATCCATGTGGTCGACACCGTGCTGATGCCGGCGTCGTAACGTCGCACTCAACCTCCGCGCACCTGCCTTGTCCCCACAGGAAGCGCGCGCGTCCCCGAAAGGGATGCAAACAGGCGAGCCGGGGCAACCCGGCTCGCTTTTTCGTGAACGCTGACGTCATTCCGGGGCGCGCGCTTCGCGCGAACCCGGAATCCAGACACAGGTAATACTTTCTGGATTCCGGGTTCGTCGCCAACGGGCTGCGCCCATTGGCGACGCCCCGGAATGACGGGTAGTAAAATCGAGCTGATTGCCTATGTCGCAGTAACGAAACTGACGGTTCCGGCGTATAAACGCATATTGACCTTCGTAACGGGCGAGCCATGTCGAGCATCACAGCCAGCCAGGAACACGCGGCCTCCGCCCCCGCCAAGGTGATTCAGCCGGCATGGGTGCGCACGGTGCACTGGATCAACGCCGTGGCGATGATCCTGATGATCATGTCGGGCTGGCAGATCTACAACGCCTCGCCGCTGTTCAATTTCAAATTCTCCAGCTCGATCACGCTCGGCGGCTGGCTCGGCGGCGCGCTGCTGTGGCATTTCGCGGCGATGTGGCTGCTGATGGTCAACGGCCTGGTCTATCTCGTGCTCGGCTTTGCCACCGGACGTTTTCGCAAGAAGCTGCTGCCGATCACAACCGAAGGCGTGATCACGGACACCAAGGCGGCGCTGACCGGCAAGCTGTCGCATGAGGACCTCACCAAATACAATTACGTGCAAAAACTGCTCTATGCCGGGATCATCGTGGTCGGCGTGCTGATCGTGCTGTCGGGCCTGTCGATCTGGAAGCCGGTGCAGCTGCAATATTTGACCGCGCTGTTCGGCGGCTATGAAATCGCGCGCTACGTTCACTTCTTCTGCATGGCCGCGATCGTCGCATTTATGGTCGTGCATGTCGCCTTGGCGCTGCTGGTGCCGAAGAGCCTGCGCGCCATGATTATCGGCCGCTGAGATTCGAGGAGAAACAATCATGGGCCGCATCCGAAAACTGCTGATCCCCGGCGTCGACAAGAATCTGCTGATCAAGGACGCCACAAAGCTGATGCCTGAGCTTTCGCGGCGCCGCTTCATCGCCGGCGGAGCCAGCCTCGGCGCGTTGACGCTGCTGACCGGCTGCGACGTCTCGGACAGTTTCTCCGCCGACAACATGCTGAAGCAGATCTCAAAATTCAATGACGGCGTGCAGGCGGCGATGTTCAATCCCAACGCGCTGGCGCCGACCTTTCCGGAGAGCGCGATCACGCGGCCGTTCCCGTTCAACGGCTATTACGATCAGGACGACGCGCCGGACATCAAGGCCGCGGACTGGAAGCTCGAGGTGCGGGGTCTGGTCGAGAACAAGAAATCCTGGACGCTGGAAGAGCTTTACAAGCTGCCGCAGGTAAAACAGGTCACGCGCCATATCTGCGTCGAAGGCTGGAGCGCGATCGGCAGCTGGACCGGCGTGCCGTTGCGCGATTTCCTCAAACTCATCGGCGCCGACACCCGTGCAAAGTATTGCTGGTTCCAGTGCGCCGATTACGACGGCTATAACAGTCCGCTCGACATGGCGAGCGCGCTGCATCCGCAGACCCAGATGTCGTTCAAATTCGCCGACGAAATCCTGCCGCGCATCTACGGCTACCCGATGAAGATCCGCGTGCCGACGAAACTCGGCTTCAAGAATCCGAAATACGTGATCTCGATGGAAGTCACCAACGACTACAAGGGCGGCTACTGGGAAGACCAGGGGTATAATTCTTTCAGCGGGAGTTGATCCTCGTCATTCCGGGATGCGCCTCTTGGCGCAGGCCCGGAATCCATACTCACGATGGTGGTTATGGATTCCGGGCTCGCGCTACGCGCGCCCCGGAATGACGGGTGTTGGTGTCAACCTCCTCTGAAACGCCGCCAACACCGCGCCGACCGCCAGCATCGCCGCCGATACGTTCAATGCATAGGACAAACTGCCCATCGCATCGGTGATGGCGCCGGTCGCGATCGGCCCCAGTATCTGGCCGACCCCGAACGCAATCGTCATCGCCGCGATCGCTGTCGGCCATGCCGCCGGCGGATAGTTGAAGCGCACGAAGGCGGTGGTCGATCCCACCAGCGCAAAGAACGAAACGCCGAACACCAGCGCTGATATGGTAAGCAATAGCGGCGAGTGCCCGAACAGCGGCAGGCCCGCGCCGACCGCGTTGACGCCAAGGATGATCGCGGTGGAAAGGCCGCCGCGGTCCATCGCCAGCACGCGGCGCCATAGCCACGGCGTCACGAACGCGCTCACCCCGATCAGGCACCAGAACGCGCTCTGTGCGGCAGCACCCCCGCCGCCGTCGCGCACATAGGCGATCATGAAGGTCATGTAGGCGATGTAGCCGGCGCCGAACAGGAAATAGCCGATCAGATAGATCAGCACCGGTTCTATGGCGAACTTTTGCGGGGCCGCGTCGGCTATGCCTGAGCCCGCCCCGATCGGCGCCAGCAGCAGCGGCAGCGTCATGACCATCGTCAGCAACGTCATCGCCCACCACACGATCCACCACGAGCCCGGCCCGAACGCCTGCAGCGTGAACGGCGCGATCAGCCCCGACGCCAGAATTCCAAGTCCGGGTCCGGCATAAAACAGGCTGAGCAGAAAATTCGCCCGCGCCGGGCGCGATTGCGCGATCGTTGCCGCCAGCGCGGCGCCGCCGATGAATCCGGCGGCCGCGCCCAATCCCGCCAGCAGCCGCGCAAAACTCAACACGACAAAATTGCCCGACAGCGCGCACAGCGCCAGCGACGCGACGCACGCCAGCGTTCCCCAGCGTACGCTGGCCGTCAGCCCCATTCGTTTGATGACGCGCGCCGCAACCAGCGCACCGGCGAGATAGCCGACGGCATTAATCGTGTTCATGAAGCCCGCGGCGGAGTACGACCAGCCGAGGCTGTCGCGCATGTCCGGCAGCACCAGCGAATAGGCGAAGCGGCCGATCCCCAGGCAGATCGTCGGCGCCAGCGAAACAATCAGGATCAACCGCGCGGGATGCGGATAGGGCGAAGGATGGTCGGGGGTTTTCACAGGTCACTCCGGCAGGGGTGCATTGTGGCAGGGCGGGGTGCAGTTGCACAGGCCGGGCTAAGCAATGGTGTCTTGCCAATCGCGCAAGGCCGCTTTAGCACTCCGCGCGGATTTCAATGTTTTCGTCATGCCCGGCCTTGTGCCAGGTATCCACGTCTTTCTTACTTTGAAGGAAGCAAGACGTGGATGGCCGGGACAAGCCCGGCCATGACGAACTGGTTTTGAGGAAACAATATGCCCACCCACAAACTCCTGCTCCTCCCCGGCGACGGCATCGGCCCCGAAGTGATGGTGGAGGTGAAGCGGCTGATCGACTGGCTTAATGGGCAAGGCATCGCGAAGTTCGAGACCGAGCAGGGCCTGGTCGGCGGCAGTGCCTATGATGCCGACAAGGTCTCGATCACCGACGCCACCATGGCGCTGGCGCAGGCGAGCGATGCGGTGATCTTCGGCGCGGTGGGCGGGCCGAAATGGGATCAGGTGCCGTATGAGGCGCGCCCCGAGGCCGGCCTGCTGCGGCTGCGCAAGGAGATGGCGCTGTTCGCCAACCTTCGACCGGCGATCTGCTATCCGGCGCTGGCGGAATCCTCATCCCTGAAGCGCGAGGTGATCGAAGGCCTCGACATCATGATCGTGCGCGAGCTCACCGGCGGGGTGTATTTCGGCGAGCCGAAAACCATCACCGATCTCGGCAACGGCCAGAAGCGCGCCGTCGACACCCAGGTCTACGACACCTACGAGATCGAGCGCATCGCCCGGGTCGCTTTCGATCTGGCGCGTAAACGCCGCAACAAGCTGACCTCGATGGAAAAGCGCAATGTGATGAAATCGGGCGTGCTGTGGAACGAGGTGGTGACGCAAGTGCACAAGCGCGAATATCAGGACGTGGAGCTCGAGCATCAGCTCGCGGATTCCGGCGGCATGAGCCTGGTGCGCTGGCCGAAACAGTTCGACGTCATCGTCACCGACAATCTGTTCGGCGACATGCTGAGCGACATCGCCGCGATGCTGACGGGTTCGCTCGGCATGCTGCCGTCGGCCTCGCTCGGCGACGTCGACCCGCGCACCAAGAAAAGCAAGGCGCTGTATGAGCCGGTGCACGGCTCGGCGCCGGACATCGCGGGCTCAGGCGCCGCCAACCCGATCGCGATGATCGCGTCGTTCGGCATGGCGCTGCGCTATTCGTTCGACATGGGGGCGCTGGCCGACAAGGTCGATTCCGCCATCGCGGCGGTGCTGGCCAAGGGCCTGCGCACCGCGGACATCAAGTCCGAAGGCACCACGGCGGTCAGCACGACGCAGATGGGCGAGGCGATCCTGCAAGAAGTGCAGGCGCTGCACGCGTAATTTTTCGTCGTCCCGGCGAATGCCGGGACCCATACGCCGTGTCTTATCGTTTGGGCAGTGGGGCAGAGGCCTTTTGCAACAAGCAGCGCCAGGGGTTATGGGTCCCGGCGTTCGCCGGGACGACCCAGGTTGGCGTCCTCAATACAGCGGGAACCCCTGCGGATATCCGCCGAGATCCGACGGCGTGTTGAGCGGCTGGCGGTCGATCGGGCGATTGCGGTTTTCGCGGGCAAACGATGGGTACCCGATCGCCGGCGGAAAAGCATAGTCCTGAAACTTGCGCTCGCCCGGAAGCACTTCGGTGCCGGCATCGAGCCACGAGCGCTTGGTCACGTAGATCCGGGTCGGGCCCTGCTGATAGACCACGTTGGGACCGTTTGGGCCATAATAGGGACGGCCGCGATCATCGTATCTCCGGTCGTCGTATTTCCGCTTCACCTCGGCATTGGCCTGCGTGGCACTAAGACCGATCGCAACCACCGAGGCTGCCGCGAGCAACACCGCAAAGGTTTTCGCGGCAGGGAATTTGAAGGTCATCAGGTCCTCACGGTGCAGGCGACGTCATACGTCCGGTTTGGGGTCATTTTAGCTGCCGCCTATACGGCGTCACAAGGTCAATTGGGCCACACCTCATCACAATAATGCGGCGTCGAGCGAAATGTTGCATGAAAACCAGCATCTTGGCCGAAACCGCCGATCAGAGGCTGCCGCGCAGCCGGGGATTTTGCGCGCCGGTCACCCAATCGGATGACGCGACCGGTGCGGCGGATGCTGGCGGGCAGTGGCCGCGTTTGAGTTCGGCGCGGGCGAAAAATTCCGCCAGTTTCGGGTCGTTTCCTGCCGTGAGCAGCATCAGCCGGTCCAAAATGCAGCCGATCGCGGCGCGCCGGGCCGGCAGCGTGTCGCCCTGGCATGACCAGCCGGAGATCCGCAAATTGGGTTGGTCGAACCCCTTGATGAAGCCGAGACAGGGCCGCGCGCGGCCGTCGCGGTCGCTAAGACCGAGCAGCGTCACCGCGCCGAATTTGCTGTCGATCACGCCCGCGGCCTGCAGCTCGCGTATTCCATCGGGGTCCATGCGGCCTGCGATTTCCGCGATCGGCGGCCCCGACTGGCTCAATTCGCCGCCGGGCCGGTAGATTTCAAGTTCGGCAATGGGCTTTTCGCCCTGCGCGGCCCAGCGCAGCACATCCTTGCGGCCGCCATCGGGATGCCGGAGGATTTCGTAAGCCTCTGTTTTGCCGGACAAATCGAACTGGCTGACGGCGAATGCCGGGTACGAGCGGGCGGCCACGCTCCAGGCGGATTTGGCGGCGGGATCGCCGATGGCTCTGAGCGGCAATTCGTCCCACAAACTGACGCCGATGATGGCGATCAGGGCCAGCACCCCCACATAGGCAATCAGGCGGGCCAATACGCCGCTGCATTCGTCGGCAAAGCTGCGCAGCGCCGGGTGAATTTGGGCGGCGCGGAGCACCAAAATTGATCGCATCAAAACGCCCGGAACCTGGTCTAACGTTGTCTTAACTGCGTTTCTCGCATAGAAGCGCTGCCTCTTCCCTTTCCGCCGCGTGGCGAGGCGAAGCATTTTTGTCCGGAGAGTGAACGATGGGTTACAAAGTCGCGCTGGTCGGAGCGACCGGCAATGTCGGGCGGGAAATGCTCAACATTCTGAACGAACGCAAATTCCCGGCTGACGAGGTGGTGGCGCTGGCGTCACGCCGCAGCATGGGCGTCGAAGTGTCCTATGGCGACCGCACCCTGAAATGCAAGGCGCTGGAGCATTACGATTTCAGCGACGTCGACATCTGCCTGATGTCGGCGGGCGGTGCGGTGTCGAAGGAATGGTCGCCGAAGATTGCGGCTGCCGGCGCCGTCGTGATCGACAACTCGTCGACGTGGCGGATGGACCCCGACGTGCCGCTGATCGTGCCCGAGGTCAATGCGGATGCGGTTGTTGGCTTTGCCAAGAAGAACATCATCGCCAACCCGAACTGCTCGACTGCGCAGCTGGTGGTGGCGCTGAAGCCGCTGCATGACAGAGCGGTGATCAAGCGCGTCGTGGTCTCGACCTACCAGTCGGTGTCGGGTGCCGGCAAGGACGCCATGGACGAGCTGTTTTCGCAGACCAAGGCGGTCTACACCAACAGCGAGCTCATCAACAAGAAATTCCCCAAGCGTATCGCCTTCAACGTCATCCCCGAGATCGACGTGTTCATGGAGGACGGCTACACCAAGGAAGAGTGGAAGATGATGATGGAGACCAAGAAGATTCTTGATCCCAAAATCAAGCTTTCCGCGACCTGCGTGCGGGTGCCGGTGTTCGTCGGCCATTCCGAGGCGGTCAACATCGAATTCGAGAATCCGATCTCGGCCGACGAGGCGCGCGACATCCTGCGCAATGCGCCGGGCTGCCTAGTGATCGACAAGCGCGAGCCCGGCGGTTACGTCACGCCGTATGAAGCGGCCGGCGAAGACGCCACCTACATCAGCCGCATCCGCGAGGACGCCACGGTGGAGAACGGCCTGGTGCTGTGGTGCGTGTCCGACAATCTGCGCAAGGGTGCGGCGCTGAACGCGATCCAGATCGCCGAATGCCTGATCAACCGCAAGCTGATCAGCGCCAAGAAAAAGGCGGCGGCGTAACCTGAACCGTCATTCCGGGGCGCGCCCTCTTGGGCGCGAACCCGGAATCCAGAACAGTGCATGGTGCTGGATTCCGGGTCTGCGCCCAAGAGTGCGCATCCCGGAATGACGACGGAGGAGTGCAGGGCCAATGACCGAACAACCGGCTCCCTATCGGCCCAATCCGCGACTGAAGCGCGTCGAGACCGGCTTCGAAAACCTGCTGTTCAACAGCCGCTGGCTGATGGCGCCGTTCTATTTCGGGCTCGTGGTCTCACTCGCAGTCTTGATGCTGAAATTCTTCATGGTGCTGTGGGAGTTCATCGTCCACGCGCCGGGCTCGAAGGAGTCCGACATCATCCTCGGCGTGCTCGGCCTGATCGACATCTCGCTCACCGGCAATCTGATCCTGATCGTGGTGTTTTCCGGCTACGAGAATTTCGTGTCCAAAATCGATCCCGGCGGCCATCCCGACTGGCCGGACTGGATGACCAAGGTCAATTTCGGCGGGCTGAAGCAGAAGCTGCTGGCCTCGATCGTCGCGATCTCGGCGATCCAGGTGCTGAAGGCCTTCATGAATATCGACACCGTGTTCGATCCCAACAAACTGGCATGGCTGGTCGGCGTGCATCTGGTGTTCGTATTCTCGGCGGCCATGCTGGCGCTGTCCGATCGCTGGAGCGGCGGCGATCACGGCGGGGAGTAGATTCGTCGTCCCGGCGAAGGCCGGGACCCATACGCCGTGTCGCCGCTGATCGCGCGATGTGGTCGAGGCCTTCTCAACACAAACGCCAGAGGTTATGGATCCCGGCCTTCGCCGGGACGACGTAAGTTTCCCTACGCGCTCTCCCTCACCCCGCGAAATTCCTTTGCGGCCTGATCGAGCACGAACAACGAACCTTCGGCGACGCCGAAATAGGCGCCGTGCAGATGCAGCCTGTCCTGTTCGACCAGATTCCTTACGAACGGAAAGGTCATCAGGTTTTCCAGGCTGCGAAACACCGCGGCCTTCTCGATACGGGTGGTGAAATCCTGCATCGTCTCGCGGTCACGTTGCTCCACCCTCTCACCCGGCTTGATGAACATCGACATCCATTTGCCGATGAAATCGCCGGGCGTCAGCGGCTCGATGTTGTCGACAAAGGCGCGGATGCCGCCGCATTGGGCGTGGCCCAGCACCACGATGTGTTTCACCTTCAAGACCTGTACGGCGTATTCCAGCGCCGCTGACACGCCGTGGGCGCCGCCGTCGGGCTGATACACCGGCACCAGATTGGCGATGTTGCGCACCACGAACAGTTCGCCGGGGCCGGCGTCGAAGATCACTTCCGGCGAGACGCGGGAATCGCAGCAGCCGATCACCATCACTTCCGGCGCCTGGCCGCGCACGGACAGTTCGCGATAGCGGGTCTGCTCGGTGGGCAGCCGTTGCGAGGTAAAGGTCCGGTAGCCGTCGAGCAGGTTTGGCGGGAACGATGACATGGCAGTGGCTAACCATATGAGGCCCGCGGGAACAAGTCTTTCGGACGGCGGGTTGAGGTGTTATCGCCTAGGGAGCAAAATCCACAGGGGAACGCCGCCATGATCCGTCCGCGCCGCAGCCTGCTGTTCATGCCGGGCTCGAACCCGCGGGCGCTGGAGAAGGCGCGCAACCTCCCGGCCGACGGCATCATCCTCGACCTCGAGGATTCCGTGGCGCCCGACGCCAAGGCAATGGCGCGGGACCAGATCGCGCAAGCGATCGCGGCCGGCGGCTTCGGCAGGCGCGAGGTGCTGATCCGCGTCAACGCGCTGGATTCGCCGTGGTGGATCGACGATGTCACCATGGCCGGCAAGGCCAGGCCTGACGGCATTCTGGTGCCGAAGATTTCCAGCGTCGAGGATTTGTCGGTGATTGCCGACCGCCTGAGCGACGTCGGCGCCCACATGTCGATCCGGGTCTGGGCGATGATCGAGACCGCGCGCGCGGTGCTGCATGCCGAGGAACTCGCGGCGTGCTCGCGCGATTCCGAAATGCGGCTGGCCGGCTTCGTGTTCGGGCCGAACGACATCTCGCGGGAAACCCGGATCCGGATGCAGCCCGGCCGCGCCGCGATGCTGCCGATGATCACGCACTGCATTCTGGCGACGCGCCTGCATGGCCTTGAAATTCTCGACGGTCCCTACAGCGATTTCAGCAATGTCGACGGTTTTGCTCAGGAATGCGCGCAAGGCCGCGATCTCGGCTTCGACGGCAAGACGTTGATTCATCCGGGCCAGATCGAGGCCTGCAACGCGATCTTCACGCCGCCCGCCGAGGAAGTAGAGCAGGCGCGAAAAATCATCGCAGCATTCGAGCGGCCGGAAAACGCCGCGCGCGGTGCTATTCAACTCGACGGCCGGATGGTGGAGAGACTGCATGCGGATATGGCGAAACGTACCATCGCGATTGCGGATGCGATTGCGGGAATCGCGAACTGATCGGGCGCCGTTGCTCGCAGCAGTGCTCGCAAGCGGATTGCTGGCTGCCCCTGCGCTGGCGCAGGTCGCGCCGGTCGCGACGATTTCCGTCAGCGGCGAAGCCAGCGTGTCGGTGCCGCCCGATCTGGCGCAGATCGAAGCCGGTGTCAGCACCGAGGCCAGGACCGCGCGCGAGGCCTCCGAGGCCAACAATGCTGCGATGGGCAAGGTGCTGCTGGCGCTGAAGGGCGCGGGCATCGAGGAGAAGGATTTCCAGACCTCGCGGCTGTCGCTGCAGCCGCAATATGCTCCCAACCGCAGCGGCCCCAACGCCGTGGTCGGCTACCGCGCCAGCAATCGCGTCACCGTCAAGCTGCGCGACGTCAGCAAGGTCGCCGGCACGATCGATATCCTGGTCGGCGCCGGCGCCAACGAACTCGGCGGCATCAATTTCATGGTGACGGCGGCCTCGAAACTGCTCGATGACGCGCGCGAGCAGGCAATCGCGGATGCGCGCCGCAAGGCCGAGATCTACGCCAGGGCCGCCGGCGTCACGCTCGGTCCGCCGGTCAGCATTTCCGAAGAGGGCGCGCCGGGACCGACGCCGTTTCGTAAAATGGCCGCCGGCATGGCGACGTCCGCGCCGGTGGCGCAGGGCGAGGAAACGCTGCATGTGACGGTCAGCGTGTCGTGGGCGATCAAGCCGCAGGGGCAGTAGCAGTAATGCGTCGTCCCGGCGAAGGCCGGGACCCATAACCCCTGGCCTCGCTTGTTGCAAAAAGTCCTTTGATCCACTGCTAAAACGATAACACACGGCGTATGGATCCCGGCCTTCGCCGGGACGACTCGTGTAGAGATGTTGTCGCTCTAAATCTCCACCACCTGCCCCGGCTTCAGCGCGGCAAACCGCTCGCGCGGAATCTTCGCCGCCTCGAGCGCCTCACCCAATGCAATCACCGGCGCGTCGATGGCTTCGTCGGTCAATTGAAACGTGCCGTGATGATGCGCCAGCGCCTGCGCCGCGCCGCAATCGGCCAAAGCCTTCACGGCATCCGCCGGGTTCATGTGCTGGTCCTTCATGAACCAGCGCGGCTCGTAGGCGCCGATGGGGAGGATCGCCAGCCGCAGCGGACCGTAGGCTTCGGCGACGCGGCGGAAATGTTTGCCGTCGCCGTAACCTGAATCGCAGACGATGTAGAGTTTGCCGGCGGGGGTTTCCAGCACAAAACTTGCCCACAGCGTCTTGTTGCGGTCGAACAACCCGCGCGCCGACCAGTGCCGCGTCGGCACCAGCGTCACCGCGACGCCGTTTCCAAGCTCGATGCGGTCATGCCAGTCGAACGCCTCGGCACGGATCGCATTGTCGGCGCTGCGCATGGTCGCGTCATTGCCGAGCGGGGTGATCACGCGGGGTGAGAATTTTGCGTTCAGTTTTGACAGCGTCGCGACGTCGAGATGATCGTAATGGCCGTGCGACACCAGCGCGATATCGACCGGCGGCAGCGCGTCGAATGCGATGCCCGGCGCGTTATGCCGCTTCGGGCCGGCGAAGCTGACAGGCGAGGCGCGGTCCGACCACAAAGGATCGATCAGGATGTTCAGTCCCGATGTCTGGATCAGCCAGCTGGCGTGACCGACGAACGACAGCCGCACCTTGTCGCCAGTCACGCGTGGCGGCGGCGTATCGGCGTAGGGGCTCGGCGCCCACTCCGGCCAGGGCTGCCGCTGCCGGTCGCTGCCGAGCTGCCAGCGCAGCAGTTCGCCGAGACTTTTCGGCGGCGAGCCGTCGGGGTCATAAAACCGCGTACCGTCGAAATGATCGGAGACGGGGCCTTCATAATTGCGCATGCGGGAAACCCAAAATGCCGACAGTCCCGCGGCCGCGGCGAGGCCGGCGAACAGGGACAGAAGCCGGCGGCGGGTGAGGGACACGGGGCGGGGTCATAAATCGGGTGGGAGAGCGGGAAGGATAGGCTGTATATGTGAAGCGAGTTCAAAATGGGATTGGCGATGGATATTTACAACGCGTGGTTCGATCTCAAGCCCGGAATATCCGATATGGAATTTTCCGATCGGCTCAAAGCCTATATGGATCACCTGAAAAACGAAGGCCTGATGCAGGGCTGGCGGCTGATGCGGCGCAAGCTGGGCCTCAGCGCAGCCCCGGTCGGCGAATTCCACCTGATGATGGAATTTACCGGCATGGCACAGCTTGATCAGGCCTTTGGCCGGGTCGGCAGCCGCCGCGAGCCGGTGGAGAGCATCCATTTCGGCATCAACTCGCTGGTCCAGAACGTGCAGTTCGCGCTGTACCGGGATTTTCCGGATTCGGTCCGGCATCGGGGCGAGGAGAAGTTTTGAGCGTGATCAAACGCCGATCAGCCGCACGCCCTCCGCTGTGGCTGCTCGCACCAAAGCCCGATCCAGTGTTGCCAGTGCGATACGTTCGCGTTGAGCTAGTTCGAGATACGAGGCGTCGTAAAAGCTGAGCTGATGCCGGCGGGCAAGGTTCAGTACTGCCAACTCCTGGGGAAAGGGAGCGATTTCGATCGGCAGTCCGCGTAAGAAATCGAAAAACCGCTCAGTGTGTTCGCGTGCCGTGCGGCCACGACGCTCGCCGATCAACAGGACGTTTCGAACTTCAAACCACCAGAGCGCCGGCATGCGTGCACTATCCGACTCCAGTCGCGCCATGATCGAATCGCCTTCGGCGCTTCTTTCATCGGGAAAATGCCATGCGGCAACGACCGAGGCGTCGATGACCAGCGGCATCCTACTTCCGGCCCTCATTCTTCCAGGCGATGATTTCTTCGACCGTCACGGGCTTCGTGTGCTTCCGCAACTCGATGATGCCCTTGATTGCCTCGCGCGCGCTTAGCCGCTTCGCGTCCTCATTCGGAGCAATATGGGCGACGACTTTTCCGTGGCGCGTGATCGCGATTGTCTCGCCCTGCTCGACCTGATCGAGCAATTCGGAGAACTTGGCCTTGGCCTCTGATGCTTGAATATGTTTCATTTGACCGGTCAGATTGACCGGTCAGATATAGCCTACTAGCTCGAGTCCTTCAAGGCTTCTGGTTCAGAAAAGTAAGTCAGCATTGACTTACTTTTCCCGTGGCGTATGTCACCCTGATCTCGAAAGGACGTTCTTTTCGACCCGCCGCCCGGCCCGTGAGGCCGGAGGTCAACGCCCGACAGCGCGATGCGCCCTCGGGCGCAAACGTGTTTGCATAGGCCTTTCACCGAAAGGCCCTCCTTGGGTTAGCGCTGATGTTCGACAATCTGTCGGAAAAGCTTGGTGGCATTCTCGATCGGCTGACGCGGCGCGGGGCGCTGACGGAAGCCGACGTCGATGCCGCGATGCGCGAGGTGCGCCGCGCGCTGCTGGAGGCCGACGTCTCGCTCGACGTGGTTCGTTCGTTCACCGAAAAAGTCCGCGAGCAGGCGATCGGCGCCACCGTGGTCAAGTCGGTCACCCCCGGCCAGATGGTGGTGAAGATCGTCCATGACGAACTGATCGCCACGCTCGGCTCCGACGGCCAGGCCATCGACCTCAACGCCGTTCCGCCGGTCGCGATCATGATGGTCGGCCTGCAGGGCTCCGGCAAAACCACCACCACTGCAAAGCTCGGCCGCCGGCTGACCCAGCGCGACAAGCGCAAGGTGCTGATGGCCTCGCTCGACATCTATCGTCCCGCGGCGATGGAGCAACTCGCGGTGCTCGGCCGCGATCTCGACATCCAGACCTTGCCGATCGTTGCCGGCCAGAAGCCGGCGCAGATCGCCAAGCGCGCATTGGAAGCCGCAAAACTCGGCGGCTACGACGTGGTGCTGCTCGATACCGCAGGCCGCACCACGCTCGACGAAGAGATGATGGCGGAAGCCGCCGAGATCAAAACCGCCGCCAGTCCGCATGAAGTGCTGCTGGTCGCGGATTCGCTCACCGGCCAGGACGCGGTCAATCTGGCGCGCGCGTTCGACGAGCGCGTCGGACTTACCGGCATCGTGCTGACGCGGGTCGACGGCGACGGACGCGGCGGCGCCGCGCTGTCGATGCGCGCGGTCACCGGCAAGCCGATAAAACTGATCGGCACCGGCGAAAAGACCGACGCGCTGGAAGACTTCCATCCAAGCCGCATCGCCGGGCGCATCCTCGGCATGGGCGACGTGGTGTCGCTGGTCGAGAAAGCCGCAGCCCATATCGATGCGGAAAAGGCCGCGCGCACCGCCGAGCGCATGCGCAAGGGCCAGTTCGATCTCAACGACATGCGCGAGCAATTGATGCAGATGTCCAACATGGGCGGCATCAGCGGACTGATGGGCATGATGCCCGGCATCGCGAAGATGAAAAACCAGATCGCCAACGCAGGTCTCGACGACAGGATTTTGAAGCGCCAGGTCGCGGTGATCGATTCGATGACGCGGCAGGAGCGCAAGAACCCCGACCTTCTCAAGGCCAGCCGTAAAAAGCGCATTGCCGCAGGCGCCGGGCAAAAGGTCGAGGAAGTCAACAAGCTGCTGAAGATGCACCGCAACATGGCCGACATGATGAAAGCCATGGGATCGGGCAAGCGCGGCCCGATGGCCGGCATCGCGCAGGCGATGGGTTTTGGCGGCGGCATGCCGTCGCCGGAACAGATGAAGGCGCTCGCCGAAAAGATGCCGGGCGGGCTGCCGCAAGGCGGCCTGCCGTCGCTGCCGAAAGATTTACCCGCCGGCCTGCGTTCCGGCCTGCCGAACCTGCCCGGACTTACGGGCCTAAGTGGCAAGCCGACATTGCCGGGCCTCGGCGGCTTTCCCGGGCTGGGTAAGAAGAAATGATCGACGCCCTTAAGCCGAACGCGGACGACGCGCCAATCACTGACGCTCAGGTGGCGCTCAATGCGGGGGAGCGAACAGCTGTACGTAATCGCGCAATCCGAGCAGCGATCGAGCTTGGCGTAATCGGCACGTTGTGCTGGTACGCGTTTTGGATAGTTCGACCAAACGATATCTCTGTTTGGGCGGGGTTGCTGGCATTCCCGATTTCATCAGCCGTTGGGTATTGTTTTGCACGACTGAGGTTGCAGCGACAGGTGAACGAAATTCTCGTCAGGCGAAAAAATCTTGTTCGGCAAAGCCGGCAATTCCAAAATCAATCGAACACGACCAACCAAAAGGAAAATTGAATGTCAGTCGTTATCCGCCTCGCACGCGCAGGCACCAAGAAGCGTCCGGTCTATCACGTCGTCGTCGCCGACTCGCGGTTTCCGCGCGATGGCCGTTTCATCGAGCGGCTCGGCCATTTCAATCCGCTGCTGGCCAAGGACAACGAGGCCCGGCTGAAGCTCGACATGGACAAGACGAAGGCCTGGCTCGCCAAGGGCGCGCAGCCGTCCGACCGCGTGGCGCGCTTCCTCGATGCCGCCGGCGTCGCCAAGCGCGCCGCGCGCAGCAATCCGGAAAAAGCCGTGCCGCGCAAGCAGCGCAAGGCCAACGCCGAAGCCGCTACTGCTGCTGCCTCCGCTGCCGCTGCCGCCGCCAAGAAGTAAGCGCGGCGGGGCGATGGCGGCACACATCTGCATCGCCCGGATCGGCGCGCCGCATGGCGTGCGCGGCGCGGTGAAGTTGTGGACGTTCACCGAAGATCCGCTCGCGGTGAAGCGTTATGGGCCGCTCGCCACCAAAGACGGCGCGCGTCAGTTCGAAGTGACGCATGCCCGCGAGGCCAAGGGTCATCTGGTGGCGACGCTGAAAGGCATAGCGACGCGCGAGGACGCCGAGCGGCTGAACGGCATCGAGCTCTACATTGCGCGCGACAGACTGCCGGCGACGGATGCGGATGAATATTACCACGCCGACTTGATCGGCCTCGCCGCGGTGAACGCGGCGGGCGAACCGATCGGGCGCGTCATCGCGATCCATAATTTCGGCGCCGGCGATATCATCGAAATCGCGCCGCCAAATGGCGCGACCATGCTGCTGCCGTTCACCAATGCGGTGGTGCCGACCGTCGATCTCGCGGGCGACCGCGTGGTGATCGAATTGCCGGCGGAAATCGAGGGCGAAGAGAACCCGCAATGACTATCTTCGTCATTGCGAGCGCAGCGAAGCAATCCAGAAAGCGGCTCCGGAAGACTGGATTGCTTCGTCGCTTCGCTCCTCGCAATGACGGTGGGTTGGCTCGCTCATGACTTCGAACCCCAAAACCTGGCGCGCGACCGTGCTGACGCTGTTTCCGGAGATGTTTCCCGGCCCCTTGGGCGTAAGCCTTGCCGGCAAGGCGCTGGCGTCGGGGCTATGGGAGCTGGAGGCGCGCGACATCCGGGACTCGGCCACTGACCGCCATCGCAGCGTCGACGACACCCCGGCCGGCGGCGGGCCGGGGATGGTGCTGCGCGCGGACGTGCTGGCGGCAGCTGTCGATGCGGCCGGCGTCGCCCCGGATCGGCCGCGCCTGTTGATGAGCCCGCGCGGTCGGCCATTGACCCAGTCGCTCGTGGCGGAACTGGCGGCCGGGCCGGGACCTTTGATCGTCTGCGGGCGGTTCGAGGGCATCGACCAGCGGGTCATCGAGGCCCGCCAGCTCGAGGAGGTTTCGGTCGGGGATTACGTGCTGTCCGGCGGCGAAATCGCTGCCTTGGCGCTGCTGGACGCCTGTGTCCGGCTGCTGCCGGGGGTGATGGGCAAGCTTGAATCCGGGGCCGATGAGAGCTTTTCCGCCGGACTACTGGAATACCCGCAATATACCCGTCCGCAGGCGTTTGAGGGTCAGCCGATCCCGGAAATCCTTAACTCCGGCGACCACGCCAGGGTCGCGGCGTGGCGTCAGGCGGAGGCCGAAGCACTAACCCGAGCCCGGCGGCCGGATTTGTGGGCGGCGCGGGCAAACGCCCGCCAAAAACGCCCAAAAAACACGACGGACGGGTGACAACGCCCTGTCTATGCCGTATAGCAGCGCCAAATCCGCGCAATGGCAGGATAGATGGACGTTCGCGTAAGCGCGCCTTTTAAGGCTGCGGCGCGCCGCCGATGGAGATTTTACGATGAACCTCATTCAAGAGCTCGAAAAAGAGCAGTACGACAGACTGGCCGCCGGCAAGGAAATTCCGGAGTTCGGGCCCGGCGACACCGTGATCGTCAACGTCAAGGTGGTAGAAGGCGACCGCTCGCGCGTGCAGGCCTATGAGGGCGTCTGCATCGGCCGCTCCGGCGGCGGGCTCAACGAGAGCTTTACCGTGCGCAAGA
This sequence comes from uncultured Alphaproteobacteria bacterium, assembly GCA_963710045.1. Taxonomy (GTDB): domain Bacteria; phylum Pseudomonadota; class Alphaproteobacteria; order Rhizobiales; family Xanthobacteraceae; genus Bradyrhizobium. The sequence goes on along the minus strand of CAVPZO010000057.1, from coordinate 98,907 downwards.
TTTCCTACGGCGAGGGCGTCGAGCGCGTGTTTCCGGTGATGTCGCCGATGATCGATTCGATCAAGGTGGTGCGCCGCGGCAAGGTGCGCCGCGCCAAGCTGTATTACCTGCGCAACCTGCGCGGCAAGTCGGCCCGCATCGTCGAAAAGAAGACCGACCGCGCAGCGGCCGCCGCCGTCGGCGAGTAATTCGTACCGCAGGGTGCACGAAAGCGCGGGGTTCACCCCGCGCTTTTTTGTTGCGTCCCCGTCATTGCGAGGAGCACTTGCGACGAAGCAATCCAGTCTTACCTCTCACAAAAGACTGGATTGCTTCGCTTCGCTCGCAATGACAGTATGGATAGAATGTTTCCAGACCGCCCGATCACCGCTGCACGCATCGTGCTCGACGACCGCAGCCGCCTGCCGTGGCGGTTCTTCGGGCGGCTGACGACGGCTGCGCTTACGGCCTGATTTGACGCTGCCATCGCGCGGGCGCGCGCATTCGCATCTTCATCCAAAGACGATTCAAGGCCCAACACCATGTCCGATTCAAAATCCAAACCGACCACGCTGTACGACAAGATCTGGCACGACCATCTGGTGCACGAAGCCCCCGACGGCACCTGCCTGCTCTACATCGACCGCCATCTGGTCCATGAGGTGACGTCGCCGCAGGCGTTCGAGGGCCTGCGCAACACGGGGCGGAAAGTCCACGCGCCGGAGAAGACGCTGGCGGTGGTCGATCACAACATCCCGACTACCGACCGCTCCAAACCCAATCCGGATCCGGAGAGCATCGAGCAGATGCGGGTGATGGCGGAAAACGCCCGCGAATTCGGCATTACCTATTACGACGAGCACGACAAGCGGCAGGGCATCGTTCACATCATCGGCCCCGAGCAGGGGTTCACGCTGCCCGGCACCACCATCGTCTGCGGCGACAGCCACACCTCCACGCACGGCGCGTTCGGCGCGCTGGCGCACGGCATCGGCACCTCCGAGGTCGAGCACGTGCTGGCGACGCAGACGCTGATCCAGAAAAAAGCCAAGAACATGCGCGCCGTCGTCGACGGGCAATTGCCCGACGGCGTCACCGCCAAGGACATCATCCTGGCCATCATCGGCGAGATCGGCACCGCCGGCGGCACCGGCCATGTGCTGGAATATGCCGGCGAGGCGATCCGCGCGCTGTCGATGGAAGGCCGCATGACGGTGTGCAACATGTCGATCGAAGGCGGCGCCCGCGCCGGCCTGGTCGCACCCGACGAGAAGGCGTTCGAATTTCTCAAAGGCCGTCCGATGGCGCCGAAGGGCGAGACCTGGGACGCCGCGATGCGCTATTGGGAAACGCTGCGCAGCGACGACGGCGCGCATTTCGATCACGAGATCAGGCTGGACGCGGCAAAGCTGCCGCCGATCGTGACCTGGGGCACTTCGCCGGAAGACGTGGTGTCGATCTCAGGCGTGGTGCCGGACCCCGACCAGATTCCCGACGAAGCAAAGCGGCTCTCCAAACATCGCGCGCTGGATTACATGGGCCTGAAGGCCGGCACCAAGATCACCGACATCAAACTCGACCGCATCTTCATCGGCTCCTGCACCAACGGCCGCATCGAGGATCTTCGCGCGGTGGCCAGGGTAGTCGACGGCAAAACCGTCAACGGCAATCTCAACGCGATGATCGTGCCGGGCTCGGGCCTCGTGAAGGCGCAGGCCGAAGCCGAAGGCCTCGACAAGATTTTCCTGAAAGCCGGCTTCGAATGGCGGGAGCCCGGCTGCTCGATGTGCCTTGCGATGAATCCCGACAAGCTCAGCCCGGAAGAACGCTGCGCCTCGACCTCGAACCGCAATTTCGAGGGCCGGCAGGGGTTCAAGGGCCGCACGCATCTCGTGTCGCCGGCGATGGCGGCGGCGGCGGCGATCGCCGGGCATTTTGTGGATATAAGGGAGTGGCGGTAGTTTTTGTTGAAGTGAAATCGGCTGCCGGGTGAAGTGCTTAAAGTCCATGCCCGGCGGCCCGCGGTGCGAATCCAAAGGTCTTGCGGCAAACTTCAGGCGCGTTGCGGCAGACTGAAGGCAAGTTGCGCGCTTTGGCGCGCTGACGGCAACGAAAAAGCGCGGCGCTTCAAGCGCTTGATCCGCATGACGCGACGCGCGGACTCGCACGCTCTAAAATTCGTCGGTTCTTGAAGCACTTGTACCGCAAGAGGCGACGCGGCGCGGCGCGAATGCCGCGCGGTGTGATGGGAAATCCAAAGCCAAGGTGAGGCGTTTAAGCCGGGTCGCCAACAACGGGTTTGCGCCGAACATTAACGTCATGCGATTTCGTTGCGACGAACCGAAGGCAAAACTGCGGCGCGCATTTTTCATGCGGCAAGAGCCGGCTTTTTCGCGGCGGATGCGTGACGGCGAGGGAGGTTGCGGCCGCCACGGATTAGCAAGAGATTTTCCGCGGATTTGCCACACGCCGGTAAGGTTGGACGAGTCGTAGGGTGGGCAAAGGCATCGGACGCGAACGCGTCCGGTGCCGTGCCCACCGTTCTGCCGTGCATCCGGATTAAGATGGTGGGCACGGTGCAAGGGCGCCTTTGCCCACCCTACGATTCTGTCCCGACCGCGCGCGTCAGGAAGAGGTCGCGCACGCGGAACTCCATTGACAAATATCCGTACACGTACATATTGTTGTACATATCCGAGGAATCCGCCATGACCCACGTCTCCTACAGCGAACTCCGCAACAACCTCGCCTCCTGCATGGAAAAGGTGTGCGACGACCGCGCGCCGCTGGTGGTGACCCGGCAGAATGCGCGCAGCGTCGTGATCATGTCGGAGCAGGACTACGAAGGCCTGATGGAAACCGTGCATCTGCTCAAGAGCCCGGCCAACGCCGCCCGGCTGCTGCGGTCGATCAAGGATGCGGATCGGGGCAAGCTGAAAAAGCACGAGACCGTCGAACCCGGGAAGGCCGGCTCACGGCGGAAATGAAGATCGCCTGGACCGAAGATGCCTGGCAGGACTACCTGCATTGGCAGCAGAGCGACGAAAAAATCCTCGCCTCCATTAACGAGCTGATCAGGGACATCCAACGCAGTCCATTCAAGGGCCTCGGCAAACCGGAGCCCCTCAAACACGCGCTGCATGGCTGGTGGTCGCGCCGCATCTCAGGTGAACACCGTCTGGTGTATCGCGTTTCGGGGAAGGGCGGGGAGCAGCAGCTTGAGATCGTGCAGTGCCGGTATCATTATTGAGCGCGACGGCGGGTTGGCCAAAGCCGTAGATGGATCGAACCTCTTGTGAAACCTCGCTTTTGCCGCGGCGAGGTCACCTAGCACGACCCCTATGGGTTAGGATTAATTGATCTGTGATCAATACTTGATCTGTGATCAATCTTCTGTTAACCGTAGGCAAAAGGAGGCCGGCGATGGGACCTAAGCCCAAACGCAACTTCAGACTGCAGACGGAATGGATGCGCGCGTACGCGCAAACCTACTTGCCTAATAAGTCGGGATTTTGGTTCTCGACTGAGATGTTGAAGGCAGAGAACGTGACTCTGATCGACATCAGACATGCCCTTCGCGTCGGCCAAGCAATCAATGACGAGAAGTTGGATCATCAAGGCGCGCTCTGGACGGTAGTCAGCACCGATTGTGATGACAAGCCTACGATAATTCTAATTTCCGTAGTCACGGAAGAAGTTCTGGTCTCACTACTTAGCGTGAAAAAGGTTGAGGAAACAATTGGACAAAAAGAAAAGCGTGGAGAGAACGATGTCGCATGAGCCAAATGAAAATATCAGGATCGTGCACAAATACGGTGTTGACGCCTTAGGTGCACCCTTCAAAGTTTCGGTCGTCGACGCGGTTTCGGTTCGCACAAATCCGATAACCGGAAAAGAAATGATTCAAATTCCTGACTTGGTCGGTTTGATCAATGTCGTAGTCCGCACAAGAGTACTCGATGAACGAAAATTGAATGGCAAGGAATTGAAGTTTCTCCGCAATGCAATCGGCGTACGTGCCAAAACACTTGCCGAATTCTTGGATATGACTCCGGCACACCTTTCACGGTGTGAAGGCAGCCAGAAAACAATGGCAGCTACAAGCGAAAAGCTTTTCCGGCTGTTCGTTTATTTCGCCACCTATATGGATGATCCCCAAAAGGCGATGGAAGAAGTTCGAGATCTGGAGATTAAGAAAACGTCTGAGGAGCCAGAGCAACTCGCAAGAACATTTATCGGCAAATTCCTCGCAATGAGGATAAGGCCGGTCTTCGATTCGAACGAAGAACTACATTACGAATTTGAGCGCGTCCCAAATATAGAAAAATGGAGTCCGAGTTTGGCCGCGTAATAAATCTGACGCAAATATGAAGCCCTCGCAGTGGAAGAACGACAATGCCCACCTTTGGATTCTCAGCGTTCCTGAAGCTGATCTCGCTTAATGTTCGCCCTCAGCGAACATTAATCCGTCAGCGATTGGCGAAAACCAAGAAAGATGGGTACGATTTTCATCGGAGTTTAAAGCTCCTTGCGGAAGATTACCTCGTCGAGGGCGTCCCGTTAGTTGAATTGCTTTCGAAAGCCGAAGCTATCAAGCGTATTCCCGAGAGGGTATCTGCAAAGAGAGGGCTTCAGGCTTTAGGCGCGTGGCGAGTGCTCAACCCTGGGCCTATCTTTTCATTCGAGCCCGTTCTATTCGAAAGCCCGGGACGCTACTTCAAAGTTCAGTTCTTGCCGAACTTTGGTGTTCAGCTAGGAGGTAAAAACGTTGCAGTTCACGTTTGGAATACGGCATCGCCAGAGCTAGACGTGCGGATGACTTACGCTGCTCTGTCATTGTTTCCTGCGCTTTATAAACAACATGAAGCGTGCCCCGACGATCTTGCGGTTCTTTCGTTGCCTAGGTCACAACTGTATCGCGTTGGTGAAGTTGAAGATCACTCGGAAATGGGACGCCGATTGATTCTGAGGCTTGAAAATATCTTCGAGGAAATTGGCCGTGAAGGCGATCGGCCGACGCCGTCCCCGAAAGGTCGCCCAACCGCGCCGCCGCCCGGTGGGGGTAGATAATACATTGGCGGGTTCGCCTAAGGCATGCCCCACCTCTTGGTGATTACGCTTCGCTAATCCGCCGTACGCGTTACCCGCCTAGAAAGGAGCCGTGCATGGCCGTTTTTAATATCAGCTTCCGAATCAAGCAGGTAGGTAATCACGCCGCCCGGTACGATTCAGTAGTAGAAAAAATAAAAGCTGAAGCCACCGGTCAAACCTCTTGGGAAGAGACAACGTCTTTCTTCGTGCTCGAAAGCAACAAATCGGCCAGCTCCCTTTGCAACTCGATTTACGTAAACTCGGAGTTTAACAACGAGTGGGACAAAATACTTGTTGTCAATCTTTCGGTGAAGGAGCACGCGACTAGAGGCAAGCTTGATTACCCGACCGCTCTTAACGGCTTGATGTCTCGACGCTGAAGCGGTGCAGGTCCGCAGGGTGGATTAGCAAGCGTAGCCCGCATGAGCGTAGCGACATGCGGGTCTGCCGTGATCAGCCAAGCGTGGTTTTGGTACCGCCCAATTCCCGCTACGGTGCTACTAGCCTCAAAGACCTATTACCACCGACGTGAGGAATTGTACGTGAATTTCCAGAGTCCCTTCTCGAACGCGAACTTCAATAGCCTGCAACCCGGCAACCTCTTCTTTCATCCACTTGCGGGCGGTCACTCGCCAGCGATCAAGGTTGTACGCGCTGATGGAAAGCAAACGGTAGTTGATCTGAATCTGGAACAAGAAAACCAAATGCGCGTGCCAACATTGATGAGTTGCGACGACTTCATCGATTTGACCGTGGTCGCCGTTCAAACGGCATTCATCCGCCCCAAGCCTGAACTATCAGCTATCAGAAATGGCAGCGGCGGAGGTGGGCCTATAGGGCGCGCGGCTCTCATGATGCTGCCCACTCAAACTCTGTTGAAGGTAAGGGGTCCGAACGGGTCGAGCCTCTGTTTTGACATTTCCAATGGTGCACAAGTCGGCAATCCCGACTCCGCGAAATGCTTGTGGTCCGCTGATTGGCAAATCGTTGTGCGAGAGAATGACGAGGACCTTGTCCTGTTTGAGCGTGGTGCCTAAACCTACTTCACACGGTGATTGCTCGCGCCTAGCAAGCGTAGCCCGCACGAGCGCAGCGACATGCGTATCCGCCGTGATCCACCCAGTGCCGCCCTACGACTTTCCCCGCCGCCTCGCCTCAAACACCTTCTTCCACCCGTCCTCCACGACCTGGAGCCGTTGTGCGGCAATGCGGGCGAGTTCGGCTACTGCGTCGCCGCCGGCGTTGTCGTGAATGAACAGGCCGTGGCCGACCACGCGCAGCGCCTCCACGTATGCGTGACGTCTCAGAGCGGCTGCTCGATGTCGAGCAGAAGCGCGGACAGGTTTGCCCCTGCGCGGCGCTTTGCCTTGCGCACGCGGAGGTGGTTTCCGTGCACTACGCGATGTCGGCATAGCCTGCGCGTTGACTTTGGAGGAACAAGGGACATTGTCTGGACGCGGAACAGCCCGTAGGGCGCAATCGCTTTATTGCGCCGCTTTAAGGCGTTCGCGGCGATTTGTTGGAGGGTACCCAGACGGCGCAATGCGCTTCGCTTATTGCGCCCTACGCGCTGGATTCCGGGTTCGCTCGTTCAGCTTTGCTGAATGAGCGCCCCGGAATGACGGCTGCGGCCTACATGTTGTCGCTCGGCTCCTTGAATTGCAGCACATCGCCCGACACTCCGGCTTGCACGTGGTCAGCGATCCTGCTCACCATCCGCCCGATGCCTCGCCGCACCTTCGGGTCAGCGATCCTGCTGAACGCCGCGACAAACCGCGCGCCTTCCGGCGACTCCATGAAGTCGATGATGTCTTGCGGTATGCCGCTTTCGCCAGGCGAAGGCGCGAGTTCACCCTCGAACAGGAACGACACCGGAATTTCCAGCACGGCGCAAATCTGTTGCAGCCGGCTCGCGCCGATTCGGTGTGTGCCCTTTTCATATTTCTGGATTTGCTGGACCGTCAGTCCGAGTGCTTCGCCGAGCGTGACCCTGCTGATCTTCCGCTCGGTCCGCCACATGCGAATGCGCTCGCCGACGTGAACGTCAATCGGGTTCGGCGGTTTGCGCGGCACGGTCATCGCTCCACGGTCACTGGCGCGTTTCATTTTCTCGGCGACACGCGAGCGCGCGACGCCTGACCTTGTAGCAACGATTCAACCACATAGGGAGTATAGCAACTGTATATATGGAGTAGAATACTCCCGCATTGGTGGTTTTCGGTTTTGCCGCTATGAAATCGGCATGAAGAAGCCCGAATCAGAACTTCGCTCCGCCGCCATCCACGCGAAGATCAGGCCGCGCTTCAAGAAATGGGCGGACGCGATGGCGCGCGACGACGACCACAGCCTCGCGCATTGGCTCGAGAAGATGATCCAGGCCGAGCACGAACGGCGCGAAGCAAAATCCCAGACGCGATAGCCGTAGGGCGCAATCGCTTTATTGCTCCGATGCGAGACCTTGTCTCGACGATTGATTTGTAGACGCCGGACGGCGCAATGCGCTTCGCTTATTGCGCCCTACGTGCTGAAAAAAGCAGCCGTCATGGCCGGGCTTGCCCCCGCGCAATCGGATCAAAGTCGATCGCGACCATCACGATGGCATTGTATCGGTGGCGGCGCGCGCCGATTTCAGGCTTTGCTCCGGGCCGACTGCGACGAGGATGTCGGGTTTGCGCGCGACAATCTCGCGATAGGCGGCACCGAATCCCTCGAATCCGGAAATTTGCACGTAATCGAAGATGAAATTCTGGCCCTCCCGATAGCCCAGCGCCGCCAGCTTCTGCTCGAAGGCGACCCAGAACGGCGCCGTTCGCGGCAGAGGCAATGCCGTGCCCACGCGCAGCATTTTCGTCGATTGCGCGGGTGCTGCGCGCGGCCACAAAGCCGCGGCGCCGCCGAGCAGCGCCATAAACTCGCGCCGCCTCATTCGATCACCTCGTCGGCGGTCGCGAGCAGGGAGGCCGGAATTTCCACGCCAATTGCCCTGGCGGTCCTCAAGTTGACGATCGCCTCATATCTGGTCGGCTCCTGAACCGGCAGGTCGCCGGGCTTGTCGCCGCGCAGGATGCGATCGACATAGGTAGCGGCCTGCTCGAACAGATCCTCGAAATTCGACCCGTACGACATCAGGCCGCCCGCTGCTGCAAACACGCGAAGCGGGCACATCGTCGGCAGGCGGTTTTGGTTGGCAAGCGCGAAGATGGTCTCGCGATGCCGCGTCATGAAGACATCGGGCATGACGACGAGCCCGCCGGAAGCGCCGGCGAAATTACCGAATGCAGCTTCGATCGCGGCCTTGTCGCCGACCGGGAGCTCGATCAGCGTGACGCCGATCTGCGGCTCCACGACCCGCATCACGGGCAGAAAAATCGCATGCGGCGCCGTGCTCGGATTGTACATGACGGCGATGCGGTCGATGCCGGGAGAAATCTGCTTCAAAAGCTGCAGCCATTTCCCTGCGATCGCGGCGCTAAAACTGGTGAATCCGGTAATATTGCCGCCCGGCTTCGACAGGCTTGTAACGATGCCGTCGGCGACGGGATCGGCGAGACCCGCAAAGACCACAGGTATGGCAGCTGTCGCCTGCTTCAGCGCACGAGCCGTCGGCGTGTTGGTCGCCAGAATGACATCGGGCGCGAGGTCCACCAGCGCCCCGGCAAGCACCTGGGCACGGGCCGCATCGCCTTCACCCCATCGCACGTCGAAACGGATGTTGCGGCCCTCGGTCCAGCTCTTCTCTGCAAGGCCCTTCTTGAAGCGGCCAAGCCGCATTTGCGCGGCCGGATCGTTCTCGGCGGCCCCCATCAGCACCGCCACGCGCTTCGTCCCGCCGGCCTGCTGCGCATGCGCTATCAACGGCAAGCCCGCCGTCGCGCCGCCTAGGAGTGCAATGAATTCACGCCGCTTCATTCGATCACTTCGTCAGCCTGAACCAGCACCGCGGAAGGAATGGTGAGATCGAGCGATCTGGCGATCTTCTGATTGACGCCTGGCCAGACTTACCCGTGCGCGGAATCCGGTACCTGGTCAAGATGCCGTCGCAAGCGCAGCGATCGTAGCCCGCATCAGCCAACGGGTCGCGCGAATGCGCGCCCGATGATAAACTCCGCGATATGCGGCCCAGCCAACCCGCATATCGCTTCGCTCATGCGGGCTACGATGCTACGATGGAACGGCGGGGGATCGCTAACACCACCGCTCCTTGGGAGTTCAAGAAGATGCGCGGCGGCGCGGCGTTGCGTCTGCTTTCGGACATCCGCTTCGGCACCGAGCGCTACCCGGAGAAGGTGGCAAGGCGGCTGCGGACGGTCAACTTCGGCACGCGGATCGCCGCGGCGTTCCACGGCTTTTTTGTCGTCGTGTCGCTGTTCTATGTCGCGGAGTTCTGGTGGCTGTTTCTCGCACACACGGTCGCCATGCTGCTGTTCGCGGGCGTTCCGCTGCTGCATCGCCTGAATTCCCAGGCGGGAGCCGTCGCCACCCTTGTCCTGTTCTATCTGGAGATCATCGCCTACATCTGCCTGATCGGCACCGGCGCCGGCATTCAGTTCTATTTTCTGCTCGGCGTGGCGCTCACCGTGATGTATCTCGGCGCCCAGCACATCGTCATCACGACAGCCTCCGGGGTCATGGCGGCGGCGCTGATCGTTATCCTGCAGCTGACCGTCCCCGACGATACCGGACTGTTGCCGAGGTCGCTGATCGTCATGGCCCTGGTATCGAATGCCGTCGTCGCTTGCGCAAGCCTGCTGCTGCTCGCATCCTATGCGTTAAGCGAGATCGCGCGCGCCGAAACCGCGGCCGAGCGCGAGTACGAGCGTTCGGAACGGCTGCTCACCAACATACTGCCCGGCCCCATTGCCGCACGGTTGAAGAACCAGAGCAACGCCGTGATCGCCGACCGGCACGATGAGGCGTCGATCCTGTTTGCCGACATGGAAGGCTTCACGGTGCAGGCGAGCAACATGGACCCGGCCGAGCTCGTGCAGTTCCTCAACCGCGTGTTCTCCGACTTCGACCGGCTGGTGGAGCGGCACGGGCTGGAGAAGATCAAGACCACCGGCGACGCCTACATGGTGGTAAGCGGCGTGCCGACGGCGCGGCGCGACCATGCCCAGGCGCTGGCCGACCTCGCTTTGGAGATGCGCGCGGCCGCCGCGGAATGGCGCGACCCGCGCGGCCGCGCCGTGCCGCTCCGCATGGGCATCAGCAGCGGACCGGTTGTCGCCGGCGTCGTCGGTACCCGAAAATTCTTTTACGATGTCTGGGGCGATGCGGTGAATGTCGCCGCCCGCATGGAGACGACGGGATCCGCCGGCAGAATTCAGGTCTCGCAGGATGTCTATCAGCACCTGCGGGACGAGTTCGTGCTGGAGGCCCGCGGCGAGATCGAAGTCAAAGGCAAGGGCAGGATGCCGACCTGGTTTCTGGTAGCGCGCAAGACCGTAGGGCGGATTACGCTTCGCTAATCCGCCCTACGTGCCGCGTTCCGCTCCACACCGCCTCGTCACACTTTAGGTTGCGTCTCCATCGTCTTCACCCCATCGGGCACCACCACCCAGCCCTGCGCGCTTTTCATCCAGACGAAGTGACTCGGCCGCAGCCAGCTGGTGTCGTCCAGCGTTCCCGGCTTGAGAACGAGAACGTCCTTCGCATAGCCCGGGATATGATAGATCCGCACCCCGCACTCCGGGCAGAACACGCCGGTGTTCTCGTTGCCGCTGTCGGTGATCCGCGTAAATCGTCTGGTCGGGCCGGTCACCGTCAGGCCGGCTTCCTTCACCAGCATCGACATGCCGAACGCGCTGCCGGACTGGCGCTGGCATCCCTTGCAGTGACAGGCGACCACCCATACGGGCTCGGCATCCAGCACATAGCGGAGCGCGCCGCACTGGCAGCCTCCTGTGTACGGTGCGGGCATTTTCAGAAGCTCTCCCTCTCAATGACTATAGCAAGTGTAGAAAGTGTAGCCCGCATGAGCGCAGCGATATGCGGGAGAGCCGTCCCGCATATCGCTGCGCTCATGCGGGCTACGAACTGCTATGCGGCGTTGCGCCCCAGCGCTGTCTGGGTTTCGAGCAGCCCCGCCTCCACCAGCGCGTCCCGGATCCGCGCAATTTCCGCCGCCTCGATCTTGACCAGCGGTGGACGCACCACCGCGCGCGGCAGTTTGCCGAGCAGCACCAGCGCTTCCTTCATGCGGTTGTGCATGTCGATGAAGGGATCGGCGTAGAACGCGCGCGCCATCGGATAAATCCGGTCGTTCAACGCCCTCGCTTCCTTAAGATCGTTGGCCTTGACGGCGCGGTAGAGTCTGGCCTGAAGATCGGCGATGACGCTGCCGCTGCCGGAAAGCAGGCCATCGCAGCCGAGCACCAGCGAACTCAACAGCCATGCGCTGTTGGTGGACAGCACGTTGATGGGTCGCGCGCGGCCCTGCAACGCGCGAATCTGACTCTCGTGCTGCGGCACATGCGGCGTCCAGTCCTTGATGGCGCGGATGGCCGGCACGTCGTCGAACAGCCGCTCCAGCGTCGCCGCCGGATAGCCTTGGCCTGTGGCGAGCGGATACTGAAAGACGATCAGCGGCAGGTCGGTTGCGTCGGCAATGGTCTTGAAATGGGCCAGCGCCATCTCAGGCGACTGGCCGAGCGTGAAGGGAGCCGGCGGAAACACCAGCAACGCCGAAGCCCCGCCGGCCTCGGCTCGCCGCGCAATGCGCGCGGCCTCCAGGCTGCCGTCCGCCCACACACCATGAATGATCGGCAGCGTATCGCCGACCTCCTCGCCGGTGATCTCCATGATGCGGCGCTGCTCGTCCGCGGTGCAGGAGGCGACCTCGGTGGAGTGGGCGTTGATCGTGATCGCAGACAGTCCCTGCACGGAGCTGACGTCGCGCAGGTGAGACCGGAAGCTCGCCTCGTCGATCGACATATCCTCGTGGAACGGCAGCAGCACCGCCGGAATCACACCTTGAGGCACGAAATCGGAATGGCGCATGGCTGGTCTCCTTCCGCGTTGTGCGATAACTCGTAGGGCGGATTAGCGAAGCGTAATCCGCCGTTCCGGTGTTGCCAAGATGGCGGATTACGCTTCGCTAATCCGCCCTACGTGCTAAATTATAACAACAACAAGAACAGGGCGGATCGTCATGATTAAAAAAGTCCTCGCACTCGCCGCAGCATTCGGTGTCGCAGCCTGCGGATCGGCCTGGGCGGCATGGCCGGACGACAAACCGATCGAAGTCATTATCGGCTTTGCTCCGGGCGGGGGAACCGATGTCATGGCGCGCAAGCTGCTGCCTTTCGTCGAAAAGAGGCTCGAGGGAAAGGCCAGGTTCGTGGTGCTGAACCGGCCGGGCGCCGGCGGCGAGATCGCGTTCGCCTCGATTGCGCGCGCGGCACCCGATGCCTACACGATGGGCGTGGTCAACGTGCCCGGCTACAACTTCCTGCCGATGACGCGAAAAACCCAATACAGCATGGATGAAATACGTCTGGTTGCCCGTGTGGTCGAGGATCCCGGCGTGATCGTGGTGGCTGCGGAAAGCAGATTTGCAAATCTTTCGGACGTCGTTGCTGCATTGCGCAGCAAGCCGGGGTCGGTAACGTTCGGTCACAACGGCGCCGGCACCAACGGTCATCTGGCGATCCGCATGTTTGCGGGCGCTGCAAAAGTTCAGCCCAACGAAATTTCCTATCGCGGGACTGCCGCGCAACGGACCGACCTTCTGGGCGGCCATCTGGAGGTCGGGATGGTCAGCCTTAGCGAACTTCCCGAGATGCACGGCGCCGGCAAGGGACCGCTCCGCGCACTTGCGATGATGTCGAAGCAGCGTTCTCCGTCACTCCCCGGCGTCCCAACGGCGGAGGAAGCAGGTGTGGCGATCGTATCGACGGCGGAACGCGGCTTTGCAGTGCCAAAAGGCGTTCCCGACGACATCGTCAAAAAGCTTGAAGCTGCAATTGCCGACAGCGTGCGCGATCCCGACTACATCAAGAGCTCGCCGGGCGACGAGCCCGTTCTCGCTTTCATGCCAGGCCTGGAATGGCAAAAGCGCCTCGATGACATGAGCCAGGCCTTGCGGCCGTTGGCCGACGAGTTGAAGGCAAGCGAGCAGAAATGAGCAAGCGCCCGGACAGGCTCCAGGCAAGATCGGACGCGGCGCTCTGCCCCTCAGGCAGAGGTCTTCGCAAACGAGAACAGACGGGCTAACAATGCAGCATCCTGCTTGCTTCCCAATGCATTCTGAAGTGAAGGAACGGCGTGAATGCCCGCAGATAGCACCGGCCGTCCTCCCGAAGAATCCGAGAAACGTTTCGCTGAACAACCGATCGTCATCTTTGGCGGCCGCGGCAGCGGTCTGCTCGTCGCTTTCGCGATCGAAAGAATGGCAGCGATGTCACCTCGGCGGTGCCTCGGTTTTCTGAATGATGTTGAGGAACGTGACACCAGGATCGGTGGATATCCCTTCCTGGGACCCTTTGAAAGCTGGGAGCAACTTCAACCCGACGCACAATTCATCGCCCCGCTCCATAAGGCCGCAGCGATGCAACATCGCTCGAATATCATCCGTAGCCTGCGCATCCCCCGCCTGCGCTGGACCAATGTGGTAGATCCGGGTGCGGTCGTCGCCAACGACGTAATTCATGGCGTCGGGGTGTTCGTGCAGGCCGGCTCCTGCGTGATGCCCGGCGTCCGTATCGGTAACCACGTCGCCATCCGCGGCGGAGCCCAGGTGAGTCACGATTGTGTCATAGAGGATTTTGCGTTTGTCGGCTTGAACGCAAGTCTCCTGGGTTATTCAAGAGTATGCGAGGGCGCCCATATTGCGCCCGGCGCAACCATCCGCGAGGGAGTTACCGTCGGACCCTTCAGTGTTGCCGGATTGGGTGCCGTCGTGACAAAGGATGTCCCCGAGCAAGTGATCGTCACGGGGAATCCGGCTCGAATTACCGGGACGATCGAAGCAATTCGAAGGTTTCGCCCGAGTCAGTGATCGGGCGCGGGGGGCGCCGGCCCCGCCGCAGCGGTCGTGGTCAAAGGGAAAAATTCCGCTGATGCCATTGCAACGCTTGACCGCCTCCAGGCAGAGTTCTCGTAACTTTGTAATCTATGTCATGGCGCCGAATTACACGCCGCTTTCCGGAGGCGTGAGGGCGATGCACCTCCTCGCCCACCATCTCAATCGGCTGGGATACGATGCTTTTGTGCCCCGGACGGCGCGTGGCTCTGGTCCGCCCTGGCCCGTGCGCTATCTGGACGCGGCGGCGCTGAAGGATCACATCAGCCGCGGCAGTGTCCCAATCGTCGTCTACCCGGAAATCACGCTCGGGAATCCGCTGAATTCCACTTTTGTCGTCCGCTATTTGCTCAGCAAACCAGGCCTGATTGTGAAGGGCGCCGAGCTTGGCTTCGGCGCAAGCGATTACTTCATCACCTTTGCTCCGGAGCACGTCCCTGAAGATGTTTCCGCCTTCGATATGTTCCTCCCTCTCGTGGATCGGTCCATCTATTTTCCACCGGCGCCCGGCAGCCCGCGTCATGGTTTCGCGGTGTTTTCCAACAACGTCGCACCGAACCTGTCGGCGATCCCGGAGTGGCTCACGCCAACCTTCGTCGTGTCGGTGCGGCGACGGCGATCCCATGAGCAATTGGGCCAGCTTTATAGAAAGGTTCGGGCCTTGGTGACATGGGAACGAACGACGGCAATTTACGAAGCCTTGAACTGCGGATGCCCTGTCATCTGCATCGAAAATGCCCGCTTCAGTGAGGCAACTTACCAGCGCCGATTTCTCGGCGCGGGTCTGGTGTGGGGCTGGCAACAGGCCGAACTTGCCGCGGCTCAGCAGCGAACGGCCGAATTCAAAAGCATTTACGCCGAGCTGGAAGACAATCTGGATCAGCGCATCCGAGACGCCTTTGATTCGATCATCGGCGATGTCGAGCGACGCTTGCAGAATGAGTCCGCGGCCCCTCCCGCAGCGGAGTTGAGATGGTTCAGGACGCGATATTTTCTGGCCAGATTGCGGATGCGATTTTCTTGACATGAGGATGCGTGCCAAAGTCGATGGCTTGCCGGGGCACTTGCGCCGCCAGCCGCCTCATTTTTCCAGCCCTCGTGCTATCTTGCGCTTGATCTTCTCCGCGTCGGCTGGATCGGGTTTGAGCGACAGCGCCTGCTCCCAGGATTTGCGCGCCTCGCCCTCACGTCCCGTCCGCCAGTACGCATCGCCGAGATGGTCGCTTATTTCGCTGTTCTTCGGTTCGAGAGCGGCCGCGCGCTCGATGAGCTTGAGCGCTTCCGGATAGTCGCCGAGGCGGTAGTGCGCCCAGCCGAGACTGTCGAGCAGATCGCCGTCGTCCGGTTCGAGCTTGACGGCCTTCTCGAGCAGCGCCAACCCCTCTTTCAGCTTGAGATTCCGGTCGACCCAGTTGAAGCCGAGTGAATTGAGAACCGAGGGCTGATCGGGATCGAGCTCCATCGCTTTGAGAAAATCCGCCTCGGCCTCGGGCCATTTGCCGAGCCGCTCGTAGCTCACGCCGCGAACGTGCCAGTACGTCCACTGCGCCTTCTCCGGCTTGCCGGCCAGTTCGATCGCCCTGGTGTAATCCCTGACGGCGCGTTCGTAATCGTTCTTGCCGCGCCAGGCATCGCCGCGAACGCTATAGGCCTGCATGTATTTCGGATCGAGACGGATCGCCTCGCTGTAATCCTTGATGGCGGAGTCGTACTCGCCCTTGCCCTTGTGGGCATTGCCGCGATTGTACCAGGCAGCCACATATTTCGGATTGAGGCGGATCGCCTCGTCGAGATCCTTGATGGCGCGGTCGTACTCGCTCTTGCTGGACCAGGCGCTGCCGCGATTGTTATAGGCCGCCGCATCTTTCGGATCGAGCCGGATCGCCTCGCCGAACTCCTTGATGGCGCCGTCGTAATCGCCCTTGTTGAAGTAGACAGCCCCGCGATTGTTATAGGCAGCCAGATATTTCGGGTCGAGGCGGATCGCCTCGCCGTAATCCTCGATGGCGCGGTCGTTATCGCCCTTGCTGTGGTAGGCTTTGCCGCGATTGTACCAGGCAGCCACAACTTTCGGATCGAGGCGGATTGCCTCGTCGTAATCCTTGACGGCGCGATCCTTGTCGCCCTTGTTGGACCAGGCGGTGCCGCGGTTGTAATAGACCGTCGCATCGTTCGGATTGAGGCGGATCGCCTCGTCGAATTCCTTGATGGCGCGGTCGTAATCGCCCTTGTTGTAGAAAACGCTGCCGCGATTGTTATAGGCGTCGGCGGTTTGCGCCGCTCTCTGCCGGAGCCGCGCCGCCTCGCGAACCTCATAGGCAAGCGCATATTTCGGATTGAGCCGGATCGCCTCGTCGTAGTCCTTGATGGCGCGGTCGTACTCGCCTTTGAAGAACCAGGCGCCGCCACGATGCAAATAATTGCTGGCATTTTTCGGATCGAGCCGGATCGCCTCGCTGTAATCCTGGATGGCGCGGTCGTGATCGCCCTTGCCGGTCCAGGCAAGCCCGCGATTGAACCAGGCCTCCGCAAATCTGGGATCGAGGCGGATCGCCTCGTCGTGATCCTTGATGGCGCGGTCGTACTCGCCCTTGCTGTGGTAGACCTTGCCGCGACCCTCATAAGTAAGCGGATATAGTGGATCGATGCGGATCGCCTCGTCCAGATCCCTGATGGCGCGGTCGGGTTCGCCCTTCATGGCGTACGCGCGGCCGCGCGCGTTCCAGGCACGCACGAGTTTCGGATCGATGCGGATCGCCTCGTCGTAATCCTTGATGGCGCGGTCGGTATCGCGCGTGCTGTAGGCATAGCCGCGATTGACATAGGCGTTGGCGCGGTTGGTCTCGCTCTCCGCAGCACCGCGCGCCAGCACCTTGGTGCATCCGGCGATCTTGCGGTCCTGATCGACGGGTTGACCGCAATCCGCCCACGCCTGGTCCGCCGCGCGGGCCGGCGGCGCGAGCAGGGGCAACGCCAGGCCCG
The DNA here is from genome assembly GCA_963710045.1 of uncultured Alphaproteobacteria bacterium. Lineage (GTDB taxonomy): Bacteria > Pseudomonadota > Alphaproteobacteria > Rhizobiales > Xanthobacteraceae > Bradyrhizobium. The sequence goes on along the minus strand of CAVPZO010000057.1, from coordinate 81,833 downwards.
AGAAAAGGCAAAGGAAAAGGCAACGCCAGAACATTCTCATCCTCCATCCCAAGCGGCGGCGAAGGCGGCGCGGCGCATCGTGTCGGCACGGCGCGGATCCCCCGCCGGGGCATGGCAGGCATCGCCCGCGACGAGAATGAGCCGGCTCGCGCGATTGCGCAAGGCGAGGATGAGGAGGCGTTGACCCCTTCCACCCGCTCACAAGACGAGTGTAGTCTGTTGCCTTAAGCGCGCCTGGATGGATCGCATGTTCCGCGACGGAGCGCAGATTGTGGAGGGAGCATCATGAAATTTCCGCGCCGCACCTTCTTGCAGCTGGCCGCGGGCGCCGCGGCGCTGCCGGTCGTGCCCCGCATGGCGCGGGCGCAAGCCTATCCGTCACGGATCGTGCGCATCGTCGTCGGCTTTCCCGCCGGCGGGGCTACCGACATCCAGGCGCGCCTGATGGGTCAATGGCTGTCGGACCGCCTCGGCCAGCAATTCATCATCGAGAATCGCGCCGGCGCCAGCGGCAATATCGGAACCGAGGCGGTCGCCAAGGCTCCCGCGGATGGCTACACACTGCTGCAGATCGTCACCCCGCATGCGATCAATGCCGCGCTCTACAGCAATCTCAGTTTCGACTTCATCCGGGACATCGCGCCGGTGATCTGCGCCGCGCGGCTGGCCTACGTCGTCGTGGTGCACCCGTCGGTTCCCGCCACGACGTTGCCTGAGTTGATCGCATACGCCAAGGCCAACCCGGGCAAGCTCAACTACGGCTCGGCCGGCCCCGGCACCCCGCAAAACATTGCGTGCGAACTGTTCAAGATGATGGCCGGGGTGAATCTGGTCCACGTGCCGTATCGGGGCGGCGCGCCTGCGACCACCGATCTGGTCGGCGGCCAGATACAAGTGATTTTCGCGCCGATATCGGAGTTGATCCAGCACATCAAGGCCGGTAGCCTGCGCGCGCTGGCAGTCACCAGCGCGGCCCGCCTGGACGTGTTGCCGGACACGCCGACGGTGGCGGACTTCGTGCCCGGTTATGAGGCTACCGGTTTTGCGGGCATCGGCGTGCCCAGGGGCACTCCGGCCGATATCATCGAACTGCTGAACAAGGAGATCAATGCCGGCCTTGCGGACGCCAAAGTCAAAGCGAGGATCGTCGAGCTCGGCGGCACGGTGCTCGGCGGCACGCCTGCGGCATTCGGGACGATCCTGACGGAGGCCATCGAAAAGTGGACGAAGGTGATCAAGTTCGCCGGCATCAAGGTTGAATAGCGAGATCGTAGCCCGCATGAGCACAGCGACATGCGGGAAGGCCGTCCCGCATATCGCTGCGCTCATGCAGGCTACGAAGGAAGACCCCGTTGCCTAGAGCAATCGCTTTCCATGCCGCGGCAATGCTGACGCTCTGGTGCGTCCTACGTACGGCCGATGCATGGGCCGCGCCTCTGGAGCGCGTCGAGTTTGAGAGCGCCTCGCAACGGCTGCTTTCGGGCGGGCTGATTGCGGGCGACCGCATCGAGGGCACTCTGGCCAGGCCCGACGGCGCAGGCCCGTTTCCCGCCGTCATCGGACTGCACGGCTGCGCCGGCATGCATGACACGACCAGGCAAAGGCTGGCCGACGACTTTGTCGCCCGGGGCTATGCCATCCTGCTGGTCGACAGCTATGCGACGCGCGGTATCGATCACGCCTGCACATCAACCGCGTTCGCCACCTTCGTCAGGCGCAGGCCGGATCCCTACGGGGCTCTGGTCTACCTCGCCCGCCAAAGCTTCGTCGATCCACACCGGGTGGCAGTGGTCGGCTTCTCGGCCGGCGCCCGGGTTACGCTCTCGGTGGCGGAGGCCAATTCGTTCGAACCGTTCGCCCCTGAAAGCAATTTGCGGTTCCGGGCGGCGGCTGCGTTCTATCCTCCATGCAAGCAGGCAATGGCGCGTCCGGGGATACCCACGCTTATCTTCATCGGGGCGCTCGACGACTGGACGCCGGCGGCAGACTGCTCCGATAAAATCGCCAGCTGGGGCACCGACGGGCCGCCGGTCGAACTGGTTGTCTATCCCGGCGCGACCCATGGATTCTTTTACCCGCACCTGAAGCCCGGCACGACCATGTTCGGTCACTGGCTGGAATACAATGGCGAGGCGGCGGACAACGCAAGTCGCCGCCTGCACCAGTTTCTCGATCGCCACCTCAACTGAAGGCATGCCACAAATGTAGCCCGCATGAGCGAAGCGACATGCGGGACGGCCGACCCGCATATCGCCGCGTTCATGCGGGCTACGCTTACGCTACGCTTGACGCCTTACTGCGTAGCGAAGCAATAGAACAGCCCGTCGCCGCCGGTGCCGCGGAGGTCGCTCTGGCTGCAACCGCCATCGGGCCCGCGCGAGGGATGCGATGAATTCCACGATCGCGACGCGGCGTCATCGCGCAAGCCTTTGCGGTCGATATGGCCCACCATGGCCGCGCCCTGGGTGCTGCTGGTCCAGTTGCGGCAGGTGCGATCCTCGCCGGGCGGAAGCGCGCGGCCCTCCGGGGTGGAGCCGGTCAGCACGTCGTGACGATTCGGCGCGAAGCCGACGCCCGGAATGATCTGGCCGCGCTCGCTCAACGAGTTGTCGAAGCCCAGTTTATTGTTGTCGCTGTGCAAATCGTCGACGCTGGTCGCGACGGCCTGGCCCTTGAAATTCTGCCACGGGCCGTTGCCGATGCGGTCGCGTGCATTGACCGCCGGTTTGCCGTCAGCCTCCTGGGTGCTCAAATAGGCGCGCCAGGTTTTCCCGCCGGCGCCGTGACGCTGCGCCAGCGTCAGGCAGTGCTGGTCGGCGCCTTCGATGCCGCCCAGATCGGCGCCCTTGCCGGGCCCGGCGCCGGTGACAAAGAACGTCATATTGGGTGCTTGCGGCAATGGCGGTGGCGCCGCCGGCGGCTGTTGTGCGTTGACTGCCGACGTTACACCCAACGCCAGCGCCGCAATAATAAGTGCCTTCGACTTGCTCATTTCAGTCTCCCTTGGGGTTATTGATTGAATTCCCGCTTCTTGCTCGTTCAGATAACAACAAGTGTTGCATCCATCTTATTCCGTCAACCTGGAACGGACGTAGGCCCGTAGGGTGGGTTAGCGCCGAAGGCGCGTAACCCACCGGGCTATCGCCGGTTGCAAGTCACTGTGGCGGGTTACGGCGCTTTGCGCCTAACCCACCCTACGCGCTACGCGCACTATTCGATCACCTCGTCGGCGCGGGCAAGCAGCATTGGCGCCGCATCAAGGCCGAGTGCCTTTGCGGCTTTCAGTCCGCGACCAGCAACAGGTAGACTGATTTGAATCGAAAGGATTGCTTGCCAGCCAGCGCGGTGGCTTCAAACTCGGCGCCGTCATCGGAATAGGTTCCGGTAAATCCGGTGCTGATGACCTTTCTCGCCCAGGGATAGGTGGCGGCAATAGGCGAATGCTCCCGGCTGGTCATTTCACCTTTCCACTTGCCGTCAGAACAAGTGTAGCTTCCGACGGTATAATAGAATCCGCCGCCGCCACGCATCGTGCCGTCACGCAGCACCATGACATGTCTGTTGTAGGCTTCCACGCCGTCCAGAAACCTTGTGGTAGCCAAATAAAGTCCGTTCCTGATCATGATTGATGCGCGCAATTCTGACGCTTTGCGCCAATAGCGGAGATCCAGGCAGCATTGGTGATGCCCAGGAACCCTACCCTTCGGACAGCGCCCTGCTGTGCGTATGCCGCCAACGGCAGCGCCGCCGAACTGCCGAGTGCCACGATGAAGTCGCGCCGCCTCATGCCAGCCCCAGGTCCAGGAGACGACATTGTATCGGCTCCGGAGGGGGCGCTGGAAGGGCTAACTGTCCGCTCCGGGCCATTTTGCAACTCGACGCGCAGCTAAGGATGTCCGCGTTACGGATGTGCCGGCACTGCCTTTCGCATCACGCTTTCGATGTAGGCCGACTTGGCGTCGGTATAGGCCTCGCGATCCGCCGGGTGTTCGGTTGCGAGCCGTCTTTTGAGCTGCTCGTAAGTCCGAGCTTCCTCTGGATGAGCGCGCAAATAGTCCCTGAACGCCAACCGCTGCCACATCTCTCCGCGTGTCTCGGTCACATGCACATGGTGGGAGCGCCTCGATCCAAAGGGCGGCATGCCTTTAACGAAGAACATCCGATCCTTCCTCGGATTATCGGCCCAGTAGACGTAATCGAGATTTCGAAGGCCTTCGATGAAAGGAGCTTGCGCATCCGCCAGGGATCGGACCGCAATCAGGATATCTATGATGGGCTTGGCGGACAGGTTGGGAACAGCCGTACTTCCGAAATGCTCAAGTCCCATTATCAAAGACGGATCGAGCGTTGCGCGCAGCCGATGCGCCTCCTCGTCGAACAATGCCGGCCAGCGCGGATCATAGTCGACGATCTCAACCTCATCCATCTCCTAACGGCTCCATACCCCGATAGCGCCTGGGACTCGTCATCAGGCAAGTGGCGTTCCCGACCGCGGAACGTGCGCGAAATGTCAGACGAAATCCAGCGGGCTGCGTGCTGCCGTCGCAAGCGCGGTCTGCTTGATCGCGGGAGAAATTGCCGACATCGGCGGATTGCCGCTTGACCCGGCCCTTGGGGCCGCCCCGATAAGGAGTGCGGTCAACCAATTTCGAGGTGATTCGTGAGCGCTTCCGTTCCATTCCTGAACCCTTCCGAAGCCGCCAGGCGGCTGGGCGTTTCCGCCAAGGCGTTGCGGCTCTACGAAGCGCGCGGCCTGATCGCACCGGTCCGCACCGCGGCCGGCTGGCGCGCCTATGGTCCCGACGAGATGGCCCGTGTCGCCGAGATCGCGGCATTGCGCGAACTCGGCCTCAGCCTCGCCCAGGTGGCGCGCGTGCTGGAAGGCGACGCTGCGAGTCTTGAACCGGCGCTTGCCGCGCACCAGGCAGCACTCGAAGCTCGCGTTCATCAACTCGCGGGCGCTGTCGATAAGGTCCGCCGCCTGCGCGCCGACCTTGCCGGCGGGCGGGCGCCGGCGCCTTGCGAACTCGCGCGCCTGCTGAGACCGGCCTCCAGCATCAGCGTCGCGTTCGACCTTGCATTCGACCTTCCCTGGCCCTGGGGCGGCGAACGGTTTGAACTGCAGGACATCCGCGCGCTGAATTACATCATCGGCCCGCTCGGCAGCGGCAAGACACGGCTGGCCAGGCGCATCGCCGAAATGCTGCCGGGCGCCGCGTTCCTCGGCCTGGACCGGCTGGCGGATGGAGGTGCTTCGGCCATGGCACAGCTCGACCGCGATCCGGCGCTGAAGTCGCGCGTCGACCGGACGCTGGCCTGGCTCGTCGAGGACGGCGCCACGATCTCAGAGGCGTTGATCTGCCTGCTCGCCGCACTGGAAAGCGAAGGCCCGGCCGTCCTGGTCATCGATATGCTGGAACAGCAGCTCGACAAGGCCACGCAGGAAGCCCTGATTGCACGCCTGCGCCGCCGTGGTTGCGGGTGTCGGCCGCTGTTCTTTCTGACGCGGTCCAGTTCGATTCTGGATCTGGACGCCGTGGGCAACGACGAATCGATCATCCTTTGCCCTGCCAATCACAGCCCCCCGACCAGTGTCCGTCCGGTTCCCGGATTCCCCGGCTTCGAGGCCGTCGCGACCTGTCTTGCATCGCCCGACGTGCGCGCACGGACCGAGGGCGTCATCGCCTGGCGGCCGCAGGTGGCTTGATGGGCGCCCCCAAGCGTAGCCCGCATGAGCGCAGCGACATGCGGGACGGCCATCCCGCATATCGCTTCGCTCATGCGGGCTACGACTGCTTCTACCGCTCGCCATTCACCAGCCGATAGGCGCCGCGCTCGAACGTGTCGGTGGTGGCGAGCGCCTTGGCGTCGGCGAACGGCAAATACTGCATCATGATCACGCCACTGATGCCGCGCGCGGGATCGATCCAGAAGAAGGTGTTGTTGATGCCGCCCCAACTGAGGCTGCCGGGGGAGCGCTTGCCGGGCACCTGATCGGACGTGATCAGGAAGCCGAGCCCCCATTTGTCGCGGCCGTCGGCGATGAAGGTGAAGTCGGCGCTGCGCGGCAGCGCGCTCTTGAGCGCAGGCACCGAGACCGCGCCGATGTGGTTCTGGCCCATCAGCGCCACCGTCTCCGCCTTGAGCACGCGCGCGCCGTCGAGCGCGCCGCCATTGAGCAGCATGCGCACAAAGCGGCCGTAGTCCTCGGCGGTCGAGGCGAGGCCGCCGCCGCCGATCGGTGCTGCAATGGTGAGCCCTGCTTGCGTCTTCTGCAGTTCGATGGCGCCGTCCATGCGCTCGCCGCCGCGCTGCTGCTGCGCGACCAGGCGCGGCCCCTTTGCTTCCGGCACGTTGTAGGAGGTGTCGTCCATCTTCAGCGGGGCAAAGATGTGCTGGCGGAAATAATCCTCCAGCTTCTGGCCCGACACCGTCTCGACCAGTCTGCCGCAGACATCGGTAGAGGTGCTGTAATGCCAGCGCTCGCCGGGATCGAACAGCAGCGGTCCGCCGAACGGATATTTTTCGCCGTCGCGCGGCTTGAAATCGCGCCAGGTCGTGCTGGTGAACGCATAGGCGAGGCCGGACGTGTGGGTCAGGAAATGCTTTACGGTCGGCGCTCTTGCTGCCGGGCGGAGCGTGTAGGCGCCGCTCGCCGGGTCGAACGATTCGAACACTTTCAGTCCCGCAAGCTCCGGCAGGTATTTTTCGGCCGGATCATCGAGCTTGAGGCGGCCCTGCTCGACCAGTTGCATCAAGGCCACCGAGGTGACCGGCTTGGTCATCGAGGCGATGCGAAACAGCGCGTCTTGTGCGAGCGGGCGCCCGGTCGCGACATCGGCCACGCCGAATGCGCCCCGATAAAGTACCCGCTCGCGGTCGGTGACCAGCGCAACCACGCCCGGCACGTCCCTGGCCTCGACCGCAACGCGCAGGCTGGCGTCGAGCGCCGCGCCCCCTGGTGAATTTTGTGCGCTCGCGGTGCCGGCCAGCGCGGTAACAGCAACGCTCATGGTGAAGACAATTCCGGCGATCGTTCCATTCATGGAAGCCTCCCTGTTGCATATAGCAATTCTAAATTGGCTACGCTATTGCGAGCAAGTCCGGCAAATGTAGCCCGCATAAGCGCAGCGATATGCGGGACGGCCATCCCGCATATCGCTGCGCTCATGCGGGCTACGTGCTATAAGCCTGCAAGGCGATGCCGATAACATGCTTGGAGCTGCCGTCACCCGATGGACCCGATGACGCCGACGCCGGACGAGCGCGACCGACTGTTCAAGGACTTTGCGCGCGCGCTGTTCAGGAACGATCTGCAGGCGCTCTACCAGACGGTTTCACCGGACTTCGTGTGGAGCTATTTCGATGGCGTTTCGACGTCGCGGCAACTGGCGAGCCGTGAGGCCATCGCGGCGCATCTGGCCGAGCAGAAGGCCACCTTCTCCGCGCAGCGCTACACCGACGTGGTCTATCACCATTTGCCCGAGCTGACGTTCATGACGTTCGGCGTCAGCGAAACCCTGCGGGCAAGCGGCGCGCAACGGCAGCAACGCGGCGTCGAACGTTACACCTTCAAGCACGGCAAGATCGCCACCAAGGACGTCTATCGCAAGCCGTGTTAGTAGTAGCCTCGTAGCCCGCCATGAGCGAAGCGACATGCGGGTACCACCAACCCGCATATCGCTGCGCTCATGGCGGGCTACGCTTTGAACCAGCGGCATATTTGTGTAGCATCGTATCGCCGTTTGTGGCCGCTTATCCGGAGTTTTTCCCATGAAGTCATTGCTCGACCGCCGCGATTTTCTCAAAACTTCGGCGGCCTTTGCCGGCACCGCGGCGGCAGGCTTCACCTGCGTCGAATTGGCCTCGGCGGCGCCGATCCAGGTGCCGACCATCGACAGGCTCTCCATCCGCGTGCTGGTCGACCAGCAGCACGACCAGTTTTTGCGCGGCAGCACCGTTAATGGCGTGGTCCATGAGGGACCGGGGCCAGGGCGCAGCGCCGACGCCCGCAACGTCCTGCACAATGAATGGGGTCTTTCGCTCTATCTCGAATCGCAGCGCGAGAACGAGCAGCGCACGATGCTGCTGGACTTCGGCTACACGTCGCCGGCGATCATCAACAATATGAGCCTGCTGAAGGTCGATGCGGGAAAGATCCAGGCGCTGATCGTCAGCCACGGGCACATCGACCATTACGGGGGACTGATCGGCTTCCTCGACAAATATCGCAGCGTGCTTCCAGCGGACGTAAAACTCTATGCGGGCGGCGAGGACAATTTCTGCCATCGCGTCAGCGCCACGCCGACGCCGGGGCAGTTCGGCGAATTCGGCACGCTCGACCGGCCTTCGATCGTGGCGCACAAGGTCACGGTGGTGCTGTGCGAGACGCCGACCGTGATCCAGGACCACGCCTTCACCACCGGCAAGATCACGCGGGGCAGCGTGGAGCGCATTCTGCCCAACAGCTTTGTCGATTACGCCCAGACCGATGGCGCAGCCTGCAACTACGGCCACTACACGCCGGCCGAGTTGCAGGGCAAGATTGTGCCGGACCAGCATGTCCACGAGCACGCCACCTGCTTCAACATCCGCGGCAAGGGCCTGGTGGTGATCAGCTCCTGCGGCCACGTCGGCATCGTCAATTCGGTGCGGCAGGCGCAGCAGGTGTCCGGCATTTCGAAGGTGCACGCCATCGTCGGCGGCTTTCATCTCGGACCGGCGCCGGCGGACTATCTCACGCAGGTGGTCTCGGAGATCAAGAAGCTCGAGCCGGACGTTCTGGTCCCGATGCATTGCAGCGGCTTGAACTTCCTGCTGGAGGCGCGCGCGCAGCTGCCGGGGAGTGTCATCAACACCTCGACGGGCAGCCGCCTGATCTTCAGTGCATAGCCGGGTGCTGGAATGCCGGGTGCTGGTATGGGCGCAAAACGACGCGTGATTGCGCTGGCGCTGCTGAGCCTGTTCGGCGCGTCCGGCGAGCTGCTTGCGCAAAAGTCCGATCGGTCCGCCGCCGAGCTGATGGACGCGGTGATGTGGAACCGGGAGCCGATCGGTGGTCCGTTCGCGCTGATCGATCAGAACGGCGCGCGCCGCACCGATGCGGACTTTCGCGGCAAGTTCATGCTGGTCTATTTCGGCTTCACCTGGTGTCCGGACGTGTGCCCGACCGACCTGCAGCAAATGGCACTGGCGGTGGATCGGCTAGGTCCTGCCGGCGATGCAGTGCAGCCGATCTTCATCACCGTCGATCCTGAGCGCGACACGGCGGAGCATTTGAAGGACTATGTGGCGCTGTTTCATTCGCGGTTCATGGGCCTCACCGGCGATGCAGCCGCCATCCATGAAGCTGCGCGCGCCTATCGTGTGTATTATGCAAAGTTCGAGCTGCCCGAGTCCGATTCCAGGTCCGACTACACCGTCGACCATTCGGCCTTCATCTATATCATGGGTCCCGACGGCGAATATCTCGGCTTTTTTCCACCCGGCACGTCCGCCGAACTGCTTGCCGGCACGCTGCGGCCGCTGATCGCCGCGCGCTAGCGCCACGTGTCAGGCGTAGCCCGCATGAGCGTAGCGATATGCGGGATGGCTGGACCCGCATGCCGCTCTGCTCATGCGGGCTACACTTGACTCATCGAACAAGGCACTCTGCGTAACAACCGCTTTCGATCTCCTCGATCAGCGACGGCCTGCTTGGGCGCCAGCCAAGCTCGGCTCTGGCGCGGACCGCGCGAACGCGGCTGTTGGAGCCCATGGTATTCTGCGCCGTGCCCTCGCCCCATTCGCGTGACGCTTCCTCCAGCGACATCGGCACCGTATCGCCCTTGACGCCGAGCTTGCGGTTGATTGCCTCGCACACCTGCCGCATCGAATTCTCGCCATTCTCGGCAAAATAGAATGCGCCTGCCGGACTTGATGCCAGCGCGAGAACATAGAGTTCGACCAGATCGTCGATATGCACGTTCGACCAGATATTTTCACCTGGGCCGTAATGCCTGGCGGCGCCGGTTTTTTTCGCAAGCTCAATCAGCAACGGGACTTGCATGCTGTGTTTGTCGGGTCCCTGGCTGACGCCGTAAATCAGGCTTGGACAAATGATGACCGGGCGAACGCCTTTCGCCTTGCAGGACAGGATATGCTCGTTCAACGCGACGCGCGCGGCGCGTCCGCGCGATGGCGTGAAAGGCGTGTCCTCGGCGAAAACAGCATCGACGCGCTCGCCGGCCGATTGCGTCCCTACGATGCTGGAGCCGCTGGTGTGAATATACGTTTTCCCCGTGCCCTCGAGCGCCCCGAGCAGCGCCTTCGCGGACGGCTCATGGTCGGCATTTGCCGCATTGATGACGGCATCCGCGCGTGCAGCGGCGGCGCGCAGAATGTCGGCGTCGTCAAGTGTGCCATGGACCGGAGTAATGCCAAAGGCTCGTACCTGCTCCGCACTCGCCGCCGAGCGCACCAGCCCGGAAACCTCGTGCCCCGCGGCGGCGAGTGCTGCGGCGACCGATCCGCCGATATAGCCTGACGTTCCCGTAACGAAGATGCGCATGACGTGCCTCCGAAGTTTAGTAGATCGTAGCCCGCATGAGCGAAGCGATATGCGGGACCGGCCAACCCGCATATCGCTGCGCTCATGCGGGCTACAGCCTCACTATTTGCGCGCGCCGTCCTCGATGATCTCAACGACGCGCGACATGTCTTGCTGTGCGCGGCCCTGAAAGACGCCGTGCTTCAGCACCAGCCGTACCGCCTGGCTCACCCACATCGGAACGCCGAGTTCTTCACCTTGCGCGATGGCGAGGTCGATGTCCTTCATCAGTATCTCGATGGTTGCGCCAAAGTCGAAAGTGCGCGGCAGTATGGCGTTGGGGAAGATGTGCGTCGTCGCAAAATTGCGGCCGGTGCCATTGTTGAGAATTTCCAGCATGGCGTCGGCCGCAATGCCGGCCTTGCCCGACATCGTCATGGCCTCCGACGTGGCGACAAGGGCGACGGCACAAAGCATGTTATTGGCGAGCTTCATGGTCTGCGCCGGCCCCGGCCTGTCGCCGGCAACGACGATCGTCCTGCCCCACGACTGCAACACCGGCATCAGCTCGGCGACCTTGGCCGGATCGCCGGACACCATCATGGCCAGCGTGCCGGCCCTGGCTCCCGCGACGCCGCCGCTGATCGGGACATCGATGACGGTGACGCCGGTCGCTGCGCATTCTGCTTCGACCTCACGGATGAACCGGCCGCCGACCGTGCAGGTGTTGACCAGCGTCTTCAAGGCCTTGCCCGCGAGCAAGCCGCCGGGTCCGGAAAGCGCATGCCGAAAAATCTCCAGCGTCGGCAGCGCGACGATCACCGTGTCGCAGGTGTCGGCCAATTGCTTCGGCGAGGCCGCCCGCCGCGCCTGCCGCTCGAGCAGCGGGCGCATGGCGTCCTCGCGGACATCATGGACCCAGAGCTCGTGCCCGGCGTCGAGCAACTTGCCCGCCATTGGCTGGCCCATGTTGCCGAGGCCGAGGTAGCCGATGCGCATCGCGTAACTCCAGTGCAGCGGGTCTCGGATTGCGATATAAAAGCGCGCCTATGCACCAGGCGCCTTGTAATCAGTCTGGTGCACTTCGACGATGGTGCCGTCGGGATCCTGCAGGAAGATCTGGTACCAGCCACCCATCGCCCAAACGCCGTAGTCGGCGAATTGAATATTTTTCTCTCGCAGCATGGCCTTGAAGGCCTCGATATCGTCGGTACGAAACGCGATGTGACCGCGGTCGACCGGATTGAGACTCTGTTTGGTCCGGAATGCGACGCCGAGATCCTGCGGCGAGATGTGAAACTCGGTCGTGCCATCCGTCAGAAACTCGACTTTGCCGTCATAGCCCTGCGACGTGATCCGCGCGTCCTGGTAGCTCGGCACCGGCTTCATGTTGAACAGCGAGCGATAGAATTCCGCGACCGCGCCGACGTCCTTGGTCGAATAGTTCACGTGATGGAGTTTCAGTTCCATGAGATTTCCCTTTCTGTCGATCAAGATCGTAGCCCGCATGAGCGCAGCGATATGCGGGGCCGGCCAACCCGCATATCGCTGCGCTCATGCGGGCTACAGTCTACGTGCTCACGGCTCCATCTTGATCCCCGCATCGGTGATCACCTTCCGCCACCGCGCGATCTCCTCGCCAACGAACGCGCGGAATTCGTCCGGGGTGCCGCCTACCGCCACGATGCCTTGCTCGACCAGTTTGGCCTGCAGCGCCGGATCGGCGAGCGCCTTTCTGGCTTCCGCGGCGATGCGGTCGACGATCTCCTTCGGCGTGCCCGCGGGCGCGATGATGCCGGCCCAGGTGCCGGAGACGAAATCCGCAACACCCTGCTCGGCCATGGTCGGCACGTCGGACGCGGCCGGGATGCGCTCTTTGGCGGTGACGACGATCGATTTGGCAAGTCCGGCGCGAACCTGCGGCATCAGCGGGCCGACCACGTCGAACATCACATTGATGCGGCCGCCGATCACATCCTGCAGCGCGCCGGCGGTGCCCTTGTAGGGAATGTGCTGCATGTCGGTGCCGGTGCGGCTCTTGAACATCTCCATAGTCAGATGCGCCGCGGCGCCGACGCCGCTCGAGGCAAAGTTGAGCGTACCGGGCTTTGCCTTGGCCAGCGCGATCAGTTCCTGCACGTTATTGGCCGGCAGCGAGGGATGCGCGATCATGATCAAGGGTGCGACGCTCATCAGCGAGACGTAGGAAAAATCCTTCAGCGTGTCGTAAGGCAGTTTTGGATTGAGCGTGGCGTTCACCGCATGCGCGGCGATCACGGTGCCGAAGGTGTAGCCGTCGGGTGCTGCCTTGGCGACGACGTCGGTGCCGATGATGGCGTTGGCGCCCGGCTTGTTCTCGAAGATGATGGGCTGGCCCAGCGCCTCGGAGATCTTGTTCCCGACCAGGCGGGCCATCAGGTCGGTGTAGCCGCCCGGCGTGTAGGGCACGATCATGCGGATCGACCGGTTCGGCCAACCCTGCGCCGAAACGCCGCCTGAGCAGGCGAGCAGAAAAGCGAACGCTGCAAGAGCGCGAATTAAAGTTTTCATGATGTTGTTCCTCGGGGAGTTTCTTGTCGACACCTGGCGGACGCAGGCGGCTTGTCAAATATTCTCTTTGCGCCAGCCCAATATAAAGTCGTCCCCGGCGTTCAGGTCAACGCGTATTTATCGCCAATACAGCCGCGGCTGAAACGTCGAGCATCGAATCCGTCACGGTCAAGGGCTCGGCCTTAGCAACTCCGACAGCGCAGACCCCAGATAGTACTCCGTCACCGGAGCATGATCGGTGTTGATCGGCGACGCTGCCGTTCGATCGAGGATTGCATCCCTGTTGAATTCCTGCTTGCAGTCGAGCGCGCGGATCGCCGCCTGGGCGCCCGGCGGGAAGTTCCTGAGGATCGATTCAAAGCGGGCGAGGCGCATCTCGTCGCGCGCAGGCTCCAGCATCGCAATCAAATAGGTGCAATACTCTTCGACGACGGGGAATACCGTCGCAAGCGTTTTCGGGACGACAAGATACTCGTCGGTCCATACCATGACCGCACCGCCGGGCATCAGATGTGTCTTCAGCTTGTGAAAGAATTCGCGGGAATAGATGTTGTTGGAGAATGCGCTTGCGGTCCGCAGAGGGTCCATCATGATGACGTCGAAACGCCGGGCGGTTCGGTCCAGCCAGCGCCGCGCGTCATCGTGAATCACCGTCACCTTGGGATGCGACAGCATCGCCTCGATGACGGCAACCTTGTGAAGGTTCCTGATTGCGGTTGCGTTGATCTCCACCAGCGTCACGGCGCCAACCCTCGGATCGTTCAAGGCGGCTTCGAGCACGGATGCCGTTCCCAGCCCGATGATGAGAACGTTTTGAGGATCGTCGACGGAACTGAGCGTCTGGATGGCTTCAAGGTAAAAAATCGGGTTTGGCCGGCCGCCATGCGCGCTGCCGTTGATGAAGTGCCGCAAGCGCGGGCCGTCGACATGGGTCAAGACCACGCCTTCGATCCCTTCCGCGAAATATTGCATTCCGCCGGCCAGACGGACATGGAGCGAGCGAATGAGCGTGCTCGGCGCCGGGAACAGGACGGCAATGACGATGCCAAGCATGGCGAGCGCAACGAGCCGGGAAAAAATCCGGCCCGTGGTTTGCCGGGCGCCATTCGTCACGAAAACGAAGAACGACAGGCCGGCCAGGATGAACAACAGCATGCTCCGCTCGGTCCCGAAAACCGGCAGCAGAACGAACCCGGTGACCAGCCCTCCTGCAAGGTTTCCGAATACTGCGGTGGCGTAGACCCGTGCGACCGCGCGCGCCGGGTGCCGGGCGCCCTGCGGCGCGAGCGACGCCAGCAGGGGAAATGTCGCGCCCATGAAATATGCCGGCAGAGCGATGAAGAAGCCGGCAACGCAGAAGCATGCAAGGACGTTCAGCGCGAGCGCGCCGATGGCGGGGAAAGGCCACTCCTGCGGAGGGAGCGGAAGTATCGGCGCTCCCCGAAGCTGGTCCAGGCCGATGCCGGCGAGGCTGCCCTGCAAATAGTAAAACGCGCAAACCGTCGCCGCGACGGTCAGCGCGATGATTCCGTTCAGACCCAGATAGCAGTTTCGCGGACCCTGCCACGGCATCGCCGCGGCGATGCGAGCAACATGCCGGCTGCCGAGCGCGACCGCGGCAAGGTAGATGCTCAGCATGATGGTGAAGGTATAGATCGAATCCTTCAACAGCACGCCGACCAGGCGAAACCAGATTATTTCGTAACCGATGGCAATGAAACCGCTGATAAAGACCGCCGGATACAGCAGAGTTGCAGGCATGGTCTCCGCGTTGACCGGCGCAGCTATCTGCCGTTCCGGGACATCAAGCCACCCGCTGTTTCGAACCAGCCATAACACGGCTCCGCCCAGGAGAAAGTTCAGGGATGCGGCGACGTAAACGGTCCCGTCCAGGCCGGCCAGACTGATCAGGACGGCTCCCGCAACGAGACATCCGATCGCAGCGCCGATCGTGTTCATGAAATAATATGACGATACGTTGCGCAGCAGATTGCGATCGACATGCTGCAAGGCCTGGATCGCTACGGGAAGGGTAGCTCCCATCAGCGCCGTCGGAAAAAACAGAAAACAGAATGTGCAGACGGCGGCCAGCCAGTAGTCGGCGCCTGCCGTCACCTCGCCGAGCCATCCCAGCAGCGGAATACTTGCGATTCCGAACAGGCCGATCCCGAGTTCGATTCCCACATAGGCGATCAGCGTTCGCGTTGGTCCGGGACGGCTGAAATGTCCTGCGAACAGGCTGCCGAGGCCGAGCCCGAACAGGAAGCAGCTGATGACGATCGCCGAGGAAACCGAGCCTACGCCGTAAAATAATCCGAAAAGCCGCTGCCAGGCCGTCTGATAAAGCAGCGACGATACTCCGGAGATCAAAAAAAACAGGCCGAGAAGCAGCCGCATCCTTATTCCGCCTGACACGCAGGCGGCCTCAACGGAAGTACTTCTTCAGGTCGTCATCGCCGTGAAGTGCTGCCATGTAGTCCTTGTTGAAGACCGTCACGGTACATTCGTACAGCGGGTAGGCGGCGTCCAGCACAACGAAGCGCGACAGCTGCGTAGTGGCGAAGTCGAAGATTTCCTTCGGGTCGAAATAATACAGCAGCGGATCGGAGTAGGTCCGGTAGGCGGTCAGGAAGTTGAAGGCAATGCCGCGGTCCGCATGCGAATACATTTTCCGGATCAAGGCGAGGCACATCGCTTTCCATTCGTCCCCGGTTACCCCGGCGAGAAGGTTGAGGGCGCCGCTGAGCACGACGAAGTCGTAGCGCTCGCCGGCGCCGGCATCGAGGAAATTGCGATTGTAAAGCGGCAGCCCCGGATATTTCTGCGCCGCGCGGTCGATCATCTCCTGCACGATCTCGGTGCCCGAATAGGCGACGCGGCGGCCGAGACCGCGCGATTGCAGAAAGCCGTAAAGGTCGCACAATCCCGAGCCGAGGTCGTGCAGCGTGGCGCCCGCGCCGAGATGAGGCGCGACGTTGCGCAGCAGCGCCTCGAAGCGCAGCTCGAGGCCGGCGCGGTTGCCCTGGTGGGTGCCGAGCGGCGTGTCGCCGTGCTTGACGAACTCGGCGCGATAGGCGTGCCGCTGCGCCGCGATGATCGCAAACTCATCCATGGGAGCCGGTTTCCTCCGCGATCAGGAACAGCGGACGGCGGCGGACTTCCGCATAGATATTCGCCAGGTAAATACCGATGACGCCGAGCGTCATGGTCATCAGGCTTGCGAACACGCAGACAGCCAGCAGCAGCACGGCAATGCCGGAAACCGGGGAGCGAAACAACGCCGACACCAGAACGACCAGCGCAGCCATCAGCGTCACCAGCAAACCGGCAAGCCCGGCATAGAACACAATTTTCAGCGGCGCCGCCGCGATCGAAATGATCATGTCGATCATGAGGTCCAGTCGCTTGAAGAATCCGTAGTTGCTGCTGCCCTCATTGCGCGGCGCGTTCTCGACCTCGATCACGGCATGGCGGCCGCCGATGTCGGCGACGATGCCGGCAACGGTGCGGGTCGCTTCCGGATAGCTGTCATAGATCCGCGCCACTCTTGCGGTCATGCCCTTCATCATCAGCTGATGCCGGACCACGGGCGCCCTGAAAATCCTGGTCAGGATGAACCAGAACAGCCGCGACGTCGCTGCGTCCCGCGCGTTGTTGCGGGTCCTGGAGACGGTATAGACCAACTCGTTTCCAGCCCTGAGCGCGCCCAGAATTTCGGCGATCGCGGAAGGCGGGTTTTGCAGATCGCCATCCATCACGATGACATATTGCCGGCTTGCCTTTGCAATTCCGGCGCTCACCGCGATCTGCTGGCCGAAATTCCGGGTCAGCCGGAAGCCCTTGACCTGCGGACGATGCGCGGCGGCCGCGAGGATGGCGTCCCAGCTGGAATCCCGGCTGCCGTCCTCGATCAGCAACAGTTCATAGGGTTCGCCGGTGGCATCGAGGCATGCGGTGACTTCGCGAACCAGCCGCTCGACCAGCGGCGCACCGTTATAGACCGGGATCACCACCGAGACGCCCGACAGTGCATCAGCCGGCATGGTCTGGCTCTCCATAACATGACGCAACCGTAGGTATGGCGTCCCCCTATGCCGAAAATGCCGCAGCACGCTCGATCGCCGGCGCCGGCTCCGAGGTCCGCGTGAGATGACGCCGCGCATCCGGCCCTGTATTGAGCAGCAGGTCAAGCACGGAAACCGCATGTTCGAACGGGCCGTGAAGCTGGCTGTATTCGGGATAGCCGTCGTAGTTCATCCATTCCGGCGTCACTCCGGCGGCGCTGAACGCCGCCTCGTCGAGATAGGTCCGGGCCGAGGGGCCGCTGAGATAGCGGTCGGCGCCCGCGGCGCGGGCGATGGCGAGCAGGCGTTCGGTTTTGATCCCCCCGACCGGATAGGCGCTGTCGCGAGTGATCCGCGTTTTCAAGCCGAGCAGGCCGCAGATTCCGTTCAGGAACACGGCATTGACATCGGTGAGCAGCGGCTGCTTCTCCGCCAGCGCATACCAGCGCTCGATCTCGGGCCCATACAACTCGAAAAACGGCGCCCGCTTGTAGGCGAGCTGCAGCGTGCGCCAGTGCTTGTCCGCCCACGGCTTTTCGATTTCAACTTCGTCGATCGGCTGCTCGAAACGGCCCTTGGACACCACCGGGATCGTCAGCCATTCGATACCGTTGGCGGTCTTGATGCGGTTGCGGTTGTGCCAGTGGCGCTTCACATACTGGACGCTGTCGAAGATCACATATTCGTCGCACTGGCCGATCAGGTCGAAAAACCCCTTCCACGGCACATAGCACGACTGAATGATGGATATGCGCCGTGGCGGCGCGGGGACGGCCGAAGCGCCGCCGCCATCCCGGCCGGCGCCTTGCAAAGATACGGCTGCGGGACGTGGATCGGCCTCGCGGGTCCGGACCGCGACGCGGCCTGAACTGCCGCGCGGGACCGGCGGGGTTCGCACCTCGGATTTGAGAAAGCTGCGGGCACGAGGTCCTTCGTTCAGGATCAAATCCAGGATCGTCACGCCATGCGCGAACGGCCCGTGCAATTGGCAATAATGCGGATAGCTGGAGTAGTTCATCCATTCCAGCTCGACGCCGGCCTTGGCAAATTCCGATTTATCCATGTAAGCCGCCGCGGAGGGGCCCGACAAATAACTGTTGGCGCCGACCTCGGCGCAGATTTTGGCCAGCCGTTCGGTGGCCGTGCCTTGCGCCTTGAGATCGCGCGATGACAGGATTTGAGTGCGGATACCCAGTTCTTCACAAAGGAACCTGAGAAACAGCAGGTTGACGGCGCTGAGCGTCTCGAGATTTCCGGCCAGCCTGAAGCAACGCTCCAGCTTCTCCGAATATTGTTTGAAGAACCGCGCCTTCGCATAGGATTGAGCGATGCTGCGCCAATGCCTGGGCGCGAATGGATGCGCAATTCGCATGCTGTCGATCGAACTCGTTCCATCCTGCGCGGGAGTGACCGGCACGGTCAGCCATTTCAGGCCGTGCTGCGTCTTGATCAGATTGCGGTTATGCCAGTGATTCTTGCTGTAGCGAACGTCATCATAGATGACGAAGGTATCGACCATGGCGATGATGTCGAAATAGCCCTTCCACGGGATGTAACACGACTGCAGGATGGCCGCGCGGCGATTGTTCGGAACGTCCGGAGTCCTCGTTGCCGCCATTTCCGGATCGCTACCAGGCATTTTGGCCGACCCGCGCAGCCGCCATCAAATCCCCGGCCAGCGGCGCAGCCACCCGTGCATATCCCGGTCGCGGAAACGCAACCATTCCAGACAGTCCGATGAACTTGCGCCGCCGCATACGCGTCCCCCCGGGATCAGGTCATTGTAGAGGACTGAACTCAATAGCAAAAGTGTAGCCCGCATGAGCGGAGCGATATGCGGGGTCCGCCGACCCGCATATCGGCGCGCTCATGCGGGCTACGCTTCCAGGCCCGTAATCATCGCCTTGACGATGGTTGCAATCTCGCGGCGCAGGACGGCGATCGGCACCGCAACCAGTTTCTGTTCGAGCCCGAGGCTCACCATTCCGTGCACCGATGAGAACAGGCTGCGCGCGGTGACGCCCAGTTCCTTGGGTGAGCGGTTCGGGAAAAGCGCTGCGAGCGGGCGGTAGATGTGGCGGAACAGATTCATCTGCTCCTCGATCGCCCATTCCGGGATCGGCTTGCCGCGTTCCATGCGGTGCTCGAACAGCGCGCGCCACAGTTCGAGATTGCCGGCGGCGAAATCGCAATAGGCAAGCGCGATGCGCACCAGTATCTCGTTGGGTGCTGTGGGGCCCTTGCTTTCGGCCGCGGTGAGGGCGGCATCCAGCCTATCAAGCGTTCGCGAGCCGACCCGCAGGATCAGCTCATCCATGTCCGCAACCAGATTGTAGACCGCGCCATTGGCGACGCCGATCTGGCGCGCCAGATCCCGCGTCTTCAGGCCGGCCAATCCCCTGGCGGCGATGCTCTGCTCGGCCGCCAGGATCAGGGCCTGTCGCAGTTTCTCCCGTCTTTCCAAGGTCTTGGACATGATTTACCTTTTTATGAGCAACGCTCAAAATTGTTCTTGAGCAATGCTCAAGATATGCTATAACTGATTCATGAGCAATGCTCATAACACAGGGAGTAGCCAATGTTCAAAACTGTTTTGACGCTCTTTCGCGGCAGCGTCGCTGTCGCGGGGGAGGAACTGGAAGACCGCTCGGCGCTTCTCATCCTCGACCAGCAGATGCGCGATGCGGCCGCGGCCGTCGAGCGCAGCAAGCGGACGCTGGCGCTGGCGATCGCCCAGGACCAGCAGGAGGGCCGGCGTCTCGACGCCACCAAGGCGCGGATCGCCGATCTCGAAACCCGCGCCACCGCGGCGCTCGATGGCGGCCGCGACGATCTCGCGCGGGAAGCGGCGCAGTCGATCGCGGGTCTGGAAGCCGACCGCGACGCGGCGATGACCGCGCGAACCTTGTTCGCCCAGGAAATCGCCCGGCTGAAGCGTCACGTTTCCGGCGCGGAAAGCCGCCTCACCGAACTCGATCGCGGCCGCCGTCTCGCCCGCGCCTCGGAAGCGGTGCGCAACATGCGCCGCGGCGGCGTGGAAGCCGCACGGCCTTACGAATCCACGCTGCCGGAAGCGGAGAAAACCTTGAAGCGCCTGCGCGAGCGGCAGGCCGAGGCGTTTGCCGCCGACGAAGCGTTGATCGAACTCGACGCCGCCTCTTCGCCGCTGGCGACCGCCGAAAAGCTGGCCGAACAGGGCTTCGGCCCGCGGCTGAAATCGACCGCCGATGACGTGCTCGCGCGGCTGAACGCCAAACGCACGCAACCTGCCTGAACCACCGGTCCATCAACCTGAAACCTATCATCATAAGGAGACTGTCATGAACCACACTGCGCAACACAGCCCCGCCTGGGTTACCTTCACCTATATCTCGTTCGCGGCTTCCGCCTTCATGGTCGCCCTCGGCATCTGGCTGCTGCCGCTGGACCTGTCGATGAAGGGCTATCTCACCATGGGCTTTTTGATGCTCACCCAGTCCTGCATCACCCTGACCAAGACGATGCGTGACATGCACGAAGGCGACAAGCTGGTGAACCGCATCGAGGACGCCAAGGCCGAACGCCTGCTGATGGAAGTCGAACGCGGCCAAAGGGCGGCGTGAGATCTGGTGCCCCGGACGCAGCGCAGCGCGCAGCACTTGCGAAGCGGTGCGCTGCAGAGCCGGGGCCGTACCAAGCTCGGTGTTCGTTACGGTCCCGGCTCTGCGGAGCGGCATGAAGAATGCCGCACCGCGTCCGGGACACGAACTCATTCAAACATCGTTTACCCTGCCGCGACCGCGTGCTGCCGCGTTTATGGCTTCTTGACGGGCTCCACGCACTGATGCTGTCCTGTGGCAGGCAGGCGGCATGGCGTCTTTGTGGATGCAAATTCGATCGGCAATCGGACGGCTGCGCGGCATCGCGGCCTTCTGGTGGAATGCGTTTTCGCAACCCACGATCGATCTCACCCTGCGCACCCATGCCGGGCTCGCGACGCGGATCGTCGAGAGTCCGGGGCGCTCGCTCTCCGAAAGCGAACTCGAACAACTGGTTTCACAACTGCGCATCGTCGCCGGCAAGACGCTGCCGGCGGGGAGCCTGACTTACGGGATCTTCTCCGGCGAGCGGGAAAGGCTGTCGCGCGCGGTCGTCACGCTGATCTGCGAGGAGGCGACCGGACGCCCGATCGCCTTCAACGCGCTGTCGGTGATGCCGGTCGAACTCGACGGCGAACCGATCGAGGTCACGCATCTCGGCCTGGTCATGGTCGATCCGGAGGCGCAGGGGCAGGGGCTGTCCTGGGTATTGTACGGCCTCACCACGCTGGTGCTGTTCATGCGCGGCGGGCTGCGGGCGAAATGGATTTCCAACGTCACCCAGGTGCCGGCGGTCTGCGGCATGGTCAGCGACACCTTTTCCGACGTGTTTCCCTCGCCGCGCCCCGGCGCGCGTCAAAATTTTGCGCATCTGCAACTGGCCCGCGGCATCATGCGGCGGCATCGCAGCGTGTTCGGCGTGGGCGAGGAGGCCGGTTTCGACGAGGCGCGCTTCGTCATCACCGATGCCTATACCGGCGGTTCCGACGCGCTGAAAAAATCCTTCGATGCCGCGCCGAAGCATCGCGACGAGCAGACCAACACGTTCTGCGCCCGCGAGCTGGATTATGCGCGGGGCGACGACCTGCTGCAGATCGGCCGCGTCGACCTCGCCGCCGCGCGGCGCTATCTGTTCAGCGAAGTGCCGTCCGGTTCGCTGCCGGCGCTGCTCGCCACCTCCGTCGTGCTGGCGCTGCAGCGGCTGGTGCTTCCTCTTGCGCACTGGATGGACGACGCCCGCGCATTCGGCGTGCTGCGGCCGCGCTCCGGGAGCGCGCGATGACCTCAAGCGTGATCGCCGACTCCATCGTCAATCTCTGCGGCGCCATCGGTCTGTGCGTCGCCATGGCCGCGCTCTATCGCCGCGATCCGAAAAGCCCGCTCACCAGCCGTCTCCTGTTCATGCTTGGCGTGGTCGCGGCGCTGTTCTTCGTGCGTGGGCTCGCCTGGTGGAGCGAAAGCGCGTGGCTCGATCGCCTGTCGCTGATACCGGCCGCGCTGGTGCCGCTCGGCGCCCTGATCGTCACCGAAGGCATGTTGCGCCGTCACGCGCCGCGCGCCGTGAAGAGGATCGCCGTGTTCGGCGCAATCCTGCTTGGCCTCGGCGGCGCGCTTGGGCTGGGGGATTTTGCAACGCCTTATTCCTTCGCGCTGTCGCTGTTCCAGCTCGCGGGATTTGCGACCTGCGCCTGGCTGCTGGCATCGCGCGACCGCGGCGCGCTGCTGGCATCGGAAAACCGCAGCATCGGCCGCCTTGCGGTGGGGGCGTTGCTGGTGATCCCCTTCGTCATCACGGATTTTCGCAGCCTGGCGCCGGATATCCCGGTCAGGCTCGGCGCGCTGGGTGCGCTGCTCGTCGTCACCGCCGTGCTGATCGCGGGAGGCAGCAGCGACACGCGGCGTCAAAGCATTCTGATGACGACACTGCGGCTCGCCAGTTCCGTGCTGCTCGGCGCCGCGGCGGCCTGCGTATCGGCGGACGTCGACGCCGCGCAAATCATGCGATTCTGCGCCATCGCCGTCGCAGGCGTGCTCACCATCGGCCTGATGACGGATACGTTGCGCGCCTTTTTCGAATCGCAGGTGCCGGGCGTGCTCAGTTCCGTCGCGGGCTCGGCGGCCACGACGCGGGATCAATTGATCGCCGAACTGGCGCGCCACCCGATCTTCGAGAGCGCGCGGCGTTTTCGCGAAGAGGATCTCGCCGCTTACGATCAGCCGCTGCTGCGCGATTTCCTCAAAGCACGGCGGGTGCTGCGGCGGCAGGAGGCGCCCTGGGGGCTCGCGCCAACCGATCCCGCGGTCGAGCGCATGGTGTCGCTGATGGCCGCCAACAGCGCCACCCATGTGATGATCCTGTCGCACGATCCGGCCGATCTCATCGTGCTTGCGGTTCCGGTGATAGCCGCGGATCCGGCCACGGAAACCGCACTGGCGCTGCTGCGGCGCCTGCTGGCGCTGACGCCGCAAGCGGCTTCAACTGGAAATTTACCTTGATGGCGGTTCCGGTTTGGCTCCGGACCGGCAATACCTAGATTGATTCCCGAAGGAGACGGCGGTCATGCCGCCAAAGCGGCGACGTTCCAGATTTCTGCCGGGTGCATTCGGTTTTTTCGCCGGCGTTTTGCTGTTCGCCTGGTTTGGCGGCTATTTGCTCGGCCTGGTGCTGACGCTGCTCGCACTCGGCTTGACCGTTCGTGCGCTGGAGCCTCTTGCGAGGAAGCGCGGCTGGGGCAGCGAGGGCCGCCTCGCGCGCTACCTCAACCGCCCCCGGTTCGCCGAACAGTCCAAACGGCTTACCATCGATCCCGGGCAAGGCCGGTGAGGCGCTCCGCGTCATGAGCATTCAAGGCCAGATCATGCTGGGCGCCCTGGCGGTACTCGCGGCATCGGTGTTGATCACGCTTAAGCCCGCACCGATTTTCGGCCGGGCATTATCGTTGAACGAGGCCATATCGGTCTGCTGGGTCGCGTACGCGATCTATATCGGCGGCGTTGCGCTTTACTACGCACTCAAGCTCCCGCTCGGCCTTTCACGTGGAACGAACGCTCCGGCCACCGCAATGGCGGTTTGCATATCGATATCCGCCATTCTGTATTTGGGCCGTGTCCACGCCGACTGGAACAGCATGGTCACCAGATCCATCTTCGGGCTCGCGATCCTGCTCTGGATGATCGGCGCCGTCTATTTGGTCTGGTGAGCAACCATCGTGCGCTGCGCCGGCGCCGCTACGCCTGCCGCGAGGGCCGCCCGGCGAAACGGTGGACCAGTCGGCGTGCCGCGGAAATGACCGCGATCGTTCTCAGCAAGAACCCAATGAGCCAGTCCGGCGGCTCCAGATAGCGCAGGGTTTCGTCGATTCCTTCCTCGTCATGTTGCCGCAGGCTTGCATTGGAAAAATAGCCGTTATTGCCAACACACCATTCCAGGGTGCGTGCGACCTGCTCCCGCAATGGCTCGACGTGCGGTAATTTGGCAATGAAATTCAGCTCGCGTCGAAGACAAACCGCTTCGATCCGGGAGCGGTCGTTCTCATCGTAGCCGATGCCGTATCGCTCCAGCCTTGCATGGGTCGCTTCATGAATGATTGCGGCGGCGATCTCTTCGAGCGCCGTTGTTTCACGGAGAACAAATCGCTCGTCAAGGACGCAGGCCTCCAGCGACACGTCGTAATGTGCGTGCGCGTATGGAAGCAAGTTCACCCATACTCGCGCGAGGTTATGGATGACACGCGCATAGTGAAGCGAATCGTGCTGTTTGATCAGCTGGAGCGCGTCCTCGACGCGGCGCAAGCCGGCCCGCGGCTTCCTGCTTTCAAAACTTCCCACCCAAAGCCCGTCAACGTCGCGTCCCGTCGATAAATACAGCGCCAGCCTGTCGGCGGCGCGCGGTTTCCGATGCGGCTTTCCGGCAGCGCGCGCACCGCCCGGATGCGGTTGTTTTTTCATTTGCCGATCCTTCATCGTATCCCCGGCCTCGTGAGCAGCCAGTATGCACACCTCGGTTTCGGGTTGCCTGGAAGCTTGATTCAAATCGTATTGATTACCGGGCTGTTGGATAACGGATCGTCTAGATCAACGTCCACTTCGGGGCCAATGGTCGAATTTTTTTGAATCGGTTCAGATAAAATCTTAATCTGTCGGGGCTTCTGTGCCCATTCCATTTAGCAGGTGTCCTAGTTTCAGGAGAGTTGGATGGATTGGTCGGAAACGGTGCGAAGGGCGGCGGTTCTGGCAGAGGCGACGGGTCACATTACGTTCGATCAGCTCAATGAGTTGATCCCACCCGACGCCGAGGCCGAGGATATCGACAGCCTGATCGCGGAATTAAGCGCCAGGGGTATCTGGGTCGCCGGGGAACAGAGTTCGCCGATGGCCGGTTCGGCGCCGTCCTGTTCCTTTTGCGGGAAAGCCCAATCCGAAGTGCTGCAACTGATTGCAGGGCCCGACGCATTCATCTGCAATGAATGCGTCCAGTTGTGCGTCGGGCTTATCGATACCCAAAACCCCGGCTGGCTTGACCAGCATCGTCAATTCCTCGCGACGCTGCCGCTAAAGCCCCAGGACTGAGCGCAAAACGCCGCCAGTAATTGCGCGTTGACTGGCTCGGGAGATTCTCCACGTTGTGTGAGCTGTCAGCACTACCGCCCGGGCGTCTCTTTCCGGATCGGAGCGTCGGTCTCTTGGTGCAGGATTCGCTCGGCTGCGCCTTCCAGATCGTCGTACTGCCCGCTCTTGACCAGCAGGTCTGGGAAATCAGCCGATGTACATTTTTGAAGGATGGTTTCGTGAGAAACACCAGCCCTTTCCGCGGCCTTGTCGAATGCCGCGAGCAGGTCCTGCGCATTTTTCCGGCTTCTGGCGCCTTCACCGGCGATGATTCCGGGAATATTGGCGACCGAGCCGGAGAGGAAATGTCCGGGCACTTTCACGTGCGTTTCGCACGAGAGCGCTGCGAGATGTGCGCCGAAAACCGCGGCGATTGAAACCGCGTCGTCGACTACGGATATCGGAGACGGTTCCGGATAGCTGGTCAATGCCACTAGAATATCTTTGAAAGCCAAGAATTTCTCCTGATAGCAGGGGCCGCCCGATGATCTCGAGCGCGCCTGCCTGGGACGAATTTTTCCGCGGAACTACGTTAGCCAAGCGCAAGCCCCGCTCTTGCGGCGGCCCGGGATGGTCGCAAGGCAGCATGCGCTCTGCCGGTCCGGAATCGGTGGTCAATATTGCTCACTGTCCAGAGATTTTAGGGACGGTTTCCTGATGTAAGACGGCCGGAATCCTGTCGCTTGCGCCAGCTGCTGGCGGCGCTGCGGATTGTCAAAGGTTGCCGAGCGCCTGGGCGACGCCTTCGGCGGAAACCTCGCCCATTAACGCGACGCGCCTGAACGCGTCATGATGCGCGCGCCTCAATGATGAACGGCGGCGTCGCAGAAAATTTGCGCGAGCAGGGCAGGGAGCAAGGAGATTTCCGCATCACGTCGTCCCCGCGAAGGCGGTGACCCATACGCCGTGTGGTCTCAGGTGAGAGATGGGGCCAAAGTCTCCGACAACACAAGCGCCAGGGGTTATGGGTCCCCGCCTTCGCGGGGACGACCAACGAATCTCCGTGCGGTTACCAGCCGAAACCGAAATCGAAGCCGAGCGGAAACGGCGCGGGCGCGTAAAAATACGGCCGGCCATAGTAGTAGCTCCATCCGCCATGATGCGGCCGGTCATAGGAGTTGGTGTCATACGGGCTATAATCGTACGGGCTATGGTCATAGCGGCTGCGATCATACCGGCCGTAGCCGTAGCGGTCGGCGCTCTGGTAGCGTTCGGGGGCCAATTGAGTTCGTTGCGGAGCCAATTGGGTTCGCGGAACGCTTATCACTTTCGCCGCCGAGGCAATGCCGAACGTGCCGGCGTCGCCGATCGCCAGCAACGCCATCAGTGTGATCGCTCCAATCCAGGTTTTCATCGCGGGCGCTCCATTGTCGCAGGGAGGTTCAGCCGGGCCGCCAGAAGCAATTCATGCGCGGGGTAATGACGGTGCCGCTGGGCCGGAACTCCTGCACATAAGAGGCGGTGCAGTCCCGCACCGCATTCCGGCCGGGAAAGTAGCGGGGATAGACATCGTCGGGGTCGTAGCGCGGATAAACCCTGATCCGGGTCGGCGGGCGCCGGTATCTGCGGCTCTGCGCGGAAATGTCGGCGCCGGCAGATTGCGCCGGTGCCGCCTGCACGCGCGGCGCGGCCTGCGCCCGTGCCGTGGCCACCGGCAACAGAAATGTCCCGGTCAACGCCAGCGATAGAGCCACAATTTCGATCCGCATGTCAGCCTCAACGCCAAAACACTGTGGGCGGTACGGTCCCCGATTGTCGCGCGGACGTCAACTATACCAAATCCCGACTTTTGCGATATCGCGCTCGATCCTCTAAACGGAACCGATGTGGACCTCCGCGAAAGCGCCTTCCCTCGCCGAGATGGAAGCCATGGCGCACGAAATATTCGCCCGCCTGCCGAAGGGTTTTCGCGCGCTGTGCGAGGGTGTGATCCTGCGCGTCGACGATTTTCCAACCGACGAGGTGCTCGACGAGATGAAGGCGCAAAGCGAATTCGACCTGCTCGGCCTGTTCCAGGGGGTCGGGCTGCCGTTCCGCAGCAACGACGATATCGCGCGGCTGCCCAACATGGTCTGGCTGTACCGCCGCCCGATCCTGGATTACTGGGCCGAGCACGACGAGACGCTCGGCCACATCGTCCGCCATGTGCTGATCCACGAGATCGGCCACCATTTCGGGCTGTCGGACGCCGATATGGAAGCCATCGAGGCG
Organism: uncultured Alphaproteobacteria bacterium; assembly: GCA_963710045.1. Lineage (GTDB taxonomy): Bacteria > Pseudomonadota > Alphaproteobacteria > Rhizobiales > Xanthobacteraceae > Bradyrhizobium. Next base: position 54,294 of record CAVPZO010000057.1, on the reverse strand, counting down.
GGGGTGTAGGGCGGATTAGCGCAGCGTAATCCGCCATCCATCGGCGACGCGGCGGATTACGCTGCGCTAATCCGCCCTACGGCCCGGTCACTTTTGGCTTGGACCAACGCTACGATCAGGCTAAAACGCCGCCTCACATCCGGGAAACAGTGCCATGGACAAATTCACCGCGCTGGAGGGCGTCGCTGCCCCCTTGAAGATCATCAATGTCGATACCGACATGATCATCCCCAAGCAGTACCTGAAGACCATCAAGCGCACCGGGCTCGGCAAGGGCCTGTTCTCGGAGCAGCGCTATAACGACGACGGCAGCGAGAATCCGGATTTTATCCTCAACAAGCCGGCCTATCGCAACGCCAAGGTGCTGGTCGCCGGCGATAATTTCGGCTGCGGCTCCTCGCGCGAGCACGCGCCGTGGGCGCTGCTCGATTTCGGCATCCGCTGCGTGATCTCGACCTCGTTCGGCGATATCTTCTACAACAACTGCTTCAAGAACGGCATCCTCCCCATTCGCGTGACGCAAGACGACCTCGACAAGCTGTTCGACGACGCCGAGCGGGGCGCCAACGCGACACTGAGCATCGATCTGGCGGCGCAGGAAATCCGCGGGCCGGATGGCGGCAGCGTGAAATTCGAGATCGACGCCTTCCGCAAGCACTGCCTGATCAACGGCCTCGACGACATCGGCCTGACCATGGAGAAGAAGGCGTCGATCGACAGCTACGAGGCCAAGGCGAAGCAAGAGCGCGCCTGGGCGTGAGTTGCGCGCCGTCATTGCGAGCGCAGCGAAGCAATCCAGAGCCGCAAGGAAAGCCTGGATTGCTTCGTCGCAAGAGCTCCTCGCAATGACGAGGCGACTGCATGCGCCCTGACGTCGTCACCTTCTGGCATGGCCCGCTCGATCGCTTGCGGCAGCTGTGCCTGCGGTCGCAGGTCGCTGCCGGCCATAACGTCACCGTGTACAGTTTCGAGCCGCTTCCCGGTCTGCCCGACGGCGTCGGCAATGCCGAGGCCGAGGCGATCCTGCCGCATTCCTTTGCGGAAAAGCTGCGGCCTTCGGGTCCCGATGGCGTCTGGCGCGACTGGACCACGCTGCAGTTTTCGGATTTTTTCCGGATGCGGCTGATGGCGCGCAACCAGGGGCTCTGGCTCGATGCCGATGTGCTGCTGCTGAAGCCGGTTCAGATCGATCCGGCAAAACCGTATTTCGCGCGCGAGCGGCGGCGTCAGCTTGGCAACTCGGTACTGTATCTGCCGCCTCGTGATCCCATCGTTGCCGCGTTCACCGATTTGATGGAGCAGGACGAGTTGATGCCGGACTGGCTGGCGGTGCGGCATCGCCTCACATACTGGATGCGCGCGCTACGCGGCCGCTCGCAACGCGTCTCCGATATCCGCGTCGCGCTCTATGGTCCGGCGGCCCTGACCGCGCTGGCGCGCCGCGAGGGCAGAATGCATCACGCGCTGCCGAAGAAGTCGTTTTATGCAGTCCACGCCGAGCCGAAACTGTTTTTCGAACCGGCCGATTTTTCCGCGTTGATTGCCGATCCGGAAATCATCGGCCTGCACATTTCGCCAAAGGGCCGCGGCGAGGAACAGCCTGTGCCCGGCAGCCTGTATGCGTGGGCGGAGGGGCGGTTCGCGGAATAATTTCGCCGTCATTCCGGGGCGTCGCCAGCGGTCCGCGCGAAGCGCGGCCCGCAGCGACGAACCCGGAATCCAGACGCGTTGATCGAGATTCCGGGTTCGCGCCGAAGAGGCGCGCCCCGGAATGACGGCTTTCAGCCGTCACTTCAGCGGCACATAGACGTTGATCACCAGCTTGTCCTCCGCGGTCTTCAGCGGGTCGGTGATGTATTCCTCGATAAAGGTGTCTTTGGCTTCCAGCTTCTTGTCGTCGAGATGGTTGGTGATCGCCTCGTAGGTGTTGTCCATGTTGTCGTAGGAGCCGCGATGGACGAATTTCAGGGCCTTGCCGTCGGGCGATTTGCCGATGCTCATGTCCTTGGGCAGGTTCTTCGGCTCCTGGTCGACCGGGATTTCCGCCAGATACGTAAAACCGTTGTCGTCGGTCGAGGTGTAGACGATCATCGAATTGCCTGATGGCTTGATGCCCTGCTTGTCGAGCAGCGCGACAAGCGTCTTGAACGAGTCGATCAGCGTTTCGAACGCCGAATCCCAGTTGGCGCTGCCCTTGAGGACGACCGCCGTTTTCGGCGTCAGGGTGATTTCTTCGCCGAACGGATCGGCGGTCTGGACCGGGGCAGGAGCTGGCGTCGCCGGGGCTTGCGCGGCCGGGGGCGGGGTTGCCGGAGCAGGGGTCGCGGGCGCGGCCGGAGCGGGCGCTATTGGGGCAGGGGTTTCAGGCGCGGGGGTGACCGGCGCTGCCGGTGTCGGGGTTGTGGGCGACTGCGCCAGCGCACCCGCTGAAAGCAGCGCGATTGATATCAGCAGAACCGGGGCAAGACGGAAAAAACGTCGGGAATTCATTCGGAAGGTCTCCATACCGCCGGCAGGCTAACACGTCGGCTGGGCTGCCGTCCCATGCGAGATGCATAGCCGCATTCCGGTAACACCGCGGCCATCCTTCGAGACGGCGCGCAAGCGCGGGGCTCCTCAGGATGACGGTTGAGTAATTCGCCGTCATGGCCATATAAAGACCGCAGGAAACCTTTCATGAGCGCGCTCGCAAATCACGCCTTCAGCAAGATGAACGGCATCGGCAACGAGATCGTCGTGGTCGACCTGCGCGATTCGCACCTTCCCGTCACGGCCGACGAGGCCCGCGCGGTGGCGCAGCCTGCGGGCGTGCATTACGACCAGCTGATGCTGCTGAACCCGCCGCGGCTGCCGGGCACCGAAGCCTTCATCCGCATCTACAACAATGACGGCTCGGAAGCCGGCGCCTGCGGCAACGGCATGCGCTGCGTGGTGCGCCAGCTGTTCGAGAAGACCGGGCAGACCGCGGTTACCTTCGAGACCAAAGCCGGTCTGCTGAACTGCTGGCAAGGCCCGTCGCCGGATCTCTACACCGTCGATATGGGTCCGCCGAAATTCGGCTGGAAGGATATTCCGCTCGCCGAGGAGTTTCGCGACACCAGGTATATCGAATTGCAGATCGGCCCGATCGACGCGCCGGTGCTGCACACGCCGTCGGTCGTCAATATGGGCAACCCGCATGCGATCTTCTGGGTCGACGATGTCGATGGCTACGATCTCGCGCGCTTCGGGCCGCTCCTGGAAAACCATCCGATCTTCCCCGAGCGCGCCAACATCACGCTGGCGCAACTCGTCGATCGCGATCACATCCTGATCCGCACCTGGGAGCGCGGCGCGGGACTGACCAAAGCCTGCGGTTCGGCGGCGTGCGCCACCTCGGTGGCCGCGGCGCGGCTGCGGCGCGCCAACCGCATCGTCACCATTACGCTGCCTGGCGGCGATCTCTCCATCGAATGGCGCGAGGGCGACGATCACGTGCTGATGACCGGCACTGCGACCTTCGAGTATGAAGGCCGCTTCGATCCGGCGCTGTTTTCCAGCGTCGCCTGACGATGAGCGTCGAAATCGTCACCTTCGGCTGCCGCCTCAATGCCTTCGAATCCGAAGTGATCCGGCGCGAGGCGGAGGGCGCGGGCCTGGACGATACCATTGTCATCAACAGCTGCGCGGTCACCAATGAAGCGGTGGCGCAGGCGCGGCAGTCGATCCGCCGGCTCAAGCGCGAGCGGCCCGAGGCGCGCATCGTGGTCACCGGCTGCGCGGCGCAGACCCAGCCAAAAATGTTCGCCGGGATGGCCGAGGTCGACCGCGTGGTCGGCAATGACGACAAGATGCGTGGCGATGCATGGCGCGATGCGCGCGTGGCGTTCGACGCAGCGTCCGCATTCGGCATCGGAACAACGGAAAAAATCGCGGTGGCCGATATCATGGCGGTCACGGAGATGGCGCCGCATCTGCTGGAGGGATTTTTGGGCGGGCTGCCGCGGGTGTTCGTGCAGGTGCAGAACGGCTGCGATCATCGCTGCACCTTCTGCATCATCCCCTATGGACGCGGCAATTCGCGCTCGGTGCCGATGGGCGCGGTGGTCGATCAGGTCCGCGTGCTGGTCGAGCGCGGCCACGCCGAGATCGTACTGACCGGCGTCGATGTCACCAGCTACGGCGCCGATCTGCCCGGCGCCCCGAAACTGGGCGCGCTGACCAAGCAGATTCTGCGGCATGTGCCGGACTTGAAGCGCTTGCGGATATCCTCGATCGATTCGATCGAAGTGGATCGCGACCTGCTCGACGTCATCGCGGATAACGATCGGTTGATGCCGCATCTGCATCTGTCGCTGCAATCCGGCGACGATCTCATTTTGAAGCGGATGAAGCGGCGGCATTCGCGCAACGATGCGATCGAATTTTGCGCGCAGGTGCGGCGGCTGCGGCCCGACATCGCGTTCGGCGCCGACATCATCGCCGGTTTTCCGACCGAGACCGAGGCGATGTTCGCGCGCTCGCAGGAGCTGGTCGAGCAATGCGGCCTGACTTTCCTGCATGTGTTTCCCTATTCGCCGCGCCCGGGCACGCCTGCGGCGCGGATGCCGCAGGTGCGCGGCGACGCGATCAGGGATCGCGCCAGGCGGCTGCGCGCGACCGGCGACGCGGCGCTGCAGCGGCGGCTGTCGGCGGAGATCGGCTGCACGCGTCAGGTGTTGATCGAGAGCGCTTCCCAGGGCCGCACCGAGCATTTCATGCCGGTGGCGATCGGAGGCGAAACGACCGGCACGGTGCGCAGGCTTGTGATGGCCGGGCATGACGGCGCGCGGCTGACGGTGTGAGTGACGGTTCTTCCTTCCCTTATGGTAGAAGGTGGCGCGGACGACGTCGATGCCGGATCAAGGGTTGCCGTGCGGGAGGATCAAATGCGGGAATTCCGGAGGGTTGCCGGCGCGGTCTTGATGGTGATGGTTGTGTTCTATGCGCTCGTTTTCATCAATTATTTCGTCGGCCGGGATGATGCACGGGCGGCGCTGGCCCTTGAAAAGTACGCCCTGATGGTCGGCCTTCGAGACTACCGAAAGGAACACGGCGCCTACCCGATTCTGGGGGACACCCAGATCGGTAACGTCAAGAAGCAATTGATCGATGGCGGATACCTGCCCCCGGCCCCCGATGCCGATCAAGCCGCCCGATACGTTTCGGTGGACGGCAAGAGCTACGGCCTGCTGATTCATTTCGACCGGTCGCCAATCAATCGCCGTGGCAGGCGGTGCCTGATCGAGGTGGATGCGATAGGAACCGGATGGTGGGCCAACCCGCCGAAATGTCCGTTCTGACCGCAGGATGACCAGCTGCGTGGCTTTCCGCCAGGAACTGTAACATGCTGTCGTCTCACAAAGCGGACTTCCAACCTGGCGCGCACGCCAACGCCGGCGCTCCAGGCAGTTCATTGAAGCGTACCCGCAATTGGGGTAAAAAGATCAAGCGGCCGCAGCGCCCGGACGCGGAATGAATGCGAGAGCGGACTCCACAAGTCCCGGGAAGTTTGCTGAAACCTTTTTCCGACAGCGAGTGAGGTCCTACACGTCGATGAGAATTGTCCTACAGGCCGCCGGAGCCATCGCCATCGTCGTAGCTTCCTTTTTCGGTACTCTTTTTGCGATCGATTATTTTTCCGCGAGAGGCCGGGACCAGACCCGCATCGAGCACGTCGCGCAGATCAAAAACGCAATTGAGAATTTCCATAAGGCGCGGGGCGGATACCCGACCGAACTGAAATCCACGCTGGTTGGCGGCGGTTTTTTGAAAGTGATTCCCGGCGATCCGCTGTGGGCCAACACGCCGAAGGATTATCAATACTATTCGGACGGAAAGAATAATTACGGACTGCTGCTCTGGCTGGAACAGACCCATGGAGAGGTGCCGGCCGGAATACCTTGCCGTACCGGATTGAGGGCCAAGGAGTACGGAATGTGGGGAAATAAACTGGATTGTCCATTTTAGCAGCAGTACTAGCCCGCCACTATGCGGGGATACAATGGACTTTATGAAGCTGCTCGCAGCAAACTCACTGAACGCCACGCCGGCGTGCATCACCAACGTTCTGTTGCATCCGGCTCCGGCGGCCGGCCATAGCGCTCCATCCATCTGCGATGATGGCTGCGCACGAAACCACGTCGCGCGAGACACCCAATGATCCGCTGATGATCTCTCTAACTGGAGATGAGGCGGGGCCAATTCTCGACGCCGCCCGGGGGATACGTGCCAGCAATACGAGCTAACCGGCCTGGCTTTCCGGCGGTTCCGCTGGCGTATTTACGGCCCCGCTAAAGTATGGTACCGGCCCATCCTCGTCCCGACATCAGCCGCCGTTAACGACAGGGCCACACGTGCCAGCTTTCCTCTTCAGAACCGTTGCAGCAAACCTGAAAATTGTGATTGCCGGCGTGCTGCTTGCGGGAATCGCGGGGTTTGTCACGGCCAGTTTCAAACCAAAAATCTACACCAGCTCCGCATATCTCAGAATGGATGAGAACGCCGCACGATCGGCAAATGCCACGATGAGCTCTCCCGTAACGCTGGACAAGGTTCTTGCAAAAATAAAGGTGCCGGGAGACACGGTCGAAGCGCGACGCAGGTTTATCGACGACAACCGGCGCATTGTTGTCGCTCCGAATGAAATCCCGCGGACGTCGAAGTTCTTTCGTCTTGACTTCACCAGCACCGACCCGCGGGTCGCACAGCAGGTCAATTCGCTGCTGATTGATGCCTGGATCGAATCCACCAGGCCGCCGCCATACCGCGCAAGCACAATCCAGGCCGACATCGAGCGGCTTGAATTGCAGACTAAAACCATATCGGACTTGCTAGAAAGGCTGTCGAAGGACGCGCCGACCCTCATTGCCGAAAACTCGATGCAGGGCGAGCTGGCTACGCCAATGGTCGCTCTCATCACCAAGCGCGACCAGAACCGCGCCGCCATTACCAATCTTAGAGAGCAATTGCTTGGCGTTACCGATGACGTCGTATTCGGGCGGCCGGATTTGCCGGAAGAGCCTATCGCGTCCCGGCGCGGCTTGACCACCCTGCTGGCGGCCGCCGGCGGCGGCGTGCTGACGCTTGCCTTTATTCTGCTGTATGCCGTTTGGCGGAGACGGGCCGCCTAAGCCCATGTCGCTGAAAAATCCATTTTTGCTCTACATCTCCGCGTTTACTGCGGTTCTTTTGACCTATCAGCTCAATTGGTCGGACGTATACCCGCCGCTGTCGTCCGGCCTTGTCCTGTTTTTCCTTGCGACATTCTTGTGCGCGGCAATTCTGGCGCTGTGCGTTGCGCCGCTCGTCAATCAAATCAGCGCATATGAGCCGGGGCGGCTATGGAAATATATGGGCGTGGCTCTCACGCTTTCATTCGCTGCCGATTTGGCCGTTTCCGGGTTTGTGCCCCTGCTAAGCCTGTTTACCGGCGACCGCATCGATTTCGACGCCATTGGAATTCCCAGCCTCCACATTTTCAACGTGACCTTCGGGGGCGCGTTCGCGACGATCCGATTTGCGGATTTCCTGTATTCCAGGCGCAAACTCCATCTGCTTGAAGCCTGCATCCCGCTCGCGTACTTTATTCTTCTGGTCTACCGGGCGCCCGCGCTCATGTGCGTGGTTTCCTGGGTGTTCGTCTATCTGATCCGGCATAATGGCTGGATCCGGTTGCGGTCGGCGGTTGCGCTCGCGATATTCGTCGTGGTGGGCCTGTTTCTGAATGGCATTATGGGTGACTACAGATCGCCATCTACAATTTACGAATTGCAGATCGAAGAATTGGCCAGGCCTACGGAGGCGTTTCGTCAGTCGGGAATTCCGAGGACCTTTTTCTGGTCCTACGCCTACTTCACCTCACCGATGGCCAACCTGCAGACCACCTTTAACGTCGCGTTCACCGTCAGCGGGAAGGAAACGGCTTTCGTGCTGGGTGAACTGTTCCCCGATGCGGTGACGCACAGGGTCATGGACTTCCTCGGCGAGGAGCGCATTCGCACGCCCGAGGTTTCGCCGGGCCTTAACGCTTCCACGGTATTCGGCGCGTCGTACGTTTATCTGGGGTCATTTGGCCCGCCGTTCATGTTCGCATATCTGTCGCTGATCGTCGTTGTGTATTTGCTGCTGGTCAGGCGCAGCGCGTTCAACGTCCCGAGCCTGGCTCTCTTGAACACCATCGTCGTCTTCTGCACGTTCCATAATATGATCGCGTCGTCGGTGCTGTCGTTGCAACTGGTGTGGACGGTTGTCCTGGGGTGGCTGGTTATGCGATCGCCGGCACGGGCGCGGTTGAAGGAAGGACTTCAATTGTGAAGCAAACCGTAAGATCGAAGCTTCAAGCCAATTTTCCGGCGGCTGCAGCTTTTGCGCGGACTCTGTTGAAGATTCCGTACATGCGATACTGCTTCAATCGGCCGCCGTCATCGTTGAATGCAAAGGCAGCGTTTACGCCGGGCGAGAGCGCCGACGACTCCGATCTGATTTCCCGGCTGGTCCATAGTTACAAACTCCGGAGCGAGGCTCCGACCGGGCAATGGTCGGACATCTATCTGCAGCGGCACAGCGACATCAAAAAAGCAATCGAAGACGGCGACAGGGAACGGATCGAAGAGATACTGCGAAATCCCGTCAGCTCGGACATATTTTATGGTTTCGACAGCACCGCGAAATCCCTGCGTGTCGGGGGATTGCGAATTGAGGATAAACGCGCACCGGCCCTGACCCTCGATTCCCTGGTAACGCTTTCGGAAGCCATCGGCGCGCGGGCGCTCGCATTCCCCGAAAACTATTATGTCGGCCGGATCGGTCGAATCGATGTCGATGACATTATCGACCAGATCGAGCATCATTTGGGCCAGCAGTTCGTCTTCCCCAATCCCTACCCACATGAATACGGACTTGCTTCGAAGCGCGGCATCATTTCATACCGGGCCCCCCAGGCCATTTATCAGGCGTGGCGCATGGCGAAGCTGCTTGAAGGAATAGAAAATCCGAAGGTCCTGGAGATCGGCGCTGGCCTCGGCCGAACGGCATTCTATGCACGACAGTTCGGCATTCGGGACTACACCATCGTGGACATTCCAGTAACTTCTCTGGCTCAGGGCTATTTTCTGGGGCGGACGACCGGCGATGTCTGCCTTTTCGGCGAGCCGGCCAGGCGGGAAGCCATAAAAATTCTTTCGCCGCGGGAGTTCCTGGCGGGATCGGACCGTTACGATCTGGTCATCAACGTCGATTCATTGACGGAAATCGGCCGCACGTCCGCCGAGGAGTACTGGACGGCAATCAAAAGCCGATCGTCGATTTTCCTGTCCATCAACCACGAGGCCAACGAGTTTACGGTCGCCCAACTCATGCAAGGTGGCGACCGGTCGCCATACTGGATGAGGCGCGGGTATGTTGAGGAAATTGCGAAATTCGACTGAAGATCGCCGCCCTTCTAGCTCAAACCGAACTTGAAGCGCGCCCGTTTGACAAGCGAAAGCGCGGTCGACTTGATCTTGCGAAAAACATCGAGAGACGGACGGTCGAAAAGATACCAGCGCAGCAGCGCAGTCTGCTTTTTTCGATCGGAATCGAACATCAGCGAGTTGAATTCGCACTCCAGGTCGACAAAAGCGTCAAAGTCGGCGGGCGTCAGCTCGATCCCGAACACCCCGGCAATTTTTCCGATCAAGGACCGGCCGCTTCGTTCCACCAATGCGCGGCTATAGCGGCCGTTTTCCTTCAAGCGGGTGAGGAATCCGTAAATCGAACGGATGACCAGCGCGTTCATCCTGATCTCGCCCTGCCAAATGAACTCCCGGTCGATCAAGGCAAGGTTTTCACCGGACAGATATGCATTCTGCCAAACCGTATCGATGTGGGTGCCGTCGACAAACAGCACGCCGCCGCGATCGAATGCATCCGCCTTCAACAAGGCCGCCCAGGGCCGCGCCGGAGCGAAGATTTGCTCAAGGGTTGCATTTTGATCCAGCGCCTTCAAAACCATTTCGGTTTGCAGCGACAGAGCATCCACCCACGGCGAGTCGATATCGAGACGGCGCAGCCGCCCCGCATCGGCGGCCATGGTTCCGGGGCGCTGCACTTTTTTGACGCGAATTTCGCCTTCCGGCGTCTCAACGATCCGCGACTGGGTGGAGAAGTGCTCGCGCCGCGAATGCGAATAGAAAACCCCCAGCTGCGGGAAACTGATGCCGGTCATTTTTCCACGGCCGGCCACGACCAGAAATGAGCTCGACATATCCTCAAGCAGCCTGTTGCGCGCCAGCTCCAGCGTTGCGGCGGTCTCGTCCCACTTCGGCGGCGATGCCGGGCCGTAGTGACGATTACCCAACTGCGCGATCATCTCGCCTGCGCGGCCTGACGCCAGAAACTTCGACGACAGCACGGCGTCGGGAAACTTGTAGTCGGGAAACGGATAGTAATATGCGACCTCGGGAAAGTATCGCCCGAGCATATCGCCGAGTTCCGCCTTGCCGAAGGTCCGCACATTGCGGGGCCGCCGATGATAGCCTTCCACACCCTCGAAAGGCACGCCGATGTGGTCTTCGCTGGCCCCATTGAAGTACTTCAGACCGAGCTGATTTTCGATTGCGATCACGACGCAGCCGTCCGGAGTCAGCATATCCGAGAAGTATTCAAGCGCAGCGTCGTAAGGGTCGGAGCCTTCCACAAATCCTGCCGAATATTCGAAAACGCCGATGCAAAAAATGACGTCGAACTTGGTCGAAAATTTCATTTCCTGAAACGGGCCGCAAATCACGCTGACCGACGGCTGGTCGCGGTTGCGCAGGCGAGCCAGCCGCGCGCGCGGCAGGGCGCCTTCGACGGCAACGACGTTGTCGAAATTTTCGCCGAGAAAGCGGGTTATGGTCCCGCAGCCGCAACCGACCTCAAGAACCTTCAACGAACGATCGTAGACAAAGCCCGACAAAAGCTGTGTCCGCTTGACGCTGAGATAATACTCGGTCGGCCACACATCCGCCTTGGCGTCCAGTTCGCGAGACGAACTGCTGAGGTCGGAGGCGCCACGATAAATCCGATCGAGGAAGCTTTCGACCCGCTCGCCTTCCGAATAGTCAAACCGCTCATGCCCCTGCAGAACGAGAACGCCCGACGGATCCTTTACAAGGGGATTTGAAATGATGGATGTGGGATCGATCGGCTGCGCCGTCATATGATAACTTCCTTTGAACTGCCCTGGCTATTGGGTCGAAGCAGGCACCATTCGGCCATGATATACAGCGCCACCGTACTGATCGTCACGCGCAGGAGCCAGGCGACAGCCGCCCCTTCGATTCCCCAGGTTGAGATCAACAGCCACAGATATGGAATATAGGCGGCGAGCTCAAGAACCAGAAGTTTGGCGGTCAGGTCCGCACGGCCATTTGCCTGCACGACCGATTGGGCGATGTATCCAATGCTGTTGACCAGCATTGCAACGGCAAGAATCTGGACAACGCGATAGCTGGCGTCGGCGAAATCGGGCGTGATCCAGAACGCCAAACCGGGTCGTGCAAGAACACATATGATGATGACCGCCGGCACCAGGGCCATGACGTTGAGCATCAAGGCATGTCTGTAGGACCGGCGCACCGCGGCCGGGTTGTGTGCAAAATCCTGAGCGAAGCGTGGAAAGAAAACGCCTATGATAAGCGTCGGTACCGTTATCAGGTTTATCAGCATATCCTGAGGAACTGAAAAATAAGCGACGGCCTCTGCAGATACCAATGCCGCAAGAACCAGCCGCCCGAGATAGACAATCAGAGGCCCCACGATGTTGCTGACGGTGATCCAGCCGCCGAACGACAGCATCTCGCGCAACAGCCGCCGCGAATAGGGCGCCGGCCTGGAGAGTTCCGGATAGGCGCGCAGGCAAATCAAACCAAGCGCAACCAGCGATATTGCGCGCACCACGACCAGGGTGGCCACAAGGTGCGGCAACTGGTTTGAAAACGGCAGCATTGCAACCGGCCCCAGATAGGTCATCACGCCCTGGGGAATGCGGACAAGATTGATGATGTCGAACCGCCGTTTCGCCTCGAGGATTCCTCGCAGTCCGGTCGAAACGATCACCAGCGGAATCGACAACGCCAATAATACGATGGTGCTGCGCAGCTCGGGATAAAACTCGGGCGGCACGGCAAATTTCTGCTCGACGATCCAGGGAGCCAGCAGCCCAAAAAACAGTCCGCCAGCAACGCCCAGAGCCGTCATCAGACCCATGCCCAGCCAAACGACCGATGGTATTTCGTAGTCCTGCCCCGCGGCCTGTTTTTGAGAAATCTGCAGCGTCATGGCCCGGCCGAGGCCCAGATCAAAAAGGCTGAAATAGCCCACGACCACCCACGCAAGCGTCAGCAGACCGAATTTCTGCAGTCCGATCCCTGATATCAGCACCGGTATGGCAAACACCGCCACCAGCAGCGGAAGAACGGTTCCAGCAATACTCCAGCCGAGATCCCGGGCGATCTTCGATCGAATCCATTCGGTTAATCGCGCGTACATGATCTAGCGTTCCGGAAATTCTCCAGCGGGATATCCAGCGCTGTCACCGATTTGTTCCTGCATCGGCAGCCGATCTTTGGCGGCTCCGAATGGATGGGTTAGCCGGTTACGGCCGTGGTTTCCAGACTTGTGCTTTATCCCGTCATGTGCTTTTCCAGCCCAAATCTCCGGTATTCTTCAGGCGCCAGCCTTGAGTCGCGCGCAAGGGCGGCATCGAAAGGCACGGCTATCGGCCGCTCATCCTGATCCATCCAAACCGATGGTTAACATACCGGCTTCGCGCAAGGCTTGGGCACTTGGAGAAACTTGCCTGAAACGGTGATTTATGTTGGTACAGGACGAGCGCGGCGATAGATTTGGCCGGGCGGTCTTGGGGGATGGATGACGGGGTCATTGAGCCGACCCCAGCCGGGGCAGCGCAGGTTCTGCTGGGCATTCGCCGCAATATGTCAGGTCGCGCTATGAGTTGTTTGTACTACAAACTGTTTTGTTCAAAAAACGGACGCGATCTGTGAAAGCGGTCATTCTCGCTGGTGGGCTCGGCACGCGAATATCCGAGGAAACCTCCATCAAGCCAAAACCCATGATCGAGATCGGCGGCCGGCCGATCCTGTGGCACATCATGAAGCTTTATTCGGCGCACGGCGTGAACGACTTCGTGATCTGCTGCGGCTACAAGGGCTATGTGATCAAGGAATATTTCGCCAACTACTTCCTGCATATGTCCGACGTCACATTCGACATGAAGCGAAATCACATGGAGGTCCACCAGGAAAAGGCCGAGCCGTGGCGGGTCACCCTGATCGACACCGGCGAGGAGACCATGACGGGCGGCCGCCTGAAGCGCGTCGCCGACTACGTCAAGGATGAGACGGCGTTTTGCTTCACCTACGGCGACGGGCTCAGCGATCTCGACATAGGAGCGGCCATCGCATTCCATGCGCGTCACGGCAAACTGGCGACGGTCACGGCCGTCACCCCGCCGGGGCGATACGGCGCGCTGGAGCGGTCGGGCGACAAGGTGACCGGGTTTGCCGAGAAGCCGCGCGGCGATGGCGGACTGATCAACGGAGGATTTTTCGTGCTTTCGCCGGCATGTATCGACCTCATCGCGGGAGATCATGTGAGCTGGGAGAGTTTCCCGCTGACCGAACTTGCCGCGCGCGGCGAGTTGATGTCGTATCAGCATCTCGGTTTCTGGCAGCCGATGGACACACTTCGGGAAAAGAACCTGCTGGAGGAGTTGTGGGCGACCGGCAAGGCGCCGTGGAAAATCTGGTGATGATGGCAGCTGCCGCGTCGGAGGCCAGGCCGCGGTTCCTGCGACCCGGCAACCACAGGGGATAGGGCGATTGCCAAACGGCAGCTTGCATGATCTATGGCGGCTGTTTCCGTAGGGGGCGGTCCGGTCAGGCTCGCCTGGCGAGCGACAAGAGGTTATCTGCCTGATATGCGAATTCTGATTACCGGAAATATGGGGTATGTCGGTCCCGCGTTGGTAAGGCACCTGCGTGCGCGTCATCCGCAAGCCGAACTCATCGGCTTCGATTCCAGTTTTTTTGCGCATTGCCTTACCGGTGTTCAGCGCTTGCCGGAATCGACGCTCGACCGCCAGTGTTTTGGCGATATCCGGGAATTTCCCGGGATTCTTCTCGACGGCGTCGATGCGGTGGTGCATCTCGCCGCGATTTCGAATGACCCGATGGGCAACAAGTTCGAAGCCGTCACCGAAGAAATCAATTACAAGGCAAGCGCACGGCTGGCAGCGCTAGCGCGAGACCACGGCGTTAAGAACTTCGTATTTGCCTCCAGTTGCAGCGTCTACGGCGAGGCTGACGCGGGCGCGCGCACCGAGACCGACGCCGTCAACCCGCTTACCGCCTATGCGCGTTCAAAGATAGCGACCGAGCGCGCGCTTATGGATCTCGACCGGGGCAGCATGCTGACGACCTGCCTGCGGTTTGCCACTGCCTGCGGCATGTCGGAACGGCTTCGGCTGGATCTGGTTCTCAATGATTTCGTCGCCTGCGCGGTTGCGCTGGGCAAGATCACCGTATTGAGCGATGGGACCCCCTGGCGGCCGCTGATCGACGTAAGGGACATGGCGCGCGCCATCGATTGGGCGGTTACGCGAAAGGCGGAGGATGGCGGCGACAACCTTACCGTCAATGTCGGCGCCGACATCTGGAATTACCAGGTCAAGGATCTCGCCGACGCGGTAGCAGCGGCGGTGCCTGGAACGGAGGTCAGCATCAATACGTCGGCGCCACCGGACAAGCGGTCGTACCGAGTCGACTTCGGACTGTTCCACAGACTGGCGCCGGCTCACGTGCCCGAGGTCTCGTTGAGTCAGTCCATCGCGGCGCTGCACGAGGGTCTTGTCTTGATGGGGTTCGCCAATACCGATTTCCGCAATTCGGAACACATGCGGCTTAAGGTTCTCGAGGCTCACATCGCAGCCGGCCGCCTCTCGTCGGACCTGCGCTGGTTATCCGCCTTCACCGCCGCGCAGGACACGCGGTGATCGACGGGTCGGGTGCCGTCGTGGCAAGGGAGCTGAGACGTGCAGAATCTCTCCGCGCATGACAGGGCGGAATTTGTGGTCCACTCTAGGCCAAGCCCCGGAGCCGGCATGAGCCGATTTCAGATTGTTGACACGCCAATCGCCGGCCTGAAGATTGTCGAACGCTCAAGGCGATCGGATGAGCGCGGTTTCCTGGCGCGGATGTTTTGCGCCGAGGAACTGGCGGCGGCTGGCTGGAGCAAGCCGATAGCCCAGATCAATCAGACATTGACGCGCCAGCCCGGCGCTGTGCGCGGATTGCATTTCCAGTTTCCGCCGCACGCCGAGATGAAGCTCGTGAATTGCATTCGCGGCGAAGTATGGGACGTGGCCGTTGATTTACGCCGCGGCTCACCGACGTTCCTGAAATGGTTCGGCGCGCACCTGTCCGCGGAGAACGGCCATGCGCTGCTCATCCCGGAAGGATTTGCGCACGGTTTTCAGGCCCTCGCGGAAGACTGCGAACTGATCTACTTTCATAGTTGCGCTTATCATGCGGCCAGCGAGGGCGGGGTTCATCCCGAAGAGCCGCGCCTTGCCATAAGCTGGCCGCGAGCCATCGCCGAATTGTCGGCGCGCGATCAGGGACATCCGATGCTGTCGCCTGCTTTTCAGGGAATTTCGCTATGAGTTGCCGGCATTGCTCAGCAAAACTCGGTCTGGAGTTGATCGACCTCGGCAGTTCGCCGCCGTCGAATGCCTATCTGACGCCGGAAATGCTGCTCGCGCCGGAAAAATACTTTCCGCTGCGGATCATGGTCTGCGAAAAATGCTGGCTGGTGCAGACGCTGGATTTTGCGCAGGCCGACGAGCTGTTCTCGAGCGAGTACGCCTATTTCTCAAGCTTCTCGACGACGTGGCTGCAGCACGCCGAGCGCTATGTCGCCGAGATGGCCGAGCGCTTCCGGCTCAACGACAAGAGCCATGTGGTGGAGATCGCCTCCAACGACGGCTATCTGCTGCAATATGTGAAGGCACGCAAAATTCCCTGTATGGGGATCGAGCCGACGGCAAGCACTGCGCGCGCGGCGCGGGAAAAAGGCATCGACACCGTCGAGACGTTTTTTGGTGCCGAAGTCGGCGCCCGTCTCGCGGCCGAAGGCAAGCAGGCGGATCTGATGTCCGCCAATAATGTTCTCGCCCATGTGCCCGACATCAATGATTTCCTCAAAGGCTTCGCCAGCCTGCTGAAGCCCGAGGGTGTCGTCACCTTCGAGTTTCCGCATCTCCTGCCGCTGCTCGCCGAAAACCAGTTCGATACGATCTATCACGAGCATTTCTCTTATCTGTCGCTGACGGCCCTGGAGAAGATATTCAAGGCGAACGGTCTTGCCATCTTCGACGTCGAGGAAATCCCGACGCACGGGGGCAGCCTGCGGGTATTCGCGCAGCGCACCGCGACCGGCCGTCATCCGGTCAGGGACCGCGTCGCGAATACACTGGCGCAGGAGTCGGAAGCGGGGCTGTCGGCGGCGAAGGGTTATGAAGGCTTTCAGTTGCGCGCGGAGAAGGTCAAGGATGACTTCGTTGCGTTCCTGATCGACGCCAAGCGCCGCGGCAAGCGCGTAGCGGCCTATGGCGCCGCCGCCAAGGGCAATACGCTGCTGAATTTCGCAGGCATTCGCCGCGATCTCATCGCCTATGTGGCCGACCGCAATCCGGCAAAACAGGGCAAGTTCATGCCGGGCAGCCGAATTCCCATCGTAAGCGAGGATGTCCTGTATCGCGATATGCCGGACTTTGTTGTTATTCTGCCGTGGAATTTGAAATCTGAAGTGATGCACCAGCTCGAGGATGCCGGTCTTTCCGGGGTACGATTTGTGACCGCGGTTCCGGAACTCGAAATCGTCGAATCGGGTAAGGCAGCGAAACCCGCGTCGAAACGGACCGTCAAATGAGGATAGCTGTCACCGGCGCCCGGGGTTTCGTCGGTCGTCACGTGCTGGATGAGTTGGCGCGCCGGGGCGTGGAGGTGATTGCAACCGAGCGGCCCGGGGTCACGCGAGAGCGTCCCGGCGCATCGGACGTTCGATGGGTGCCTTTCGACCTCGCAAACCTGCCGCAAGACTCCTTCACGGCGCTGCAACGGCCGGATGCCTTGTTGCATCTCGCCTGGGATGGGCTGCCGAACTTTCGCTCGCTCCATCACTTCGAGTCCGAGTTGCCGCGTCAGTATGATTTCCTGAACGGCGTGGTTCGGGGAGGGCTGCCGGCGCTGGTCGCGGTCGGCACCTGCTTTGAATACGGCCAGCAGTCGGGGGCTCTGGCGGCAGATCGTACCACCTCCCCGAGCAACGCTTACGGTTTCGCGAAAGACGCTTTACGCAAGAAGCTGCAATATCTGCAGGCGGTCCACCCCTTCAAATTGACATGGGCTCGGCTCTTCTACATGTATGGCGATGGCCAACCCGCCACCTCGCTTTTCCCGGCGTTGAAATCGGCGGTCGCCGCCGGCCATCGCGAGTTCCCGATGTCGGGAGGGGAGCAACTGCGCGACTATTTGCCGGTAACCGAGATCGCCCGTCGCCTGGTCGAACTTGCACTGAATCCGAAGGATCGCGGGCCGATCAACATATGTTCGGGTCAGCCGATTTCGGTTCGCCGCCTGGTCGAGGGCTGGATTGATTGCAACGGGTGGAGCATCGTGCCTAAATACGGCGCCTTGCCTTACACCGACTACGAGCCAATGGCGTTCTGGGGCGTCGCAGCCCCGGATCAGTCGTCCTGATCGACGGAGTTGTCTTGATTACATTCAGCATCGTTCTTCCGGTTCGTAATGGCTGGCCTTATGTCAAAGAGTGCGTGGAGAGCATTCTGCAGCAGACCTATCCGCATTTCGAGCTGGTCGTCCTCGACAATCAGAGCACCGACAACACGATGCCCTGGCTGAAAACACTGACGGACCAGCGTATTCGCATCCATCGTTCGCAGGCCTCGCTCTCGATCGTCGATAGCTGGGCGCGGGTCAAGACCGTCGAAAAGCAGCAATACATGACGACCATCGGCCACGATGACACGCTGGATCCGGATTTTCTGGCGGTGATCAAAGGACTGATCGAGCAGCAGCCGGAAGCTGCGCTCTATCTGACCGGCGCGCGGCTGATCAATGCTGAAGGCAAGGTCATACGCAGTTGCCGGCCCACGCCGCGGCAAGAGAACGCGGCGCAGTATCTGAAAGCAAGGTTCACGTCCGATCGCGATATGTTCGGAACCGGTTATGTGGTGCGTTCGGCCGATTACGATCGGGTCGGCGGAATTCCGCCGTTCGAGCGGCTTTTTTACGCGGACGACGCGCTGTGGTTGTCGTTGCTGGCCGGTTCCAGCAAGGTTGCCGATCCCACCGATCATTTTTCCGTCCGGATTCACGCCGCCAGTGAGTTTGCATCGCAGCCGTCGGCGTGGTCATCGAACCTGATCGGGCTCAATCAGTTTTCCGAGTTCCTGGACACCTATCTCGCGAACGATGCCGAAGCACGAAACGTTGCCGCTGAATATGGCGGCCAGTTCATGCTCGATCGGCACCGCAGTATCTTCATGTATGCGCTGATCGAGGCGTGTCAGGAACGCCGCAAGATCAGCCCGGACGATGTCGAACGTATCGAGGCTTCGCTGGCCAGGAATGCGCCTTCCGCCGCAAGCGCACTGCGTCAATCTCCAACCGTCGCGACGATAGCCATGCTGAACTCGTCCCCGCTTCGCGCCTTCGTTCCAACCCTATGGAAAACCTATAACCGTTTGAAGAGCCGAGAGATGTTCAAGTCCTGACCGCTTCTTGCATCTCCGATGACTCCGAATTGTACCAGGTGCAAATCGTGAGCTGGGTGCAGTACAAGAGCCGCTGGCTCGGCGCTTTGGCGGAAAGCGATGCAACTGAATGCCGGCTGGATATATCGTGACCACATACTGCATCATCGTGTGCTACCGGCCCGATATCGCTCAAGTGATCAGCCTGTGCGGGCGGGTTCTGGCCGATGGCGCGAAAGTCATTCTGGTCGACAACACCGAGGCGCCTTATCTGGACGGCGGCAGGTTGCCCGATGGATGCTCGCTGATCACCCTCGGCTTTAACTCCGGCATTGCTCACGCACAAAATGTCGGTGTGGCCGGAGCGCTCGCCGCGGGCGCGGATGTATTGTTGTTCTTCGATCAGGATTTAAAAATTGAACCGGGACTTATCAATTCGCTGGTTGGTTCCCTAAACGCCGGCATTCCCGAAATCGTGTCGCCGCTCTGTGTCGATGACGCCAGCGACAGCGCGGAGGCGGCCGAGCGGGTAAACCGGTGGGGATTCTCGACCAGGGTTCACCATGGGGAGGCGCTTACGCGGTATCCGGTGGATGTCGTCATCTCGTCGGGAACGGCAACCACGCGACAGGTCTTCGATATCGCAGGGTCGTTCGATGAGGCGTTTTTCATCGATTATGTCGACGCCGAATGGTGTCTTCGATGCCGCAGCAAGAACATCCCGATTTACGTGGTGCCGACGGCGGTGATGCGGCACAGCGTCGGTTCCGGACACGTCCGGGTTGGTCCGTTCAGCATTCAGGTTCACGGCGCCGCGCGATGTTATTACCAGATAAGGAACTGCTTCCTGCTGTTTCGCAAACCCCATGTGCCGCGTATCTGGGCGTCCAAGCAGGTGCTGCTGGTGATCTTGAGCAGGTTGCTTCTGCTGTTTTTCGTCAAACCGCGGTCGCCTTACCTGAAATGGTATTTATCCGCCGTGCGCGACGGCCTTAAGGGGGTCGGCGGCGCAGCGCCGCGAGCTCCCGGCACGACACTCCGCTGAAGCGCTACTCCCCATTCCATCCGCACGCCCGGAGCCGCTCCTGCAAATGCGCCGGCGCCGGCGCCACGACGCGCACCGGGTCCTTGTTCTTCGAAATCGGAACACCGATCTCGCGGGAATGCAGGTGCAGCGACGGCTCGCCGAAGCGAGCGATAAATTGTTCGTTGCGCAGGCGGCGTAAACTTGCCTGCGTGCCGTAAATGTTGTCGCCGACGATCGGCCAGTCCATCGCAGCAGCATGCACGCGCAATTGATGGGTGCGGCCGGTAACCGGTTCCATCGCGAGCCAGCTGAGCCCGCCGCCGCGCCCCAGCACCTTCCAGTTGGTGACTGCGCTCTGCCCTTCCGGATCCGGCTTCTGCCACCAGCCGCGCTCGGCGTTGAGGCGGCCGAGCGGCATGTCGATGCTGCCTTGGTCCTCGACGGGGCCGCCCTCGACCACCGCCCAGTAAGTCTTGGAAATCCTGCCATGCTTGAACAGCAGGCCGAGCGACGCGGTGGCTTTGCGATGCCGTCCCAGCACCAGGCAGCCCGAGGTGTCGCGGTCGAGCCGGTGCGCCAGTACGGGCGGGCGCGGCAGGCCGAATCGGAGAGCATCGAACGACGCCTCCAGGTTGGCGCCGCCCTTGGGGCCGCGATGCACCGGCAGCCCGGCGGGCTTGTCGATCACCAGCATCAGCCCGTCGCGATAGAGTACGCGGGCCTGGATTTCTTCAGCGGTTAGCTGAGGTACATCGACGCGTTCGTTGTGACTTTCGCTCATGGCGCGAAACCGCTAACACACCCCCAACATGAGCGATACCACTCCGGAAACCACAAAATTGAGCTGGTGGCGGCGGCTGTCCGGCGGCCTGAAGCGCACCTCGAATTCGCTCGGGACCGCGGTCGCCGATCTCGTCACCAAGCGCAAGCTCGACCGCGCCATGCTCGAGGATATCGAGGACGTGCTGCTGCGCGCCGATCTCGGCACCGAAGTAGCTGCCCGGATTTCGGCCGCGGTAGGCCACGGCCGCTACGACAAGGCGATTTCGGCCGATGACGTAAAAACCGTTGTTGCAACCGAGGTGGAGAAGGTGCTGGCGCCGGTCGCGAAGCCGCTGCTGATCGACGCAACGCAAAAGCCGTTCGTGATTCTCGTGGTTGGCGTCAACGGCTCCGGCAAGACCACGACTATCGGCAAGCTCGCGGCGAAACTTTCCGCCGAGGGCCGCAAGGTGATGCTCGCGGCCGGCGACACCTTTCGCGCCGCCGCGATCGAGCAGTTGAAAATCTGGGGCGAGCGCACCAGATCGCCGGTGATCGCGGGCGCGCAGGGGTCGGATTCCGCAAGCCTTGCCTTCAACGCGCTGACGTCCGCGCGCGAGGGAAAACTCGATGTGCTGCTGATCGACACCGCAGGGAGGCTGCAGAACAAGGCCGAACTGATGAACGAGCTTGAAAAGGTCGTTCGCGTCATCAAGAAGGTCGACGCGTCTGCGCCGCATGCTGTGCTGCTGGTGCTCGATGCCACGGTGGGACAAAACGCGCTGTCGCAAGTCGAGGCGTTTCATCGTACAGCGGGCGTGACGGGGCTGGTGATGACGAAACTCGACGGCACCGCGCGGGGCGGCATCCTGGTGGCGCTGGCGGAGAAGCACAGGCTGCCGGTGCATTTCATCGGCGTCGGCGAGGCGATCGACGACCTCGCGCCCTTCACCGCGCGGGACTTTGCGCAGGCGATTGCAGGGATTGAAAGCTGATATGGATAGAAAAGTACCGCATCCGCTGTTCAAGCTGGCCACCGAACTCGGTCCGCTGCTGGTTTTCTTTTTCGCCAACGCCAAGGCGAACCTGTTCGTCGCCACCGGCGCGTTCATGGTGGCGGTGGTGATTGCGATGGTCGCGTCCTATATGGTGACGCGGCATGTGCCGATGATGGCCATCGTCACCGCCGTCGTCGTCATCGTGTTCGGCACCCTGACGCTGGTGCTGCACGACGAGACTTTCATCAAGATGAAGCCGACCATCGTCTACACGCTGTTCGCGGCGATCCTCGGCGGCGGGCTGCTGTTCGGCCGCTCCTTCATCGCCATCATGTTCGACCAGATGTTCAACCTGACGCCGCATGGCTGGCGGACGCTGACCTTGCGCTGGGCGTTCTGGTTTTTCGCGATGGCGGTGCTCAATGAGATCATCTGGCGCACCCAGAGCACGGACTTCTGGGTGAATTTCAAGGTGTTCGGCATGGTGCCGCTGACCATGCTGTTCGCGGTCACCCAGATGCCGCTGGTCAGGCGCTATCATCTGGAGCCGGCGACGCTTGAGCAGAGCGAGGCGGAAGCCGGCGATGTGACGAAGGGGTGAAGCTCGTGTCCCGGACGCGCTGCGGCATTCTTCATGCCGCTGCGCAGAGCCGGGATCCCGGTTCAAACGCCATCACCGGGACCCCGGCTCTGCAGCGCACCGCTACGCAAGGGCTACGCGCTGCGCTGCGTCCGGGGCACGTCCGTCTCTCAACCGTCATTGCGAGGAGCGCAGCGACGAAGCAATCCAGTCCTGCTTTGTTGCTCTGGATTGCTTCGCTTCGCTCGCAATGACGGAAAGCTCAGCCCTTCTGCTTGGCGATGATCTTGTCCTTGATGCCGTCATAGGTCTTCTGCGGGACAATGCTCTTGTTCACCAGGTCGTCCTTGCCCTTGTAGGGGCGGCCGGCGACGATTTTCGCCGAGTAGGCCTTGCCGACGCCGGGCAGCGCCTCGAGCTGGTCGACGGTCGCCGAATTGATGTCGAGCAATTCCGCCTTGGGCGCGGGCGCCATTTTGGATTCGGTGGCGGGCGCTTTCGGCGCCGGAGCCATCTTGTCGGACTTGGCGGCGGGCTGGGCGGTTTGGGCCATCGACGGCGTGGCCGTCAGCAGGCCGAGGGTAAGGGCAGTGGCAGCGAGTGAAGCGAGCGTGAAATGACGCATTGGGTGTCCCTCCAAGGACGGTTAAGTACGTGCTCAAGCTAGCTTCGAATTCGTGGCGGCGCCATGGCCGCGAAATGAACGGCAGATAAAAGCAAAAGATTATTTATGCCCGTCATTCCGGGGCGCGCGTCTTCGCGCGAACCCGGAATCCAGGGCAGGTTGCTGGATTCCGGGTCTGCGCCAAGCGGCGCATCCCGGAATGACGGCTGAGGTTTATGTCCCCGCCTTCAGCGCCTTGTCGATCTCGGCCTTGAGCACGCGCTCGAAATTCTCCGGCGTTACCGGGCCGACCATCTTGTAGACGATGGCGCCGTCGCGGCCGACCACGAAGGTTTCGGGAACGCCGTAGACGCCCCATTCGATCGAGGCGCGGCCGTTGCCGTCGACGCCGACCACGCTGAACGGATTGCCGTAGCGGCCGAGAAAGCGCCGGGCGTTATCGGGCGCGTCCTTGTAATTGATGCCGACCATCTGCAGCCGCTGGTCCTTGCCGAGTTCGGTCAGCAGCGGCGCTTCGTCATGGCAGGGTACGCACCATGACGCCCAGACATTGACGACGCTGACCTTGCCTTTGAAGACGGCGGGGTCGAGCCCCGGCACCGGCGCGCCATTGTTCACGAGGCCTTGCAGCGCCGGCAGCGTTGTCTGCGGCGCCGGGCGGCCGATCAGGGCCGAAGGGATTTTCGACGGATCGCCGCCGCCCAGCCGAAACCAGAACAGCGCCGCAAGCGCGGCGAAAAGCAGCAGCGGCAGCGCCACCACCCATGAACGGCGTTTCGGTGCGGCGCTGTCGCTCATGGCACGTCCGCCGCGCCGCGGCCGGAACGCCGGACCACGCCCGAGGCTTCGAGTTCGCGCAGGCGCGTTTTCTGGCGGCGGTAATCGATCGCGATCCAGACGATGAGGATCAGCACAACGGCCGCGACCGCCGCATAGGACGTTACAATAAAGGACGCGTAGGGACCGAGCGCCATGATGCTCACGCGGGCGGCCGGCTGGCTTGCATCATCTGCAAGGCGCGCACCCGGCGGCGCAGGATCTCGTTGCGCATGGCGGCCAGATGCAGCGTGATGAACAGCAATGAGAATGCCACCGCCATCACCAGCAGCGGAATAAGGTACGCGCGGTCCATCGATGGTCCGCCCATCCGCAGCACGGACGCCGGCTGATGCAGCGTATTCCACCAGTCCACCGAGAATTTTATGATCGGAATATTGATGGCGCCGACCAGCGTCAGGATCGCAGCAGCCCGCGCGGCGCGCGACGGATCTTCCACCGCGCGCCACAGCGCGATCAGGCCGAGATACATCAAAAACAGGATCAGCACCGAGGTCAGCCGTGCGTCCCATTCCCAGTAGGTGCCCCACATCGGCCGGCCCCACAGCGAGCCCGTCACCAGCGCCAGAAACGTAAACGCAGCCCCGATCGGCGCGGCGGCCTTGGCGGCAACGTCTGCCAATGGATGCCGCCACACCAGCGTGCCGAGTGCTGCGACGCTCATCACGCCCCACACGAACATCGACAGCCAGGCATTCGGCACGTGGATGAACATGATTTTTACGGTAGCGCCCTGCTGGTAGTCGTCCGGCGCCGTCGCCGATTGATACAGACCGATCAGCAGCAATATCGCGGTCGCAGCCGCAAGCGGAGGCAAACTCCGCGCGGTCAGCGACAGGAATTTTGTGGGATTGGCGAGATCGATCAGCGTCATGGCGTCCCTGATAATCGTCGAAGCCGGGGCAGGCAATGCGGGGAGGCGTGTTTCATGCGGAGTTGATCAGTCCAGCCCATGCCGGAGGCTCGCCGCCGCCGCGAACGGCCCGATCACCAGGCTGATCAGCGACAGCGCGCACAGAATCGAAAACGGCGTTCCGAACGACAGCGGCCCCGAGATCGCGGCGTCCGACGCCGCGACGCCGAAAATCAGCACCGGGATCGACAGCGGCAGCACCAGCACCGCCAGCAGCAACCCGCCGCGATGCAGCGTCACCGCCAGCGCCGCGCCGATCATGCCGGTAAAGGTCAGCGCCGGCGTGCCGGCCAGCAGCGTCAGGGCGACTGCGAATGTGGCGGCCGCGTCGAGATTGAGCAGCAGTCCGAGCACCGGCGTGGCGATGATCAGCGGCAGGCCGGCGGCGAGCCAGTGCGCCAGCGCCTTGGCGGCACAGGCCAGTTCCAGCGGCGTGCGGCTCATGACGATCAGGTCGAGCGAGCCGTCGTCGTGGTCCGCCATGAACAGGCGGTCGAGCGTGAGCAGGCTTGCGAGCAGGGCGCCGAGCCAGAGGATCGCAGGGCCGAGTCGCGCCAGCAGCTTCAGATCGGGCCCGACCGCGAACGGCATCAGCACCACGACGGTGAGAAAGAACAGCACGCCGATCAATGCGCCGCCGCCGACGCGCAGCGCGATGCGGATGTCGCGCTGAATTAAAGCGGCGAGGGCGGTCATGCGAGACCTTTCCGCGAGTCGTCCCCGCGAAGGCGGGGACCCATAACCCCTGGCATTGCTTGTTGCGCAAGGCCTCTGCCACACTGCGGAAACGAGACTGCACGGCGTATGGGTCCCCGCCTTCGCGGGGACGACTCGCGGAGAGATTGCGCGCCGGCCAGTCGCGCTCTCACGACGCAACTCCCAATCTCAGCTCTTTCGCCGGCAGCCCCAATGGCGCGTGCGTCGCCGCCACGATCACGCCGCCGCGCTTGAGATGATCGCCCATCAGCGCGGCAAACATCGTCTGCCCATCGGCATCCAGCGCCGAGGTCGGTTCGTCCAGCAGCCAGATCGGCCGCCGCACCGCGAGCAGCCGCGCGATCGACAGCCGCCGCCGCTGTCCTGCCGACAGATAAGCTGACGGCAGCTGTGCCGTATGATCGAGCCCGACCGCGGCGAGGCTTTGTCCGGCATCGGACACGTCGCCGCCGAAAAAATCCCGCCAGAACGCCAGGTTTTCCATCACGCTCAGCGCAGGCTTCAGCGCATCGCGGTGGCCGAGATAATGCGCCTGCTCGGCCAGCGTCAGCTCGCCGTCACCGCCCTCGAGATCGATCGATCCGCCCGAGATCGTCAGCAGGCCGGCAATCTGCCGCAGCAGCGAGGTTTTGCCGGCGCCATTGGGGCCCGTGACGGCCAAGGCCTCGCCTGTGGAGGCGCTGAAATCGAGGCTGGAAAACACCTCGCGCCCGCCCCTGATGCATCTGACGCCGCGTCCCGAGAGCCGCATCTTGCCTCTTTCGTGGCCCTTTAAGAGTGGCGGAGTGACCGGTGAAGGCCGCATCGCTGCGGCACGATTGTCGCTGTGGCGGTGGCTCTGGAAAGATTCTATAAGCCGGAACTTGATGCAGCACACAATCGGCGCCTGCAAGCCACTCGACCCAGCCCCGCTGACGGTGTTTTGATACCCTTTGCCGGGTATAACTAGCAGTTAGGATCGCCCCATATGCCCTCCCTCGACAGCTTCAAATGCCAAAAAACCCTCAAGGTCGGCGCCAAGTCCTATGTCTATTACAGCCTGCCCACTGCCGAGAAAAACGGCCTGAAGGGGATCTCCAGGCTGCCCTATTCGATGAAGGTGCTGCTGGAAAACCTGCTGCGCAATGAGGACGACCGCACGGTCAAGAAGGACGACATTCTTGCCGTGGCGAAGTGGCTGAAGAAGCGTGCGCTCGAGCATGAGATCGCATTCCGCCCGGCGCGGGTGCTGATGCAGGATTTTACCGGGGTGCCGGCGGTCGTCGATCTCGCCGCCATGCGCAACGCGATGCAGGCGCTCGGCGGCGATGCGGAAAAAATCAATCCGCTGGTGCCGGTCGATCTCGTCATCGACCACAGCGTGATCGTGAACTTCTTCGGCGACAACAAGGCGTTCGGCAAGAACGTGGTCGAGGAATACAAGCAGAACCAGGAACGCTATGAATTCCTGAAATGGGGCCAGAAGGCGTTTTCGAATTTCTCCGTGGTGCCGCCCGGCACCGGCATCTGCCACCAGGTCAATCTCGAATATCTCGCGCAGACGGTGTGGACCCGCAAGGAGAAGATGACCGTCGGCAAGAAGACCGGCACCTTCGAGGTCGCCTATCCGGACACGCTGGTCGGCACCGATTCGCACACCACCATGGTCAACGGCCTCGCCGTGCTCGGCTGGGGCGTCGGCGGCATCGAGGCGGAAGCCGCCATGCTGGGCCAGCCGCTGTCGATGCTGCTGCCCGAAGTGGTCGGCTTCAAATTGAAGGGCGCGCTGAAGGAAGGCGTCACCGCGACCGACCTGGTGCTCACCGTCACGCAGATGCTGCGCAAGCAGGGCGTGGTCGGAAAATTCGTCGAGTTCTTCGGTCCGGGTCTCGATTATCTCTCGGTGGCCGACAAGGCGACCATCGGCAACATGGCGCCGGAATATGGCGCCACCTGCGGCTTCTTCCCGGTCGACAGCGAGACCATCGATTATCTGAAAACCTCGGGCCGCAAGGCCGATCGCGTAGCATTAGTGGTCAAATACGCCAAGGCGCAGGGACTGTTCCGCACCTCCGCTTCCCCTGATCCAGTGTTTACGGAAACGCTGACGCTCGATCTCGGCGACGTGGTGCCGTCGATGGCGGGGCCGAAGCGCCCTGAAGGCCGCGTGGCGCTGCCGGCGGTGGCGGAAGGCTTTGCCGCTGCCATGACCACCGAATACAAGAAGGCGGCCGACGCCTTGAAACGCTATCCGGTCGAGAACCGCAATTTCGATCTCGGTCATGGCGACGTGGTGATCGCGGCGATCACCTCCTGCACCAATACCTCCAATCCCAGCGTGCTGATCGGCGCGGGGCTGCTCGCGCGCAACGCCGCTGCAAAAGGCCTTACCGCAAAGCCCTGGGTCAAGACATCGCTGGCGCCGGGCAGCCAGGTGGTCGCCGAATATCTCGCCAATTCCGGTTTGCAGCTCGACCTCGACAAGGTCGGCTTCAACCTGATCGGTTTTGGCTGCACTACCTGCATCGGCAATTCAGGGCCGCTGCCGGAAGAGATTTCCAAGGCGATCAACGACAACGGCATCATCGGCGCCGCGGTGCTGTCGGGCAACCGCAATTTCGAAGGCCGCGTCAGTCCCGACGTGCAGGCCAACTACCTCGCCTCGCCGCCGCTGGTGGTGGCCTATGCGCTGGCGGGAACGGTGACGAAAAATCTCGCGGTCGAGCCGATCGGCAACGGCCGGGACGGCAAGCCGGTCTACCTGAAGGACATCTGGCCGACCACCAAGGAGATCAACGCCCTGATGAAGAAATTCGTCACCGCGGCGATCTTCAAGAAGCGCTATGCCGACGTGTTCAAGGGCGATACCAACTGGCGCAAGATCAAGACGGTCGAGAGCGAGACCTATCGCTGGAACATGAGCTCGACCTATGTGCAGAACCCGCCTTATTTCGAAGGCATGAAAAAAGAGCCGGAGCCGATCGTCGACGTGGTCGACGCGCGCATCCTGGCGATGTTCGGCGACAAGATCACCACCGACCACATCTCGCCCGCCGGCGCGATCAAACTGACATCGCCTGCGGGGAGCTATCTGTCCGAGCATCAGGTCCGTCCGGCCGACTTCAATCAGTACGGTACCCGGCGCGGCAATCACGAAGTGATGATGCGCGGCACCTTCGCCAACATCCGCATCAAGAACTTCATGCTGAAGGGCGCCGACGGAAATATCCCGGAAGGCGGCCTGACAAAACACTGGCCCGACGGCGAGCAGATGTCGATCTACGACGCGGCGATGAAGTACCAGGCCGAAAAAGTGCCGCTGGTGGTGTTCGCCGGCGCCGAATACGGCAACGGCTCGTCGCGCGACTGGGCCGCCAAGGGCACAAGGCTGCTCGGCGTTCGCGCCGTGATCTGCCAAAGCTTCGAGCGCATCCATCGCTCCAACCTGGTCGGCATGGGCGTGCTGCCCCTGACCTTCGAGGATGGCGCATCATGGTCGTCGCTCGGGCTGAAGGGCGACGAGACGGTAACGATCCGGGGCCTGCAGGGCGACCTCAGGCCGCGCCAGAAACTGACGGCGGAAATCGTGTCGGCGGATGGCACGCTGCGCCGCGTGTCGCTGCTGTGCCGGATCGATACCCTCGACGAGCTGGAATATTACCGCAACGGCGGCATCCTGCACTACGTGCTGCGCAAGCTTGCTGCATGATCAGGATTGTGATCGAACGGGCCGATCCCTCACCGCGAAGTGAGTGGCAGGTGAGTGGAAGGCAGCCTATGAAAGGCGGCCTTCCGCGTGGTTGGAGGTTCGAAATTGATCAATCGCGACGGCGCATGGCGCCTCGCGGTTCAGCGTGGCAGTCATCATGACCTATCATTCCATTTCGCGATGGTCCGGCGCGCTTGGTGTCTGCGCCGTCGTCGCGATCGTCCGTCCAAGCCATGCCGAACCGCGCGCGGTGGTGGAATTGTTCACCTCGCAGGGATGCTCGTCATGCCCGGCGGCCGACAAGGTTCTCGGCGAACTGGCGAAGGATCCGAACGTCATCGCGCTCAGCCTGCCGATCGATTACTGGGACTATCTGGGCTGGAAGGATACGCTGGCGGATTCGCGCTTCAGCGCCCGGCAGAAAGCCTACTCCAAAATGCGCGGCGACCGTGACGTCTATACCCCGCAGGTTGTCGTCAACGGCTCGACGCATGTGATCGGCAGCGATCGTGCAAAAATCGAAGGCGCGATCGACACCACCAAAAAAAACGACGGCGTGATGACGGTACCGGTGTCGATGACGTTGTCCGGCAAGCAGATCACCGTTTCCGTCGCGGCATCGAATAAAGGGCCTGGCGCCAAGCATGGCGAGGTGTGGATCTGCTCGGTGTCGAAATCGGTGCCGATCAAGATCGGCAAAGGCGAAAATCGCGGCAAGGAAATCACCTACTACAACGTGGTGCGCAATCTGCTGAAGGTCGGCGACTGGAACGGCAATGCCGGCAGCTGGACCGTGCCGCTGGAAAATATCTCGCGCGAGGGCATCGATGCCGCGGTGGTCTATGTGCAGGATGGCAGCCGCGACCATCCCGGGCCGATGCTAGGCGCGGCCTACACGTCGCTGCATTGAATCGAATCAACCAACATCCGTCTCAACTAACGTCCGTCATCCTGAGGTGCTCGCCGCACAGCGGCGAGCCTCGAAGGATCGCCACAAGCGCGCCCGCGGCCATCCTTCGAGACGCCGCGCAAGATGCGCGGCTCCTCAGGATGACGGGCTGTGTGTGGTTGCGCTGGCGCTTCCCCCGTCATTGCGAGGAGCACTTGCGACGAAGCAATCCAGTGCTTCGCCACGCCAGTCGTGATCGCTGAAAGAACTGGATTGCTTCGCGGAGCCTGTCATCGGGCGGCGCTTCGCGCCGACCCGTTGGCTCGCAATGACGGCGCGGCACGCGCCGCCTGAGCGCATCCCCAAAAAGAAAAAGGACCAACTCTCGTTGGCCCAGTGACGGGGATTAACTCCCCTGCGAACAGGCCCGATCCCTAAGGCCCCGGGGGGCTGGGGGCTGAGGAATCCGGAACCGAAAGGACCGGGCCAACGCAGTGCCCCCTTCTCGCAGTCGCTGGGGGCGGTCGCTTGTCGGAAATTGGGCCGTATTATGATTCCAATAACGATCCCGTGACGACCAAATTCGCCCGTGAAATTATGCGTCTCCGCCACGACCCTCTTGCAGCCGCGCGCAGTCGGCGCAATCATGTCGGCTGCGGCATGATCCGAAGCGCGGCAGCCGGTTTTCGGAGAAGATCATGCCCTGGATGACAGGAGGCGTAGCATGGATTTGATGTCGGGGGAGGCTGATCCAAGCGAGATGAGCGCAGCGGAGCGCAACTCCGCTGCGAACCCAGCGCAAAGCCGGGTAACATTCAACCGTTTCGAACTGCATCGCATCCTCAATCTCTACGGACGCATGGTCGCCGATGGCGAGTGGCGCGATTACGCCATCGATTTTCTCAAGGACCGCGCGGTGTTTTCGGTATTCCGCCGCGCCTCCGAAGTGCCGATCTACCGCATCGAGAAAGATCCGCGGCTGGCGCGCAAGCAGGGCGCCTACAGCGTGATCTCGGCCAGCGGATTGATCCTGCGCCGCGGCCATGAACTCGACCGCGTGCTGCTGGTGATCGACCGCAAGCTGGCGGTGGTGTGACGCTCCGTCATTCCGGGGCGCGCGTCTTCGCGCGAACCCGGAATCCAGAGGTTGTTGGAACGCCAGCTTCTACACTGCGAGATTCCGGGTTCGCTCGCTACGCGAGCGCCCCGGAATGACGTCATGGGGCCGGCAGCGTCGCAGCACCTTCACCCAACGCGCGCTGCATCATCACAGTGTCGAGCCAGCGGCCGAACTTGAGGCCGACATTGGGATGGGTGCCGATCATCGCAAATCCGCATCTTGAGTGCACGCCGATCGAGCCTGCGTTGGCGGAGTCGCCGATCACCGCGATCATCTGGCGGTAGCCGCGCGTCTCGCATTCGCCGATCAGCCGTTGCAGCAGCTGGGTGCCGATGCCGCGGCGATGGATTGCGGGGGCGAGATAGACCGAATTCTCCACCGTGAAGCGATAGGCCGGGCGCGGCCGGTACGGCCCGGCATAGGCGTAGCCGATCACGCCGTCTTCGAGGGCAGCGACGAGATAGGGATAGCCGCCATCCATCAGCGCTTTGAAGCGCCGCGTCATTTCCGTTAAGTCAGGCGGGATCAGCTCGAACGTCGCGGTGCCGTGCAGGACCGCGTGCTCGTAGATTTCGGTGACGGCGGGAAGGTCGGCCTCGGTGGCGGGGCGGATTTCGGCGTTGGACATGGCCGAAGTGTAGAATCGCCGATCATCGGTGAAAAGATCGAATTTGTAGCCCGGATGAGCGAAGCGATATCCGGGGCCTTGCTGACCGATACCCGGGTGTCGCTTCGCTCACCCGGGCTACAAAAAAACCCCGGCCGCGAGGCCGGGGCTTGAATTCGTCAGCTAGCGAAGGCGTCAGTCGCGCTGTCCGAGCAGCTGCAGCAGCAGCGTGAACAGGTTGATGAAGTTCAGGTACAGCGACAGTGCGCCGGTGATGGCCGCGCGTTCGGCGATATCGCCGCCCTGCGAGGAGTAGCCGTAGATGTAGTCGTTCTTCAGCCGCTGGGTGTCGTAAGCGGTGAGCCCGGCGAAGATCAGCACGCCGACCACGGAGATGACGAACTGCAGCATGCCGCTCGGGAAGAACAGGTTCACCAGGCTGGCGATGATCAGGCCGAACAGGCCCATCATCAGGAACGATCCCATCCCGGTCATGTCGCGCTTGGTGGTGTAGCCATAAAGGCTCAGCGCGCCGAACGACGCCGCGGTAATGAAGAACACCCGCACGATCGAGGAGTGCGTGTACACCAGGAAGATCGACGACAGCGAGATGCCCATCAGCGCCGCGAACGCCCAGAACAGAATTTGCGCCGTGGCGGGGCGGAGCCGGTTGATGCCGAACGAGATGGCGAACACCATCGCCAGCGGCGCCAGGATGAACACCCATTTCAGCGGGCTCACATACATCGCGTAGCCGAATGGCGTCAGAAAGGCGTTGCCGAATTTGGCGGCGGCGCCCGCCTGGTCCGTCGTCACGGCGGCCATATAGACGCCGAGGGAGGCGAGGCCGGTGATGGCCAGTCCGATGGTCATGTAGTTGTAGATGCGCAGCATGTAGGCGCGCAGACCGGCATCGACGGCTGCGGCGTCAGTACGCCCGGCGGCCCGGCCGAAGGGCGAAGCGTAGTTACGGTCTAGGTCCGACATGGTCGAATTCCCGTTGGTTGTCTGGCGAGGCGCTTTTAGGGTTCTGCGCCGCCAATTCGAAATCTATCCCAGATGCCGGGGTTTGCTGACATTAATTCTGTGTCATCAAGCCGGCGTCCGACCCAAGCTGTTATGTGGGAAACTAACACATTCCCTGCAAGCTTCCATGCGCGGCTGAATGTCGCTAGGTGCGAGCATTTGCCGGCGCGGTAAACGCCGCTGCCATCGGGAAACAGGCTTTCCATGGGGGAAAGGTACGAAACCGGACATGGCAGCCCCGGCTGTTACATCCTGCTACATATTGTCATAAATTCCGCAGCACCGTCGCCGGCTTCTGGTTCAGCGCCACCAGCGTGCCGGCGAGGCCCAGCCCGACTGTGACAATGAGGGCGGCTGCGACCACGCCCGCGGCGCTGCCGGCCTGCCAGACAAAGCTCAGCGTCATCAGCCGGGTCACGATCAGCCACGCCGCGACCGAGCCCGCAAACACCCCGAAGATCGCGGTGGCAAAACCGATCATCAAATATTCCAGCGCATAGGCGCCAAGCAGCCGCGCCCGGGTGGCGCCCAGGGTTTTCAGGATCACCGCGTCGTAAACCCGGTGGCGATGGCCGGCGGCGAGCGCCCCGCCCAGCACCAGAATGGCGGAGATCAGCGTCACCGCGCTGGCGCCGCGGATCGCCAGCACCAGGTTGGTGACCACCGCGCCGATGGTTTCCAGCGCCTCGCGGACCCGCACGCTGGTCACTGTGGGGAACGCGTCGGCGACCGCTTTGATGATTTTGGCGTCGCCGGCAGGATCCGGATGGGCCTCGCTGAGGGTGGCGATGTGGGTGTGCGGTGCGCCCTTGAAGGCGTTGGGCGAGAACACCAGCACGAAATTGATGCCGAGGTTTTGCCAGTCCACCGTGCGCATATTGCCGATGATAGCTGTGATGTCGCGGCCGAGCACGTTGACGACCACCTCGTCGCCGACCTTGAGGCCGAGCCCGTCGGCGAGCTTCTTCTCGAACGACACCAGCGGCGGTCCGTCGTAATCGGGTGCCCACCATTTGCCTTCGACCACCTTCGAGCCCTTGGGGATTTCGCCGGTGTAGGTCAGGCCGCGGTCGCTCTGCAGCACCCATGCGGTGTCCGACGACGGCTTGAGGTCTTCCGCCTTGACGCCGCGGGCAGCACTGATGCGCCCGCGCAGCATCGGGACATCCTCGACGGTCGATTGCGGCGCCTGCGCTTTCAGGAATGCGCTGAAATGATCGGCTTCGGCGGTGGGGATGTCGATGAAATAGAACGAGGGCGCGCGGTCGGGCAGTGCGGCCATGAACTGCCGCCGCAGATTGCCGTCGATCTGGGTGATGGTGACCAGCACCGCCAGCCCCAGGCCGAGCGACATCACCACCGACGGCGTCAACGCGCCGGGACGATAGATATTGGCGATCGCCAGCCGCAGCATGGTGAGACGCGAGCGCGGCAGGCGGCGCGCCAGCGCCATCAATCCGGCGGCGATGCCGCGCAGCAGCGCGAACACCAGGATGGAGGAAGCGACGAACGCCGCCGCGACGCGCTTGTCGTAGGCAAGCCCGATCGCGATTCCGATCAGAGCCAGGATCACCACCGCCATCAAGGCGAGATAAGGCCAGCGCGGGCGATGCCATTCGCTGACGACCGCCTCGCGAAACAGCGCCGCTACCGGCACGTCATGGACGCGGCCGAGCGGCCATAACCCGAAAGCCAGCGCGGTCAACAGGCCATAGACCAGCGACAATGCCAGCTGGTCCGGATGCAGCGCCGGCACCACCGGCAGCGGCAGCAATTTGCCGAACAGGCCGACGATGACATAGGGCAGCGCCGCACCGGCGGCGAGACCGATCAGCGACCCGATCAGGGCGAGCACGATCACCTGCGTGAGATAGATCGTAAACACGTCGCGGCCGGTGGCGCCGACGGCCTTGAAAGTTGCGATGACGTCGCGGCGGCGATCGATATGGCTTTTCACCGCGTTGGCGACGCCGACGCCACCGACCAGAAGGGCCGCGAGCCCGACCAGCGTGAGGAACTGGGTGAAGCGGCTGATGGTGCGTTCCAGCTGCGGCGAGGCGTTGCTGCGGGTGCGGATTTCCCAGCCCGCTTCCGGCAACGCCGCGCGCGCGTCACTCGCCAGCGTCTGCGCAGCACGGTCGTCGGCCGCGTTGTCCGGCAGTTTGACGCGATAGATCCAGCGCACCAGGCTGCCGGGCTGCAACAGCTCTGTCGCGCGCAAGGCCGCTTCGCTGACCAGGAAGCGCGGGCCGAACCCGACGCCGCCGGCGAGCTTGTCGGGTTCGGCGCCGACCACGCTGCGAATCTGGAAGGTCGCGCTGCCGACACCGACGCGGTCGCCGATTTTCAAGTCGAGCCGCGCCAGCAACGTCGCATCGGCGGCAGCACCAAAGGCGACCCCAGACGAGTCTTGGCGTTCTGCGAGCAAATCGGGCACCGGCATGTTCGGATCGAGCGTCACCTCGCCGAGCAACGGATAGGTGTCGTCCACGGCCTTGAGTTCGACCAGCGCCAGCCGGCCATCCTGCGTGCGCGCCATGCCGCGCAGCGTCGCCGCCACCGAGACTGTTCCGCGCGAACGCAGAAATGCAACTTCGTCGGGCTTGGCCTCGCGCTGGATCAGCGAGAACGCCGCATCGCCGCCGAGCAGGGTGCGGCCTTCGCGCGCGAGACCCTCGCCCAGGCTTGCCGCCACCGAGCCGACGCCGGCAATCGCCATCACGCCGAGCGCGATGCAGGCGATGAACACATAGAAGCCGCGCAGGCCGCTGCGCAATTCGCGCAACGCGTAGCGCAAGGCCAGCGACGACGCGCGGCTGCCTTCGGGGCGATCCAGTACGAGGGTCATGAAATCAAGCCGTCTCGACCCAATGCCGATCCGTCGCGGGTCCATCGATATGGCCGGAGCGCAACCGCACGACGCGGTCGCAGCGCTGCGCCAGCGCGGTGTCGTGAGTCACCAGCACCAGCGTCATGCCGCGCTCGGCATGCTTGGTGAACAACAGATCGACGATCTGCTTGCCGGTGGCCTCGTCGAGATTTCCGGTCGGCTCATCCGCCACCAGGATGGCGGGATCGGGTGCCAGCGCACGCGCCAGCGCGACACGCTGCTGCTCGCCGCCGGATAATTGCGTGGGATAATGATGCAGCCGGTCGCCGAGGCCGACCGATTCAAGCTCGCGCGCCGCGCGCGCCGTGGCGTCAGGATTGCCGGCCAGCTCCAGCGGCACCGCGACGTTCTCCAGTGCGGTCATGGTCGGAATCAGATGAAAGGACTGGAATACGATGCCGACATGGCGGCCGCGAAACCGCGCCAGCGCGTCCTCGTCGAGGGCATTGAAAGGGGTGCCTGACACCACCACCTCTCCGCTGTCGGGACGCTCCAGTCCCGCCATCACCATCAAAAGCGTGGATTTGCCGGAGCCTGATGGTCCGATCAGGCCGATCGCTTCCCCGGGCGCGACCCGCAGGTCGATATCCTTGAGGATATGGACGCGCGCCGCACCGCTCCCTAGCGATAGATTGACGTTCGAGATGGAAATGGTGTCCGGCTGCAGGTGTGAGGCGCCTGCCAATGACGAGGGTTCGATGAGACTGTCCATGCGGGGTTCATATGGCATTTCGTTTGCGGCGGTCGAGAGGCCGGCGCACATGTTCTCGCGGTTGCTCGTGTTGGCGCTGGTCGGCGGCGGGTTATTGATGGCCGAACCCGCTTTCGCACAAACGCCTGCGGCTGAGCGCGCCAGGCCGCTCAAAATGGTCGTGCTCGGCGACTCCTTGAGTGCAGGGTTTGGCCTTGCGGCCTCCGCGGCGTTCCCGGCCCGGCTGCAAAAAGCCTTGAAAGCCAAGGGGATAGACGTCGACATGATCAATGCCGGAGTGTCCGGCGACACCACCTTCGGCGGCCGCGACCGGCTCGACTGGTCGGTCCCGGAAGGCACCGAAGCGGTGATCCTCGAGCTCGGCGCCAACGACGCGTTGCGTGGCATCGACCCCAAGGTCGCCCGCGCCGCGCTCACAGACATTCTGACGCGGTTGAAGGCGCGCAAGGTCGCGGTCCTGCTGTGCGGGATGGTCGCGCCGCCCAACTACGGCGCCGATTATTCGGCCCGGTTCAACGCCATCTATCCGGATCTGGCGAAAGCGTTTGGCGTGCCGCTGTATCCGTTTTTCCTGGAGGGCGTGGCCTCCGAGGCCAGGCTCAATCAGCCCGACGGCCTGCATCCGACCGCGGAGGGGATCGATGTCATCGTCAGGAATATCCTGCCCACCGTCGAGGCGTTCTTGAGCCCGCTTCTGCGGCAGCGAAGTTGAAAAACCGGGCAACGATAACCCTAACATTGCGTTTTCCCGGAAGGATTTGGTTCTGGCGGCGCCGGACGCTTCGCAGCTTCACGTAACTACGCTAGAACCGGATATCGGTGATTCGTTACCGGAATTCAGCATCGGGAGTTATGCGATGCCGCGTTTGTTCACGGGACTGGAAATACCGGCCGAGATCGGCCAGACGCTCTCCAATTTGCGCGGCGGCCTTCCGGGCGCGCGCTGGATCGACCCCGAAAATTATCACGTCACCCTGCGCTTTATCGGCGATATCGACGGCGTCGCGGCCAACGAAATCGCCTCGCTGCTGTTCCGGGTCAACCGCAAGCCGTTCGATGTCGCACTGCAGGGCCTGTCGAGTTTCGGCGGGAAAAAGCCGCGCGCGGTGGTCGCCTCCGTGGTCCCCAGCCGTCCCCTGATCGAGCTGCAGGCCGAACTGGAGCGGCTGATGCAGCGGTTCGGGCTCGATCCGGAGGGGCGCAAATTCACCCCGCACGTGACACTGGCGCGGCTGCGCGATGCCTCCAACCAGGATGTCGCGGACTATCTTTCGGTGCGCGGCTATTTCCCGACCCGGGTATTCACCGCGTCGCGCTTCGTGCTGTTCTCCTCGCGCGCCTCCACCGGCGGCGGACCTTACGTGGTCGAGGATTCCTACGCGCTGAGCGCGTGACTGCGTGCCCCGGACGCAGCGCAGCGCGCCGCACTTCGCGATAAGCGCGTTTACGCGCGTCTTCGACGCGCTATGGTGATGCGCTGCTGAGCCGGGGCCGTAACGAAGGCAGCATCCGTAACGGTCCCGGCTCTGCGGAGCGGCATGAAGAATGCCGCTCCGCGTCGGGGACACGAGGCGCATAGCCCCTCGACCAATTCGCGGCTTGCAATTTGCCGCGCGCTAGGGCCGTAAGAGGCATGTCCCCAGCCTCGTTTCGCGCCCATTATCAGGCCCTCGTCTCCTCCGGCGCGATCGAGGCCGATGCCGCGCAGGCGCGCGCGGTCGAGGCGTTCGGCGTGATGGAGGAGCGGCTGGCGCGCTACAAGCCCGTTCGGAAACAGGGGCTGCTGGGCCGGCTGTTCGCGGACAATGATGCGGCGCCGCGCGGGCTTTATGTCCACGGCGAGGTCGGCCGCGGCAAGACCATGCTGATGGACCTGTTTTTTCAATTGAGCCCGGTGGCGCACAAGCGCCGCGCGCACTTTCATGAATTCATGGCCGAGGTGCATGAGCGCATCTACGGCTTCCGCCAGGCCATCGCGCGCGGCGAGATTGCCGACGGCGATGTCATCGCGCTCACGGCGGCTTCGATCTTCGACGACGCCTGGCTGCTGTGTTTCGACGAATTTCACGTCACCGACATTGCCGACGCGATGATCCTGGGGAGGCTGTTCGCAAAGCTGTTCGAACTCGGCACCGTGGTGGTGGCGACCTCCAACGTAGCACCCCAAGACCTTTACAAGGACGGCCTCAACCGTGCGCTGTTTCTCCCCTTCATCGCGCAGATCTCGGCGCATATGGACGTGCTGCGGCTAGACGCCCGCACCGATTTCCGGCTGGAAAAGCTGGTCGGTGTCAAGATGTGGCTGGTGCCGGCCGATGACGCGGCGAGGATCGCGCTCGACAAGGCCTGGGCGAAGATGACCGGCGGCGCGCCCTGCAAGCCGCGCGACATCCCGATCAAGGGCCGCGTGCTGCAGGTGCCGTGCTCGACCGACGGCGTGGCGCGGTTCTCGTTCGCCGATCTGTGCGAAAAGCCGCTGGCGGCTTCCGATTATCTGCGGCTCGCGCATGACTATCACACCATCCTGATCGACCGCATTCCGGTGATGGATATTGCCGGGCGCAACGCGGCCAAGCGCTTCATCGCGCTGATCGACACGCTATACGACAATGCCGTGAAGCTGATGGCCTCGGCCGAGGCCGATCCGGCGTCGCTGTATCGCGCGACCGAGGGTGTTGAGGCCAGCGAGTTCAAGCGGACGTCGTCGCGGCTGATCGAGATGAGTTCGCAATCCTACCTGGGCCTGCCGCACGGCCGCACGGATTCCGCGGCCAGCGGGTCGAGCACGGGGCTGGTGGAGACGTGAGCCGTCATTCCGGGGCGCGCCTCTTGGCGAACCCGGAATCCAGAAGTTGGAGTGCGTGGCTGGATTCCGGGTTCGCCGCTGCGCGGCGCCCCGGAATGACGAGGGTGGCCAACAATTGAGCTTAGCCTCACTTGAACGGCCCCGTCGAAAGGGATAACCACCACCTCCAGCATCCCTCCCTTCTCCTCCTTCGGGTTAAAAGGACAGTTTCCCATGGCGCGTGACAAGATTGCCTTGATTGGCTCCGGTCAGATCGGCGGAACGTTGGCTCACCTCATCGGCCTGAAAGAGCTGGGCGACGTGGTGATGTTCGACATCGCCGAGGGCATCCCGCAGGGCAAGTCGCTGGATATCGCGCAATCCTCCCCGGTGGACGGGTTCGACGCGCATTTCACCGGCGCCAACTCCTATGAAGCGCTGGACAATGCCAAGGTCTGCATCGTCACCGCCGGCGTGCCGCGCAAGCCCGGCATGAGCCGCGACGATCTGTTGAGCATCAATCTCAAGGTGATGGAGCAGGTCGGCGCCGGCATCAGGAAATACGCCCCCGACGCCTTCGTGATCTGCATCACCAACCCGCTCGACGCCATGGTGTGGGCGCTTCAGAAGGCCTCCGGCATGCCGCACAAGAAGGTGGTCGGCATGGCCGGCGTGCTGGACTCCTCGCGCTTCCGCTATTTCCTCGCCGACGAGTTCAACGTCTCGGTGGAAGACGTGACCGCCTTCGTGCTCGGCGGCCACGGCGACACCATGGTGCCGCTGGTGAAATATTCCACGGTAGCGGGCATTCCGCTGCCCGACCTGGTCAAGATGGGCTGGACCTC
Source organism: uncultured Alphaproteobacteria bacterium (assembly GCA_963710045.1). Lineage (GTDB taxonomy): Bacteria > Pseudomonadota > Alphaproteobacteria > Rhizobiales > Xanthobacteraceae > Bradyrhizobium. The sequence continues at coordinate 14,435 of CAVPZO010000057.1, read as the reverse complement.
GCAGGCCCGGATCGACGAGATCGTCGACCGCACCCGCAACGGCGGCGCCGAGATCGTCAATCTGCTCAAGACCGGTTCGGCGTTCTACGCGCCGGCAGCTTCCGCCATCGCAATGGCGGAAAGCTATTTGAAGGACAAGAAGCGCGTGCTGCCCTGCGCGGCCTATCTCAACGGCGAATATGGCGTGAAGGACATGTATGTCGGCGTGCCCGTCGTGATCGGATCGAAGGGCGTCGAGCGCATTGTCGAGATCGAACTCGCCGGCAAGGACCGCGAGGCGTTCGACAAGTCGGTCGGCGCGGTGCAGGGTCTGGTCGATGCCTGCAAGAAGATCGCGCCGGACCTGCTGGGAAAGTGATGGCTGCGAAATAAAACGTCGATACCGTCATTGCGAGGAGCGAAGCGACGAAGCAATCCAGTCTTACCCTGTTGCATCTGGATTGCTTCGCTTCGCTCGCAATGACGCCATTTAGGGGCAAGCGATGAACATCCACGAATATCAGGCCAAGGCGCTGCTGCACGAGTTCGGCGTGCCGATCTCGAAGGGGGTGCCGATCCTTCGGGTGGCGGACGCATATGCCGCGGCGAAAGCGCTTGGCGGTCCGATCTGGGTGGTCAAGAGCCAGATTCATGCCGGCGGCCGCGGCAAGGGCAAGTTCAAGGAGACGTCCGCCGGCGACAAGGGCGGTGTCCGGATTGCGAAATCGGTAGACGAGGTCATCGAATTCGCCGAACAGATGTTAGGGGCGACGCTGGTGACGGTACAAACCGGCCCGCCCGGCAAGCAGGTCAACCGGCTCTACGTCGAGGAAGGCTCCGACATCGACAAGGAGTTCTATCTCTCGATGCTGGTCGACCGCGAAACTTCCGAAGTGGCGTTCGTGGCCTCCACCGAAGGCGGCGTCAACATCGAGGAAGTCGCGCACAATACGCCGGAGAAGATCGTGACGTTCTCGGTCGATCCCGCCACCGGCATCATGGGTCATCACGGCCGTGCTGTCGCGAAAGCGCTGAAATTAACCGGCGATCTCGCCAAGCAGGCGGAGAAGCTGGTGACGCAGCTCTACACGGCCTTCGTCGCCAAGGACATGGCGATGCTCGAGATCAATCCGCTGGTCGTCACCAGGCAGGGCGAGTTGCGCGTGCTCGACGCAAAAGTGTCGTTCGACGACAATGCGCTTTACCGCCATCACGATGTGATAGCGCTGCGCGACGAGACCGAGGAGGACGCCAAGGAAATCGAGGCGTCGAAATACGACCTCAATTACGTGACGCTGGACGGTAACATCGGCTGCATGGTCAACGGCGCCGGCCTCGCGATGGCGACGATGGACATCATCAAGCTCTACGGCATGGCGCCGGCCAACTTCCTCGACGTCGGCGGCGGCGCCGACAAGGCCAAGGTGACGGCGGCGTTCAAGATCATCACCGCCGACCCCAATGTGAAGGGCATCCTGATCAACATTTTCGGCGGTATCATGAAATGTGACATCATCGCCGAAGGCGTGGTCGCAGCGGTCAAGGAAGTCGGCTTGAAAGTGCCGCTGGTGGTGCGGCTGGAGGGCACCAATGTCGATGCCGGCAAGAAGATCATCCGGGAGTCCGGGCTCAACGTGCTGCCGGCCGACGATCTCGACGATGCGGCGCAGAAGATCGTGAAGGCGGTGAAGGACGCGGCATAAGCCACATGGCGGCTCTTGGCGGATGGGGATTAGTTCTCGGTGTGGTAGCGACCCTCTTGCTGTCGTTACTCGTAATACGATGGGTTCCTCAGATTGCTGGTCGTCTTGTTGGGGCAAGAGCGAAGTTAGTGATGCTTCTGATTGCGTTCGGCATCATTTGCTTCGTTTGTGTTTCGATCTACTCGGCGCATCAAGATATCTGCTCGGCGAAGAACAATGATGGGATCAATTGTGATACTTCGCAGATCGCCATGGTCGGAGTGTTATTTGCCGTTCTATTGGTCGTCGTGTCGCAAATTCGTTTCGTAATCGCCGCATGTGCGACGGTTAGGTCAAAGCGCGAAGCGTAGGGACATAGCACGCAGACCGATTGCAGACGTCGTGAGCGATAAGGACTTTAACCGTGAATGAAACATTGAAAGCTGTCATCGTTGAAGTAAGCGGCGGCAACATCCGCAATCATCACATCAATCTTCGCAGTGCATTCGGCCTTTTCCCGGACGATTGTTTTGGCGGCAGCAACGAAGCGGCCGCAGCAAAGACGATCACGTTGGAAATCGGTCATGAATCAGTCGACACTGATATCGATGAAGGCAAGGCAATCTTTCGCGAGCGTGGCGCTGTCCGCCGATTGTTCGAGACTGAAAACGTCGCAGAAGGCGATCTGATTCTTATCGAGCGGGTCAGTGAGCGGTGCTATCGCCTGTCCAAAGCCTCGAAACGCAGTTTCAAATATTACCTCTAATCCGAAGAAAGCTCTCATGTCCGTCCTGATCGACAAAAACACAAAAGTCATGTGCCAGGGCTTTACCGGCAAGAACGGCACCTTCCATTCCGAAGCCGCGATCGCCTATGGCACCAAGATGGTCGGCGGCACCTCGCCGGGCAAAGGCGGCATGATGCATCTCGGGCTGCCGGTGTTCGACACCGTGCAGGAGGCGAAGGCAAAGACCGGCGCCGATGCCAGCGTGATCTATGTGCCGCCGCCGGGGGCGGCCGATGCGATCTGCGAGGCGATCGATGCGGAAATTCCGCTGATCGTCTGCATCACCGAAGGCATCCCGGTGCTCGACATGGTGCGGGTCAAGCGCGCGCTGTCGGGATCGAAGTCGCGGCTGATCGGGCCGAACTGCCCCGGCGTGATGACGGCGGGCGAATGCAAGATCGGCATCATGCCGGCGAACATCTTCAAGGCCGGCAATGTCGGCATCGTGTCGCGCTCGGGCACGCTGACCTATGAGGCGGTGTTCCAGACCACCCAGGAAGGGCTCGGCCAGACCACCGCTGTCGGCATCGGCGGCGATCCGGTCAAGGGCACCGAATTCATCGACGTGCTGGAGATGTTTTTGGCCGATCCCAAGACGACCTCGATCGTCATGATCGGCGAGATCGGCGGCTCGGCCGAGGAGGACGCCGCCCAGTTCATCAAGGACGAGGCCAGGCGCGGCCGCAGCAAGCCGATGGTCGGCTTTATCGCGGGCGTGACCGCGCCTCCCGGCCGCCGCATGGGCCACGCAGGCGCCATCATCTCGGGCGGCAAGGGCGATGCGGCATCCAAGACCGCGGCGATGGAATCCGCTGGAATTACGGTGTCGCCGTCGCCGGCCCGGCTCGGAAAGACCCTTGTCGAAAAATTGAAGGCATAATTCAATTCTTGGTTCTTTTCGGCGCGAACATTCGTCTTAAATAGGGTATTAGCTCTCCCAACGAGCTAATCCGGTCCCGGATCGGTTGTTTCGACCGTTTTTCCGGGCAACGCCAATCATCAGGACGCATCATGTCTCGCCAGGACGCGAATGCCGCATTTGCCCTCTCTTCCTTCCTGCAGGGCGCCAACGCCACCTATATCGACGAACTCTACGCCCGCTACGAGAAGGAGCCCGCCTCGGTCGATCCCGAATGGCAGGAGTTTTTCAAAAGCCTGAAAGACCCGCCCGCGGACATCCTGAAGAATGCCGACGGGCCGTCCTGGGAGCGGAGCAATTGGCCGCTCAGCCCGCGCGACGACCTCACTTCCGCGCTCGACGGCAACTGGGCCGAAGTCGAGAAGGTGGTCGGCGGCAAGATCGCCGCCAAGGCCCAGGCCAGGGGCGCCGATCCGAGTTCATCCGACGTGCATCAGTCGACGCGGGATTCGGTCCGCGCCTTGATGCTGATCCGCGCCTACCGCATGCGCGGCCACTTTCACGCAAAACTCGATCCGCTTGGCCTCGAGCCGCCGCGCGATCACGAGGAACTCGATCCGCGCTCCTACGGCTTCACCGAAGCCGATCTCGACCGCAAGATTTTCCTCGATCACGTGCTGGGTCTGGATTACGCGACGCTGCGCGAGATCGTCACGATCTGCGAGCGCACCTATTGCCAGACGCTGGGCGTCGAGTTCATGCACATCTCGAACGGCGCGCAGAAAGCCTGGATCCAGGAACGCATCGAAGGTCCGGACAAGGAAATTAGTTTTACCCCGGAGGGCCGCCGCGCCATCCTGATGAAGCTGATCGAGGCCGAGGGTTTTGAGAAATTCTGCGACCTGAAATTCACCGGCACCAAGCGCTTTGGCCTCGACGGCGGCGAGTCGCTGATCCCCGCGCTTGAGCAGATCATCAAGCGCGGCGGCAATCTCGGCGTGAAGGAAATCGTCGTGGGCATGCCGCATCGCGGACGCCTCAATGTGCTGACGCAAGTCATGGGCAAGCCGCACCGCGCACTGTTCCATGAATTCAAGGGCGGCTCGGCCAATCCCGATGCGGTCGAAGGCTCCGGCGACGTCAAGTATCACCTCGGCACCTCGTCGGATCGCGAGTTCGACAACAACAAGATTCATCTGTCGCTCACCGCCAATCCGTCGCATCTTGAAATCGTCGATCCGGTGGTGCTCGGCAAGGTGCGCGCCAAGCAGGATCAGCACGGCGATCCGCCGGACCAGCGCATTTCGGTGCTGCCGCTGCTGATGCATGGCGACGCCGCGTTCGCGGGCCAGGGCGTGGTGGCGGAATGTTTCAGCCTGTCGGACCTGAAGGGCTACCGCACCGGCGGCTCGCTGCATTTCATCGTCAACAACCAGATCGGCTTCACCACCTATCCGCGCTATTCGCGGTCCTCGCCCTATCCGTCCGACGTGGCGAAGATGATCGACGCGCCGATCTTCCACGTCAACGGCGACGATCCCGAGGCGGTGGTGTTCGCGGCCAAGGTCGCGATCGAGTTCCGGCAGAAGTTTCACAAGCCGGTCGTGATCGACATGTTCTGCTACCGCCGGCACGGCCACAACGAAGGCGACGAGCCGGCATTCACCCAGCCGGTGATGTACAAGAAGATCGCGACCCACCCGACCACGCTGGAAATCTATTCGAAGCGGCTGATCTCCGAGGGCGTGATCAGCGAAGGCGAAGTCGAAAAAGCCAAGGCGGACTGGCGCGCGCGGCTCGATGCCGAACTCGATGCAGGTTCGGGTTACAAGCCCAACAAGGCCGACTGGCTCGACGGCAAATGGGCCGGCATGAAGCTGGCCGACCAGGAAGAGGATCCCCGCCGCGGCGTCACCGGCGTCGGCGTGGTCGAGCTGAAGGATATCGGCCGCAAGATCACCAGGGTTCCCGATGGATTTCACGTCCATCGCACGGTGCAGCGTTTCCTGGAAAATCGCGCCAAGGCGATCGAGAACGGCGTCGGGATCGACTGGGCGACCGGCGAGGCGCTGGCCTTCTGCACGCTGCTGCAGGAGGGTCATCACGTCCGGCTGTCCGGGCAGGACTCTGAGCGCGGCACCTTCTCGCAGCGGCACTCGGTGCTGATCGATCAGGAAGACGAGACCCGCTACACCCCGTTCAAGCATCTCAAGCCCGATCAGGGCCGCTACGAAGTCATCAACTCGCTGCTGTCAGAGGAAGCGGTGGTCGGCTTCGAGTACGGCTATTCGCTGGCCGAGCCGCTGGCGCTGACGGTTTGGGAAGCGCAGTTCGGCGACTTCGCCAATGGCGCACAGGTGCTGTTCGACCAGTTCATCTCCTCGGGCGAACGCAAGTGGCTGCGGATGTCGGGTCTGGTCTGCATGCTGCCGCACGGCTATGAGGGGCAGGGGCCGGAGCATTCTTCCGCACGGCTGGAGCGCTTCCTGCAGATGTGCGCGGAAGACAATATGCAGGTGGTCTACGCCACCACGCCGGCCAACCTGTTCCATGTGCTGCGGCGCCAGCTGAAGCGCGAGATCCGCAAACCGCTGATCATGATGACGCCGAAGTCGCTGCTGCGCCACAAGCGCGCGGTATCGCGGCTCGACGAGATGGGCGCGGACACCACGTTCCACCGGCTGCTCTACGATGACGCGCAGATGCTGCCGGACGAAAAGATCAAGCTGGTCGCGGACGACAAGATCAAGCGCGTCGTGCTGTGCTCGGGCAAGGTCTATTACGATCTCTACGAGGAACGCGAGAAGCGCGGCATCGACGACATCTACATCATGCGCGTCGAGCAGCTGTATCCGGTGCCGCTGAAGGCGCTGGTGCAGGAACTCGGCAGGTTCAAGGGCGCCGAGCTGGTCTGGTGCCAGGAAGAGCCGCGCAACATGGGCGCGTGGCATTTCCTCGAGCCTTATCTGGAATGGGTGCTGAACCAGATCAACGCGCCGAACAAGCGGCCGCGTTACGCCGGACGCGCGGCCTCGGCGGCCACCGCCACCGGATTGATGTCGAAGCATCTGGCGCAGCTCAAGGCGCTGCTGGATGACGCGCTGAACTGATAACTCGTCATTCCGGGGCGCGCCTCTTCGGCGCGAACCCGGAATCCAGAACAATGCGTGGCGCTGGATTCCGGGTCTGCGCCCAAGAGGGCGCATCCCGGAATGACGGCCATGACGTAAGAGGAAACGAACCATGACTGAAATCCGCGTTCCCACGCTCGGCGAGTCCGTCACCGAGGCGACCATCGGCCGCTGGTTCAAGAAGGCCGGCGATGCCGTCGCGGTCGACGAGCCGCTGGTCGAGCTCGAGACCGACAAGGTCACTATCGAAGTCCCCGGCGCCCTCGGCCGGGACGCTGGGCGAGATCGTCGCCAAGGACGGCGAGACGGTCGCGGTCGGAGCGCTGCTCGGACAGATCAACGATGGTGCCGCCGCCGCCAAGCCCGCCGCGGCGCAGCCCAAGGCCGCGGACGCACCCGCCAAGGCCGCCGCGCCTGCTGCACCGGCGGCTGCAGCGCCAGCCGCCGCAGCTCCTGCACCGGTCCAGAAGACGCCGCCGGCCGATGCGCCGCTGGCGCCATCGGTGCGAAAGATTTCCGCCGAGAGCGGCATCGATGCCGCCACCGTGCCAGGCTCCGGCAAGGACGGCCGCGTCACCAAGGGCGACATGCTCGCCGCGATCGAGAAGGCCGCATCCGCGCCGACGCCGGTCAATCAGCCCGCCGCCGCCGTGCAGGTACGCGCGCCGTCGCCGGCCGATGACGCCTCGCGCGAGGAGCGCGTGAAGATGACGCGGCTGCGCCAGACCATCGCGCGCCGGCTCAAGGAAGTGCAGAACACCGCCGCGATGCTGACGACCTTCAACGAGGTCGACATGAGCCACATCATGGCGATGCGCGCGCAATACAAGGACGTGTTCGAGAAGAAGCACGGCAGCAAATTAGGGTTTATGGGCTTCTTCACCAAGGCCTGCGTGCAGGCGCTGAAGGACATCCCGGCGGTCAACGCCGAGATCGACGGCACCGATTTGATCTACAAGAATTATTATCACATCGGCGTCGCCGTCGGCACCGACAAGGGCCTGGTGGTGCCGGTGGTGCGCGATTGCGACCGCAAGTCGATCGCCGAGATCGAGAAGGGCATCGCCGATTTCGGCAAGCGCGCCCGCGACGGCCAGCTCAAGATCGACGAGATGCAGGGCGGCACCTTCACCATCACCAATGGCGGCATCTACGGCTCGCTGATGTCGACGCCGATCCTGAACGCGCCGCAGTCCGCCATTCTCGGCATGCACAAGATCCAGGAGCGGCCGATGGCGATCGCCGGCAAGCTCGAGATCCGGCCGATGATGTATCTGGCGCTGTCCTACGACCACCGCGTCATCGACGGCAAGGAAGCGGTGACGTTTCTGGTGCGGGTCAAGGAAAGCCTGGAGGATCCGGCGCGGCTGGTGCTGGATTTGTGATGAATAAGCTGCCGCGCGTCATTGCGAGGAGCGAAGCGACGAAGCAATCCAGTCTGCTTGTGCGGTTCTGGATTGCTTCGCTTCGCTCGCAATGACGATAGGGTAGGAAAATCATGCAGCCGCTGCCGACCGAAATCGTCATGCTCGGCGTCGGCGTGGTGCTGCTGATCGTGCAACTGTTTCTGCAATCGGTGTCCTCGGCCTTCGAAGTCGGTGGTGAATACAAGGCGGGAACGCGCGACGACACGCGTGCTGTCCGGGGAAAGTTCGCAGGCCGCGCCGACCGCGCGTTTCGTAATCTTCTGGAGACCTTTCCGGCGTTCGCAGCGCTTGCGCTGGCATTGACGGTCACCGGCAGGAATGGCGGATATGGCGCGCTGGGCGCGCAGGTCTGGATCGTGGCGCGCATCCTGTATGTGCCGCTGTATCTGTTCCATATTCCATTCGCGCGAAGTCTCGCGTGGTTCGTCTCGATGTTCGCGCTGGCCGCGATGCTGATACGGTTGTTCGAGTAGGCTTGCAGGCGTTCAAGGGGGTTGGTTTGACAGACAAGGTTGTGATCATTACCGGCGGCAGCCGCGGCATCGGCCGCGCCACCGCGATTGCTGCAGCATCGCGCGGGTTTAAAATTTGCGTCGGTTATGCAACGAACGAAGACGCCGCGCGCGAAGTGGTCTCCACCATCGAAGCCAAAAACGGCAAGGCCATCGCCGTGAAATGCGACGTCGCCAGCGAGAGCGACATTCTGGCGCTGTTCAAGGCGGCCGACGAATTCGGTACGCTCGGCGCGCTGGTCAACAATGCCGGCATCATCGGGGTCACGTCCCGGGTCGACGAGATGTCCGCCGAGCGCATCCAGCGCATGATGGCCATCAATATCACCGGCAGCATTTTGTGCGCGCGCGAGGCGGTGAAGCGGATGTCGACGCGCCATGGCGGCAAGGGCGGCGTCATCGTCAACCTGTCATCGGTCGCTGCCAAACTCGGTGCGCCCAACACCTACGTCGATTACGCGGCCTCCAAGGGCGCGATCGATTCCTTCACCATCGGGCTCGGCCATGAGGTCGCAGGCGAAGGCATTCGCGTCGCGGCGATCCGGCCCGGGCTGATCGACACGGAAATTCACGGCAGTGGCGGCGATCCCGACCGCGCGCACCGGCTGGCGCCCATGGTGCCGATGAAACGCGTCGGCTCGGCGGAAGAAATCGCCAACGCCATTGTCTGGCTGATGTCGGAAGATGCCTCCTATGTGACCAGCGCCATCCTTGATGTGTCGGGCGGGCGCTAATACCTGTCACAGTATTCAGCTACAGGACTTCAATCATGGCCACTTACGATCTCGTTGTTATAGGCACCGGCCCGGGCGGCTATGTCTGCGCGATCCGCGCGGCGCAACTCGGCATGAAGGTCGCCGTGGTGGAGAAGTGGCCGACGTTTGGCGGCACCTGTCTCAACATCGGCTGCATTCCATCAAAGGCCCTGCTGCATGCCTCGGAGCGTTTCGAGGAAGCCACCCATGCGCTGCCGAAAATGGGCGTCGTGGTCGGTAAACCAAAACTCGATCTTCCGGCCATGATGAAATTCAAGACCGATGGCGTCGACGGCAACACCAAGGGTGTCGCCTTCCTGTTCAAGAAGAACAAGATCGATTCCTATCAGGGCACCGGACGCATCGTCGCGGCCGGCAAGGTCGAGGTGAAGCCGGCCGACGGCAAGGTCGAGACGCTGGAGACGAAAAACATCGTCATCGCCACCGGCTCCGACGTGACAAAGCTGAAAGGCATCGAGATCGACGAGAAGCGCATCATCTCCTCGACCGGCGCGTTGCTGCTCGACAAGGTGCCGGAAAAGATGCTGGTGATCGGCGCCGGCGTGATCGGGCTCGAGCTTGGCTCGGTGTGGCGGCGGTTAGGGGCGGAAGTCGTGGTGGTGGAATTCCTCGACCGCATTCTTCCGGGCATGGACGGCGAAATCGCAAAGTCGTTCCAGCGCATCCTGGAGAAGCAGGGCATGGTGTTCAAGCTCGGCGCCAAGGTCACCGCGATCGACGCTTCCGGAAAAATGTTGAAGTCGCAGGTCGAGCCCGCGGCGGGCGGCGCGGCCGACACCATCGATGCCGATGTCGTGCTGGTCTCGATCGGACGCGTGCCTTACACCGAAGGGCTCGGGCTGAAAGAGGCCGGCATCGAACTGGATTCCCGCGGCCGGGTGCAGACCGACGGGCATTTTGCCACCAATGTGAAGGGCATCTATGCCATCGGCGACGTGATCGCAGGCCCGATGCTGGCGCACAAGGCCGAGGACGAAGGCATCGCGGTCGCCGAAATCCTCGCAGGGCAGGCCGGCCATACCAATTACGACGTCATTCCCGGCGTGGTCTATACCTCGCCGGAAGTCGCCGCCGTCGGCAAGACCGAGGAGGAATTGAAGGCGGCCGGTGTGGCTTACAACGTCGGCAAGTTCCCTTTCACCGCCAATGCGCGGACCAAGGTCAACCAGACCACCGAGGGGTTTGTGAAGATTCTCGCAGATGCGAAGACGGACCGCGTGCTCGGCGTCCATATCGTCGGCGCGGAAGCCGGCGAAATGATCCACGAAGCCGCGGTATTGATGGAATTCGGCGGATCCGCCGAGGATCTGGCGCGGACCTGCCATGCGCACCCGACGCGTTCGGAAGCGGTCAAGGAAGCCGCGCTTGCGGTTGGCAAACGCGCCATCCATATGTGATCATTGTCCGGGTAACCCGGATGGTGGACACGCATTCATGCTGCGCCGCATTCTCCAGCCGCTGTGGGTTCTGCTTGCGCTGATCTTTTTGATCGAGGCGTGGCTGTGGGATCATCTGGAGCCGGTCGTCGCGCGCGTGGTGGCGTGGATTCCGCTGCGCGCGTTCAAGGCATGGCTTGCCGACCAGGTCGACATGCTGTCGCCGGCGATGACGCTGATCGTGTTCATCGTGCCGGTGATCCCGCTGTTTCCGCTAAAGCTGTTCGGCCTGTGGCTGCTCGCCAATGAATACTGGGTCAGCGCCGTCGTCATCCTCGCCTTCGCAAAATTCCTCGGCCTCGGCGTCGCGGCTTTCATCTTCGACGTGACGCGGCCGAAGCTGTTGCAGATGGCGTGGTTTCAAAAACTGTATGACTGGGTGATGGCGTTGCGGGCCAAGGCCCATGCCATCATCGATCCGGTAAAATTGCGGATCAAGGCAGCCATCAGTGCGGCCCGCGGGTCGTCGCGGCTGCTGCGGATGATCCAGCAGTTCCGCAAGCGCGTGCACGAAGCGCGGTAATCCCTTGGCACAACCGGCCCGCATCAAGACTTCCGTACTCGATGTCGCCTGTGAGCAGAGCGGTCCGGATCATGCACTGCCGGTTCTGCTGCTGCATGGTTTCCCCTACGATCCGCGCGGCTTCGACGAGGTCGTGGCGATCGTCAACGCCGCGGGCTTTCGCACGGTCGTCCCGTATCTGCGCGGCTATGGCGGCACCCGGTTCCTGTCCGCGCAGACGCTGCGTTCCGGCGAGCAGGCCGCGTTGGGGCAGGATCTGCTGGAACTGCTCGACGCGCTTGAACTCCGCAAGGCGGTGCTGGCCGGATATGACTGGGGCGGCCGCGCGGCCTGCGTGGTGTCGGCGCTGTGGCCGGAGCGCGTCGCCGGGCTTGTCAGCTGCACCGGCTACAACATCCAGGACATACCGAATTCCTTCAAGCCCGCCGATCCCGAGCAGGAAGCGCGGCTCTGGTACCAGTATTATTTTCACACCGAGCGCGGCCGCAACGGCCTGATCCAGCAGCGCCGCGCGATTTGCCGCCAGCTCTGGAAAATGTGGTCGCCGACCTGGGCGTTCGATGACGCGACGTTCGAGCGAACGGCTGCGTCGTTCGACAACGAAGATTTCGCCGATGTCGTGATCCATTCGTATCGGCACCGCTTCGGCAGCGTGGCCGGCGATCCGCGCTATGCGTCAATCGAGGCGACGTTGGCGAGGCAGCCGAAGATCGGCGTGCCGGCGATCAATCTCCATGGCGCCGATGATGGCGTGATGGCCCCGGCACTTTCGGAAGGGCACGCGAAATATTTTACCGGTCCATATCAGCGCCGCGTGTTGCCGAACGCCGGTCACAACGTGCCGCAGGAAGCGCCGCAGGCTTTTGCCGACGCGGTGCTGGAGCTTTGCAGGAATGCGTAGGCCCTGCCTCGTGACGCGGCGCGGCCGGTAGCCCGCATGAGCGCAGCGACATGCGGGGCGGCCGATCCCGCATATCGCTGCGCTCATGCGGGCTACGCTCTCTACATCAGATGCACCGAGTGCGGCGCGAACAGGCCGATCGCGGTGAAGGCGAGGCCGACGATCGCCAATGCGCCGGAGATCCACGCCAGCACCATCATGCCGGTGATGATCGTGGCCGACGCCAGCACGATCCCGATCTGAAACGCAGCCGAGGCTACCTCGTAGTGATGGTATTTCGCCAGCGCGAGGTCGCGTTCGTGCTCGGCGTGCTTGGCGCGCTTGGCCAATTCCTCCGAGCCTTCGTTGGTCTCGGGCTCGGAGCGGTACCGCGCCGCGGTCTTGGTCCAGTCCTCGATCTGCTTTTTCAGCGCGGCCTTGGCGGCGTCGTCGCCCATGACGCCGAGGCTGAGCCTGGCCTGATCGGACGTAGCCTGAACCACGGTGCGGCGGATGCTCTTGGCCTGGAAGAACGCCCAGAGGTTCGAGGCTTCCACGTTCTTGCCGAGCGCCTCGGTCTGGGCGCCCTTGCCCAGCGTTTCCGAGAACGCGAGAAACAGCGCGATCACCGCGATCAGCAATGCGATCTTCTTGTTGGAGCCGGAGGCATGCTCGGCATGCTCGGCGTGCTCCATGCTTTCATGTGCGCCCATGATTCCCTCCCGGCGAAACTGCGCGAGCATTGGCCGATAGGCCGGTTCCGTGCAAGGAGAATGTGGCGACGCACATCCGTCATTCCGGGGCGCGCCTCTTCGGCGCGAACCCGGAATCCAGACCCGGATCAAACCTCTGGATTCCGGGTTCGCGCGAAGGCGCGCGCCCCGGAATGACGGCGGGATTCAGGCCCTTGGATGCGCCGTCTTGTACACCTCGAACAGCCGTTCGGTGTCGATGCCGGTATAAATCTGTGTGGTCGAGAGCGAGGCGTGGCCGAGCAGTTCCTGGATCGCGCGCAGGTCGCCGCCGCGGGTCAACAGGTGCGTTGCAAAGGAGTGCCGCAGCGCGTGCGGGGTGGCGCTGTCGGACAGACCCAGGGCGCCGCGCAGCCGCTCCATGGTGAGCTGGATGATTCGGGCGCTGAGCGGACCGCCGCGCGCGCCGACGAAGATCGGTCCTTCGGCCGGCAGCGGATGCGGGCACATCGCGACATAGTCCTGAATCAGCGCCAGCACGTTTTGCAGCACCGGCACCATGCGCGTCTTGTTGCCCTTGCCGGTCACGATCAGCACGTCGCCGGCGCCGGGCAGCGGCACCTCGCGGCGCCTCAACCCCAGCGCTTCGGAGATGCGCAGGCCGGAGCCATACAATAGCGCCATCACCGCGGCGTCGCGCGCCCAGATCCACGGCTCGCGATTTTCGCCGGCGCGCTCGCCGGCCTCGGTGAAGCGTTTGGCCGCCGCCATCTGGATCGGCTTGGGCAGGCTTTTTCCGATCTTCGGCGCACGGATCGCCGACAGCGCGCCGACCTTGCCCTTGCCTTCCTGTTCGAGGAAGCGCCCGAACGAGCGCAATCCCGCCAGCGCCCGCATCAAGGATCGCCCGCCGATGTCCTCGGCGCGCCGCGACGCCATGAAGGCCCTGACATCGCTGGCCTCAAGCGCTGCGAAGCGCGGCAGCGTCACCAGTGCGCCCCAATGCTCGGCAAGGAAGGTGAGGCACTGGCGGACGTCGCGGGCGTAAGCCTCCAGCGTCTTCGGCGACAGCCGGCGTTCGGCGCGCAGATGCGACAGCCATCGCGTCATCTGCAGCGCGAGATCCTCACCGGCGCAGGCGAGGTGGATTTGCGGGGTCGCGGGAGCGGGCTTGGCCATTGGTTCTCGAAGCAGGTGAGACAAGGCCGATACTATCACACCCGGGTCGTTACCCTTTGATGAACCGCTTGAATTAGGCCCACTTCACACGCTCGCGTCGCTGGCCTCGACCGGCTGGCGTCCTTAAGTTAGAGCAATGATGGTTTTAACCGAATCGGCAGGACGCTCAGCTCACCTCTCCCCGCAGGGGAGAGGTCGACGCGCATCGTCAGATGCGCGGCGGGTGAGGGGTCTCTCAGCGAGTCCGAGTGCGTGGAGAGACCCCTCACCCGAAGCCTTCGCTGACGCTCCGGCTTCGACCTCTCCCCTCCGGGGAGAGGTGAGCAGGAGCTGCTTCAACCTGAATTCATAGATGGATAAACCCGCGCACCTCTCACCGTCACCTGCAACCTCGGCCGCGCGCGTGGTCGATGTGCTGGTGCCGGTCGCGCTCAATCAGGCCTATTCCTATCGCGTGCCGCGCGGCATGGAGCTTAAGCCGGGCGACGTGGTGTGCGTGCCGCTCGGGCCGCGCGAGGTCATCGCGGTGGTATGGGCCGAAAACGCCAATCCCGATCCGCGCCTGCACAATC
>CAVPZO010000056.1:0-15830 GCA_963710045.1 uncultured Alphaproteobacteria bacterium | reverse complement strand
AATTTTGATTTCGCGAGTTTGGAGACGGCAATGACATTTCAAAGAGTTATCGCAGGACTTCTGGCGCTGACAATCGCGGGCCTGGCAGGCGCGTTTTACCTGAACTGGAAAACAACAAACCAGCTTCGCACGCTGAAAGCGTTCGTCGAAAGCTATGTATTCGTCGAAGCTGTCGTGGCCTGCGAAAAGGCGCAGAGTTCGACGCCGTTCAACTGGAGCGCCGCGAAAAGCGCATTCGTCGTCGGATTGCACGGCGTCAAGCTGGACAGGAAGACGATCAGCGCGAGCTACACGCTGTTCGCGGACGGCGTGTTTTGCGACTACGATCCGGTGAAGAAGAAAGCCGATATCGGGTCGAATTTCCTCGAGCGGGAGTAAGCGGGACTACTCGTCATTCCGGGACACGCGTCTTCGCGTGGACCCGGAATCCAGACACTCGGCAATGCTTCTGGATTCCGGGTTCGCACGCTCCGCGACAAAATTGACTACGTCAATTTTACGCGGAGCGTGCGCCCCGGAATGACGTGGGAGTTTTTTCAAAAAAAAAGAGCAGGGCCAAAGCCCCGCTCGAAAAATTGTGTCGACCCTATTTCCCCGAAAAATTTGGATTTGATTTTGATTGACGGGGCGACGCCGCTTGTGCGCGTCAGGGCTCCTCCCGAGACTTGGACCACCAGACTTCAACCTTGCGGCTGGCCTGAGCCCGCACTGGTAGCCGATCTTTTTCGGCTTGTCACCATTTTCAGCAACGATTGTTCAAAATTCGAGCAATCTGCGAAATGAATGGCATTTCGCCACCAAGGGTTGCAATCCGAACGGTTGTGTTAAAAATAGCGCAGGCGTTGCGTCATCGCCTCATCCTTGGGAACCTGAACTCGACTCCCGACTCCGTGCATGATTGATTGGCGAAGTCGGAGAAGGTGGATCATGCGCCGGCGGCTGGGAAAGTTGCTTCCAATCGTCCTGATTGCGGTATTGGCGCAGATATTCGCGCCGATCGGCGCAACCTGGGCTGCCAGCATCGCTGCGTCCGATCCCCTTCATGCGGCCGTCATTTGCCACGGCAATGCCTCCTCTACCTCCTCAAGCACCGATCAATCCGGCCAGCAGCGCGCCCACGACGGCTGTTGCTCGGTTTGCAGCGTGGTTCACTCCGGCGCGCCGGTCGACACCCCGCAGGCCGCCATAGCTGTGCTCGGTCGCCACGCCGAGCGCGTGGTTTGGCTCGACACGGCACCCGACCTGTTCGGTTCCCGGGCGGGTTCCCACGCCCAGGCCCGCGCCCCGCCGTCCTTTTCCTGACCTCACAAACCCTCGCGACAGGTGCGGCTTTCGCTGCGCCGGTTGATGCAGTTGAGCAGGCTGGCCCTTGGCGCCAGTGTCAGGATTTTCAATGTTTCGTCGTCATGCCCTGGGTGGCGTGAGCGTTCTGGCGATTCTGCTGGCGCCGGCAACGATTGCAAACGCTAACCATGATCTGCCGGCCATCACGGTCGATGCGCCGGCGCCGCTGAAGCGCGCCGCGCGGAAACCTGCGCCGCGTCCGACCTCGGTTGCGCAGCGATCGCGCCCCGCCGCTGCCACGCCGCAACGGCAAGTCCCGGTCGTGGTGGTCAACGCGGAGGGAAGCGGCCCGGCGGTTCCCGGTACGCCGCCGATCAAGCAGCGCTATCAGCTGCCGCAAACCTCCGAGAGCGTCACCGCGCGGGACATCCAGGAGAAGATCAACGTCGTCGATACCGAGGATGCGGTGAAATATCTGCCCAGCCTGTTCGTGCGCAAGCGCAATTACGGCGACACCCAGCCGGTGCTGGCGACCCGAACCACCGGCCTCGGCGCCAGCGCCCGCAGCCTGGTCTACGCCGACGATATCCTGATCAGCGCGTTGATCGCCAACAACAACACCATCGGCGCGCCGCGCTGGGGGCTGGTGGCGCCGGAGGAAATTCAGCGCGTCGATTTCCTGTACGGGCCGTTCTCGGCGGCTTATCCCGGCAACTCGGTGGGCGGCGTGCTGCTGATCACCACGCGGATGCCGGAGAAGTTCGAGATCACGGCAAAGCAGACCGAGGCGCTGCAGACCTTCGATTTCTACAAGACGAAAAACACCTACCGTACCGACCAGACCAGCGTCTCGGTCGGCGACAAGCAAGGCAATTTTTCTTACCTAATCAGCGGCAATTTCCAGAACAGTTTTAGCCAGCCGCTGGCGTGGGTGACGACGCCGACCGCAGCTCCAGCCGGCGTCACCGGCCTTATTCCACAATCCGGCCGCGTACCCGGCACGATTGCCAATGTCGCGGGCGCGGGCGGCCTGCTGCATACCGAGATGGCGAACGTCAAAGGCAAGTTCGCTTACGACATCACCCCGCTGGTGAAGGCGACCTACACCATCGGCTATTGGTCCAACAATACCGACTCGGATGTGCAGACCTATCTGCAAACCCCGGCGGGCAATCCGACATTCGGAAGCGTCCCCGGGTTTGCGAGCAACTATTACACGCTGAACGAAAAGCATCTTGCCAATGCGGTATCGGTCAAGTCCGACACCAAAGGCGTGTTCGACTTCGATCTCGCGGTGTCGCGCTACGATTATCTCGAATCGATCCAGCGTTTGCCGTTCAGCGTGCTGCCGGGCAGCGCGTCTTTCACGCCTTACGGAAGAATTGCGCGGATGGACGGCACCAACTGGACCAACGCCGACGCGAAGGGGATCTGGCGCCCCAACGAGGCGCATGATGTGAGCTTCGGCCTGCACGCGGACCGCTATTACCTGAACAATCCGACCTACCAGACACCGACCTGGAATTTTGGCCCGGATGCGACCAATTCGCTTTACAGCAGCGGCGTCGGCGCCACGCGGACGTTTGCGCTGTGGGCGCAGGACGCCTGGCGCTTCGCGCCGATGTTCAAACTGACGCTTGGCGGACGGCTGGAGGACTGGCGGGCGTTCGACGGCTCCAATGTGCTGACCACCACCGACAATACGGTCGGCAGCCCGGCCAACGGCAACATCCTTACCATGCTCGCACAGACCCAGCCGGAACTCGGCGCGGCGCGGTTCTCGCCAAAGGCTTCGCTCGCCTTCGAACCGTCGCGCGAATGGCTGGTGACGGCATCGATCGGCCAGGCGTCGCGCTTTCCGACGGTCGCCGAGCTTTATCAGGTGGTCACCGCCGGCGTGAACCTCGCGGTGCCGAATCCGAATCTGAGACCCGAGAGCGTGCTCAGCGAAGAAATCGCGGTCGAGCGCCGGTTCGTCGATGGCAAGGTGCGGCTGTCATTGTTCAACGAGAACGTCCATGACGCGCTGATCTCGCAACTGGGCTTCCTGAACGGCGTCAACGGTCCGACCGCCACCTTCACGACCAATGTCGATGCGACGCGCGCCCGGGGCATCGAACTCGCCGCGCGAAAGGACAATGTCGTGATCCATGGGCTGGAAACATTCGGCAGCGTCACCTACACCGATGCGCGCATCGTCAGCGACCCGACTTTTGTCAGCACCGTCGGCGGCACCAGCGCGGTCGGCAAGCGGGTGCCGAATATTCCGTTGTGGCGCGTCACCGCCGGGGCGACGTATCGGCCGAACACCTATTGGGCGTTCACCGCGGCGCTGCGGCACAGCAGCAAGCAGTTTTCGACGCTCGACAACACCGACACCGTGCAAAACGTCTTTCAGGCGTTCGATCCCTTCACCGTGCTCGACCTCCGCGCGCAATACAAGTTCTCCGAAACCGCGATGGCATCGTTCGGCATCGACAATGTCGGCAACGCCAAATACACGCTGTTCCACCCGTTCCCGCAACGAACCTACCTCGCCGACGTCAGGATCAAGTTCTGATCGCGCGGCCGTTTCGACGACACGAAAGAAAAGCAAATGAAGCCGAGCACCGTTCTCATGATCATCGCCGCCGGAGCAACGTTGGCCGCGTTGCCGGCCAGCGCCCATGTCACGCTGGAAAATCGCCAGGCCAGCCCCGGATCGTATTACAAGGCGGTGTTCGCCGTGCCGCATGGCTGCGCCGGCTCCGCCACCGTGAAGATACGGGTGCAGATCCCCGAAGGCGTGATCGCGGTGAAGCCGATGCCGAAACCCGGCTGGACCCTGGAGACCGTCAAGGGCAAATACGCCGCGAGTTACAGCCATCACGGCGCGACGATCGCGGAAGGCGTCAAGGAAGTGGCATGGAGCGGCGGCAAACTGATGGACGACAACTACGACGAGTTCGTCGTCGCCACGTTCCTCACCGCAAGCCTCAAGCCGAACACCATGCTGTATTTTCAGGTGGTGCAGGAATGCGAACAGGGCATCAGCCGCTGGATCGATATCCCCGAAGGGGACAAGACGGCGCATGGACGTGACGGCAAGGCGCCGGCGCCGGGCCTCAAATTGATGCCGAAGCCCTAAGCGTCGATGCGCTTTCTCACCGGCCTCGCGGCGCTGCTGTCGCTGCTCTGCATCTCGACCAACGCACATGCGCATGCATCGCTGGTCGCAACCGAGCCGCGCGACGGCAGCATGCTGGCGCAGGCGCCGAAGACGGTGCAGTTGCGGTTCAACGAACCCGTAACGCCCGCGGTGATCCGTTTGATCGATTCCGAGGGCACCGCGCGCGATGATGTGGTTGTGCACGCCGTCAATGACACCATTGCCATCGCGCTGCCGGAGGGTTTGCCACGCGGCACCCATGTGATCAGCTATCGAGTGATCTCGGCGGATGGCCATCCGGTCGCGGGTTCGATGATGTTTTCCGTCGGTATGGGAAAATCGGGAGCTGTGCCGGATGCGTCCGATTCCGTCGTTACCACGCTGATCTGGCTGGCGCGGATCGGTCTATATCTTGGGCTGTTTGCCGGCGCCGGCGGAGTGTTTTTCGAGACATGGATCGCAACCGCCCGCGGGTGTTCGAAAACGATCGTGTCGGCCCTGGCGCTCGGCTTGTTCAGCGCGGTCGTGTCGCTCGGATGCCAGGGGCTCGATCTGCTCGGGCTTCCGCTGAGCCGCATCGTGACCGCCGCGCCGTGGCGAGCCGCAATTGCGACGACGCTGGGACCGTCCCTGGCTGTGGCGGCAGCAGCGATGGGCCTGAGCTTGCTTGCCCGGCGATCCCAGTCCGGCACGTTCGCCCGCGCCGTATCGGTGCTGGCGATGGCCGGCATCGGCGTGGCGCTGGCATCAAGCGGCCACGCCAGCACGGCACCGCCGCAATGGCTGACCCGGCCGGCGGTGTTCCTGCATGCGGTGGGCGTGGCCTATTGGGTCGGCGCGCTGGCGCCGCTGCTTGCGATGCTGCATCGGCGGCCCGCCAATTTCATTGCGGTGCTGCACCGGTTTTCGCGCGGCGCGGTGCCGGTCGTCGGAATATTGGTGCTGACCGGGCTCGTCCTTGCGATCGTCCAGCTGGAAAGCTTTCGTGCGCTGGTCGACACCAGATATGGCTGGATACTGTCGATCAAGGTGACGCTGGTGATCCTGTTGCTGGGACTGGCAGCGCTCAATCGCTTCCGCTTGACGCCGGCGCTGGCATCCGATCCGAACAATACGCAGCCGCTGGCTCGCTCCGTCCTGTTCGAGTGCGCCATCGTCATCGGAATTCTGGCTGTTGTCGCCGGATGGCGTTTCACGCCGCCGCCGCGATCGCTGGCGGCCGCCGTCGGTCCACCGCTCGCCCTCCACATCCATTCCGACAAGGCGATGTTTCAGGTGCTGGTTTCGCCGGGCAAGTCCGGCTTCGACAGCTTCGTGCTGCAGATCATGACCGGCGACGCCAGTCCGCTGCAGGCTAAGGAGGTTACGCTGATCCTGAGCCTGCCCGAAAAAGGCATCGAACCGATGGAGCGGAAGGCAACGCAGGCCCCGGACGGCAACTGGACCGTCCGTGACATGCCGATACCCTTTGCCGGCCGTTGGCGCGTGCGCGTGGAAGCCCTGGTGACCGATTTTGAAAAGATAATGCTGGAGGAAGAGCTCGACGTGCCCGCGCGCTGAAGTCCTCATCCTGAGGGCCGAACGCCACACACCGCGCTTGTTGCCATCCTTCGAGACGCGGCCCAGGAGGCCGCTCTTCTCGCGATAACGGCAAAGCCGTTACGCGGGGATGAGGGTCGTGGCAGGCGCGGACCTGTTTCTCGCCTTAATCGCACGGCCATTATTGCCCGGAACGGCGGAATCCGAATGTTTCGTGGTTTTCGCTGACCCCCCACCCTTGTGTTTTCTCGACCGATCCGGTTTCACTGACGTCCTCCCGTTTTCCACCAATTCCTCAGAGCGTGCCCATGCGATTGTCGCGGTTTTTTCTGCCCATCCTGAAGGACACCCCGAGGGAGGCCGAGATCGTGTCGCATCGCCTGATGCTGCGCGCCGGCATGATGCGGCAGGAGGCGGCCGGCATTTACGCGTGGCTGCCGCTGGGCCTGCGCGTGCTGAAGAAGATCGAGCAAATCGTGCGCGAGGAGCAGAACCGCGCCGGCGCCATCGAATTGTTGATGCCCACGCTGCAGCTGGCCGACCTGTGGCGCGAGAGCGGACGCTACGATGCCTACGGCCCGGAAATGCTGCGGATCACCGACCGGCACAAGCGCGAACTGCTGTATGGGCCGACCAACGAGGAAATGATCACGGAAATTTTCCGCGCCTACGTAAAGTCCTACAAAAGCCTGCCGCTCAATCTCTATCATATCCAGTGGAAATTCCGCGACGAGCAGCGCCCGCGGTTCGGCGTCATGCGCGGCCGCGAGTTTCTGATGAAGGACGCCTACTCCTTCGATATCGACGAGGCCACAGCGAGGCGCTCCTACAACAAGATGTTCGTGGCCTACTTGCGGACCTTCGCGCGGATGGGCCTGAAGGCGATCCCGATGCGTGCCGAAACCGGGCCGATCGGCGGCGACCTCAGCCACGAATTCATCGTGCTCGCCGAGACCGGCGAGTCCGGCGTGTATTGCAACAGCGATGTGCTCAACTTGCCGGTGCCCGGAGAAGAGATCGATTACGACGGCGATCTGACGCCGATCATCGAGCAATGGACACAGGCCTATGCCGCCACCGAGGACGTTCACGACGCGGATCGCTTCGAGCGCGAAGTGCCCGCGGACAGACAAGTGCATACCCGCGGCATCGAGGTCGGCCAGATCTTCTACTTCGGAACCAAATATTCGGATTCGATGAGGGCGATGGTCGCGGGTGCCGATGGCGCCGAGGTGCCCGTTCATGGCGGCTCATATGGCGTGGGGGTGTCGCGCCTGGTCGGCGCGATCATCGAGGCCTGCCATGACGACGCCGGCATCAAGTGGCCGGAAGCCGTGGCGCCGTTCGCCGTCGCGATCCTGAATTTGAAGCAGGGCGCGGCCGACACCGACGCGGCGTGCGAGCAGCTTTACCGCGACCTCACCGCCAAAGGCGTCGACGTCCTGTACGACGACACCGACGCGCGCGCCGGCGCCAAATTCGCCACCGCCGACCTGATCGGCATTCCCTGGCAGGTCATGGTCGGGCCCAAGGGCCTCGCCGAAGGCAAGGTCGAAATCAAGCGGCGCAGCGACGGAACGCGCGAGCTGGTCAGCCCGGCGGATGCTCTGGCGCGGCTGACCGCATGACGATTTATCCACCGCGAGGCCGCAAACCACACCTGTCATGGCTAGAATTAGCCCAAATCGTGTGAGAATCGAACTATGGATGAAGCCATGAGCGAGCCAGTTCGAACTCCACCTTTCGCGCCCTTCGAATGGCTGCTGTCCGGACGCTATTTGCGGGCGCGGCGCAAGGAAGGCTTCATTTCCGTCATCGCCGGCTTTTCCTTCCTCGGCATCATGCTCGGCGTCGCCACGCTGATCATCGTGATGGCGGTCATGAACGGCTTCCGCAAGGAATTGCTGGACAAGATTTTGGGACTTAACGGCCATCTCCTGGTGCAGCCGCTGGAATCGCCGCTGACCGACTGGAAGGACGTCGCCGAACGCATCAATCAGGTCGCCGGCATACGGATCGCGGCGCCGGTGGTGGATGGCCAGGCGCTGGCGTCGTCGCCGTTCAACGCGTCGGGCGTATTGGTGCGCGGCATTCGCTCCGGCGATCTCACCAATCTCACCTCGATCGCCAAAAATATCAAACAGGGCACGCTCGAAGGCTTCGACGACGGGCAGGGCGTCGCCATCGGCCGCCGGCTGGCCGATCAATTGTCGCTGCATGCCGGCGACAGCATCACCCTGGTGGCGCCACGCGGCGCCGTCACGCCGATGGGCACGACGCCGCGCATAAAACCGTACAAGGTGGTGGCGGTGTTCGAGATCGGCATGTCGGAATATGATTTCGACCTTCGTGTTCATGCCGCTGCCCGAAGCGCAGGCCTATTTCAATCGCAACTCCGACGTGACGTCGATCGAGGTCTTCACCACCAACCCCGACAGGATCGACGCCTTTCGCAAATTGGTGACCGAAGCCGCCGGGCGGCCTGTGTTCCTGGTGGACTGGCGGCAGCGCAATTCGACGTTCTTCAATGCGCTTCAGGTCGAGCGCAATGTGATGTTCCTGATCCTGACCCTGATCATCCTGGTCGCGGCGCTGAATATCGTCTCGGGTCTGATCATGCTGGTGAAGGACAAGGGCAGCGACATCGCGATTTTACGCACGATGGGCGCCTCGCAGGGCTCGATCATGCGGGTGTTCCTGATCACGGGTGCGGCGATCGGCGTGGTCGGCACGCTCGCCGGCTTCTTCGTCGGCATGCTGATCTGCAGCAACATCGAATCGATCCGCCGATTCCTGTCATGGCTGACCAACACCGAACTGTTTTCCCCTGAACTGTATTTCCTCTCCAAGCTGCCGGCCGAAATCGATGTCGGCGAAACCACCGCGGTGGTGATCATGGCGCTGACGCTGTCCTTCCTCGCCACGCTGTATCCGTCCTGGCGGGCCGCGCGCCTCGATCCCGTCGAAGCGCTGCGGTACGAGTGAGTGACCGCGATGGAGCAGGGGGCGGAAGATGTACCGGTGGTCTATCTCCACGAGATAAAGCGCCAGTACGTGCAGGGCGAGGCGACGCTGACCATTCTCGACGGCGCCAAGCTGGCGCTGTGGGCGGGACAATCGGTGGCGCTGGTGGCGCCGTCGGGCGCCGGTAAATCGACGCTGCTGCACATCGCAGGGCTCCTCGAAAGCCCCGACGATGGCGAGGTCTATGTCGGCGGCACCGCGACCTCGGGATTGTCCGACGTCGAGCGGACCCAGATCCGGCGTACCGACATCGGCTTCGTCTATCAATCGCACCGCCTGCTGCCGGAATTTTCCGCGCTTGAGAATGTCATGCTGCCGCAGATGATCCGCGGGCTGAAGCGCGCCGAGACCGTCGCGCGCGCCAAGGAAATCCTGGCCTATCTCGGCCTCGGCGATCGCATCACCCATCGTCCGGCAGAGCTGTCGGGCGGCGAACAGCAGCGCGTGGCGATCGCCCGCGCGGTCGCCAATGCGCCGCGGGTTCTGTTCGCGGACGAGCCGACCGGCAATCTCGACCTCAACACCGCCGATCATGTGTTTCAGGCGCTGATGCAACTGGTCAGGGCGACCGGCGTGGCGATGCTGATCGCCACGCATAACATGGAACTGGCCAGCCGCATGGACCGGCGGGTCTCGCTCAGGGACGGACAGGTCGTCGAGATGGACTAGCGATCAATACGGTCCGTAGCGCCGGCCATGCTTGCGGCCTTCCGGCACCACCGCCGCGCTTGCGTAAAATGGATCGATGTAGCACTGCGCCGAGCGGCCGGAAGCCGTCGCATTGCATTGCGCCATCGACGTATAGCGGCACTCGTCATAGGTCGGGTCGCCGTAGACCTTCATGCAAACCGGATAGTTGTATCCCGCCTGCGCCGGCACTGTCCCGACCGCCGAAATGGCGGATATCGCCAACAATCCTAATATCGCTGATGCATTGCGCATGGGAGCCTCTCTTGCGGCCGCGGGCCGCGTCTTCTCGATGACGTTCAATAGCGCCGGCGGCTGATCCGATTGGAGTGCAGTTCGGCGTTCTGGCTGAAGTAGGGATTGGCGGCGCAATAAGCCAACCGGCCCGCCGCGCTGGCCTGGCATTGCTGATAGGTCGCAAAACTGCAGTCGCCGAGGCCGCTGCCGTAGTCGCATCCCTTGATGCAATATGGATAGTCCCGTGCAGCAGCCGGCGTCGCGTCGATCGCGCAAGCCGCGCCGAAAGCCATCAAAGCCAGCACTGCGTTGCGCATCTTTTTTCGCCGATCGGTTCGCGGTTCAATAGCGGGAATAGGGATAGCCCGGCGGTGGCCGGCGCTCGCGGTAGCCGGCCGGCTCGCCGCCGCCCGCATAAAACGGATTGG
Organism: uncultured Alphaproteobacteria bacterium; assembly: GCA_963710045.1. GTDB lineage: Bacteria > Pseudomonadota > Alphaproteobacteria > Rhizobiales > Xanthobacteraceae > Bradyrhizobium. The sequence goes on along the minus strand of CAVPZO010000056.1, from coordinate 5,483 downwards.
CGACGCAATACAGGCGCCGGCCGGAAGCGGTGGCCTGGCATTGCTGATAGCTGGTGAAGGAGCAGTTGCTTAAGCCCGGAGAATCGTCGCCCTGCAGGCAAAACGGGTAGCGGCTGCCCACGGCCTCGGCCGGGGCGATACCGGCCATCGCCAGCCCGCCGGCCGCCGCGAGAGCCAAAAGGATGTTACGCATTGCTAGCCTCCCTCCAGCCGAGCCGGATTTGATCGATTCCTTAACTGCAACCCAAGCCGGCCCGCCGGGTTCCCGTCAACTCACGTTCGTGCGTTCTGCGAGGACAAAGGTTCAGCGCCGGGAGAATTTAAGCTTCTGTTAAGCTTCCAAAATCCCGGTCCAAATTCCCTCATTGACTTTGAGAACAAAAAAGGAACAATGTTCTCTCTATGTTCTAGAGAACTTGGGAGCAAGGACATGTTGAAGACATTCGTCGAAGAGGCTGCGGCGCTGGCCTCCATCGTGCTTTTCGTCGGGATGGTCGCGGTCTGGGCGCAATTGATTCCCCAGCTTTGAGCGTCACCTGATGGGCCGGCCCCCGTGGCCGGCTTTCGGGAAAACGGGGACGCTTTCCCGGTCGCGCAGGTTCCGCGTGGACAGGCCGGGCCTGAGGCATCACCATCGGCGGGCGAGTCGGCCTTTGAGGTCGCGGTGCTCCCTCAAGCCGATGGTCGCTCAAACCCCATGATTCAAAAGACATGATTCAAAAGTCCTCGGCCATGTCGAATGCCGGATTCGTCCATCTGCACGTTCATTCGGCCTATTCGCTGCTGAAGGGGTCGATCAAGATCCAGAAGCTCGCCGAGCTTGCGAAAGCGGACCGGCAGCCGGCGCTGGCGCTGACCGACACCGACAACATGTTCGGCGCACTGGAATTTTCCGACAAGATGGCCGGTTACGGCATCCAGCCCATCATCGGCTGCGAGCTGGCGGTCGATTTCGGCGACCAGGACGCCAGCGCCCGCAATGCGCTGGCGGCGGGCCCGGCGCGGATCGTGTTGCTGGCGGCGCGCGAGGCGGGCTACCGCAGCCTGATGCGGCTGAATTCGCGGGCGTTCCTGGAAACACCGGTACATCAGGCGCCGCACGTGAAATTCGACTGGCTTCTGGACAACGCCGAAGGCCTGATCGCCTTGACCGGCGGGCCTGAAGGTCCGATCGCGCTTGCCATCAATGCCGATCAGGCCGCGCTCGCGCACCTGCGTTGCGACCGGCTGGCGCAATTGTTCGGCGACCGGCTCTATATCGAATTGCAGCGCCACGGCGTCGAGAAGGAGCGCCGCGCGGAAGGCGCGCTGATCGATCTGGCCTATGCAAAAGGTTTTCCGCTGGTCGCGACCAACGAGCCGTATTTCGCCAGCGCGGACGATTACGAAGCGCACGACGCGCTGCTGTGCATCGCCGGCGGGCGGCTGGTCGCCGAAACCGACCGCGATCAACTCACTCCCGATCATCGCTTCAAGACCCGCGCCGAAATGGCGGTGCTGTTCGCCGATATCCCGGAAGCGCTGGCCTCCACCGTCGAGATCGCCGAGCGCTGCGCGTTCCGGCCGACTACCCGCAAGCCGATCCTGCCGCGCTTCACGGTCGGCGCCGGCGCCAGTGCCGCGGGTGCGGAAAGCGACGAGGCCGCCGAACTGCGCCGTCAGGCGGAGGAGGGGCTCGCCCATCGCATCAAGGTCCACGGCGTTGCCCAGGGCGTGACCGACGAGGATTATCACGCACGGCTGGCCTTCGAGATCGATGTCATCACCCGCATGAACTATGCCGGCTATTTCCTGATCGTCGCCGATTTCATCCAGTGGGCCAAGGCGGAAGGCATTCCGGTCGGCCCCGGCCGTGGCTCCGGCGCGGGATCGCTGGTCGCCTATGCGCTGACCATCACCGATCTCGACCCGATCCGCTTTGGCCTGCTGTTCGAGCGCTTTCTCAATCCCGAGCGGGTGTCGATGCCGGACTTCGATATCGATTTCTGCCAGGACCGCCGCGACGAAGTCATCCGTTATGTGCAGGAGCGCTACGGCCGCGATCAGGTGGCCCAGATCATCACCTTCGGTACGTTGCAGGCGCGCGGCGTGCTGCGCGACGTCGGCCGCGTGCTGCAGATGCCCTACGGCCAGGTCGACAAGCTGACAAAACTGGTGCCGCAAAACCCCGCGGCGCCCGTGACATTGGCGGCGGCGATCGCCAGCGAGCCCAAGCTGCAGGCGTTTCGCGACGAAGACCCTGTGGTCGCGCGCGCCTTCGATATCGCCCAGCGCCTGGAAGGCCTGACCCGGCATGCCTCGACCCACGCCGCCGGCATCGTGATCGGCGACCGGCCTTTGAGCGAACTGGTGCCGCTCTACCGCGATCCGAAATCCGACATGCCGGTGACCCAGTTCAACATGAAATGGGTGGAGCCGGCGGGCCTGGTGAAATTCGACTTCCTTGGCCTGAAAACGCTGACCGTGCTCGATCTCGCCGTAAAACTGTTGAAGCAGCGCGGCGTCGAACTCGATCTGCCGACGCTGCCGCTCGACGACAGCCTAAGTTATGCGATGCTGGCGCGCGGCGACGTGGTCGGCGTGTTCCAGGTGGAAAGCCAGGGCATGCGGCGCGCGCTGGTCGATATGCGTCCCGACCGCTTCGAGGACATCATCGCGCTGGTGGCGCTGTATCGCCCGGGGCCGATGGCCAACATCCCGACCTACTGCGCCCGCAAGCATGGCGACGAGGAGCCGGAATATCTGCATCCCACGCTGGAGCCGATCCTGAAGGAAACCTTCGGCGTCATCATCTATCAGGAACAGGTGATGCAGATCGCGCAGGTGATGGCCGGCTTTTCGCTCGGCGAAGCCGACCTGCTGCGCCGCGCCATGGGCAAGAAGATCCGCAAGGAAATGGAGGAGCAGCGCGAGCGCTTCGTGTCCGGTGCGATCCAGCGCGGCATTCAGCCGGGGCAGGCGGACACGATTTTCGAGCTGCTCGCAAAATTCGCCGATTACGGCTTCAACAAGAGCCACGCCGCGGCTTACGCGATGGTGTCGTATCATACCGCCTATATGAAATCGCACTATCCGGTGGAATTCCTCGCGGCGTCGATGACGCTGGACATGAGCAACACCGACAAGCTGTCGGAGTTTCGCGCCGAGGCGCAGCGGCTCGGCATCAAGGTCGAGGCGCCCTCGGTCAATCGCTCCGGCGCGACCTTCGAGGTCAGCGACGGCACCATCTATTACGCGCTGGCGGGCCTTAAGGGCGTCGGCGCCCAGGCGGTCGATCTGATCGTGGAGGCGCGCAAGGACGGGCTGTTCACGTCGCTGGCCGATTTCGCAGCAAGGGTAAATCCGCGCGCGATCAACAAGCGCGTCATCGAGAGCCTCGCCGCCGCCGGCGCGTTCGACGCGCTGGACTCCAACCGCGCGCGCGTGTTCGCGGGCGCAGAAGCAATCCTTGCAGCCTGCCAGCGCAGCCATGAGGCGGCGACGATGGGGCAGAACGACATGTTCGGCGGTGCGGCCGACGCGCCCAGCATCATGCTGCCGCAGGTCGAGCCATGGCTGCCGGCGGAGCGGCTGCGCCGCGAATACGACGCCATCGGTTTTTTCCTGTCGGGCCATCCGCTCGACGATTACGCGACCGCTTTGAAGCGGCTGCGGGTGCAGTCGTGGGCGGAATTTTCGCGCGCAGTGAAGACCGGCGCCACCGCGGGCAAGGTCGCCGCCACCGTGGTGTCGCGGATGGAGCGGCGCACCAAGACCGGCAACAAGATGGGCATCATCGGCCTGTCCGACCCGACCGGCCACTTCGAGGCGGTGCTGTTTTCGGAAGGCCTTGCCCAGTATCGCGACATCCTGGAGCCCGGGGCCGCCGTGCTGCTGCAGCTCGGCGCCGAGCTGCAAGGCGAGGACGTCCGTGCCCGCGTGCTGCACGCCGAGCCGCTGGATGCCGCGGCGGCGAAAACCCAAAAGGGCTTGCGGATTTTCTTGCGCGATACAAAACCGCTGGAGTCGATCGTGCGGCGGCTGCAGGGACCGGAAGGGGCGGCGCAAGGTGGGCCTGCGCGCGGGTCGGCGGCGAAGCCGTCACCCGTGGCCGGCGGAAATGGCGACGGCGACGTATCGCTGGTGCTGATGCTCGACCTCGAAACCGAAGTCGAAATGAAGCTCCCGGGCCGTTTCAGGGTCTCGCCGCAGATCGCCGGCGCGATCAAGGCCGTGTCGGGGGTGGTGGACGTGCAGACGGTGTAGGGGCGGCTTAGCTTGCTTCCCTAACCCGCCAGTTCGATCCGCAGCTTCTTCCCCGTTGCTTCGGCGTAGCGGCGCAATGTCGGGATCGTCGGCTCCGTGTTGCCGGCTTCAAGCCGGGCGATCGCCGATTGGGTCGTTCCGATGCGCTTGGCGACTTCGGCCTGGGATAGCTTCGCGACGGTCCGGGCATGGATGAGGGCTTCGACGATCGAGAACTCGGCGTCCGCCCTTTCGTATTCCTTGCGGAACTTCGGATTTTTCATCAAACGCTTTTTGAGGGTGGCGAGTTTGGTCATGGCTTCACTTCCTTCATTCTGTTGCGGGCGATTTCCAGCGCGCCCCGTGGCGTTTTGTCCGACTTCTTGACAAAGGCATGAAGAATGATGACGCGACGGCCGGTAATGGTGACGTAGAAGGCGCGGGCGATCCCTTCCGAGGCCTTCGCGCGCAACTCCCAAATCTTGCCTCGATATGCTTCACGTGCGGTTCGCGCATCCGCTCAAGGCCGATGTTTTCCACCATTTCCATAAGGCGGATCAGGCGGGCATTGAGTAGCGGCGGTAGAGCCTCTATTTCGGCATCGACAAGGTGATTGAGGGTTTCGACCGTCCATAGCATGGATGCAATATAGCGTCAACGCTATGTATAGTCCAGCACGAAATGTTGCGGCAGGGCGATCGGACGAAAGGACTTTTTCGGATAGAGATAATCCTCACCGGACTCGTCCACGATCCGAAGCAGGCCGTGTTTCTCGGCAGCGGCATCGCGAAGCGCGATGTAAATTTTCCGCTTTTCGAGTGAGGTCGCGTAGCCCTTATTGTCGATGCATACGACCAGTTGTTTCGTTTGTGTCTTTGCCACGGTTCTGACGGGCCGCCACCGCTATTCCTCGATATCTTCCAGACGGACTCCAAGCCCTGCACGCGCGCTGGCGCGCGCTTGCTCGATCCGGCGCAGAAAGCGCGGATCGTTTTCGAGCCGATAGTCAAACCAGTCGTCTTCCGATTCAAAACCGATCAGGACCCCAGCCGGCTTGCCGTGGCGCGTGATAATAATCTCCTCCGTTTCGGCCTCGCGAAGATACCGGGACAGATCGTCCTTGACCTCTGAGAGCGGAACTTCCTTCACGCCAGCTTTGCGAATTGTGCGAGCCACGATTCAGCCTCCTGTTTAGCCGTGATCGCTAGAACCTCTACCGTCGTCTCGGCACATCATCCGAAGGAATTTCGCGGACTTGT
>CAVPZO010000055.1:0-39187 GCA_963710045.1 uncultured Alphaproteobacteria bacterium | reverse complement strand
GCCTTGTAGGAGCCGACAATCTGTTCGACGGCGCCGGCGCTTCCGAACGGCAGCAGCAACCGCTCATAGGAAACGTCCTTGCCGTCTGCGTCCTGAACCATTGCAACCGAATAGGTCGGACGTTTGTGCGCCAGGCACGCCCGGTAGGAGGGGACCACGCGCGTGTACCGCGCCGGCCCGATGGCGTCGTCCAGATAGCGGTTGGTTCGCTGGTCGGGATCGATGTGCTCGTTGCCATAGGTGGCCGCCAGCCTCGAACCCTCCTGGGTAATCAGAAAACGGGCGCGATCGCCTTCGCCGATCACATCGAAGCCCATCATCTCCGCCAGCTCATCGGCGATGCGATCGGGCCGGTACGCTTCGAGGCGGGGCAGGGTGCCGCGTTTATCGAACGCCCGCAGCCACGCATTCAAGAGATCGCGCTGTTTCACCGACCGGACAATCGAGGGGCTGGCGCCTTCGAATTTCATGATCGTTAGCTGAATTCGATCACATCGGCCGCCGGGATGCGGCCCGGCGCGCGATGGAAGAGATCGCGATCGATGATGCTGCGAAGCTTCGGCATCGGCAGGATGTCGTTGCCGCGCATCAGATTCTTGATCTCAAAGCCGCCGTCTTCGCTGATGGTCTTCAGCGAAGCGATGATATCGCTGACGCCATTGCCGTTGGAGAACGGCAGCAGCAGCCGCTCATAGGCGACGGCCCGTCCATAGATGTCGTCGATCATGGAGATGGTGTAGGTCGGTAGCGCCCGGCGCATGCATTCGTAATAGACCGGCATCACTACCGGTTTCAGCCGCGGCCCAAGGTATTCATCGAGGGTACGGCCCTTGCCGGTATTGCCGTAAGCGCCGGACATCCGCGTGCCGTCGCTCTGGATCGTCAGGCGCGGCGGCCGTTGCGTGGTGTCGACGGTGTAATAGACCAGGTCGGGAAGTTCATCGGCGAGACGCTCGGGCTGATATTCCTCGACGCACGGCAAGCGCTGTCCGCGGGCATAGAGCCGCAGCCAGGTATTGAGCAGGTCGCGCTGCTTGATCGATTTGACGACCGAGGGGTTGGCGCTTTGGAATTCCAAATTCGAAACCAAGGTTGCGATCCCATGCCAATGCAAAACACGGGATCATCGGCCTTGCGCGCCAATTATCTATGAAAACGCCGAACTGCGTCAAAACAGGCTTAACGGCTGCTTTCCGCGCGCCAGGGCGTCTATCCGGCCACCCCGTTGAAGGACCACCTCGCCGAAACCTCGGCAAATCAGTAAGTCTCTCCGGCAATTCGACTAATTGCGGACACGAGGTTCCGCGCCGCTCTGCCCCATGCCCAGCTTTGCGCCTTGCGCAAACCTGCCCGTTGACGGCATATTCCGGCCCGGAGAGGCGGCCGGGCCGGGGCGAATTCCAAGGCGTCACGGAACCGGACAGTTAGCAAAGTCGGCCGCGCGCGAACAGGACATCGCTTGCGAAGGCCGATGGGGGAAATTCGATTGGCCGATGAGTTCATTCTTGAAACCCACGGATTGACCAAGGAATTCGCGGGGTTCTTCGCCGTCAGCGACGTCAACCTGCGAGTCCGCCGTGGCAGCATTCACGCCCTGATCGGTCCCAACGGGGCCGGCAAGACGACGTGCTTCAATCTCCTGACCAAATTCTTAAAACCCTCGGCCGGCCAGATCCTCTACAAGGGACAGGATATCACCGCTATGGCGCCCGCCGATGTGGCGCGGCTTGGCCTCGTGCGGTCGTTCCAGATTTCGGCGGTGTTTCCCCATCTCACGGCGCTGGAGAATGTGCGGGTCGCGCTGCAGCGCCAGCACGGACATTCGTTCGATTTCTGGCGCTCCAAGACGGTGCTCGACAAGTACAACAGCCGGGCCCGCGAACTCCTGAGCGACGTGGGCCTGAGCGAATTCGAGAAGACGCCGGCGGTCGAGATGCCCTACGGGCGCAAACGCGCGCTGGAGATCGCAACCACGCTGGCGCTCGATCCGGAAATGATGCTGCTCGACGAGCCGATGGCCGGCATGGGCCATGAAGACATCGACAAGATCGCGGCCCTGATCAAGCGCATCTCCGCGAAATACACCATCCTGATGGTCGAGCATAATTTGAGCGTCGTCGCCAATCTCTCCGACATCATCACGGTGCTGACCCGCGGCAAGGTGCTTGCCGAAGGCAATTATGCCGAGTTGACCAAGGACGAGCGGGTCAAGGAAGCCTATCTGGGGGCAGGTCATGGCTGAAGCAAAAATGGCCGACCGCACCGTTACCGCCGCCGGGCGCACTCCCGTGCTGGCCGTCGAGAATCTCGAGGCCTGGTACGGCGAATCCCATATCCTTCACGGCATCAATTTCAATGTGAATGCCGGCGAGGTCGTCACGCTGCTCGGCCGCAACGGCGCCGGCAAGACCACGACACTGAAGTCGGTGATGGGCATCATCGGCAAACGCACCGGCTCGATTCGCTTCGGCGGGCAGGACATCACACGGGCTTCGTCGGACAAGATTGCGCGGATGGGTGTCGCGTTCTGCCCGGAGGAGCGCGGTATTTTCGCCAGCCTCGACGTGCGCGAGAACCTGCTGTTGCCGCCGATCGTGCGCGAGGGCGGGCTGTCACTCGACCAGATCTTCGAGCTGTTTCCCAACCTGAAGGAACGGCTGGGCAGCCAGGGCACCAAATTGTCGGGCGGCGAGCAGCAGATGCTGGCGATCGCCCGCATCCTGCGCACCGGCGCCCGGTTCCTGATGCTGGACGAGCCGACCGAGGGTCTCGCCCCCGTCATCATCCAGCAGATCGGCCACACCATCGCGCGGCTGAAGTCGGAAGGATTTACCATCCTTCTGGTCGAACAGAATTTCCGCTTCGCTTCGACTGTCGCGGACCGTTACTACGTCGTCGAGCACGGCAAGGTCATCGATGGCTTTGCCAACTCGGATTTGCAGGCCAATATGGACAAGCTTCACACCTATCTCGGCGTCTAATAACAACGAGAAAAAATCCAAAGAGGAGACCACTATATGAAAAATAAAATCTCGGCTCTGTTGCTGGGCACCGCAATGGTGCTTGCCGCGGGCGGCGGCGCTTTTGCGCAAGACAAGAATATCAAGATCGGCGTGCTGACGGACAATTCGGGTCTTTATTCCGATCTGGGCGGTGCAGGCTCGACGTTGGCGGCCCAGATGGCGGTCGAGGATTCCGGCCTCCAGGCCAAGGGCTGGAAGATCGACGTGATTTCCGCCGATCATCAGAACAAGCCTGATATCGGCACCAACATCGCCCGGCAATGGATCGATGTCGAGAAGGTCGACATCTTCATGGATGTGCTGAATTCCGGCGTGGCGCTGGCGGTCAACAACCTCGTCAAGGAAAAAAACAGCATCATGATCAACACCGGCGCGGCGTCGTCGGATCTGACCAATGCGCAATGCTCGCCGAACACGATTCACTGGGTTTACGACACCTACATGCTTGCCAACTCTACCGGTCAGGCGCTGGTGAAGGCCGGCGGCGACACCTGGTATTTCCTGACCGCGGATTATGCCTTTGGGGCCGCGCTGGAGCGCGACACCACCGCGGTCGTGCTCAAGTCGGGTGGCAAGGTGCTCGGCACCGTCAAGCATCCGCTGAACTCGTCGGACTTCTCCTCGTTCCTCCTGCAGGCGCAGGCGTCGAAGGCCAAGATCGTCGGCCTCGCAAACGCCGGCGGCGACACCACCAATTCGATCAAGCAGGCCGCCGAATTCGGCATCGTCAAGGGCGGCCAAAGGCTCGCGGGTCTTTTGCTGTTCATCACCGACGTTCATTCGCTCGGCCTGAACGTCGCGCAAGGCCTGAACTTTACCGAGACCTTCTACTGGGATCTCAACGACGATACCCGCAAGTTCGGAAAGCGCTTCGCCGATCGCACCAAGAGCAAGGCGCAGCCGAGCATGGTGCAGGCCGGCGTCTATTCCGGCCTGATCCATTACTTCAAGGCGCTCGAAGCGATGGGCGGCAATCCGCACGATGGCGCCAAGATCGTGGCGAAAATGAAGGAGATGCCGACCGACGATCCGCTGTTCGGCAAGGGCTCAATTCGCGCCGATGGACGCAAGATTCACCCGGCATATCTGTTCGAGGTGAAGAAGCCATCGGAATCCAAGGGACCGTGGGACTATTACAAGCTGGTTGGCACCACTCCCGGGGACCAGGCCTTCCGGCCGCTATCGGAAAGTGCTTGCCCGCTGGTGAAGAAGTAACAATGCTTGCCCGCCGGCCTTGCGCCGGCGGGCATCCATTTATTTGATTGAGCGGAATAACCGGTCATGCAAGCTCTCTACGCGCAGCTTCTGGTGGGACTGATCAACGGCTCGTTCTACGCGCTGTTGAGTCTTGGTCTTGCCGTGATCTTCGGAATGCTCAACATCATCAACTTCGCCCATGGCGCGCTCTATATGATGGGCGCGTTCTGCGCATATTTCCTGCTCAATTTGGCGGGGATCGGATACTGGCCGGCGCTGATCCTGGCGCCGATCGCGGTCGGCATTTTCGGCATGATCCTCGAGCGGACGATGCTGCAATGGCTGTCCGGCCTCGACCATCTCTACGGTCTGCTGCTGACATTCGGGCTGGCGCTGATCATCCAGGGCGTGTTCCAGAATTATTTCGGTTCGTCCGGTCTGCCCTATGCGATCCCCGACGAGTTGAAGGGTGGAATGAATCTCGGATTCATGTTCCTGCCGATCTATCGCGGCTGGGTCGTCGTGTTCTCGCTCATCGTCTGCCTGCTCACCTGGTATCTGATCGAGCGGACGCGGCTTGGCGCCAATCTGCGCGCCGCCACCGAAAATCCGACGCTGGTCCGCGCCTTCGGCATCAACGTGCCGCGGATGATCACGCTGACCTATGGTCTCGGCGTCGGCCTCGCAGCCCTTGCCGGCGTGTTGTCGGCGCCGATCAATCAGGTGCGGCCGCTGATGGGCGCCGACCTGATCATCGTGGTGTTCGCGGTGGTGGTGATCGGCGGCATGGGTTCGATCATGGGCTCGATCATCACCGGCTTTGCGCTCGGCGTGATCGAGGGACTGACCAAATACTTCTATCCCGAGGCCTCCAATACCGTGGTATTTGTCCTCATGGTGCTGGTGCTGCTGGTGAAACCGTCGGGACTGACGGGAAGGGCAGCCTGACATGTCAGCTTTGACCGACGATACCTTGCCGGTGACGCCGCGCACCGTCCGCGACGAGATGATCCTGTTCGTCATTATGGCGGCGGTGCTGGCAATCGTGCCATTCACCGGGGTGTATCCGTTCTTCGTCATGCAGGCGCTGTGCTTTGCGCTGCTGGCTTGCGCGTTCAATCTGTTGATCGGCTATGGCGGGCTGCTGTCGTTCGGCCATGCGATGTTCCTGGGCAGCGCCGGCTATTTCACCGCGCATGCCCTGAAAGTGTGGGGCGTGTCGCCGGAGCTTGGAATTATCATAGGCACCGTGGGCGCCGGGGCGCTTGCCGTCGTCACCGGCCTTGTCGCGATCCGCCGCCAGGGCATCTATTTCGCGATGATCACGCTGGCGCTGTCGCAGCTGTTGTATTTCGTCTATCTGCAGACGCCGTTCACCCATGGCGAAGACGGTATCCAGGGCATTCCTCAAGGGTACTTGTTCGGAATCTTCAATCTCGCCAGGCCGACCACGCTGTACTACGTCGTCCTCACCGGATTCCTGCTCGGCTTCCTGCTGATCTACCGCGCCATCAATTCGCCGTTCGGCGAGGTGCTGAAATCGATCCGCGAGAATGAGCAGCGCGCGATTTCGCTCGGCTACAAGACCGATCAGTACAAGCTGCTGGCCTATATCCTGTCGGGAACGCTGGCGGGGTTTGCCGGTTCGCTAAAGGTGTTTGTCGCGCAGAATGCCTCGTTGACCGACGTGCACTGGACCATGTCCGGTGAAATCGTGCTGATGACGCTGGTCGGCGGTCTCGGCACCGTGTTCGGCCCGGTGGTCGGCGCTTTCGTCATCATCGCCATGCAGCAGTACCTCGCCGGGTTCGGGCAATGGGTCACGGTGATCCAGGGCGTGATCTTCGTGGTATGCGTGCTGACCTTCCGCCGCGGCGTGATCGGTGAAATCGCGCATTATTTCCGGCGGTCCCTGTAAAACCTGCGATTTCCGGAACTTTCCGCACCCGACAAAGCGGTGGATGACCTCGCTACCCGGCATCCGTCATTGCCCGTTTTTGCGGGAAATGGTCTATGACAGTTTTACGACAGGGCGCTCCCGCCGCCGTTGTTTTCCATGCATGGACCTGACCGATGATGCGCCTGTTTCGCTACTTTCTCCCGCGGGAGGAACGGTTTTTCGAGCTGTTCGCCCGGCATTCGCAGACGGTGGTGAAGGGCGCGGAAGCGCTGCAGGGCATGTTGCGCGGCGGCGAGGAGACCCCGGTGTTCTGCCAGCGCGTCAATCAGTTCGAAAATGACGCCGACAATATCACCCGTGAAGTTCTCACCGCGGTGCGCCGCACCTTCATCACGCCGTTCGACCGCGTCGATATCAAGAATCTTATCACCTCGATGGACGACGCCATCGACCAGATGCAGCAGACTGCAAAGGCGGTCGTCCTGTTCGAAGTGCGGAGCTTCGAGCCGCCGATGCGGGAAATGGGCACGCTGGTGGTTGAATGCGCCAACCTCGTCGGCCGCGCGCTGCCGCTGATGCAATCGATCGGCGACAATGTCGGGCTGCTTACCGCGATCACCGAGGAACTCGGCAAGCTGGAAGGCCGCGTCGATGATCTGCACGACATCGGCCTGAAGGAACTGTTCCTCAAGCACCGCAACGCCAACACCATGGATTTCATCGTCGGCGCGGAAATCTACGACCATCTCGAGAAAGTCGCAGATCGCTTCGATGACGTAGCCAACGAGATCAACAGCATCGTTATCGAACAGGTATAGGGCAGGGCCGCGCAGTGGACGCCACGCTAGGTCTTCCGATTCTGGTCGGATTAATCGCAGTCGCGTTGCTGTTCGATTTCCTTAACGGATTGCACGATGCCGCCAACTCGATCGCGACCATCGTCTCCACCCGTGTCCTGCGGCCGCAATATGCGGTGCTGTGGGCGGCGTTTTTCAACTTCATCGCCTTCCTGGTGTTCGGGCTCCATGTCGCCAACACCATCGGCACCGGGATCATCGATCCCGGCATCATCGACGCGCCGGTGATTTTTGCCGCCCTGATCGGCGCCATCGTCTGGAACCTGATCACCTGGGCATTAGGCATTCCCTCCAGCAGTTCGCACGCGTTGATCGGCGGGCTGGTTGGCGCCGGGATGGCCAAGGCAGGACTCTCCGCAGCGGTATGGAGCGGATTGTCCAAGACGCTGCTCGCCATCGTGCTGTCGCCACTGGTCGGATTCCTGCTGGCGCTGGTGCTGGTCGCGATCGTGTCGTGGCTATCGGTGCGCTCCACCCCCTTTGCTGTCGACCGCGCGTTCCGCATCCTGCAATTCGTCTCGGCCTCGCTGTATTCGCTGGGCCACGGCGGTAACGACGCGCAAAAGACCATGGGCATCATCGCGGTGCTGCTGTATTCGCAGGGCCATCTCGGCGAGCATTTTTCGGTGCCGTTCTGGGTGGTGCTGTCGTGCCAGGCGGCGATGGCGCTGGGCACCTTGATGGGCGGCTGGCGCATCGTGCGCACCATGGGTTTGAGGATCACCAAGCTGACCCCGATGCAGGGATTTTGCGCCGAAACAGGTGGTGCGGCGACGCTGTTCGCCGCGACGTTCCTCGGCGTGCCGGTCTCGACCACCCACACCATCACCGGCGCCATCGTCGGCGTCGGCGCCGCGCGGCGGGTCTCGGCGGTGCGCTGGAACGTGGCGAGTTCGATCGTCTATGCCTGGGTTATCACGATTCCGGCTGCCGCCATCGTCGCGGCGCTGGCGTATTGGGCGACGTTGCTGCTGCGCTGACGATCAGACGCTTTCACGTCACCAGCTTCAGCCCGACAATGCCGGAGACGATCAGGCCGATGCATAACAGCCGCAGGGCGGTCGCCGGCTCGCCAAACAGCCAGATGCCGAGCAACGCGGTTCCGACCGCGCCGATGCCGGTCCATACCGCATAGGCGGTGCCGATCGGCAGCGTCTTCAGCGCCAGTCCCAGCAGCGCCATGCTCGCGGCCATGCTTGCCAGCGTCAGCACTGTCGGAACCAGCCGTGTGAAACCCTCTGTATATTTCAGGCCGATCGCCCAGGCGATTTCCATCAACCCTGCGACGAACAGTGTGAGCCAGGCCATGACCAACCCTCCCAATTAGGCAGGGCCGTCCCCGCGAAGGATGTGCTGATGGAAGGTCGTCCTCCCGATCCCTATATGTAGATTTCACGACCGCTTCGCAACCGAACCGCACCTTGGCAAATCCCGTTATAAACCCGGCCAAATCTCCTTGATCCGGCCCGGTTTCCCTGCCACACGCTCGCTCATGTCCGACCTCGCTCTCACCGCCGAACAGCCTTCGCGCTCGCCGCTCGCGGCGGAAGTCGCGCGCCGGCGCACCTTTGCGATCATCTCGCACCCCGACGCCGGCAAGACCACGCTGACCGAAAAGCTGCTGCTGTTCGGCGGCGCCATCAATCTCGCGGGGCAGGTCAAGGCCAAGGGCGAGCGCCGCAACACCCGGTCCGACTGGATGAAGATCGAGCGCGAGCGCGGCATCTCGGTGGTGACCTCGGTGATGACCTTCGAGTTCGAAAACCTGGTGTTCAACCTGCTGGACACGCCCGGCCACGAGGACTTTTCCGAGGATACTTACCGCACGCTGACCGCGGTGGACTCGGCCGTGATGGTGATCGACGCCGCCAAGGGCATCGAGGAGCGTACGCGAAAACTGTTCGAGGTTTGCCGGCTGCGGGATATTCCCATCATCACCTTCATCAACAAGATGGACCGCGAAAGCCGCGATACGTTCGAATTGATGGACGAAATCGAAAAGACGCTGGCGCTCGACACCACGCCGATGACCTGGCCGGTCGGCCGCGGAAGAGATTTCTTGGGCACCTACGATATCGAGACCGGCGGGGTGCGCCTGCTGGAAGGCGGCGGCGCCAAGACAGGCGCTGCGCAACAGATCGACATTGCCGATCTCGCCGGCCGTAACGCCAATCTCGATGTCAACGAGGTCAGGGACGAACTGGCGCTGGTCTCGGAGGCCTGCAAGCCGTTCGAACTCGATGCGTTTCGCGAGGGTCATCTGACGCCGGTGTATTTCGGCTCGGCGCTGCGTAATTTCGGGGTCGGCGACCTGCTGCAGGGCTTGGGCCGGTTTGCGCCGCCGCCGCGCGCGCAGGAGAGCAATCTGCGCAAGGTCGAGGCGAGCGAGCCGCGCATGACCGCCTTCGTATTCAAGATCCAGGCCAACATGGATCCGAACCATCGCGACCGTATTGCCTTTGCGCGGCTGTGCTCGGGCAAGCTGACGCGCGGCATGAAGGCGAAACTGGTGCGCACCGGCAAGAACATGAGCCTCTCCAGCCCGCAATTCTTCTTCGCACAGGACCGCGCGCTGGCGGACGAGGCATTCGCCGGCGACGTGGTCGGCATTCCCAATCATGGCACGTTGCGGATCGGCGATACCTTGAGCGAAGGCGAGGACATCAATTTCGTCGGCGTGCCCAGCTTCGCGCCGGAAATCGTCCGCCGCGTGCGATTGACCGATGCGATGAAGGCGAAGAAGCTGAAAGAGGCGCTGCAGCAGATGTCGGAGGAGGGCGTGGTGCAGGTGTTTCGCCCGCGCGACGGCGCGCCTGCACTGGTCGGCGTGGTCGGCCCGCTGCAGCTCGATGTGCTGAAAGCCCGGCTTGATGCCGAATATTCGCTGCCGGTGGATTTCGAGGTCTCGGAATTCCAGCTGGCGCGCTGGATTTCGTCCGACGACCGCAAGAAGCTCGATGCCTTCATCGCCGCCAACGGCTCCGGCGTCGCCGACGATGTCGACGGCGATCCGGTGTTTTTGGCGAAGAATGAGTTTTACCTCGGCTACACCAGGGAACGTGCCGATGGCATTACGTTTTCCAGTATCAAGGATGTGAAGAAAAAAGGGTGAGTTCGTCGTCCCCGCGAAAGCGGGGACCCATAACCCCTGGCGTTTGTGGTTTTGCAACGCGGTCCCAACAAGATCATTGATGCTTTTCGCATCATTGGCGACACGGCGTATGGGTCCCCGCGTTCGCGGGGACGACACTACTGAGGAGCGTTCATGCTTCGGCGTGTACCTGCTTTTCTCGCTATAACCGCTGCGCTCGTCGTCACGTCGGCCGAGGCGCAGCCGGTCGATGCGACGCCGTTCGCACATGCGCCCTGTAGCGTATTGTCGGGCGAACCATGCACGCCGTCATTTTGCAGCGTGTTCAATCACGGCCCGTGCATTCCCGAGATCGATTATCCGATCGGCCAGAACCTGCAGCTGACCATCCAGAGCGTGCCGCCGCGCGGCGATGCCGCGAAATACCAGAAGCCCGACCACGACCTCGACACCATCGGTGATCTGTTCGCCGCGCTTCGTTCCTGCTGGTCGCCGCCGCCGGCGGACGACGCGCGCGAGGGCATGCAGATGTCGGTGCTGTTCAGCTTCAAGCGCTCCGGCGAGATCATCGCAGCCCCGCGCGTCACCTATTCGACGCGCGATGTGCCGCGGCTGACCCGCGACCTCTATCGCAAGGCGATCACCGCGTCGCTGGACGCCTGCGTGCCGCTGAAATTCACCGGCGGCCTCGGCGGCGCGCTGGCGGGCCGGCCGATCATGATCCGCTATGTCGACAATCGCGATCTCGGCAAGCAGTCGGGTGCGCCGTGAAACCTGGCGTCATGGCCGGGCTTGACCCGGCCAGCGCGCAGGCTGTCAATTCATGCCGCCCGTGCCGCAGGCCCGATGCGGCCGAGATGGGTGAAGCCGAATCCGGCGCTGTATTTCAGGCCGTAGCCGAGGGCACGGTCGATGCCGATATGCGCCAGCCAGATCATGGCGATGGAAAGCACCAGCGGCGAGGCCAGCACAAATCCGGCGGTCATCAATGCCACCGGCGCCATGTAACTATGCGCCGCGTTGTAGACGATGGCGCCGACGCGCGGGCCTGCGAGATAGGCCGCGAAGCTTAGATCGGGCACCAGGAACAGGATGGCGTAGATCCACCACGATCCGCCCCAGACCCCGTAGAGCAAGGTCATGCCGGCGAACAGCGTCAGCCCTTCCAGCCGGAGCAGCGTTCGTAATCCGCCGGTGACAGCGCCTGCGCTCGTGATATCGGCCATGGTTCGGCTCCTCGCACTCCGTCATTCCGGGACGCGCCCCTTGGCGCGGGCCCGGAATCCATATCCACGGCGGTGGTTATGGATTCCGGGCTCGCGCTTCGCGCGCCCCGGAATGACAAGGATACGGGGCAGGGCTGCCAGATGATAGGAGGATGTTTCCCGCCTGCAAAATGCCGTGTTAGAACCCGGGCAAATCCGACGGGAAGCACCCCATGAAAGACATCCTGGACACCCTCGAAGAACGCCGTGCGGGGGCAAAACTCGGCGGCGGCGAGAAGCGTATCGAGGCGCAGCACGCCCGCGGCAAGCTGACCGCCCGGGAGCGCATCGAGCTTCTGCTCGACAAGGGCAGTTTTGAGGAATTCGACATGTTCGTCGAGCATCGCTCGGTGGAATTCGGCATGGAGAAATCCAAGGTGCCGGGCGATGGCGTCGTCACCGGCTGGGGCACCGTGAACGGCCGCAAGACTTTTGTCTTTGCCAAAGACTTCACCGTGTTCGGCGGATCGCTGTCCGAAACCCACGCGCAAAAAATCGTGAAAATCCAGGACATGGCGATGAAGGCGCGGGCGCCGATCATCGGGCTCTACGACGCCGGCGGGGCGCGGATCCAGGAAGGCGTCGCGGCGCTTGCGGGCTATTCCTATGTGTTCCGCCGCAACGTCATCGCGTCCGGCGTGATCCCGCAGATCAGCGTCATCATGGGGCCGTGCGCCGGCGGCGACGTCTATTCGCCCGCCATGACCGACTTCATCTTCATGGTGAAGAATACCAGCTACATGTTCGTCACCGGGCCCGACGTGGTGAAGACCGTCACCAACGAGGTGGTCACCGCCGAAGAACTCGGCGGCGCATCGGTGCACGCCACGCGCTCATCGATCGCGGACGGCGCGTTCGAGAACGACGTCGAGACGCTGCTGCAGATGCGCCGGCTGATCGACTTTTTGCCCAGCAACAATACCGATGGCGTACCGGAGTGGCCGAGCTTTGACGACATCGAACGCGTCGACATGTCGCTGGACACGTTGATCCCCGACAATCCGAACAAGCCCTACGACATGAAGGAACTGATCCTCAAAGTCGTGGACGAGGGCGACTTCTTCGAGATCTCCGAAACTTTTGCCAAGAACATCGTCACCGGATTCGGCCGCATCGCCGGGCGTACCGTGGGCTTTGTGGCCAACCAGCCGATGGTGCTGGCCGGCGTGCTCGACAGCGACGCCTCCCGCAAGGCCGCGCGTTTCGTGCGATTCTGCGACGCTTTCAACATTCCGATCGTGACGTTCGTGGACGTGCCGGGCTTCTTGCCGGGCACGGCGCAGGAATATGGCGGCTTGATAAAACACGGCGCGAAACTGCTGTTCGCATTCTCGCAGGCCACGGTGCCGCTGGTCACCGTGATCACCCGAAAAGCTTATGGCGGCGCGTTCGACGTGATGGCGTCGAAGGAAATCGGCGCCGACATGAACTACGCCTGGCCGACCGCGCAGATCGCGGTGATGGGCGCCAAGGGCGCGGTCGAAATCATCTTCCGCAGCGATATCGGCGACACCGATGCGATCGCCGCCCGCACCAGGGAATACGAGGACCGCTTCCTGTCCCCCTTCATCGCCGCCGAGCGCGGCTATATCGACGACGTCATCATGCCGCATTCGACGCGGCGGCGGATCGCGCGGGCGCTGGCGATGCTACGGGACAAGAAGGTGGAAATGCCGGCGAAGAAGCATGACAATTTGCCGTTGTGAGGAGATGGAATGCCGACGGTCTTGCGGTGGAGACCTTATCGAGCCTTCTTCTATTCCAATGAGGGTAGCGAACCGGCGCATGTTTCCGTCACATGAAATAGGCGATATCATCCGCCATCCGCGATCCCATCGCGATGAACTGCTGGATGCATGGAATGAGCACTTTGGAAATTGAGGTCGGCGATCTGCGCACTCGCTCGGTCGAATTTACCTCGGCCGAACTCGTGGTGACGTTGATGGATGGCCGGCGCATCGCAACGCCGCTGGACTGGTATCCGCGCCTTGTGAAAGCCTCGGCAGCGCAGCGTTCGAATTACGAGATCATGGCGATGGGAATTCACTGGCCCGATCTCGACGAGGATTTAAGCATTGCCGGGATGCTGAAGGGACGGAAAGCGAATTAACAGTTTTGAGAGAAGAGTATCCCATGCCGCATCACTTCTTCGTCGTTCGCGCCACCGTCGCCGATCCCACCAAGCGCGCGGCGTTCGACGCCTGGTACGCCAAAGAACACATGCCCGACGCCGTAAAAACCTTCGGCGCGGAGAAGGCGTGGCGGTTCTGGAGCATAACCGATCCGGCCGTGCATCAGGCCACGTATCAATTCCCCGACAAGGCGGCGCTAGATCGCGCCACCAGTGGCGAGGAGATGAAGCGGCTGATCGCCGACTTTAACCGCGACTGGCCCGGCATCACCCGCACGCGGGAGATTTTGGTGCTGGCGGAGGAGTTCGGCGCGGCGTGAGGCCAAAGCGGTTCAGCCGACGTTCATCTCGGCGCGGCGAAACTCGCCGCCCATGATGTGCAAAGGAGGAACGTGATGGAACGCCGCCACTTTCTAAAACTCACCTTTGGATTTATTGCGGGCGCATCCGCGCTGGCCGCGGGTGCCGTGGCTACCGAGGCCGCGCCACTGCCGCCCGTTACGCCGGAGGGACCGGGCGCTCCCCAGCGCGGCGAGCCTGCGGAACCCGCGATCGCAACCCAGGACGATGTCGATCGCCTTGCGCCGGAGCAGGTGCGGTGGCGCCGCCGCTGGGGTTATCGCAGGCGTTATTGGGGCTACCGCCGCCGCCGTGTGTTCTGGCGCCGCCGCGTTTGGGGCTACCGTCGTCGCCGGGTCTGGCGCCGCCGCTACTGGCGCCGCCGTTACTGGTAACTATCGTCGTCATTCCGGGATGCGCCGCTTGGCGCAGGCCCGGAATCCATGCTCCCGGCCGTGGTTATGGATTCCGGGTTCGCGACTTCGTCGCGCCCCGGAATGACGGTTGCTCAGATCACGCGGCAGCGCCCGGCGCGCCAGACAAAGCCGTAGGGGCAGACGCGGGCGCGCGGCACCACCACGACCGGGGCGGGCGCGACCACGACCCGGGGCGCCACGACGCGGGGAGCGACCACGACCACGCCGCGATTTGGCCTGCATCCGCCACCGGGACCGCGATGGAAGCCGGGGCCGCAACCGCCGGCGGCGTCGGCGGCGCTGAAGCCCGCGATCGTGCCAACAACCAAAACTGCTGCGAAAAGGGTCTTCATGTTTCCTCCGTTTTGCTGGGCCGCGACCCGCGGCGCCGGACCATGATTCAAACCGTGTGATTCGGCACGTTGACTTTTACAACATGTCGATACCTGTCGGTGAGCTTAAGACGGCGACCTGAATGCGGAATCAATGCGCTCTTTTCAGGAAAAATCCATGACATGAGTTCAACGGGGGCTAAGAAACGCCAGCATCAACTCGTCGAATTGTTGCCGCGCTTCCAGAAACACCAGATGACCGGTGTTGGGAATCACCTCGGCTTTCGCATTCGGCATTTTGGCCGCGAGCGCTTTGGCCAACTCCGCGTTGTGGCCCATCTTCGGCCGCAACGCCTCCGGCGCATTGGGCCGGCCCGGCGCGTTGTGGTCGTCCTCGCCCATCACGAACAGCGTCGGCTGCGTGAGCAAGGGAATTTCATGCACCACCGGCTCGCGGTAGATCAGCTGCGCAGAATTGACAAAGGCGCGCAGCCAGCGCGGATATTCGGAAGAACCCTTGATGTTGAAGCGCGCGTCGATGAACGGCGTCACCTGCTCCGGCGGCAGTTTTAAGGAATAATTCGTTTCCAGCTGCTTGCGGTAGGCATCGGCGGTGAGCTTGTCTTCGTTCTCCAGAATCTTTTCAGTCGGTGTCGGCGGCACATAGAGCCGGTAATCCTCAAGGCCGATGGGTGCCGCCAGCAGGAGATGCTCGATACGGTCGGGCCAGGCGCGAGCGATGCGCACGCCGAGCATGCCGCCCAGCGAATGCGCGATGATATCGGCCTTTGCGATTCTTAAGTGATCGAGCAGCGCGATGGTATTGCGCGCCAGCGTGTCGAAATGCAGGTCGGCCGCGGGCTTTGAGGATTTGCCGAACCCGATCTGGTCCGGCACCACCACGCGGTAGCCGGCCTCGCTCAGCGTTTTGATCACCGGCGCCCAGTAGCTCGACGGAAAATTGCGGCCGTGCAGCAGCACCACAGTGCGTCCGTTCGGCGCGGCTGCCGCGACGTCCATATAGGCCATCCGCACCTGCTCGCCGTCGTTGACCAGCGGCAGCATGCTGACGGGATAGGGATAGGCGAACCCTTCGAGGCCGATGCCGTAGGGTTCGCGCGGCGGTGGTTCGGCAGCGTGAACAAAGAGCGGTATAGCGGCGAGCAGGGCGGACAACACCAAGCGATTCATGGAGACCTCCGTAGGTTTCGCGAAAAGCCAGTAGGGCAGGTTAGTTAGCCGAAGGCGTAACCCGCCTCTTCACCGCGGGCGAATGGCGGATTACGCTGCGCTAATCCGCCCTGCATGCCCGGCTCAAGCCCGGCCATGACGATTCTCTTCATTTTCACCCACCCCGAACAACGCCGCGAACTGCTTTTCGCCGTTGCGGGTGAAATTGACGATACGGTTGCCGGGCGAGCGCGCCGCCCATTTCAGTTCATAGAGCCTGCTCAGGATCGCAGCCCCCAGCGTGCCCGCGAGATGGCTGCGCCGCGCGCTCCAGTCCAGGCAGGTCTTGCACAACGGCCGCCGCGCATGCTCGATCTCCGAGACGTCGATCTGCAATTTTTTGGCGACGAATTTCTCGCCTTCGGTGGTGAGCGTGATCTCGTTCTTGTTGCGGCGCACGAATTGCCGCCGCGTCATGGCGTCCAGCATCTGCACGCCGAGATCGCCGGCGAGATGGTCGTAGCAAACCCGCGCGTGGCGCAGCGCCGGATCCTTCGGCCCGGTGCGGATGCGCAGGTGCCCGACGCGCGCGGCGAGCCCCATCAGTCCCTCCAGCACGCCTGCGACGTCCGGCCCGGTGAGGCGGTAGTAGCGGTGGCGGCCCTGTTTCTCCGGCTCGACCAGTCCGCCGGCCTCGAGTTTTGCCAGATGCGAACTCGCGGTCTGCGGCGTGACGCCGGCCTCCTGCGCCAGCTCGCTGGCGGTCAGCGCGCGGCCGCTCATCAGCGCGGTCAGCATGTTGCTGCGCGCGGGGTCGCCGACCAGGGAAGCGACCAAGGCGATATCGGGTCCTGCTTTCATAGTTCGATGATAGCCGAAGCATTCGCGCCGATCAAGCATCTATACTTCGATATGCAGGCAAATGTGGAGGCAGTTATGTCGATTACGGTTTTCATCCGGTACCAGATCGATCCATTCAAGCGTGCGATGTTCGAAACCTATGCGAGGCGCTGGCTGCCGATCATTCCGAAATGCGGTGGCCATCTTCTGGGCTACTGGATGCCGCATGAGGGCACCAGCAATATCGCATTTGCGCTGATCTCGTTCGAAAACCTCGCCGCCTACGAGATGTATCGCGCGCGGCTGCGCGCCGACGACGAAGGCATGGCGAATTTCAGTTTCGCCGAGGACAACAAGTTCATCCTCGCGGAGGAACGCACATTTTTGCGAAAGGTCGAAGCCTGATGCCGCGTGCACTGGCGCCGGACGCTAGGTGCGGTTATCGTAAGGCAAGCAAGAATGAACACAGGGAGAGAACATGGCGGTTTCAACCCAGGACAAACGCGCGGCGTTCCACAAGCTGCATGAGAGCGGCTGCTTCGTGCTGCCGAACCCGTGGGATGTCGGTGGCGCGCGGGCGCTTGCGCAGCTCGGCTTCAAGGCGATCGCCTCGACCAGCGCCGGTTATGCGTGGTCGATCGGCCGGGCCGACACTCGCGTTACGGTCGATGACGTCTGCGAGCATCTCACCGCGCTGTGCAAGGCGGTCGATCTGCCCGTCAATGCCGATTTCGAAGGCGGTTTTGCCCATGAGCCGGAGAAGGTGGGGGTCAATGTCGCGCGCGGGGTTGCGACCGGCGTCGCCGGGCTGTCGATCGAGGATTCCACCGGCGACAAGGCGAAGCCGCTCTACGAGCGCGCCTTCGCGATCGAGCGCATCAAGGCGGCGCGGGCGGCGATCGATGCCGACAACAGCGGCGCGCTGCTGGTCGGGCGCTGCGAAGCGTTTTTGTGGGGGCAGCCCGATCTTGCTCTGGTGATCGACCGGCTCAACGCCTATGCGGAAGCGGGCGCGGACTGCCTTTATGCGCCCGGCATCAAATCCAAGGAGCATATCGCGGCCGTTGTGAAGGCCGTGCATCCAAAACCGGTCAACCTTCTGATCGGCTCTTCCGGCCTTAGCGTTGCGGAAGCCGCCGATCTCGGCGTCCGCCGCATCAGTGTCGGCGGTTCGCTGGCGCGGGTGGCCTGGGCCGGGTTCATGAAGGCGTCGCACGAGATGTTGGAGCAGGGCACCTTCACCGAGCTGGGCAACGGCTTTCCGGGCGGCGAGCTGAACAAGATGTTCAGCGATTGAACCCCGCGCAAAACAAAAACGCAGCGGGCTGTCAGGCCCGCTGCGTCTTGTAACGTGATTACTTCAACCGTTATTTGGCCGGAGCATCGGGTTTCGCGCTATCGTCCGGCTTGGCACTGCGGTCGATTTCCTGACCCGTCGGTGCGCTGGAGGCCGGCTGCTGCGGACGGGCAGGGGCCGCGCCCGTGGTCATGCCCGGTTCGGTGTTGCGACGCGGGGTCACATCACGCATGCCTGAGGGCGCTGCGGGCGCCGTGGTCTGGGTCTGCGCGGTGGTCTGGCCGGTGCCCGCCGGATTCATCGACGAGTTGTTCAGCCCGTAGAAAACCGCGCCGAGCACCACGGCGATTGCAATGGCGAACGCCGCCACCTTGCCGCCGCTGGCGGGGCCTTCGCTGAGTTCCGGGTCGGCCATACGCATGCGCTGCAATTCGTCGTCCGCGAGATCGACATCGGGACGATAGGGATCGTTCGGGTTACGTTCGTAAGCCATGGATTGGGTCCTCCGTTGTCTCCCTCCTGACAACAGTTGGAGGAGGTCGGGGTTCCCCCAAGGCGAATGGAACCCACCGCCCTTTTCGCCCTGTTCACCCGGGAACCCGCGACGTAAGTTCCGTCAGCTGCCGGAAACTCAATCAAATCCATGTGGACGATACCCCCCGCCGATACCGTTTTTCATGTGCTGCTGCTGGTAGCGGCCGCGGCGCAGGCGATGACGGCGGCGCTGGCCGCTGGGCGGCGCAGCATGGACTGGGTCGGCGTCTGCCTGCTCGGCTGCGTCACGGCGCTGGGCGGCGGATCGCTGCGCGACGTCCTGCTTGGGCACTATCCGCTGGTGTGGGTGGAAAATCCTTCGTTTCTGGCGATCACCGCCGCCGCTGCGCTCGTCACCATCATGATCGCGCGCGTGGTGCATCGCCTGCACCTCGCGTTCCTGGTGCTCGATGCCATCGGGCTCGTGGTGTTCACCATCGTGGGCTGCGACGTTGCGCTGAAGCTGCATGAGTCGCTGCCGATCGTGATCGTCGCGGGCATGATCACCGGCTGTGCCGGCGGCGTGTTGCGCGACATCCTCTGCAACGATATCCCGCTGCTGTTCCGTTCGGAGCTTTATGCCAGCGTCTCGGCGGTCACGGGCGGGGTCTACGTCGCGGCGCTCGGGTTCGGGTTGAACCACGACGTGGCGACCGCGCTGGCATTCGCGGTCGGCCTGACTTTCCGGTTGCTCGCGATCCGCTTCAAATGGGAGATGCCGAAATTCGTCTTCACCGACGAGCGGCGCTGAAAATCCGCCTTTCGTAGCCCGCATGGAGCGCAGCGAAATGCGGGGACCGCCGTCCCGGGTTTCGCTGCGCTTCACCCGGGCTACGAGGTATCGCGTGAAGCTACGACGCGATGCGGACGGGCGGCACCTGGCCGTCAAGCCAATCCTGCTCTTCGGCTAAAGCCCGCCACGCTGCTTCCATTCGCTTGTAGCGGTTGTGGGTTGGCTCGTCGGCCGCGCGCTCGGCGAGTTGCGCGCAATTCTCCGCGTTCTCGAGAAAGTCTTGTGACTGTTTCACGGGTCCCCTCCTGTCGAGACGGGACATAGGAGGCCGCGAGCGCTTTTCAAGAAAAAATTAAAACGCTGTATCCAGCATGAACAAGCGTTCATGCAAAAGGCCCCTGAGATCGCTGCCAAGGGCCTTTTGAGTAAATTGCGAAGCGGTCAGCGCCTGGACTTCTTTGCTTTCTTGCTCTTGTTCTTTTTTGGCATCGATTTCCTGGCCGGCTTCTTCGCAGCCTTCTTGGCGCTCTTCTTCGCGCCCGATTTTTTGGCAGCCTTTTTTGCTTTTTTTGCCTTCTTCGTTTTCGCGGCCTTGACGCCGGCCGCCGACTTTTTCGCCTTCTTTACCGCTTTGGCGACGGCTTTCACCGGCGCCGATTTCGCTGCCGCTTTCTTGACGCGATTGACGACGGCCTTGGCGGCTGTGTTCGCGAGTACGGTTGCGCCGCTTACGACCAGATCGCCAACGACGTCGCCAATGCTCGGCTTCGGCTGGTCCGTGGTTTCGCCGTCCGTTTTTTTCTCGGTATCCATGACGCCCTCCAAAATTGAGCCATGAGCCTAGCCAATTCGCCGGGGACCATTGGCACGCAAACCGCACCTGCAGTGCTGCAAAGCACGTTTATGCACCAGTTAGAGGGTGTTCCCCGGACGCAGCGCAGCGCGCAGCATGGATCACCTTTGCCGCCGCGCCTTCGCCACCTGTTCGGGCGTCACCGCGGGCGCGGCATTGCCCCATGCGTTGCGGATGTAGGTCGCGATGTCGGCGATTTCCTGATCCGTCAGTTTTCCGGCATAGGCGGGCATCGAGCCGGTGTTGGGCGCGCGGGGCGTCGTCACCGTCTGCGCGCCGTCGAGGATGATGCGCAGCGTGCTGGAAGGATCGGCGGATTGCAGGTTGGCGTTGCCGGGCAGCGGCGGATAGATGCGCGGCGCGCCGCTTCCGTCGGCCTCATGACAGGCGATGCATGCGCCCTTGTAGATTCGGGCGCCATCGATCATTTGCGCTTGCGGCGGCTGTGTGACCACGGGTTCCGGCGCGCCGGCCGGCAGATCCTTCAGATAAACCGCGATGGCGCGAACATCCGCGTCGCTCATCTTCGAGGTCGAATTGACCACGACTTCGGCCATCAATTTGCCGGCGTGGCTTTTGCCGTTGCGGCCGCTCTGCAGATATTCGGCGACGTCCTCGACGCTCCACGATTTCAGCCCGCTGCGCTCGGCGGCATCCAGGCGCGGCGCGAACCAGCCATCGACCAGGCCGCCGCCATAGATCTGGCCGCGCCGGTCGGCGCCGAACACGTTTTTCGGCGTGTGGCATGCGCCGCAATGTGCCGCACCCTCGACCAGATAGGCGCCGCGGTTCCATTCGTCGCTTTTTTGCGGATTTTTCTCGAAGGTGCCGGGCTTGAAAAACAGCAGGTTCCAGCCGCGCATCACGACGCGATAGTTCAGCGGCCAGCGCAATTGCGGAGGCGGGGCAGTATTGCGCACCGGCGTCAGCGTCGAAAGATACGCCCGGATCGCCAGGACGTCGTCGCGCGTGATCCTGGTGAAATTCGGATAAGGGAACGCCGGATAATAGCGCGCCCCATTACGCGCCACGCCCTCATGCAAAGCGCGGTAGAATTCGTCGTCGGTCCATGCGCCCAATCCCGTATCGCGATCCGGGGTCAGGTTCGGCGAATAGATGCCGCCGAACGGCGTGTCGATCCGCTTGCCGCCGGCGAGCGGTTTTGAGGGATCGGCGGTATGGCAACTGGCGCAATCGGCGGCATCGACCAGCGCCTTGCCGCGCGCGATGGTGTCCGCTGCCGTTTCTGCTCGCACGGACGCGCACGCCGCAGCGCATATCAGAACCGCGCCGAGGATCGCTTGCATTGCGTGACGTCGCCCATATACCCGCGAAAGCTCAGGTGACAATAACCCGCAGGGTGTTGGCTGGAGCATCGCGAACCGTACAACCAACCGGAGAGTGCTCGTCTGCCCATTTCACGAGATCTCGAAGCTGTTCCGGCGTAGCATTTTCAGCGCTTACCTCGACATTCGTACATAACGCTGAATGGCCGGCCGATATTTTGTCGTCGAGACCCAGCATTCCGCGATGGTCGCCGTCAGCTTCGACCGTAACCTCAAGCTTTGTGAGCGTGATCCCAAGACGCGCCGCACGCGCCGCGATGACGGTCGAACAGCATGCAGCCATGGAGGCTCTGAAATACCATCCGGGGTTGGGAGAGGAGGCCTCGCCTCCCATCGAAGGTGGCATGTCCGTTTCCAAATGCTCCCCGGACGGTCCGGTTACGCGGCATTTCAGTCCGCCAAGGATTGTAGCCGTAGCCGGTGCGTATTTGCCGCGCGCTTTGTCGGGATTGGCTTCAATCGCTTTGCTCAAACTATCGAACGCAGCTGCAATCGGCGAGTGTGTCATAATGATTTTCTCAGCCCCATGGACCACCCGGCAGAAACATAGCGTATTCCGCTGCCAGGCAAAAATCCGCGATCGCGAACTGCCATAGGCCGACGCAGTGCACAAAAACGTTCCCGCTGGCATCACGTCGTTTCGCAGCTGGGCTTTGCCACGACATAACCTGCAAAACACCGCCGCCCGCCCGGAACGAAATTGCTATTCGCGGGCGCGGGGCTCCATTGCCGAGATTTGTGGTGCGCAGCCAGCGAAAACCGACATAGACTGGTTCTAATGATTTGAATAATTGCGTAAAAGCAGCCGCCGCGGCCGAGGGTCGTCCAAGGCTCGAGAGGGTGGAATGGGAATCAACCAAGGTCCGATCAGTCTCGATCAGAAATACACCCAGGGCTCCGGCCACGTCTTCCTGACCGGCATCCAGTCGCTGGTCCGCCTGCCGATGGCGCAGATCCGGCGCGACCGCGCCGCCGGCCTCAATACTGCGGGATTTGTTACGGGATACCGGGGTTCGCCGCTCGGCGGCTACGACCAGCAGCTATTCGCCGCGCGAAAGCACCTCGAACAGTACAATATCAAGTTCCAGCCCGGCGTGAACGAGGACCTCGCGGCCACCGCGATCTGGGGCTCGCAGCAGCTCAATTTGTCGCCCGGCGCGCGGCACGATGGCGTGGTCGGCATCTGGTACGGCAAGGGCCCCGGCGTCGATCGCTGCGGCGACGTATTTCGTCACGGCAATGCCGCGGGCTCGGCGAAAAACGGCGGCGTGCTGTGTCTGGCCGGCGACGACCATGGCGCAAAATCCTCTACCGTGCCGCATCAGTCGGACCATGCCTTCATCTCCGCGCTGATGCCGTATCTCTATCCCTCCAGCATCCATGAAATGATCGAGATGGGGCTGCTCGGGATTGCGATGTCGCGCTATTCCGGCTGCTGGGTCGGCATGAAGGTGATCACCGAGACCGTGGAGACCACGGCGGAGGTCGATCTTTCCGACGAGATGAAGCCCTTCATCATTCCGACCGATTTCGAGATGCCGCCGGGCGGGCTCAATTTGCGCTGGCCCGACGACCGCTACGACCAGGACCGCCGGCTGCAGGATTACAAGGGTTTTGCCGCCATCGCCTTTGCCCGCGCCAACAAGGTCAACCGCATCACCATGGATTCGCCGAACGCGCGGTTCGGCATCATGGCGTCGGGCAAGAGCTACGAGGATATCCGGCAGGCGCTGCGCGAGCTCGGCATCACGCCGGAAGTGGCGGCAAAGATCGGGCTGCGGCTCTACAAGATCGGCATGCCGTGGCCGCTGGAGCCGCAGGGCGTCCGCGAATTCGCCGTCGGGCTAGAGGAAATCCTGATCGTCGAAGAGCGCCGCGAGATCGTCGAGAACCAGGTCAAGCAGGAGCTGTTCAACTGGCGCGACGACGTCCGCCCGCGCATCGTCGGCAAGATGGACGAGCACGACAAGCGCTTCCTGCCCTTCGCCGAGGAACTCAGCGTCGCCTCATTGGCAAGTTCGCTGACCGAGCGGCTGCTGCGGCTCAATCTCAATCCCGAAGTCGCGGCCATGCTGCGCGCAAAGGCCGACTGGTTCAACGGACGGCAGGCGACGCAGATGCAGACGGTCGCGCCGATCACCCGGACGCCGTATTTCTGCTCGGGCTGTCCGCACAACACCTCGACCAAGGTGCCGCAAGGCAGCCGCGCGTTTGCAGGCATCGGCTGCCACTTCATGGCGCTGTGGATGGACCGCAGCACCGAAACCTTCACCCACATGGGCGGCGAGGGCGTGCCGTGGGTCGGCGTCGCACCTTTCACCGACGAAAAACACGTCTTCGCCAATCTCGGCGACGGCACCTATTTCCACTCCGGCAGCCTCGCGATCCGCCAGGCCGTCGCCTCCGGCGCCAACATCACCTACAAAATCCTTTATAACGATGCCACCGCCATGACCGGCGGCCAGCATGTCGACGGTGAACTGTCGCCGCAGCAGGTTACGTTCCAGCTACATTCGGAAGGCATCCGCGACATCTATCTGGTGTCGGAAACTCCCGAGGCCTATCCGGCTTCAGAGATCGCTCCGGGCACCAAGACTGCGCATCGTGACGAACTCGACGCGGTGATGAAGACGCTGCGCGAGGTGAAAGGCGCTTCCGCGATCGTGTTCGTGCAGACCTGCGCCGCCGAAAAGCGCCGCCGCCGCAAGCGCGGCACGCTGGAGGATCCGCAGCGCCGCGTGCTGATCAACCCGGCCGTGTGCGAAGGCTGCGGCGATTGCTCGGTGCAGTCGAACTGTATTTCGGTGGAGCCGCTGGAAACCGAGATGGGACGCAAGCGCACCATCAACCAATCCAGTTGCAACAAGGACTATTCCTGCCTCAAGGGTTTTTGCCCGTCCTTCGTCACCGTCGACGGCGGCAAGCTGCGCAGGCGCGCGCCGGCCGATCTCGGCAATATCGGCGACCTGCCGGAGCCGGCATCGCGTCCGTCGCTCGAGCGGCCCTACAACGTCGCGGTCGGCGGCGTCGGCGGTACCGGCGTGCTCACCATCGGCGCGCTGCTCGGCATGGCCGCGCATATCGAGGGCAAGGCCAGCATGATCCTGGACATGTCAGGCCTGGCGCAGAAGGGCGGCGCGGTGCTGAGCCACGTCCGTCTGTCGCAAAATCCCGCGGACGTAACGTCTTCGCGTATCGTCACCGGCACTGCCGATCTCGTGATCGCGGCCGATGAGGTGGTAGCCATCGCCAAGGAGACCATTACGCTGTGCGAATCCAGCCGTACCCACGGCGTCATCAACACCCACCTTATTCCGATCGCGGACTTCATCCTGAATCGCGATTTCAATTTCCAGAGCGGCAAGGTCAACCACGTGCTGGAAACGGCGTTGCGCAAGGACTCTTCCTTCTTCGATTTCACCAAGCCTGCCGAAAGCCTGCTCGGCGACTCCATCGCCACCAACATGATGATGATGGGCTACGCCTACCAGAAGGGTCTGCTGCCGCTGCAAGCCGCGTCGATCGAGCAGGCGATCGAGATCAACGGCGTTGCGATCAAGATGAACGCGCAGGCGTTCCAGCTCGGACGTCTGGCGGCGGTCGATCCCGCACGATTGGCCGCGATGATGAAGGGCCAGGACGAGACTGTCGCGCCGAAGACGCTCGATGCGATGTCGCTGGACGAAATCATCGCGCACCGCAGCGCGCACCTCGCGGGCTATCAGAATTCGCGGCTGGCGAAACGCTATCGCACCTTGGTGGACAGGGTGCGGAGGCAATCGGCGGCCGAATTCGGCGACGATCTGGCGCGCGCGGTCGCGATCAACTATGCAAAACTGCTCGCCTACAAGGACGAATACGAGGTGGCGCGGCTGTTCACCGACGGCCGGTTCGAGAAGCAGCTGAAGGACCAGTTCGACGGCGACTACACCTTCAGCTTTCACCTCGCGCCGCCGCTGTTGCCGTCCGAGAACGATCACCTCGGCCGGCCGAAGAAAAAGACCTTCGGACCGTGGATGATGAAGGCGTTCCGGCTGCTGGCGGCGTTGCGGTTCGTCCGCGGCACACCGCTCGACCTGTTCGGCCGCAGCGCGGAGCGCCGGATGGAGCGCGACCTGATCGCGGGCTATGAGAAGGACGTCGCTTTCGTGCTGGAAAAGCTGTCGCCTGCCAATATCGACACCGCGGTCGAACTGCTGTCGCTGCCCGACCGCATCCGCGGCTACGGTCCGGTCAAGGACAAGTCCGTGGCTGACGCCAAAATCCGCTATGCGGAATTAGCCAAGGACCTGGTCAATCCACCACCGGCGCCAAGGCAGATCGCGGCGGAATAGAGCGTTGCATTCACCGCGCTTGCCAAGGCCGTCGTGACAGGCCACAAAAACCGCTGGGAAGAAGAAACGCCAGCGGAGAGCTGTATTGACCATCAAAGGCAAGGCCTACATCGCCGGGATCTACGAGCATCCAACCCGGCATGCACCCGACAAATCCACCGCGCAATTGCATGCCGAAGTCGCCAAGGGCGCACTGGAGGATGCCGGCCTGACCAAGGCCGATATCGACGGCTATTTCTGCGCCGGCGACGCGCCGGGCGGCGCCTGGCCGATGGTGGATTACCTCGGGCTGAAGGTGCGGCATATCAACTCCACCGAAACCGGCGGCTGTTCCTACATCATCCATATCGGCCATGCTGCCGAAGCCATCGCGGCGGGCAAATGCTCGATCGCGCTGGTTACGCTCGCCGGCAAGCCGCGCACCTCGACGATGCCGCCGCGCGCGGCCGGCGCCGAGCAGGATTTTGAGGCGGCTTACGGCGCCACCACGCACAACGCCTACGGCATGTGCGCGATGCGGCATATGCACGACTACGGCAC
This sequence comes from uncultured Alphaproteobacteria bacterium, assembly GCA_963710045.1. GTDB lineage: Bacteria > Pseudomonadota > Alphaproteobacteria > Rhizobiales > Xanthobacteraceae > Bradyrhizobium. The sequence goes on along the minus strand of CAVPZO010000055.1, from coordinate 12,989 downwards.
CACCAGCGAGCAACTGGCCTGGATCAAGGTGGCGGCCTCGCATCACGCCCAGTACAACCCGCATGCCATGCTGAAGGACGTCGTCACCGTCGAGGACGTGCTCAACTCCCCGATGATCTCCGATCCGCTGCACCGGCTCGACTGCTGCGTGGTCAGCGACGGCGGCGGCGCGCTGATCGTCACCACGCCGGAAATCGCCAAAAGCCTGAAGAAGCCGCTGGTGCGGATGATCGGCTATGGCGAAGCCATGAAGGGCCCGCGCGGCGGCAAGGATCTTGACCTCACTTATTCCGCCGGTGTGTGGTCGGGCCCTCGCGCGTTCGAGGAGGCCGGCGTGACGCCGAAGGACATCAAATACGCCTCGATCTACGACAGTTTTACCATCACCGTGCTGATGCAGCTGGAGGATCTCGGCTTCTGCAAGAAGGGCGAGGGCGGCAAGTTCGTTGCCGACGGCAATCTGATTTCCGGCGTCGGCAAGCTGCCGTTCAACACCGACGGCGGCGGGCTGTGCAGCAACCATCCGGTCAATCGCGGCGGCATGACCAAGATCATCGAGGCGGTGCGGCAATTGCGCGGCGAGGCGCATCCCAAGGTGCAGGTGAAGAACTGCGATCTCGCGGTCGCGCATGGTACCGGCGGCCTGCTCGGTGTCCGCCATGCGGCCTCGACCGCGATTCTGGAGCGCGTGTGATGGCTGAAGCAAAAAAATATCCGGCGCCGCAGGGCAACCCGGAAACCGCGCCGTTCTGGGAAGCGGCAAAGCAGGGCAAATTCCTGATCAAGCGCTGCACCGCCTGCGGCGAGCCGCATTATTTTCCGCGCTCGATCTGCCCGTTCTGCTTCTCCGACAAGACGGTGTGGGAGGAAAGTTCGGGAGAAGGCACGATCTATACCTTCAGCCTGATGCACAAATCCGCCAGCGGCCCCTACGCGATCGGCTATGTCACGCTGAAGGAAGGCCCCTCGCTGCAGACCAATTTTGTCGATTGCGATTTAAAATCGCTGAAGATCGGACAAAAGGTAAAAGTGGTGTTCAAGCCGACCGACGGCGCGCCGCTGCCGTTTTTTACGCCGGTGTGAGTACCGTGCCCCGGACGCAGCGCAGCGTCTCTTCGACGCTGCGCTGCAGAGCCGTAACGTACGCCGGTGTTTGGTACGGTCCCGGCTCTGCGGAGCGGCATGAAGAATGCCGCACCGCGTCCGGGACACGAACAGAATTCTGGAGAAACCGATGTCGAAATACGACGAGCTGATGGCGCTGAAGAACCTCGGCCAGAAATACGCCTACACCGATCGCGAGGTGATGCTGTACGCCTATGGCATCGGCATGGGCGCCGATCCGATGGACGAAAAGGAACTCGCTTTCGTCAACGAAGCGGTCTTCACCGCGCGTCCCTTGAAAGTGGTGCCGACATTCGCTTCGGTGGCCGCATGGGGCGCCAACCCCGGGGAGATGAACCTGAACCGCCTGATGGTGGTCGATGGCGAGCGCGACATCACCTTTCACAGGCCGTTTCCGGTGGCGGCCAGCATCACCGCGGACTCCACCGTTCTCGGCGCCTGGGACAAGGGCAAGGACAAGGGCGCGGTGATCAGGCACAAGACCGTGCTCAAGGACGACAAGGGCGAGGATTTGGCGACGCTGGTCGCCTCGCGCTTTGCGCGCGGCGACGGCGGTTTTGGCGGCCCGTCGGAAGGCCAGCCCGAGCCGCACCAGGTGCCCACGCGGGCGCCGGACAGATCCGTCGATATCCCAACGCGGCCGGATCAGGCGCTGATCTATCGCCTTTGCGGCGACCGCAATCCGCTGCACAGCGACCCTGAATTTGCCAAACGCGCCGGTTTTCCAAAACCGATCCTGCATGGCATGTGTACCTACGGCATCACCTGCCGCGGTATTTTGCAGACCTACGCCGATTACGATGCCGGCGCGTTCAAGCAGCATGCGGTGCGGTTTTCGTCGCCGGTCTATCCGGGGGAGACGGTCACCATGGACATGTGGAAGGACGGCAACGTGATTTCGTTCGAAGCCAAGGTGAAGTCGCGCAATGTGACGGTGATCAAGAGCGGCAGGACGGTGCTGGGGTGAGGCGTGCCCCGGACGCAGCGCAGCGCGTAGCCCTTCGCGAAGCGGTGCGCTGCAGAGCCGGGGTCCAGCTTGCTTCGGCTCGAAGAAATAAGAAACCGGGGTCCCGGTTCTGCGCAGCGGCATGAAGAATGCCGCAGCGCGCCCGGGACACGATAGAGGGAGAAAAACATGGGACTACTCGACGGCAAGGTTGCGCTGATCACCGGCGCCGGCGGCGGGCTCGGTGAGGCTTACGCAAAGCTGTTCGCGCGCGAGGGCGCTTCTATCGTGGTCAACGATCTCGGCGGCCCGCGCGACGGCAGCGGCGGCGACGCCTCGATGGCGCAGAAGGTGGTCGATGCGATCAAGGCCGAGGGCGGCCGCGCCGTCGCCAACGGCGCCGACATTTCCACCATTGCAGGCGGGCAGTCGGTATTCGACGATGCGATAAAACATTTCGGCCGCGCCGATATTCTGGTCAACAATGCCGGCATCCTGCTCGACCAGACTTTTGCAAAAGCGACCGAAGCCGCGTGGGACAAGGTGTTGAAGGTGCATCTCAAGGGCACATTCTGCGTCACCCAGCCGGTTTTCAAATGGATGCGCGAAAACGGCGGCGGCGTCATCGTCAACACCTCCTCGACCTCGGGGCTGATCGGAAATTTCGGCCAGACCAATTATGGCGCCGCCAAAGGCGGTATCTGGGGTCTGTCGAACGTGCTGGCGATTGAAGGCCGTAAATACAATATCCGGGTCTGGACGCTGGCTCCCGGCGCGCTGACCCGCATGACCTCCGACCTGCCGCGCTATATCGAGAACCCCGGCGCGGCGCTCGGGCCGGACGGCATCGCGCCGGCCGTGCTATACATGGTGTCCGGCCTGTCCGGCGATCAGACCGGCAAAGTGCTCGGCGTCTCCGGCCCGCGCGGCGTGCGCGAGATGCGGATGATGGAAATGGACGGCTGGAAGCCGCCGCATAGCGGATGGAAGGCCGAGGATATCGTCGATCACGCCGGGGAGATTTTCTTTTCGGAAGATCAGATCAAAAAGTCGGCGCGGCGATTTTGACACGACTAGCAAGACGCAAGAGGACATCATGAAACTCACTCACCAGGCCGCAGGCACCTTCGCCATTGCTCCGACGCCGTTCCACGACGACGGCCGCATCGATATGCAATCCATCGACCGGCTCACCGACTTCTACGCCGAGGTCGGCTGCGATGGCGTCACCGTGCTCGGCATTTTGGGGGAGGCGCCGAAGCTTGACGGCTCCGAAGCAGAAGAGGTCGCAAAACGCTTCGTCAAGCGCGCCAAAAACATGCAGATCATCGTCGGCGTGTCCGCGCCGGGCTTTGCCGCGATGCGTTCGCTGGCCCGCGCCTCGATGGATGCGGGGGCTGCCGGCGTGATGATCGCGCCGCCGCCGCATCTGCGCACCGATGAGCAGATTACCGGCTATTTCAAGCAGGCGGTGGAGGCGATCGGCGACGATATCCCTTGGGTGCTGCAGGATTATCCGTTGACGCTGACGGTGGTCATGACACCCGCCGTGATCCGCAAGATCGTGATGGACAATCCGTCCTGCGTGATGCTCAAGCACGAGGACTGGCCGGGACTGGAAAAGATTTCCGCCTTGCGCAATTTCCAGAAAGACGGCTCGCTGCGGCCGCTGTCGATCCTGACCGGCAATGGCGGGCTGTTCCTCGATTTCGAGATGGAGCGCGGCGCCGACGGCGCGATGACCGGTTACGCCTTCCCGGAACTGCTGATCGATGTCGTAAAGCTGTCGAAAGCCGGAAAGCGCGACGCCGCGCACGATTTGTTCGACGCCCATCTGCCGCTGATCCGCTATGAGCAGCAGCCCGGCGCCGGACTCGCGGTGCGCAAATACGTGCTGCAGAAGCGCGGCGTGATCGCCTCCAGCGCGCAGCGCAAGCCGGGCTCGAACATCACCGCGCTGGCCAGGGCCGAGGTGGATTATCTGCTGTCCCGCGTGGCGCGGGTCGACAAGCGCGCGAACCTGCAGCCGCAATCAAGTGCTGCGGGTTGATCGCATGGCCGAAGCCGCCAAAGCCCGTCCCGCCTCCACCATCCTGCTGCTGCGCGACCGCGCCGGTCCCGGCGGCAACGCCGAGATCGAGGTTTTCATGATGGTGCGCCATTATGAGATCGACTTTAACTCGGGCGCGCTGGTGTTTCCCGGCGGCGCCGTCGATCCCGGCGATCGCGACATGGCGGGCAAGCCAGAACTCTGCGCCGGCGGCGAGGGGCTCGATGGCGAGACGCTCGGTTTCCGGATCGCGGCGATCCGCGAGACGTTTGAGGAAAGCGGCATCCTGCTGGCGAAACCACGGGGGTCGAGCACCCTGGTCGACGCCAAGCGGGCAGGTGAGATCGAAGCGGCCAATCGCACGGCGCTGTGCGAAGGCAAGACAACGTTCCTGAAGGTTCTCACCGACAACGGGATGTTGCTGACATTGGACGAACTGGTGCCCTATGCGCACTGGATCACGCCGGAGGGAATGCCAAAGCGCTTCGACACCTGGTTCTTCCTCGCAGCCGCCCCGCCGGACCAGGCCGGCGCTCATGACGGCAAGGAGTCGACGGATTCCATCTGGGTTTCGCCGCGCGAGGCGCTGGCGGGCGGCGAAAGCGGCCGCTTCAAGCTGCCGTTTCCGACCACGCGCAACCTGATCAAGCTCGGCAAGCATCGCACCGTGAGGGCCGCGCTCGACGACGCCAGGGGCAAGCCGGTCGTCACCGTGATGCCGGTGATGACCAGACTGAATGGCGGTCGCCAGCTGCGCATTCCGGCGGAAGCAGGTTATGACGGCGAAGTGTTCGAGGTTGGTGCGCTTGGATAGCGGCGTCGTGGGGGCAGGGGCGCATCATGAAGATCAACTGGCGTAGCATCTCCGTCGCGGCCACGTGGCTCGCATACATCGCTGTACCTGGCGCGGGATTTGCGCAAGAAAGTTTCCCCAACCGCCCCGTGCGCATCGTGATTCCCTATTCGCCGGGCAGCGTCACCGACGTGTTCGCGCGCATCGTCGCGCAGAACATGGCCGCGCAGTGGAACGGCTCGATCGTCGTCGAGTCCAAATCCGGCGCCAACGGCTCGATCGCCGCCGAGGAAGTCGCGCGCGCAGCGCCTGATGGCTACACATGGCTGCTGGTGACGACGTTTTTCACCGCAAGTCCGTCGCTGAATACGACGCTGCGCTGGGATCCGGTGCGCGATTTCGTGCCCATTGGGCAGATATGCCGGGCGCCGAATTTCTTTATCGTGCCGGTCTCATTGCCGGTGCGGAGCGTGGCCGAATACGTCGCACTGGCGAAGGCGAAGCCGGGCACCCTGAACTACAGCCATCCGGGCAAGGGTTCGACCGGGCATCTTGGCTTCGAGCTGTTCAAAAGGCTCGCCGGCATCGACGTCACGGCAATAGGCTATCGCGGCTATCCGCAGATGGTGCCCGATATCGCCAGCGGCCTGATCACCTCGACCTTCCTGTCGGCCAATCAGGCCCTGGCGCAGGTACAGACCGGCGCCATCAGGATCATCGGCGCGATCAACGATGGCCGCTCGAAATATTTCCCGGATGCGCCGACCATGGCGGAGCAGGGCTTTGCCGACGCCCAGGTGACGCCGTGGTTCGGCGTCGTCGCGCCGGCGGGCACGCCGCAGCCGGTCGTCGGTCGCATCAGCGAAGCCCTCGAAAAAGCGCTTGCGGCCTCGGACGTGCAGCAGCGTCTCGACACCGCCGGATGCGAGCCGAAGAGCGCGCCGCTTGGGCAGTTCGCCGATATCATCAAGACCGACGTCGCGCTGTGGGCGAAAGTGGTCAAGGAGGCCGGCATAACGGCGGACTGATGTGAACCGCGCCGGGATCGGCTGGGAGTTAACCATGCCGGCCGGCATGCCCCGAGCAGGAAAACTGACAGGCCTACGATTTCCGTGCCAGCGGGCTTGCCGAGTTATATGTTTGTGAGAAGTACATTGTACCGATCGCTCATTTGACCCAACCTCAACCTCGGCCTCTACCCTCGCACTCCTACAATGTGAGCGATCGGGCTAATCTTGATTTCCGTGACTTCTAAAATCGACCCATCCATCTGCTGCCACGACCCATCCCAACTTCGGCAGGTGGGGTCTCAACGGCGCCAATAGGCGATGCGTCACGGGATGGTTTCCCGTGCCGACCCTTGCCCGGACGACACCAGCGCATTGTGATGCATAGGCCAGAAAGTCCAATGAAAAGGTCGCCAGCAGTTTTTTTTCTCGATATGGCTCGGCCACCCACCCGGAAAATGCATGCAACTCGGTTAGGTGACGCTGAAAGAAGAAATGACCTATGATTTCCCCGCGCTGAAAATACAGCAAGCCGTCATAGCCTTTGTGGCTTAAGATGGCGATCAGCCTTTCGTCCGTCATTTCGGACCACTCACGCGCCAACAATGCGAATTTGCCCTTTGGATTGGGATGGCGTGCCCACCAGCAGCAATGCGCCACCGCAACCTTGGCTCGTTCGTCCAGAAGATAGCCCGCCAGCTGCGGGAAAATGTCTGCCGGCGGCAGACGGCAGCGATCGGCGAGCCATCTGACGCCGTCCAATGTACCCGGAGCAGTGTTCAAGGCTAGCTGCTTTACGTTCAATTCGTCCGCCATTTCACTCAGCCCCGTGGTGTGCGTTTAGCATACCATTGATTTCACTACCACTTTGACACCGGACGTTCCGGGGCGCTCCCAGCAAGATGGCTAGATGATCTGGACAAATATCCGGAACCTGGTCTACCGGATAGACGCGCGTGGTAGCGAGGTTCTTCTGCCTTGTCTTTGCAAGATGATTCTTCTCATCGCTGGGAAACGCAGCGATCACTTCTAGTGATTGCGCATCCTGGCCATGAATTGCGGATCCATCACTGGTTGGAGAGAGCCCGTCCACTCGTGCTTGTACTGACCGATGGTTCCGGCCACACGGATCATTCCCGGTTAGCTTCGACCACCACTGTTCTCAGAAACACGGGGGCGAGCCCGGGAGCGGTATATGGTCCGATGTCGGACAAAGAACTTTACCGAGCAATTCTTGCGCAGGACGCGGATATCTTCCTCAGCTTGACGGAAAAGATTGCCGGTATTCTACGTCATGAAGCAATCGATTACGTCGTCGGGGACGCGGCCGAGGGCGCGAACCCGGGCCATGACATCTGCCGGCTCCTGCTCAACGCCGCTCTATCGCGATTTGAACAGGACACCGATCGTCGAATCAGGAATTTTGAGTTCCCCCTCGAAGGCCCGCCGGACGGTTCACTCTCCAGACCGGAAACCGGGGGCATCCGGCTCGATCTCGACGATGACGCATATGGTCGCAAATTTGTGGCGGCCGAAGCGTATTCTGAACTCGCCGCCGATATGGCAAGGACGTTGAGTATCCACGACCAGCAAATGTTTCGCATCGAGTCTTTGCGCCCGGTCCACTATGGCTTGGAGATCGCGCATCTCTTCGAGCATCCGCCTCTCTACGAACGGTATGGAGCCCAGCAGGTGGCTGCCGGCTTCTATGACGACGTGATCCGCTTTCGCGAGCACCTCGCGCCACTGGCGAAGCGCCTCGGTGGGGCCATTGCGCCGCAATAATTCCGACCGGTTCGTCTGCTGCCTGCCGAAACGCGATCAGGAGTATGAATTCTGAATCCAAGGCAATAACTTGTGCGCGACTTTGTTACAGGCCTCCGGCTGGCAGGAACGCCGCACTGTCGGTGATCGCGGCGCTGCCGACCACCAAAGGCCTGACGGCCGATGACATAACCGGGCTGGCGATAGGCACAGAAGGTGAAGGACGAGTGAGGCGTAGCCCACAGCTTCGCCAATTCAGATGAATGGATGACGACCTGGTGCCAAAGAAGGATCGGCACGGCGCTTGACCCGCCAAGCTGGAGCGGCTTGCTACGAGGTTCAGCTCGACCGGGCATGTTCCCCTCAAAGCCGATTCTGTCCTATAAGGGAGGCCTGTCCGGAGCCGGTCTCGATCACCAATGCCATTTGCCGCGATTGCCCAACGGATACGCTCGTTCTCGCTTTCGATCGGTCAGCTGACCTTTGGCAGCTTTCTGCTGGTATTGGCGGTGATCATGATGACGAGCATCGCCAGCGTCGTCGCGATCCGGCACATCGATACCACCTTCACCGAACTGCAGCGGCTGCAAAGCGTGGGTGACCTCGCCGAGGAGATCGATCGGCGCATGAACGAATTGCGGCTGGCCGCCCGCGATTACGTGACCGATCCGGAAGCGCATTCCACCGGGGTCTGGGACGCCGCATCGGCGCTCAACGTGCTGTTGAAGAAGACGCGGCTGGAGCTTGCCCCCGAACAGCAGGAGATGATCGATGGCGTCGCGGCGCGGCTGTCGACCTATCGCAGCGGGATCGAGCGCGTCACGGCGCTGCTGGCGCGCCGCGACGAACTGATCGCGGCGTTGTCGCCGCTGCGCGAGATTTTCGACAAGGCCATCGCCGAAACTTCGGACAGGGTTGCAGCCGCGGCGTTGTTCGGCGCGCAGAGCCGTATCGCCCAGTCCCTGCTGGCGCACGATCCGGCCAGTGCCGAGCAAGCCGCGCAAAGCATGCGCGCGTTGACCATCAATGAGCCACGCCTCCGCGGCGCGGTCGATGCCTATGCCGAGGCGATCATTTCGCTGTCGACCAGGGAACGTCAGATCGCCGACCTCGACCGCGAAGTGCTGGGAACCGAGGGGCGCCTGATCGGACGCGTGACCGAGTTGCTGCGCGAACTCAGCGCCAAACAAGGGCGCGTGCTGTCCAACGACTTCGCCCGCACGCTCGCCGACGACAAATGGCAGAGCATTGTGCTTGGCGCTGCCGGAGTCCTGATCGGGTTGTTCGCGGCGCTGTTCATGGTGCGCCGGACGGTCCGGCCGCTCAAGGCGATCGCGACGGCGATCCGCTCGCTCGCCGTCGGTGAAAAGGATACATCGATTCCGGCGACCGACGTGGACAACGAGATCGGCGACATCGCGCGCGCCGCCGAAGTGTTCCGCCGCACGCTGGTCGATGCCGACGCCGCGCGCGAGGCCGCGGTTCGCGCCCTGGCCGAACAAAAGCTGGCCGAGGAAAGTTATCGCAAGCTGTTCGAAGGCTCCGTCGACGGGATTTACGTGACGACGCCGGGCGGCCGCCTGCTCAACGCCAATCCGGCGCTGGCGCGGATGATGGGTTACAACACGCCCGAGCATCTGATCGGCGGGGTCAACGATATTGCGCGCACCGTCTATGTCGATCCCGGGCTTCGCGCGGAATATCAGGCGCGCATGCAGCGCGACGGCATGGTCCGCGAGTTCGAATATCAGGTGCGCCAGCGCGACGGTGGAATTCTCTGGCTCTCCGACAGCGCCACGTCGGTGCGCGACGAAAGCGGCGAGGTGGTCCGCTATGAAGGCACGGTGCGCGACATCACCGACCAGAAACGCGCTGAAGACGCCGTTGCCGAAGGCCGCCGGCTGCTGCAGGAGGTGATCGACACCGTGCCCGCGGTGATCAACGTCAAGGACAAGCAACTGCGCTATATCCTGATGAACCGCTATATGGCCGGAATCTTCGGCATCGAACCTTCGGATGCGATCGGCCGCACCACCACCGACCTGATGTCGCGCTACGGCGCGCAGAAAACCGACGAAAACGACAAGCGGGTGCTGGCCGCGGGCAGCGAACTCGGCTTCTACGAAGAGGAATACATCAATTCATCGGGCAATATGCGGCAATGGCTGGTCAACAAGCTTCCGCTTCTCGACACCAGGGGCGACATTGAAAATATCGTTACGGTCGCGCTGGACATCGGCGAGCGCAAGCGCGGCGAACTGGAAATGCGCAAGGCCAAGGATGCGGCCGAGGCGGCGTTGCGAAACTTAAGGGAAACCCAGAACTCGCTGATCGAGGCGGAGAAACTCGCAGCACTCGGGCGGCTGGTGGCGGGCGTCGCCCACGAGGTCAACAATCCCGTCGGAATCAGCCTGACCGTGGCCTCGTCGCTGGAGCGCAAGACCGCGCTGTTTGCCTCCGAAGTCGCCCGCGGCAATCTCAAGCGGTCGAGCCTGAACGATTTTCTCGAGACCAGCCGCGACGCCTCATCGCAGCTGGTGGCCAATCTCAATCGCGCCGCCGAACTGATCCAGTCGTTCAAGCAAGTGGCGGCGGACCGCAACTATTCGGATCAGCGCGCCTTCGACCTCGGCGATCTCACCGAACAGGTGGTCATGAGCCTGCGGCCGGGACTGCGAAAGCACAATCTGACCCTCAACGTCGACTGCCAGCCCAATCTGACCATGAACAGCTATCCCGGACCCTACGGGCAGGTGCTGACCAACCTGTTCCTGAATTCCGTCGCGCACGCGTTTCCCAACGGCAGGTCGGGCACCGTCGATATCAAGGTGCGGGAATCCGGCAAGGACAATGTCGAGATCCTGTTTTCGGACAATGGGATCGGCATGAGCCTCGACGTCAGGCGGCGGGCGTTCGATCCGTTCTTCACCACAAGGCGCGACCAGGGCGGCACCGGGCTCGGCCTGCATATCGTCTACAGCATCGTCACCAACCGTCTGGGCGGACGGCTCGACCTGGATTCCCAGCCGGGCGGCGGCACCCAGATCCAGATCATCCTGCCGCGGGTGGCGCCGATCGAGCAGGCGGCGGAGTAGCCGTCGTCATTCCGGGACGCGCTCTTCGCGCGAACCCGGAATCCAGAGGTCGGATAACGTGGCTGGATTCCGGGTTCGATGCCATCGGGCCGCGCTCTGCGCGGACCCGTTGGCCTCGCCCCGGAATGACGTAAAAACGCCGGCCCTGCCGGGACAAATCAACGTTTGGTGCTAAGTCAGACGGGCGAAACGCGAGGGCTCGTCGATTGACTGTGCAACTGTTTGAGAAAACCTCGACCGGGCTGCGCGTCCGGTTGCTGGCTATTATCTTTATTCTTATCGGACCGCTCGCGATATTTCAGGTCCTTGAGCTTTACCAGGTGAGGACCACGCGGACGCGGATTGCCCAGGAACGGGCTTACGAACTGGCCAAGGCCGGCGCAGCCCGTTTTCAGGACACCATTGACGATGTGCACACGGTGCTCGATCTGCTCTCCCGTGTGCCCGACGTTACAAGCGGCTCGCCGGAGACATGCGCGAGATTTCTGAAAGGCGTCGCCGCCTCCCATCAATGGGCCCGTTCGCTTTCACTCATTGGTGCAAACCAGAAAGTGGTCTGCTCCACCAATGCGGATGCCATCGCATTCGATCTGACCGGCCGGTCATGGTTTCAGGACGCGCGCAAGATCGGCGCGTTCAACGTCAGCGATTTTCTGGTCAATCGGGTCACCGGGGTACCCACGACTTTTGCAAGTTTCTTTTATCAAAATGACCAGAACCGGGAACAGCAGGCGCTGATGGCCAGCATCGATCTCGCATGGTTCGATCGGCTCGCCGCGACGTTTGGAGAAAAGCAGGACGCACTGGTGCTGCTGGTCGACAGCGGCGGGGTCATCCTGTCGCGCTACCCGGTGGCGCAGATCCCCGGTAATGCCCGCGTGTCGGCGGCATTCCTGAACGACATTTCCACGACCAGGAATGGCCTGTTTGCAGGAACGGACCCCGACGGCAACAGGCGTTTGTTCGGTTCGGTTGCCCTTCCCGAAGCGCATGCGCATGTCGTCGTGGGCTTCGATCACGCCGCGACGATCGGGCTGATCGACAAGATTATTGTCATTGCCGCCATGGTCTTCGGCGGTGTCATGCTGTTCGGCGGATTCATCGTCTGGATTTACGGCCGCAGGATTTTCATACGCCCGATCGAAGAATTGAACGGTTTACTCGGCATCGCCTTGAGCAATATGCCGAACGGTCTCTGCATGTGGGACGAGGAACAGAGGCTTGTGATCTCCAACAGCCGCTATCGCGAGATGTATGGATTGACGCCCGAACAAGTCAAACCGGGTGTTTCTCTTAGGCAAATTCTTGAGACCCACCTTGCCAATGGCGAAAGCAGCGAACTCGACATCGACGAATACATCCAGGCGGTCATCACACAGACCGCGCAGACCCATGTGCTTGCCGACGGACGGACGGTCGCCATGCGCAGAAGTCCGATGCCGGACGGTGGATGGATTGCAACTCACGAGGATATCACGGACCAGAAACGTATCGAAACGGAGCTGCGCCACGAGAGGGATCGTGCCGAGGCGGCGGCCCGCGCGACGGCTGATTTCCTGACCAACATGAGTCACGAACTACGGACTCCGCTGACGGCGATTATCGGGGTTTCCGACATACTGCTGAACAAATCGCAGTCGCCCGATCGGCAGCGGCACTTCATGGAATTGCAGCGCAGCGCCGGACAAAGTCTGCTGGGCATCATCAATGACATTCTGGATTTTTCGAAGATCGAGGCCGGCCAACTCGAACTTGAGGCGGCGCCCTTCTCGCTCAAGGAGGTTTCTAACGATTGTATCGATCTCGTTTCGGACCAGGCGCAGCGCAAGGGGATCAGGCTTACGTCGGCTGTCGGAGACGGCGTCCAGGATCGGGTTGTGGGGGATTCGATCCGGCTGCGTCAGGTGCTTTTGAACCTGTTGTCGAACGGCGTGAAATTTACCCCTTCGGGATATGTGGCGCTGACGATCCAAAGAACTCCGGGAGCCAGCCACGCGCTGCGTTTCATTGTCGCCGATACCGGGATCGGCATCAAGCCGGAAAACCTGGCCGTGCTTTTTCAGCGCTTCACGCAAGCCGACAGTTCGACGACGCGGCGGTTTGGCGGCTCGGGCCTGGGCCTTGCGATCTCCAGGCAGCTGGTCGCACCGATGGGCGGCGACATCGAGGTGTGGAGCGAGTTCGGCCAGGGCTCGACGTTCTCGTTCAC
>CAVPZO010000054.1:0-102625 GCA_963710045.1 uncultured Alphaproteobacteria bacterium | reverse complement strand
GTTCGACCCTGCGCTCGCAATTCTCGACTTGTAATACTGGCCCATCGAAGGCGCGTTCAGGAACGAGTCCAGCATTGCCTGCGGCACGTCGCAATGCTGGAAATAGACCGAGTTCAACTGGACGATTATGGCGCGGTTCGCCGCCTCGTAGCAGACCCGGTTGATGATACTGCTTCGGGTTATGTCGTGGCAGGCGAAGGGTGTTAGATCGACGGCGCCGCGCTGTTCGACATCGATCGTTTCGGCGTCCGTCCAGGAAGCGCCGGCCAGGCCGATCAGGAGCATGGGCAGAACTCGGGATATCATCTGACGTTCAATTCTCGAGCCGTTTTCCTGTAGTTAAGCGCTCCATTTGCCAGGTTCAAAGGGCCCCTTGGAGGGAACCTTCGCCCCGCCGCGCGGTTTGAACCTGCATGGATGCCACATCCGACCATTCCAAGACGAACGTCCTGCGGCGTATCGGCTCCCAGCCGGTTGCGCTGGCCGCGGCTGCGCTGATCATCGTGGTGCTCGGGGTGAGTTCTGTCGCTCTGTGGCGGGCCTACACCGGCAACTCGCCCGAGCAGGAACGTATCACGTCGCTCCGCCTGATGCAGGCCCGCGCGACGCAAGCATCCGAGCAGCTGGTCGAGAAAACGCGGAGCCTGGAAGTCTCGCAGCAGGAGACGATCGACCAGTTGCAGGCCGTTCAGGAACAATTGCAGGTCCTCAAGCGCCTCGTCACCGCGCAGCAGGCCGATGCCAAGCGGCTGTCCGAACAGGTTGGAGGTCTCACCGGCGCGATCGACAGCCTCCGGCAATCTTTCGCAAGCGCCCAGTCCTCCGAACCGTCTGATCCGCCCGCCGCCCGAAAAAAATCGGTCCGGTCAGAACCCCGGGCCAAGGGGCGCCGCGCCGGCGTTCATCGCAAACGCGCAAAATCCTGAAGCTGCCGCCGGCGCGATTTCAGCGACACGCCGGCCAGCCGCTGACGCCCGCAGCGCTCAATTCCGCGGCAGCGGTGGAATCTTCTCCGCGAATTTGTTGAAGCAGGCCAGCCGCTCGTCTTCTTCCTTGATGAAACGGCAATCCGTGACGCCTTTCACAGCGGGCGGCTTGGGTTTTGGCGTGGGCGGAAAGATCGCATCGAAGCAATTCAGCCGCTCTTTGGTGCCGTCATCGATGTCCATGCAGGCCTGCATTCTCACGGCGATCGGTTGAGGTTTCGGTTTCGCAGGCGCGGCTTTCGGCTTCGCTTGCGTCGCCGGCTTGGCCGCGGCCGGCGGCTTGCCTCCGGGCGGCGGAGGCTTGTCCTGGGCCATCGCGGCGGTCGAACAGAAAACCACTGCAAGCATCATTGCTATCGTTCGCATGTCAATTCTCTCCCCTCTGAAAATTCTACGCCTCTTCCAGCACCGTCCGCACCCGCTTCGCCAGCACGTTTTGCGAGAACGGCTTTTGCATCAGCGAGACGCCGGCGTCGAGCCGGCCCTGATGCACGATGGCATTGCGCGAATAGCCGGTCATGTACAGCACCTTCAGTCCGGGGTGGCGCAGCCTGGCCGCCTCGGCGAGGTTGCGTCCGTTCATGCCGGGCATCACCACGTCGGTGAGCAACAGATCGACCGGACCGGAATTGTTGAGAATGCCCAAGGCCGCCTCCGCATTCGCGGCCTCGCGAACGCTGTAATTGAGCGCCGACAAGGTCTCGACCACATAGGCGCGGACGTCGGCATCGTCCTCGACCACCAGCACGGTTTCCTGTTGACCCTCAGGGCTGTCGTCCGCCGGCTTGCCGCTCGGCAGCGGCTTGTCGCGGGCAAAGCTGCGCGGCAGGTAAATCTTGACGGTGGTGCCTTCGCCGATCTCGCTGTAGATCCGCACATGGCCGCCGCTCTGCCTGATGAAGCCGTAGACCTGGCTCAGGCCGAGGCCGGTGCCGGCGCCTGCGGGCTTGGTGGTGAAGAACGGATCGAACGCCTTGTCGATCACGTCCCTTGGCATTCCGGAGCCGGTGTCGGTCACCGAAATCATGACGTATTGCCCGGGCTTCACGCCTTCCACCGACTGACAATAAAACTCGTCGAGGAAGGCATTTCCGGTTTCGATGGTGACCTTGCCGCCGTCAGGCATCGCGTCGCGCGCGTTGATGGCGAGATTGAGGATCGCGGCTTCCAGTTGCGGACCGTCCGCTTCGGTTTGCCACAGCCCGGCGCTGCGCACGGTTTCGACCGCGATGGTTTCGCCGAGCGTGCGGTCCAGCAGGTCCGACATGCCGGCCACCAGACGGTTGGCATCAATCGGATGCGGATCGAGCGGCTGGCTGCGCGAAAATGCCAGCAGGCGCTTGGTGAGCTCGGCGGCGCGGTCCGCGGCCTGATACGCGTTCGACATCAGGGTCTTTGTCTTTCCTTCCGGGTTTTGCCGGAGCGCCATCTGCAGATTGCCGAGGATGATGGTCAGCAGGTTGTTGAAGTCGTGCGCGACGCCGCCGGTCAATTGCCCGACCGCTTCCATCTTTTGCGATTGCCGCAAGCTCGCTTCCAGCGTCTCCCGCCGTTCCGATTCGGCGTAGAGCGCCGCCGTTCTTCGCATCGCCAGCAGGATCAGGACCACCAGAAACAGCGTGGCAGGCACGCCGAAGACCAGATGGCCCGCCATGTACGACAGCCAGCTGCCCAGAATGTCCCGGGTTTCCAGGCTTGAAGCTGATATAGAGGGGAAAGCCCGCCAGCTTGCGCACCGAGATGCGGCGCTGGAGATTGTCGATCCCCGAAACTGCCGTGTAACGGCCACCGTTGGGGTTTTGCGCAATCATTTTTCCGAAGCCGCTGGAGGCGTCGAGCTTCATCCCCGTCATCGCCGGCAGCGGATATCGCGCCAGCACCATGCCGCCCTCGCGGATCAGTGTGAAACTGGCACTGGTGCGCGCGGCAAGCGCCTCATAGAAGCGCTCGAACGCCTGCGGCGACACCGAAATTTCAGTGACGCCTGCGAAGGTGCCGGAGCTGTCGAAGCGCCACTTGCTGACGGGAAAAATCAGTCTTCCGGTCAGCCGTATGCGCAGGACTTCGCCGATATGGATGTTCGAATCCGGCGCCAGTTGCGCTTTCAGATGAGCGCGGTCGGGCGCGTTGAAGGCGGGCGGAATCGGAAAGAACATCGACGATACCATCGCGTCCATGTTCTTATCCAGGATCCAGATCGAACTGATGTCGGGCAGCGCGGCAACGAACTGCTTGAGCCGCTCGCTCAGCTCGGCTGCGTTCAGCTTGATGGTCTGGTCGGTGCGGCCGCGGGTGATCTGCTCGACGCTGTCGAAGGTGACGCTGATCGACTGGAACACCCGCAGCGCCTGTTCCGCGGCGATGTCGCCCGCGCGCTCGATGCGCTCGTCGGCGAGCGTGAAGGCCGCGTGGTAGTTGGCCCAGGCCGCGTAGCAGAACAGCAGCAATGGCAGCGCCACGCTGGCGACCAGCATCAGCTTGAGACTTCGAAGCGCGGCGTCCCGGCGCTGTCGCATGCCGAATCATCCCATCAGCCGCCGGAGCGGAGCGTTGGTTCGAATACCAGCTACCGGCGATTGAGGAAAGACGGCCGGCCGGCCGAGGGGCCGAGTTCCAACATCGGCGGGACACGTCGAAAACGATGTGATATCAGACTTGAAGGGGTGGAAGCGGAGGCTTCCATCCTCTTCCTCCGACCACCATTCCAATCCATCACAATCGGAAGGGCCTGCGATCTCTCATGAAGGATTTTGCCGGAAAAATCGCCGTGATCACCGGGGGCGGCACGGGCATGGGCCGCGAACTCGCGCGCCAGCTGGTCGCCGAGGGCTGCAACGTGGCGATGTGCGACATCTCCGCCAGCGCGATGGCGGAAACCAAGCGGCTCTGCGAAGTGGAAAAATTGCCGCAGGGCCTGCGCATCACCACGCATGTCGCCGACGTATCCATCGAGGACGAGTTGCTGCGCTTCCGCGACGAGATCATCGAGCAGCAGGCGACCGACAAGATCCACCTTCTTTTCAATAACGCCGGGATCGGCGGCGGCGGCAGCCTGTTCACCAACTCGCGCGAGCAGTGGGAGAAGACCTTCGGCATCTGCTGGGGCGGCGTCTATCTCGGTGTCCTCACCTTTCTGCCGATGCTGATGAAGGCCGACGAGGGCCATATCGTCAATACTTCCAGCGTCAACGGATTCTGGGCGTCGGTCGGCATGCTGCGATCGCACACCGCATACAGCGCCGCCAAGTTCGCGGTGAAGGGATTCACCGAGGCGCTGATCAACGATCTCAGGCTGAACGCGCCGCACATCAAATGCTCGGTGGTGATGCCCGGCCATATCGGCACCTCGATCATGTCGAATTCGCGCAAAGTGCAGAGCGGGACCGATTCCGACCGGCTAAGTGACAGCGAGGTCGCGCTGATGCGCACGCGTCTGGCCATGGCCGGCATGGACACTGCGAGCATGTCGGACGAGCAGCTCCAGGCGTTCGCGGCCGAGCAGGCGAGGTCTTTTCTCGAAAACGCGCCAACCTCGGCGGCGCAAGCGGCGAAGATCATTCTCGACGGCGTCAAGGCGGAACGCTGGCGCATCCTGGTCGGCGACGACGCCCACCGGCTCGACGAACGCGTGCGCGAGAAGCCGGAAAAGGCCTACGATCTCGATTTCTACCAGAGCTTTGCCGCCGAGGTCGGCTGGCGGCTGGGGTGAACGCGACGCTCTCCACGAGTTGTCCCGGCGAAGGCCGGGACCCATAACCCCTGGACTCTCGATTTAGGCGAAGAGTTTGAGCGGCGGTCTTGCATAACTATCGACGGCGGTGGTTATGGGTCCCGGCCTTCGCCGGGACGACGCATTTATTGTTGATGCGCCTACTCACCCATGCACCACCGACTTCGCGATCATGCAGTGGATACCCTTCGACCCGTTCACGGTCTGCGTCACGCGCAAATCCGCAGCGAGGCTGCAGAGCGTGTAGGCGTCCTCGCGCGACAGGTTGCGCTTTTCGCCCAGTAGCACGATCATGTCGCGCAGGGCGCGCACCACGCATTGATCGAGGTCGGGGTCCATCGCCATGGTCAGGTAATGATCGGGGGTTTCCGCGCGGGGGGTGTCGAGCCGCAAATCGTTGCGCAACGTCAGCTTGAAACGGCCCTGCAGCGCGGTCTCGATCGCGGTGACGCAGACTTCGCCGTCGCCCTGCACGCCATGGCCGTCGCCGCAGGAGAACAGCGCGCCGGGCACGAACACCGGCAGATAGAGTTTGGCGCCTGGCACCAGCTCCTTGTTGTCGAGGTTGCCGCCCATGGCGCGCGGGATCAGCGAGGTGATGCGGCCCCACGCCGGCGGCGGTGCTACGCCCATCACGCCGAAAAACGGTTTTAGCGGCAGATCCAGTCCCCACGGCAGCCGGCCCACCATCCGCTTCTCGTCGAGCGGAATGTTCAACAGGCGCGTTTCGTGGAAATCGTCGGGCAGGGTGCCGGCGAGCGGGCGGATCAGGTTGTAGCCCCAATCCTGCCGGAGTTTTACCTCGAGAATCTCGACTTCGAGCACGTCGCCGGGTGCTGCGCCCTCGACCGCAACGGGCCCGGTCAGGATATGGCCGGGCACCATGCGCTCATTTTTGGCATGGACCTCGGCAAGTTCCGGCGGAACGTGAAACTTGGCCCGGTCCGGCACTACGTCCGGGCCGCCGCTGATAGTGTCGATAGTGATTTCGTCGCCGCTGGCGATGGTGAGGACGGGCTTCAGTTTGGCGTCGAAAAACCCCCAATGGCAGGTTTCGGGGCTGGCATGCAGGTGATGATGCGTCATGAGGGGCTCGTGCTTTGACAGGGTAGTCAGTGTGCCTTTGCGGAGTGGTTCTGTCGATGTACTCCGTGGGAAGAACACCAGTTCTGCGTCATGGCCGGGCTTGACCCGGCCATCCATCTTCTTTGAAAAGGCTTGTCACGAAGATTGATGAACGTAACAGCAGGGGATTTCCGCATTGTTCTTTTTCTTGTCCAAGACGCTCGGCAACATGCTGCTGCCGTCGAATTTTTTGATCGGCCTGGGCTTCATTGGGGTCGTCCTGCTGTTCACCCGGTTTTCGTCGCTTGGCCGCAAGCTGGTGATTGCAAGCGTTATGCTGCTTGCGATTTGCGGCTTCTCGCCGCTTGCAAATTTGCTGCTGCATCCGCTGGAAGCGCGATTTCCGCCATGGGACGCCACCCGCGGCGCGCCCGATGGCATCGTGGTATTGGGCGGCCCGATCGATCCCGAGCTTTCGGCCGCCCATGGCGTGCCGGTGTTCAGAGGAGCGGTCGATCGCGTCGTCACGACGGCAGCCCTCGCGCATCGATACCCGCGCGCGCGCATCATCTATTCGGGAGGCAACGCCAACCTGGTTGCAGACGATTCCTCGCGGGAGGCGGATTACGCGGTATCGGTGTTCGAAAACCTCGGTATCGCCAGGCAGCGGCTGACGATGGAAAGAGGCTCGCGCAATACCGAGGAAAACGCCGGTTTCTCGAAAGCGCTTGCCTCCCCGAAGCCCGGCGAGCGATGGCTGCTGGTGACCTCGGCCTACCACATGCCCCGGTCGGTCGGGGTGTTTCGAAAAGCGGGATTTGCCGTCGAGCCATATCCGGCGGATTGGCGGACCGGGTCAGGTGCGGCCTTGTGGGCACCGTTCATCTTCGCAAGTGACGGGCTGGAGCGCATCGACACTGCCGTTCGCGAATGGATGGGCCTTGCGGCCTATCGCATTTCAGGCAAAACCAGCGAGCTTCTGCCAGGCCCGGTTCAGCAATAAACCAGCCAGGATCGGACGCAAAGGCCCACCCGCGAACATCCGATGATGGAGTGTCAGGTCATGCAGCAAGCATCGCAATCAGAGCAGTTCGACCTGCCGGCCATGGTGGCCGACCTCAACAGCCTGCTGCGGCTGAAGACCACGGTGATCGGCATGAAGATGTTCGCGTCCGCCGATGAGATGGCGGCGATCCCGAAAATCCGCCGCCCCGCCGCCGTCCACACCACCGACCAGATCGTCAGCATGGCGTCGCGGCTGGGCTGGACCGTGGGCATCACCGGCGAAGATCTGGTCGGCGCGCAATGCCGCGCCGTCATCGGGCTGGCGCCGCAGGATGAGAAATGGCTCGCCGGGGAAAACTACGTCGGCGTCTGGCATGGCACCGCCGAAGATGCCGCAAAACGCCAGCGGGCGCTGGATGTCGTGCCGCACGGCCGCTACGAGGCGCTGGTGGTCAGCCCGCTGGCGAGCGGACGGCTCAATCCGCCGGATATTTGCCTCGTCTATGCGACGCCGGGCCAGATGATCATCCTGATCAACGGCCTGCAATATACCGGCTACAAGAAGTTCGAATGGGGCGTGGTTGGGGAAACCGCCTGCGCCGACTCCTGGGGCCGGGCGCTCAAGACCGGCGAGCCCAGCCTGTCGCTGCCGTGCTATGCCGAGCGCCGCTATGGCGGGGTGCCGGACGAGGAAATGCTGATGGCGCTGAAACCTTCGCATCTGGCCAAGGCCATCATCGGCATGAAGGCGTTGGCGAAAAACGGCCTGCGCTATCCCATCGCCCCCTATGGCATCCAGAGCGACGTGCGCGCCGGCATGGGCGTTTCATACGCAAAGAAATAGGCCTGATCGTCATTGCGAGCGAAGCGAAGCAATCCAGAGGCCACAGAAAAGGTCTGGACTGCTTCGTCGCAAGCGCTCCTCGCAATGACGGTGGACATTGTCGAACTTGCTGCGTTGAGCTTCGGATGTTATCTGGAAACCATGCAGCCATCAGCAGTCCAGACCATTAGTCCTGAACGGTTTTTTGCCTGGGTCGTTGGCCAGGAAGAGCGTTTCGAACTGGTGGAAGGTGAAGTCGTGCTGATGGCCGGCGCCGGGCGCCGCCATGACAGCATTGTAGTGAACCTGACAGCGGTCGTGCACTCCCAGGTCAGAGGCGGGCCTTGCCAGACTTTCACGAGCGACACCTACGTTTCGACCTCTTCGTCCACCCGGCGTATGGCGGATCTCGGGGTCGATTGTGGAAAACCTGACGACGATTCGCTGACCGCCGATAAGCCGGCGCTTGTGATCGAGGTCCTGTCGCCGACGACAGGAGGGTTCGACGTTACGGTCAAGCTTGCCGAGCATCAGTCTCTGCCGTCGATGGAATACATACTGCTAGTAGATACGGAAATGCCGACCGTGCATCTGTATCTCCGCGACCAGGAAGGCCGATGGGAAGATTGCGTCGTCAAGGGTCTTGACGCGGCGATAGACCTTCCGAAGCTCAACGTGGTGCTGAAGCTTGCCGAAATCTACGACGGATTGCAGTTCCGCGAGCGTCCGCGGCTTGTCGAAGATGGTGGGTAGCCAGGAGCGCCGCCGCGGGCTAAGCAGGGCGCTTGCAAGGGATCACCTATGAAGCCTTCGTCGAAATTCGACATCGTTGTCTATGGCGCCAGCGGGTTTACCGGCCAGCTCGTGGCCGAATATCTGGCATCGCGCTACGCCAAGGACAGCGATCTGAAATGGGCGATGGCCGGACGCAGCCTCGAAAAACTCGCCGGCGTGCGCGACGCCATCGGCGCGCCGGCTGAACTTTCGCTGATTGCGGCCGACGCCGGCGATCCGGCGTCGCTGAAGGCCATGATCGACCAGACCCGATTGGTGCTGACCACCGTCGGCCCGTACCAGCTCTACGGCTCCGAACTGGTCGCGGCCTGTGCTGCGTCGGGTACCGACTATATGGATCTCTGCGGCGAGCCGCTGTGGATGCGGAAGATGATCGACGCGCACGAAGCCGCCGCAAAATCCAGCGGCGCGCGGATCGTGTTCTCCTGCGGCTTCGATTCAATTCCGTTCGAACTCGGCGTGTTCTTCTGCGAGGCGGCGGCGAAAACAAATTTTGGTGCGCCGGTCAGCCGCGTCAAAGGCCGCGTCCGCGACCTGAAGGGAGGCCCTTCCGGCGGCACCGTAGCGAGCATCAAGGCGACGTTCATGGCCGCGGCACGTGACCTCAGCCAGGTGTCGATGCTGCAGGACCCCTTCGTATTGACGCCGGGCTTCGAAGGTCCCGACCAGCCCCGCGGCAACCGGCCGAAGCTGGACGAGGATATCGGTTCGTGGACGTCGCCGTTCGGCATGGCGACCATCAACACCCGCAACGTGCATCGCTCCAACATGCTGCTGGGCTTTCCCTACGGGAAGGACTTTGTCTATGACGAGATGGTCGTGACCGGCCCGGGAGAGCAGGGCGAAGCCGAAGCCAGACGCCTGTTCGCCGCCAGCAAAGCGGAGCGGACCGGCGCCGGCGGCCCGAAGCCGGGCGAGGGCCCCTCGAAGGAGGAACGCGAGTCCGGCCTGTACGACCTGCTGTTCGTCGGCATCGCGCCGGACGGACGCCAGGTTCGCGTCGCCGTCAAGGGCGACCGCGATCCCGGTTACGGCTCGACCTCGAAGATGATCGCCGAATGCGCGGTATGCCTGCTGCGCGACGCGCCGGAGGTGCCGGGCGGTATCTGGACCCCGGGTGCGGCGATGGGCGATCGCCTGATCAAGCGGCTGGAGGACAATGCCGGGCTCACGTTTGAGGTCGAGGCGTAAGAAGCGGATCGATGGATGCTGGAACGCTTGTTGGGAATAATGGGGTCGAAACAAGCGAGGCAGGTTCGCATCGGCTCTCTTTGGTATGATCCGGCGAACGTAGAGCACGTGCTCCATCGGTATTGCAAACACCTCTTCATCCATACAGGGAGTACACAGTTCCCTTACCAGTTCTTCGGGAGCGGCACCGCAATAAAATATGGAGATCGTCACTTCGTCTTTTGCTGTGGGCACCAAATCGATACGGTTAGCCCTGATAACGTTGCCATCTACATCAAATCGGAAAACTCTACTGCTACCGCCTCATTGCTCCTGCGTCCAAATATTACCGCTGATAACAGCGACACCGATTGGATAGACGTTCGCGCGTTGGAATACATCGTTAAGAATTACAAAATCCCAAACCTGAGCCGGGAATTCTTTTCTGTAGATACTGACGTTTCCTGGCCCGCAAGCAGCACAGGACGCTTTTTGCTGTTTGGATATCCGACCGAGCGTCAGGATGTTGATTACGAAGAACCTCATATTAGGGCGCATGTTGTGGAGGTTGGAGCGATCTATGACGGGCCGAGCAACTCTCCGCATGTGCACAGGGTAAAGATGGATCGTAAAATTGCGTTTCAAGCGGATGGAATGAGCGGTGGCCCGGTTTTCTATCTTGGCCGTGCTGCAGGTTCTTTCTTCGTCGGATTTGCAGGAATTATCATTCGCGGAAGTGCCACGTCGGAAATTATCCATTTTGTTGACGCTAGCTTCGTAGGTCAAATGGTGACCAAGTAGTTCGCATCGCCGGGGCGTTGCGATAGCGACTGCCCGGTCAAGCGGCTGGTCGCCCGGCTGACGTTTGAGGCCGACGCGTGAAGTTAAGGCTTAGTAGCGCTCATCGACGCGCCCGAGCCAACAGGTTTCGCCATCTTCCATAACGCAGGGATTTTCCAAGTCACCGGTGGGCCTGTGATCATCCAGATAGATGTCCCCGCCCAATGGTCCAATCGTAATGCGGATCTGCAGCGAGTTCATGAGCTGTTTCAGTTGCTTGCCGCTGCACTTCTCCATGATCAGATGCGTCGGAAAGCCGGCAATCACGCCACTTTTGCCGATTTTCAGGCGTTCAACTATTGAAATGATCTCGTCGTGAGTGAGTGATGATTCAAGGCGAACGAGTGCATCATAAAATTGCTGTTGTGATGTTATCGGCATTGGCTATCTCCCTCTCCACCATGTCTGATTGTATCAGCGTACGTTTGAACGCCAAGGGAAATGTCGAATTATCGATGCAGCCTGACCAAAACGGCTGATTCATGAACCGTTTCGACCGTGGCTTGCGCCGCGTGGCGGTCTGTGCGCTCGCAATGCAAAGCGAACCGGGAATCCAGAGGGTGTGGTATCTCCGGAGTCCGGGTTCGCGCCGAAGTGGCGCGCCCGGAATGGCGGAGAATTATTCCGCCGGCTCCGGCACCGCGACGGGTGGATGCATCGCCATATACCGATGCGCGGCGGCGAACATTCCCCACATCGCGCCCAGCATCATCCAGAAATGCCGCCAGTGATCGGTGTCGATCACAAAACTCTCGCCGACCGTGCCCAGGAACGCCGCGAAGATGGCGAGATAGGCGCGCTGCCAAGGCACGCGGATGAAGACGTGCCGGAATCCCATGATGACGGTGATGAAGATCAGCGCCGGATAACAGATGCCGGAAATCCAGCCGCCGGACATGAAGGCGTTCAGATACGAGTTGTGGGTGTCCTCGGGAAAGAACTTCGTGAACTGCAGCGGCCCGATGCCGAACGGCAGCTCCAGCGCCATCTGCGCGCCGAGGATATGCCGTCCGAAGCGTCCGAAGCGGCCCTCGTCATAGCTCTGGCCGAAGCTGGCGCGCTGCCGGAACATCTCGGCGACGGAATCGAGCGACAGCAGCACGGCGATCAGCAGCGCCACGATCACCGCCGCCGCTACCGACATCGCGATGATGCGCGAGCGCTGTGCGCGCGAGGTGCTGGTCAACACCATCAGCGCCAGCATGAAGGCCGATGCGACCACCAGCAGTCCCCACGCCGCGCGCGAAAACGCCAGCAGGATCGCCAGCGACATGATGCCGAAGGCGATGGCGCTGCGGAAGGATTTGCCGAAGCGGTCGGACACCACGCTTTGCAGCACGAACAGCGCCGGCAGCACCAGGAACGCGCCGAGCACGTTGGGATCCTTGAAGGTGCCGCGCGCGCGGTCATACAGCGTCAGCAGGTCGCGGCCGCCGGGCACGAGGTTGAAATAGCCGGCGATGCCGGCAATCGCCGCGACCAACCCGCCCGCGATCAGTCCGCGGCGAAGCAGGTCGAGCCGCGCCGCGGTATCCTCGGAAACCACCATGGCGAAGAAAATCACGGTGACCGCCATGTACCACGAGGTCAGGATCCAGTTGGCGATCCCGGCCTTGTCCATCAGATAGGCAGCACCGATGGTGTAGCCGATATTGACCAGGAACAGCAGGATCAGCAGCGGGATGAACACCAGCCGCAGCCGCAAGCCGGTTGCGAGGAAGATGATGATCGCGGCCAGCGTGGCGAATTCGTAAGGGCTGGGCTCGATAAAGACGATGGCGCCGGCGGCGCCGACCGACCACAGCAGCGCGCGCTGCAGCGATGCGACCGCCGGCACGGCCGTCAAGGACAGGGAGCTATCGGCCGCTGCCGTATACGCCATCACACACTCTACGCAAACGCAACACTACGCAACCTGGTCGCAACAAGCCGGCGCAACGCGCCGGTATCAATTCAATACGCGTTCTCGTTCCGCGTCATCAGCGCCAACGGCGTCTTGAGCAGGATGAAGACGTCGAACAGCACCGACCAGTTCTCGATGTAATACAGATCGAACTCGACGCGCTTCTGGATTTTCTCTTCATTGTCGATTTCGCCGCGCCAGCCGTTGATCTGCGCCCAGCCGGTGATGCCGGGCTTGACGCGGTGGCGCGCGAAATATCCGTCGACGGCTTCGTCGAACAGCCGGCTCTGCAGCTTGCCCTGCACCGCATGCGGGCGCGGGCCGACCAGCGACAGGTTGCGCGCGAACACCACATTGAACAGCTGCGGCAGTTCGTCGAGGCTGGTCTTGCGGATGAAGCGGCCGACGCGGGTGACGCGCGGATCGTTTTTGGTCACCACCTTGGTCGCGAGCGGATCGGCCTGGTGGTGGTACATCGAGCGGAACTTGAACACGTCGATGCGCTCGTTGTTGAAGCCGAAGCGCTTCTGGCGGAATATGACGGGGCCCGGGCTGTCGAGTTTTACAGCGAGCGCGACCAGCGCCATCACCGGCGCCAGCAGCACCAGCAACAGGGAGCCGACCACGCGATCGAACAGCGACTTCATCACCTGGTCCCAGTCGGTGATCGGCGCCTCGAACACGTCCAGCGTCGGCACCTTGCCGAGGTAGGAGTAGGAGCGGGGACGGAAGCGCAGCTTGTTGGTATGCGCGGACAGCCGGATGTCGACCGGCAGCACCCACAGCTTCTTCAGCATTTCGAGAATCCGCGTCTCCGCCGAGATCGGCAGCGCGAACAGCACCAGGTCGATGCGGGTGCGGCGGGCGAATTCGACGATGTCGTCGACCTTGCCGAGCTTTGCGGCTCCGGCGCAGGTGTCCAGCGCGCGGTTATCGTTGCGGTCGTCGAACACGCCCAGAATATCGAGATCGGAATCGTCCTGCGTTTTAAGCGCTTCGATCAGCTTTTCGCCGTTCAGGTCGGAGCCGACCACGATGGTGCGGCGGTCGAGCCGGCCTTCGCGCGCCCAGCGCCGCACCATGCTGCGCAGGATCATGCGTTCGGCAATCAGCGCGGCGAGGCCGGTAAAGAAGAACGCCGACAGCCAAAGCCGCGACACTTCGCCGCCGAGTTTTGCGAAGAACGACGCGCCGATGAACAGCAGGAACACGAACGCCCAGGACGAAATCATCCGCGTCATCTGCTTGAGCTGACCGCGGAACACCTGGACTTCGTAGATATCGGCGGCCTGGAAGCACATCACCGCCGCCGCGGCCATGGCAAGGATCGCGACGATATATTGCCAGTTGAAGCCGGCAAGGGGCGCCACATAGCCGAAATAGAGCGCGATGCCGACCAGACTGAGGATGACGAAGTCAGCGACACGGACCGCGCCTGCGATCACGATCGGCGAGTAGGCGGTGCGCACCTTTTGGTTGGTCACCGCGAGCGCGGCCGGCGAAAGCCGCCGCCGCCGTTCGACCTGGGGACGATCGCCGGTGGTGTCCATCGCGACCGCCGCGGCGGCATTGATCATGGAGCGGGCGTTGATCGGTTCCACTGTCACTCAAATCCGTTGTTGCACAGCCCATAAAGATGGGCGCGCCGGGTAAATGCTTAACCCCACGGATTAAAGGACAAATCGGAAGAAACAGTTACGTCGTTAACTAGGGTTAACGATTGGCAAACGCGTCGCGGTAGCCGGCCATGATGCCTTCGACCATCGCCTTCTGCGAGAAATGCAGGAAGATGCGTTCGCGCAAGCGTCTGGCGCGCTCCGCAGCGGCCGCAGGATCGTCGAGCGCGGTTTCGATGGCGTCGGCCATGGCGCCTACGATATTAGGCGCGAACAGCGCCTCGGTATGCTCGCCGAAAATCTCGGGGATGCCGCCGACATTGGCGGCCATCATGGGGACCCCCGCGGCCGCCGCTTCGATCACCACATAGGGCATGGAATCCCCGCGCGAGGGAACCAGCAGCACCCGGCCCTTGGAAAAGCCGTAGCGCGCTTTGACATGGCCGATGAAGCGCACCGCGTCGGTTAAGCCCAGCCGTGAGATCTGCGCTTTCAGCGCCTCGAGTTCCTCGCCGTCGCCGGCAAGCGTCAGCGTCACCGGCTTGCCGCCGGCGCGCAGCAGCGCGACCGCGTCGATCAGGAGATCGGCGCCCTTGATGTGCCTGAACTCGCCGACATAGACGATGTCGGTGGCGTCGTCGGCGATCGTGATCGGGTCGAATTCATTGGCGGTCACGCCGTTGAACACGCAGCGCACCAGCCCGGCCGGCTTGCCGATGGTGCGCTGATAGGTGTCGCGCGCAAACGCGCTTTCGAACAGGAACAGGTCGGTGCGGTTCATCAGCGCGCGTTCGAGGCGGCTGTAGATCGCGCCCTTCAGCGTCGTCAGCGGGTAATGCAGCGAACCGCCATGCGGCGTGTAGACGCGAATGGTCTTGTCGGAGCGGCCCTTGAGGCGGATGAACGCGCCGGCCTTGGCGCCATGTCCGTGCAGCACATCCGGCTTCAGCTTCCGGATCAGGCGCATGAAATGCGCCCACACCACCACATCGATCGGAACCGGTTCGCGGCGGATGGCGAGCCGATGGACGCCGAGTTTTAATCGCGGCGCGATCGCCGCCAATGCGGCCTCGGCGCGTTCGCCGCCGGTCATGCTGTCGGCAATGATGCCGACGTGGTGGCCGCGATCCGCCTGTCCGTTGGCGACATCGAGGATATGACGAAAGATGCCGCCGACCGGCGCGCGCACCGCGTGCAGGATACGAAGCGGCTGATCTTGAACGGCGGCCATGGTCAGAACCAGCGTTCGCCGACCAGCACGGTATCGCCGGGGCTGATCGGGGTGCCGAGCGGCACCACCGCGCGCACCGAGCCTGACGCATCGGTGTGGGTCAGCGTGACGCGGTCGCGCCGGGCCCGCGGCGAGAAACCGCCGGCAATGGCGACCGCGCTCTCGATGCTCATATTGGGCACATAGGGATACTGGCCGGGGGCCGCGACCTCGCCGAGAATGAAGAACGGCCGGTAGGCCTCGATCTCGACCGCGACGGAGGGTTCGCGGATGTAGCCGTTGCGCAGTTTGCCGGTGATCTCCGCGGCAAGACCCGCAGGCGTCAGCCCCCGCGCACGTACAGCACCAATCAGCGGCATGGTGATCGAGCCGCCGGCATCGATGGCGTAGGTGTTGGTGAGGCCTTCCTGGCCGTAGACCACGACGCGCAGCCTGTCACCGGCATCGAGCCGATACGCCGCGTCATACGCCACCGGGATCGGCGTCGCATACACCGCCGGAGCGGGGCTGTAGGCGCGCCGCGGCGACGCGGCGTAGCTGGCGCGGAGCGCACCGATAACACCGCCGGAATTCACCGCATTCGAAGACGTATAGACCGCGCGCGGCGCGGGCTGGCCATAGGCCAATGAATCCAGGTCGGCTCGCGGCTGAGCAACGGCGACAGGCGCGGACCTGCGCATGCAGCCCGACAAGGCAAGCGCGGTCAGCAGACAGAGGAGAACGGCGCGCAGGCTTCGCATCGGACAATCCAGGACAAGTATTGATTCCGATTAAGAACTTTCATGGTTAACAAAGCATGACCGCAGGCTCTCCGGCGCCGATATCGCGGCGCCGAATGGGCGAATTAACCCGGCGGCAACCTTAATGGAGTGTAATCGCCCTCATTCAGTGCAGCCGTAAGCGTCTGTAGGAGTGAGCGATGCGTATACCGTTCTGGCGTTCGGGTAAGGGCGCGCCGGTCGAGAAGGCCAAGGTTGCAGCCCCGGCTCCAAAGCCGGCGGCAGGACCCAAGGCCGCGCCGGCAGCTTCCGACTTCGGCGACCTCGATCTGCGCGCGATCGGGCAGGCGCTGAACCGCAAGCGATCCTGGATCATCGTCCCGACGCTGCTGGCGCTGGTGGTCTCGCTTGCCGCCGTGAATCTGGTCCCGCCGCGCTACAAATCCGAAGCGCGCATCCTGATCGATGGCCGCGAGAACGTGTTCCTGCGCCCCAACGGCGAGCGCGACGACCAGCGCAACGCGGTCGATCCCGAAGCGGTCACCAGCCAGGTGCAGCTGCTGCTGTCGCGCGATCTCGCCCGCGAGATCATCAAGAAGAACAAGCTGGCCGACCGGCCCGAATTCGATCCGGTATTGCAGGGCCTGTCGCCGGTGAAATCGCTGCTGGCGTTGTTCGGAATTGGCCGCGATCCCTTTAGTCTGACGCCGGAAGAACGCGTGCTCGATGCCTATTTCGACCGGCTCACCGCCTATGCCGTGGATAAATCGCGCGTGGTCGTGATCGAGTTTCAGTCGCGCGATCCGGATCTGGCCGCGAAGGTCGCCAATTCGATCGCCGAAAACTACCTGGTGCTGCAGCAGAACGCGCGGCAGGAGCAGGCCAAGGCCGCGGGGCAATGGCTGTCAGGTGAAATCGACAACCTGCGCAAGAAGGTTGGCGACGCCGAATCGCGGGTGGAGGATTTCCGCTCCAAATCCAGCCTGTTCGTCGGCACCAACAATACCACGCTGTCCAACCAGCAGATGGGCGAACTCAATACGCAATTGAACAACGCAAAGGCGCTGAAGTCGGACGCCGAATCGAAATCGCGGCTGATCCGCGAGATGCTGCAGTCGGGCAAGCCGATCGAAGCCTCCGAAGTGCTGAATTCCGAACTGACCCGGCGGCTGTCGGAGCAGCGCGTCACGCTGCGCGCGCAACTGGCCGAGCAATCATCGACCTTGCTCGACAATCACCCCCGCATCAAGGAACTCAAGGCCCAACTCGCCGATATCGACCGCCAGATTCGCGAGGAGGCCAGCAAGGTTTCCCGTTCGCTGGAGAATGACGCGCGGATCGCGGCGGGCCGGGTCGAGAGCCTCAGTGCGAGTCTCGAAGTTTCGAAGAAGCAGGCGACCTCGACCAACGGCCAGGACGTGCAGCTCCGCGCGCTGGAGCGCGAAGCCAAGTCGCAGCGCGATCTCTTGGAATCCTATCTCGCCAAATACCGCGAGGCCACCGCGCGCGAAAATATCGACGCCGCCCCCGCGGACGGCCGCATCATCTCGCGGGCATTGGTGTCCAACACGCCGGCGTTCCCCAAGAAGCTGCCGATCGTGCTGATCGCCACACTGGCGACGTTGATGCTCAGCGCCGGCTGTATCGCCACCGCCGAACTGCTGCGCATGACCGCGCCGCGGGCGTCGGCTGCGTTTGCGGCGGCTGCCCCGCGCATGGCTTCGCCACCCACCGTTCCGGTGCTGCGCGATACCCATCCGGACCTTGCCGCGCCCGTCACCGAAATCGATCAGCTCGCCGAGGAACTGCGCGGCGCGGGAGAGGCGGCCCGCAAGGTCGCGATTCTCGGGACCGGCCACAGCGAAAGCATCACGCTGACCGCGCTGACGCTGGCGCGGCTGCTGGCGCGCAACGCCAAGGTCGTGGTGGTGGATTTGTCGGCGTCGTCGCCGGCCTTTGCGGCGGTGTCGGCCGATCCGATGGCGCCGGGACTGGCGGAATTGATGCTGGGCGAAGCCTCCTTCGCGCAGGTCATCACGCGCGACCGGCTGTCGCGGGCGCATCTGGTCACCGCCGGACGGCAGGGCGCCGATCGCAGCCTGTTGCAATCGCCGCGGCTGGCGCTGGCGCTCGATGCGCTGCTGCGGGTCTACGATCACGTGCTGCTCGATGCCGGCACGGCGTCCGATCTCCCTGCGGAATTGCTGACCGCGAATGCCCGCGCGGTCGTAGTGCCCGACGCCTCGATGAACGCCGAGGCGCGGAAGCTGATGTCCGACCAGCTCAAGGACGTCGGTTTTACCGATGTGACGATGCTGAGCAAGCCGTCGCAGCCGGCTGATATGGTCGAGCCGGGGCCGCGCGTGGTCGCGGCCTAATTTCGTCGTCCCGGCGAATGCCGGGACCCATACGCCGTGTCGGTCATGAGAAAGGCAGCGCTTGTAGCCTTGCTTTGCAGGCGCGCGGCAGAACACTGACGCCAGGGGTTATGGGTCCCGGCGTTCGCCGGGACGACGTGGAGTTAGCGCTGCAACACGCCGCGCACCCGCTGCGCGATCTGCATCAGCGCGGGGGTGTGCTTTATCATCCGCTTGGCGCGCATCAAGGATGACAGCGCGGCCGCGGCAATCTTGCCGCGGATGTTGAGCGGAACAAAACTGTCGAAGATCGGCTCGTCGTCCTTGCAGAACAGCCGCTTGTAATCGTCCGAGCCGATGCCGAGATCGAGCGAGGTCGTGCCGCGCTCGGCATAGTGATCGATGATGTCGCGCATCAGGATCAGGCCGGGGCTGTATTTGGCATTGCCCGACAGCGTGTAGGTGTTGAACATCATCGAGAAGCGGTTGTTGTCGGCGACGCCGGCGAAGATCGCGATCACCTCGTCGTCGCATTGCAGCGCGTGGATGTCGATGGCGTGGCCGCCGCCGGCAAGTTTTGTTGAGCAGGCGTCGCGGATGAAATCCTCGATGCCGGGGTCGGCGAACACATTGGGCAGCTGCTGCGCCGCCATCCGTTGCGGTTTTATGGTGAAGAACCAGTCGAGCAGCCGCTTGATGTCGGCATCCGTCGTAGCGAGGCGATAGCCATAGCCGGGCAGGGACTGAAGCTTGCGTTCCTTGCCCTTGAGGCGGCTCCGAAACGATTTGCTGACGCGCGATACCGGCGGCGCGCCCGGCTCCATGGTCAGCAACGGGCAATCATTGGCCGAGAGCTGATGCGGCAATAGCGCAAACGGATTCGGCAGATCCATCCAGCGTTGCGGCTGCTGCGTCAACGCCAGCACGTCGGCCTGCCCGTGCGCGGCAATCATCGAAACCAATGCGTCGAGATCGGCTTTGGCCGCGGTGGCGGCAAAATCCTTATCCCACAACGCCATGTTGAAGGTCGCATGCTTGCCGCCGAGAAATCGTGCGACGCGCGCGCCGCTCTCGCGCCTGACGCCGAGCGGCAACAGCAGCAGCGGCTGATGCTCCCGGTCATGGGCGATGACGATGAAGGGCCGGATGCCTTCGCGTGTCCCGACCTGACGTTGCCATGCCTCAAGGAAATCGAAGCGCTGATACGGCGTGCAGAACTGGTTTGATTGTTCGAGGCCGCGCCAGACGGTTTCCGCCGCGCGCATGTCGCTGACAAGTTCGACGCTGACGATGCGGCTGGTCTCCGGCCACGCCTGCGTTCCCGCTCGGCTTTCCATCACGGCCGCCATGGTCATCGCACAACCCGTATTTTGAGAGTTTATTTAGATTTTTCGGCTTTGGCCGACCTTTGCAAAGAAATGTCAACAAAGAGTAATGAGAATGCGGCCGCGGCGGGGCGGGAATGGCCGCATTGAGGGGCATGGCGTTGTCATCCGGGAACCGATTCTTGGCGGGCGTGGGCTTGCGGCTCGCCTATTTCAGCGGCTACGCGCGGCTGATGGAGCGGCGTGCCGGCGGGGCCGGCGCGATCCTGCGGTTCGAGCGCGTGCGCCCGGCGCGCAACGCCGAGTTTCAGCCGCGCCGGGCCCATGAGATCACGCCTGAGTTTCTCGACCGCACCATCCGCGCGCTAAAACGCTGGAACTACGACATCGTCGGGATGGACGAGGTTTGCCACCGCGCGACGAGCGCGAAGTTACCGCGGCGATTCGTGTGCCTGACCTTCGACGGCGCCACCCGCGACCTCATGATCTCGGGCTATCCGGTGCTGGCGCGGCACGGCGTGCCGTTCACGGTTTACGTGCCGACCGCGTTTCCCGATGGCCTCGGCGAAGCATGGTGGCTGGCGCTCGAGGCGGTGATCGCGCACAACGACCGCATCGCGCTGGTGATGGACGACAAGGAACAGCGCTTCGAGATCGCGGACACCGATCGGAAAGTTCAACTCTACGATTTGCTTGAGCGATGGTTGCGCTCACTGGCGCCGCCGGATCTGTCGGCTGCGATCAACGACCTGTGCAAGCGTTACTCTGTCGATCTCGCGGGGCTATCGCGCCAGGCATTCATGGACTGGGACGATCTGGCGAAACTCGCGGCCGATCCGAATGTGACGATCGCAAGCATGACCGTGAACGCGCCGGTGCTGACCAGCCTGAAGGATGCGGCGGCTTCGCGCGAAATGTCGATGGGCAGGGCGGTGACGCAAACCGCGGTTCATCGCGATGTCCCGCATTTCGCCTATCCGTTCGGCGACCGCGGATCATTTAACCGGCAACACGTCGTGCTGGCCGGGGAGGCCGGCTTTGCCAGCGCGGTGACCGCGCTGCCGGGTATCGTCAGGGCCGAAGGCAAATCGAACCTGCACGCGCTGCCGCGCATAGCTTGGGATGGACGGCAACGTTCGCTACGCGTGATGCGGGTGATGCTGTCGGGGGTGATGTTTCCCGTGCCCCGGACGCAGCGCAGCGCGTAGCTCTTCGCGAAGCGGTGCGCTGCAGAGCCGGGGTCCCGGTTATCACGCGACGCTTAACCGGGGTCCCGGTTCTGCGAAGCGGCATGAAGAATGCCGCATCGCGCCCGGGACACGTTCAAACATCCGGCCGCGACATCCAGCTGATGATCGGCATTGCCGGCAGCACCCAGCCGATGCCGGCCACCACGTAGAAGATCGCCTGATAGAGCCCGGACGCCGCCAGCCACGGCGTTTGCGCCAGCGTCATTCCCAGCAGCGACCACACCACCACCAGCACCAGCAGGGCGATGGTTCCAACGAATTTGCGGGTGCGGATTCTCATGACGGAAATGTGCGGCTCGCAGCGGGAGCGCGCCTTGGCGCGCGGGAGGCGGCGGACTATAAGGTGCGCGCCAATTCATTCAAGACGCTGGTTTGATGACCGAACTTACCTCACACCATGCCCCGCGTGCCGTGCGCTGGTGGCTCGTGACGATGGCGGCCCTGATCGCGGTCATGGTGCTGGTCGGGGGTGCGACGCGGCTGACCGAGTTGGGGCTGTCGATCGTGGAGTGGAAGCCGGTCACCGGAACCTTGCCGCCCATGACGGAAGCGCAGTGGACGGAAGCGTTCGAGGGCTACAAGACCATCCCGCAATATCGCGAACTCAACGCCGGCATGAATCTGGCCGAGTTCAAGACCATCTTCTGGTGGGAGTGGAGCCACCGGCTGCTCGGCCGCGTCATCGGCATAGCCTATCTGCTGCCGTTCCTGTGGTTTCTCTGGCGCGGCGCGCTGGGCGCCGACCTGAAGCGCCGGCTGTGGATCATCTTCGCCCTCGGCGCGCTGCAGGGCGCGGTGGGCTGGTGGATGGTGGCCTCCGGTCTGACGCATCGGGTCGAGGTCTCGCAACTTCGTCTCGCCACGCATCTGGTGCTGGCGCTGCTGATTTACGCCGCCATCGTCTGGACGCTGCGGCGGCTCGAAGGACGGCAACCGGTCGTTGCCTCGTCGCGGCTGAAAATCACAGCCTTAGCGCTGCTGGCGCTGACCTTCGTGCAGCTTTATCTCGGCGCGCTGGTGGCTGGCTTGCGCGCGGGGCGCGTCTACAACACCTGGCCCGCGATCGACGGCGGGCTTATTCCCTCCGCGGCGCGGCTGTTCTTCGAGGAGCCGTGGTGGCGCAACCTGTTCGACAACACGCTGATGGTGCAGTTCGAGCATCGCATGATGGCGTACACGCTGTTCGCGCTGGCCATCCTGCACGCGGCCGATGCCGTTCGTTCGCGCGCGCCGACCGCTGTTATCAACGGCGCAGTGGCGCTCGCGATTGCCGTGACGTTGCAGGCGATGCTGGGAATCCTGACGCTGCTGCACCAGGTTCCGCTCGGGCTGGCGCTGGCGCATCAGGCGTTTGCGATTGTTGTTTTGACATTGGCGATATTGCAGGTTGAACGGCTAGCGCGGCAGCCGGAACAGACGCCGCGGCGAGTGGGTTTGCCGGTCGGACAGACCGGCTGAATTGAACGATTCTAATTTCTCGCGAGTTTTAGTACCGCTTTATTTGCAGTGCTTTCCTGTGTGCGCCCGAACGCTAACGACATTGTGTGTGACGGCTCTGCTTTACTTGCGCCTTTCGGCGGATAAAACCAGCCAAACTGCGAAACACAGGCTCGTTCATGTCATCCGCATTCATCCAGGCCGCCGTCATCTTGTTGAGAGAAGGGCTTGAGGCGATGCTGGTCATCGCCGCACTCGCCGGCTACCTGACCAAGGCCGGCGCCGGTCATCGCATCAACGCGCTTTATGGCGGCGCGCTCGCTGCCATCGGCGCCAGCATCGTCGCTGCCTGGCTGTTCGCGATGCTCAATTCCGGCGAGCACAGCGACATCCTCGAAGGCGTCATCATCCTCGTCGCCGCAGGCCTGATGCTCTATGTCAGCGGCTGGCTGATGGTGAAGCAGGACCCGAAGGGCTGGCAGGATTACCTCGCGCACAAGGCCGATGGCGCGCTGGCGCAGGATACCGTGTGGGCGGTCGCCGCGCTGGCGTTCCTCGCGGTGTTTCGCGAGGGCGCTGAAACCGTGCTGTTCATCAGCGCGCTCGCCACCACCGAGGGCGGCTGGAGCGCCGGACTGTTCGCGGGCCTTGGCGCTGCGACGGTCGGCCTCGTGGTGCTGTTCTATTTCATCAACCTGATCGCGCGGAAGATCCCGTTGCGGCCGTTGTTCATCATCACCTCGGCCTTCCTGTTCGCGATGGCGATCAAATTCATCGGCGAGGCGGTGCAGGAATTCCAGGAGCAGGCGGTTATTCCGGTCACCTCGGCCAAGGGCGCGGCGTTTCTGAGCGCGATCGGCCTCAATCCGACCTTCGAGGCCTTGTCCATTCAGTTGCTGGTGATCTTGTTTGCGCTGGCGACCTATTCAGTGTTCCAGCGCAATGCGCGGCTGTCGCGCGAGGATAAGGCGATGCGGGCGATGAAGGGGTAATCCGTCATTCCGGGATACGCCCTCTTGGGCGCAGACCCGGAATCCAGATACCTGCCGTGACGCTGGATTCCGGGTTCGCGCCGAAGAGGCGCGCCCCGGAATGACGATCAACCCAGCGCCTGCTCCAGATCCGCGATCAGATCTTCCTTGTCCTCGATCCCGATCGACAGCCGCACAATATCCGGACCCGCGCCGGATTTTACCTTTTGCGCGTCGTCGAGCTGGCTGTGCGTGGTCGAGGCCGGATGGATCACCAGCGAGCGGGTGTCGCCGACATTGGCAAGATGCGAGAACAGTTTTAAGTTCGACACCAGGTTGACGCCGGCCTCGTAGCCGCCCTTGAGGCTGAAGGTGAACACCGCGCCGGCGCCCTTCGGCGCGTATTTGCGCGCGAGGTTGTTGTATTTGTCGCTCGCAAGCCCGGCATAATTCACCGACGCCACCGCCGGATGGGCCGACAGCCATTCCGCCACCGCCTTGGCGTTTTCGCAGTGCTTTTGCATCCGCAACGGCAGCGTTTCGATGCCGGTGAGGATCAGGAACGCGTTGAATGGCGACAGTGCCGGTCCCAGATCGCGCAAGCCGAGCACGCGGCAGGCGATGGCAAAGGCAAAATTCCCAAACGTCTCCTGCAGCTTGATGCCGTGATATTCCGGCCGCGGCTCGCTCAGCATCGGATACTTGTTGTCTTTCGACCAGTCGAAGGTGCCGGCGTCGACGATGATGCCGCCGATCGAATTGCCGTGGCCGCCGAGAAATTTCGTCAGCGAATGCACGACGATGTCGGCGCCGTGGTCGATCGGGCGGATCAGATAGGGCGTCGCCAGGGTGTTGTCGACGATCAAGGGTACGCCGGCCTTGCGGGCCACGGCCGAAACCGCCTCGATGTCGGTCACGGTGCCGCCGGGATTGGCGATCGATTCGACGAAGATCGCCTTGGTGTGCGGCGTCACCGCGCGCTCAAAACTCGAGATATCGTCGGAGTCGGCCCACACCACGTTCCAGCCAAAGCTCTTGAAGGCGTGGGTGAACTGGTTGATCGAACCGCCGTACAGTTTTCGCGCGGCGATGAATTCGTCGCCGGGCTGCAGCAGTTGCTGCATGACGATGACCTGCGCGGCGTGGCCGGACGCCACCGCGACCGCCGCGGTGCCGCCTTCGAGGGATGCGACGCGCTCTTCCAGCACCGCATTGGTCGGGTTTCCGATCCGGGTGTAGATATTGCCGAACGCCTGCAGCCCGAACAAGGACGCGGCATGGTCGGCGTCGTTGAACACGAACGAGGTGGTCTGGTAGATCGGCGTCACCCGCGCGCCGGTGGTGGGATCGGGCTGGGCGCCGGCATGGACGGCGAGGGTGGCAAATCCCGGAAGACGATCGGTCATTCTTGATCCCTTTATGACGGCCTCATCCTGAGGAGCGGCCTGTTGGCCGCGTCTCGAAGGATGGCAACGCGGTGTGACCTCATGGTTCGAGACGGCGCAAGCGCGCCTCCTCACCATGAGGGGACAATCGCGGCCCGCGCGTGCGCCGTCAAGGCGGACGGAGCCGGTAGCCCGTAGGGCGGATTAGCGCAGCGTAATCCGCCATCTTGGCAACATCGGAATTGGCGGATTACGCTGCACTAATCCGCCCTACGAATTGTCGTTACGCGGAATCGGCTTTGTCTTTCGCCGCGCGGTCGGAGGCCAGCGTCTCGCCGCCGCCGACGCTCATGCGATTCAGCGACAGCCGCATGCCCTTGGTCGGCATCGGCGCGCGCTTCGAACTCAGCGTGCGCGAGTTGACCCCCATCCAGGAAATCTCCGACGACAGCCGGCCATATTCGATCTTCGGGCAGCGGTTCATCACCACCTTGAGGCCGGCGGCTTCGGCTTTCGCGGCGGCAGCGTCATCGCGCGCGCCGAGCTGCATCCAGATCACCTTCGGCAGCGGGTTGAGTTTCAGCGCTTCTTCGACCACCGGCATGATGTGGCTGGAGTTGCGGAAAATGTCGATCATGTCGATGGGACGGCCGATGTCGGCCAGCGACGCGACGAACGGTTTTCCCACCAGGCTCTTGCCGACGTGGCCGGGATTGACCGGGATCATGTCGTAGCCGCGCTCGGCCAGATATTTGAATGCAAAATAGCTCGGACGCACATTGACCGGCGAGGCGCCGACCATCGCGATGGTTTTCACGCCGCTGAGGATCTCGCGGATGTAGGCGTCATTGTAGGCGTCGTGGTTCATTTCAAATACCTTTGTGTCCCGGGCGCGATGCGGCATTCTTCATGCCGCTTCGCAGAACCGGGACCCCGGTTTCTTCGAGTTGCAAGCAACCGGGGCCCCGGCTCTGCAGCGCACCGCTTCGCGAAGGGCTACGCGCTGCGCTGCGTCCGGGGCACGAGCCGTCAATTGTCCTGCCATTTCGGCTCGCGCTTCTCTATAAACGCGCCGATGCCTTCCTCGGCGTCGCGGGCCATCATGTTCTCCGTCATCACCTCGGATGCATAACGGTAGGCCTCGCTGAGGCTCATTTCGGCCTGGCGGTAGAACGCGGCCTTGCCGATCTTGACGATGTAGGCGGATTTGTTCGCGACCTTTTGCGCGAGCTCAATTGCCGCGTCGCGTTCGGTGCCGGCGGCGACCACGCGGTTGATCAGGCCCATCTCGCGTGCCGCGACCGCGGAAACCGGCTCGCCGGTCAGCAGCATTTCCATGGCGTGCTTGCGCGGCACGTTGCGCGTCAGCGCCACCATCGGGGTCGAACAGAACAGCCCGATGTCAACGCCGGGCGTGGCGAAGGTCGCGGCATCAGACGCCACCGCGAGATCGCAGCTTGCGACCAGTTGGCAGCCGGCGGCGGTGGCGACGCCCTGCACGGCGGCGACCACGGGCTTTGGCAATTGCACGATGGCCTGCATCATCGCGCTGCAGGCGTTCATCATCTGGGCAAAGTAGGCGCGGCCGCGATCGGCGTCGGCGCGGCGCGCGGTGAGTTCCTTCATATCGTGGCCGGCGGAAAACGCCGTGCCGCTGGCCGCGATCACCACGGCGCGCACATTTGCATCGTCGCGAAGTTGGTCCAGCGCCGCGTGCAGCTCGGCGATCATGCCCTCGGACAGGCTGTTGCGCGCCGCCGGACGATTGAGCGTCAGCACGGCAATAGGGCCTGCCATCTCGCGCAGGAGAATCGGGGCTTGCGGCGCGCTCGCACGGGCGGTCTGGGCGGTCATCGAAAGTTCCAGTTGGGCAGGGCGTTCATCTTAATGTAGGAAGCGGCGAGAGGCGAGGGCAGGGCGGAGCGGCATGGCGATTGCAAAAATGAGCGTGGCGGAGCTCGATGTGTTTCTGCACAGGGAGTTTCCGCAAGCTTTTGCCGCCGGCAACATCACCATCGAGCGCGCCGACGGCGAAAGCTGTCTGATCCGGGAACGCTTCCACGACAGGATGCTGCGTCCCGGCGGAACGGTCTCGGGGCCGACGCTGATGGCGCTTGCCGACGTCGCCATGTATGTGGTGCTGCTGTCGGCGATCGGCCCGGTCGGCCTTGCGGTGACCACCAATCTCAACATCAATTTTCTGCGCAAGGGCGCGCCGGGGCAGGACGTGCTCGCCGCGGCAAAACTGCTGAAACTCGGCAAGCGGCTCGCGGTCGGCGAGGTCAGCCTGATGTCGGGGCCATCGCCCGACCCGATCGCCCATGTTACCGCGACCTATTCCATTCCGAATGCTTGAGGTTTTGTACGGTAATATCGCACCATATTTACAAGCTGTTGTTTTTGCTACCGTTATTGACCTCAGCCGGCATTGACGTAAACCGCCCGCTTATCTACAAGCCCGCAAGTCCGGCGCTGTGGCGCCGATGTCTCCTTTCACGGATTTCCTCACATGAAAACGTTTTCGGCAAAGCCCGCCGAAGTGACGAAGAAGTGGATCCTGATCGACGCCAAAGGTCTGGTCGTCGGCCGGCTCGCCACCCTCGTCGCGATGCGGCTGCGCGGCAAGCACCTCCCGACCTACACGCCCCACGTCGATTGCGGCGACCACGTCATCATCATCAATGCAGCCCATGTGGTGCTGACCGGGCGCAAGCGCGACAACAAGGTCTATTACAATCACACCGGCTTCATCGGCGGCATCAAGGAACATACCGCCAAGTCGATCCTCGAGGGCCGCTTTCCCGAGCGCGTGGTGGAAAAAGCCGTCGAGCGCATGATCCCGCGCGGGCCGCTTGGCCGCGTGCAGTTCGGCAATCTGCGCGTCTATCCCGGCCCCGAGCATCCGCACGAGGCCCAGCAACCCGAGACGCTCGACGTCGCCGCAATGAACCGCAAGAACATGAGGGCCGCATAAGATGTCCGACACCATGCAGTCTCTCGACCAGTTGTCGGCGCTTAAGCCGGCCGTGGCGGAAGCGCCGAAATACGTCAAGAAGGTCGACAAGCACAATCGCGCCTACGCCACGGGAAAACGCAAGGACGCGGTCGCCCGGGTCTGGATCAAGCCCGGCGCCGGCAAGATCGTGGTCAACACCCGCGAAGTCGAAGTGTATTTCGCTCGCCCCGTGCTGCGCATGATGATCCAGCAGCCGCTGGTCGCAGCCGCCCGCGCCGGCCAGTATGACGTGATCTGCACCGTCGCCGGCGGCGGATTGTCGGGACAGGCGGGCGCCGTGCGTCACGGCATCTCCAAGGCACTGACCTATTTCGAGCCGGACCTGCGCGGCGTCCTGAAAAAGGGCGGCTTCCTCACCCGCGACAGCCGCGTGGTGGAGCGCAAGAAGTATGGCAAGGCCAAGGCGCGGCGCTCGTTCCAGTTCTCGAAGCGGTAAGCGTTCGCGCAAGTGCGC
The DNA here is from genome assembly GCA_963710045.1 of uncultured Alphaproteobacteria bacterium. Lineage (GTDB taxonomy): Bacteria > Pseudomonadota > Alphaproteobacteria > Rhizobiales > Xanthobacteraceae > Bradyrhizobium. Next base: position 74,547 of record CAVPZO010000054.1, on the reverse strand, counting down.
ACCATCAAAGGCGGTTGCCGGAAACGGCAGCCGCCTTTTTCTGTAGCGTTACGTGTCCCGGGCGCGATGCAGCGCGTAGCTCTTGCGAAGCGGTGCTTCGCAGAACCGGGACCCAGCTTCAGACATCGCGTCGTAACCGGGACCCCGGCTCTGCAGCGCACCGTTCCGCAAGTGCTGCACGCTGCGCTGCGTCCGGGGCACGAGGACGCACCTCTCCCTTCGGGAGAAATGAAGGTCTCCCTCAGCTCAACTCGTTTTCTTTCTCGCGTCACCGGCATGGAGGTCGCGCAGCACGCGTTCAAAAACTTCCCGATAGCGATCATGGTCCTTCCACTGCCGGAAATCGCCGATGTTGCGATCCGCCCGCAGCTTCGCCGCCCATGCCTCCTTGGTCTCCATGACGGCATCGTCCAGACGGATCGGGAATAGCATCGTCTGCTTGCGCCTGCGCTCTTCCTCGTAGGCCGTCTTCACCTCATCCTCGACCAGTCGCTCCCAATCGAATGCTCGGACAGGATCAGCAGAACTTTGTCCCGCAGCCGGATAGCGGCATCGATCTCGTCGAGTATCTTGCCTCCAATGGGCAAATCATGAGGCGCAAACCAGCATCGCACCCCTTTGCTCTGCAGGTCGGCGTGGATGCGCCTGGCGAAATCATCGTCCTTGGACGAATAGCTGATGAAACATGAATAGTACTGGATGGGCTGGCTAAGCAGCGAAGGCAGATAGTCGATCACGTTGTCGGGCAAACCGACCCCTCGTAGAAACTCCAGCGGCAATGGGTGGGATTTTTCGAGAGTCCTGAAGTCAATGACGCTCGGCCCCGAGTGCCGGCAAGTTTCCAGGCTCATAACGACGCTGAGATCGATATTTGCAAGAACAGTCTCAAATAACTCGACGCCGCTAAAATTGGCTTCACTCAGGTCGGTGCCGCTCAAGTTGGCATAGCGCAATTCAGCTTTGCTCAGGTTGGCGCCGTTCAGGGTGGCGTAGCTCAAATCGGTGCCGACTAGGCGGGCACGTTTCAGGCCCGCGCCGCTCAGATTAGTGCCGATCAGGTGGGCGTTGTACAGGTTGCGCCGCTCAGGTCAGCGCCGTTGAGGTCAGCGCCGCTAATATTGGCTTCGCTCAGGTTGGCTCCGCCCAGGTTGGCTCCGCTCAGGCTGGCGCCGACCAAGTTGGCGCCGCTCAAGTCGACATCGTGCAGATCGGCATCGGTCAAATCGGGAAACTGTGCGCCGCTACGCCGCCAATTATTCCACGTGGCGGCACCTTTGCGCAGCCGAGCTACATGTTTCTTGTCTGCCACAGAAAACACCTTTCAGACGCTGCCTCGGAGATTTCCGGGAGGCTATCCGGGCAGAGCACCGCTCCGCGGGGCCGCGAGACAGAGCCGGTCCCAACTGCTACCCCGCACCGCCTTTTTCATTGCCGGAGTGCCGACGAATTGTCGCTACTTTTCGATAAAAGTTGTGGCGGCGCGCAAACGGATTGCCAACGCGGGACGCGTAAATTCTGGCATCCCAAATACCCCAAACGTGTTCCGCGTCGGGAACTCGTGTGAAAACAACTTGGTGACAACAGTCATGTCGCTCGATACCTCCACGCTCTATCTGGTCGCCACGCTGGTCGCGGCGCTGCTGGGAGTGATGCTGCTGTTTTTCGGACGCCAGGAGCGCATCCCGGCGCTTAACTGGTGGGGCGCCGCTTACATCCTCGGCGCGGCTTCGGTATCGCTCTGGACCCTGGCCAGCCTGGGCGAGATGGCTTCGCTGGCGCTGAACGCCTTCGGCTTCATCGCCTGCGGCATGGTGTGGAACGCGGCGCGGGTATTTCATGGCCGCAAGTCGAACTGGCCCGGCATTGTCCTCGGCGCGCTGGTCTGGGTCGCCGCCATCACCACGCTGCTGCCGGAGGATGCCGCGCTGCGCATGACGATCGGCGCTGCTATCGTCGCGATCTATGCCGCGCTGACCGCCAACGAGTTGTGGTCGGAGCGCCGCCGCAAGCTGCGGAAGCGCTGGCCGGCGGTCGCCGTGCCGGTGCTGCACGGTTTTGTGCTGATGCTGCCCATCCTGCTCGGGGATTTCCTTCGTTCGCACGATGAGAACTTCTCAACCAGCATCTGGGTGACCGCCTTCGCCATCGAGCTTGTGCTGTACGCCGTCGGCACGGTCTTCATCATCTTCATGCTGGTCTCGGAGCGCACGGTCAGCGTTCACAAGACCGCGGCCTCGATCGACCCCTTGACCGGAATGTTCAACCGCCGCGGCTTTGCCGAAGCCACCTCGCGCATGATCGAACGCGAAGCCAATGCCGGGCGTCCGGTGACGGTGATGATTTTCGACATCGACCATTTCAAGTCGATCAACGACCGCTTCGGCCATCCGGCGGGCGATGAGGTGCTGAAACTGTTCGCCGCGGTGGTGACCAACACGCTGCGCATCACCGATCTGTCGGGGCGAATCGGCGGCGAGGAATTCGCGGCGCTGCTGCCGTGTTCGATGGAAGAGGCGCTGATCGCCGCCGAACGCGTGCGCGAGGCGTTTGCGAGCAGCGGCATCGCGGCCGATGACGTTCCGGTCGAGACCACGGTCAGCATCGGCGTTGCGGGCGGGCCGGCCTTGACCGAACTGGACGTGCTGCTGGCGGCCGCCGACACCGCGCTCTATCAGGCCAAGCGGGCGGGGCGCAACCGCGTCCAGGCGGCGACCGAGCAGCAACCGCTGTCGCTGGAAAGCGGACGGCGCAGAATCGCGGGCCTTGCCGGCCACGGCCATCCGCCCGCCGTCGTCAGCGCAGTGCAGGCGTAACCACCTGTTTACCATTCCATCGATAATATCGAGCATGGACACCGCGCGCAGCAACAGTTCCAACGCCGCAATGATTGCGCTGGAAACGGCTGCCGCTTCGGCGCGCAGCGGCTTTGCCTGCATGTTCTCGTCCTCTGACGAATATGAGACCGCGCTGATCAGCGAACGGCGCGCGCAGGGCCGCTACGACCGGCCGCGCACCAACTGGCCGATGATTGCGTTCATCGGCTGCTGCCTGATGGTGGTCGGCTTCGTCGTCGCGTTCAGCTAAATACCTTCGATTTTCGTCATTGCTGGGCTTGACCCGGCAATCCATCACCTTTCAAAGAAAGATGGATGCCCGGATCAAGTCCGGGCAGGACGCAATCAAGAAGGCCGTATCCCACATGATCACCGAAATCGCGCAAATCGACATCAAGCCTGGCAGCGAAAAGGATTTTGAGGCCGCAATCGCCAAAGCGGAGCCGATCTTCAAGCGCTGCAAGGGCTGGAAAAGTTTCGAGCTGCACCGCTCAATCGAAAAACCGTCGCGCTACCGGCTGCACATCACATGGGAGACGCTGGAAAATCACACGGTGGATTTTCGCGGCTCGGAGAATTTCGCCGAATGGCGTGCGCTGGTCGGGCCGCATTTCGCAGCACCGCCGGAGGTCGAGCACACCAATACGGTGGCGAGTTTCTAATAACGTCATTCCGGGATGCGCGCTCTTGCGCGCAGGCCCGGAATCCATACTCCCTGCGTCGGCGTGTGGATGCTGAACTCGAATACCGGGGTTATGGATTCCGGGTTCGCGCTTCGCGCGCCCCGGAATGACGACTAGCCGCCGCCATCCTCGTGCATGAAATTGATCACGACCTTCACGACCGCCATCAGCGGCAGCGCCAGCGCGAGGCCCCAGATGCCGAACACCACGCCAAGCAGGATCTGGAACGCGAACAGCGTCGCGGGAGGAATATCCAGCGCATGGCGCTGCAGCATCGGGGTCAGGATGTAGCTTTCCAGCGAGTGAATGCCGAGAAAAAGCACGAACGCGCTCAAGGCGGCGATCCATCCCGACGCGAGGCTTGCCAGCACCACGATCAGTCCGCCGATCAGCGCGCCTACGGTCGGAATGAAGGTGAGCAGGCCGGCCTGGACGCCCAGGATGAAAGAACTCGGGATACCCAGCAGGGCGAGACCAAGCCAGGTTATCAGGAACACCGCGAACATCGTGACCATCTGCGCGATCAGCCAGCGCTGCAGCGTCTCGCCGATGCGGTCGACCACGATCGCCACATTGGCGCGGCGCCGGGCCGGCGCCATGTAGATCAGGCCGTCGCGATAGACGCCCGGTTGCGCGGCAAAGCACAGGCCGAGAAACAGCACGATGAAGAAATTGCCGACCGCACCGACGGTGCCGAGCACGATCTTCCAGGTCTGGCTGAGGATGGCGCCGCCGCTCGATGCGATGGCGCCGGCGCTGGGCAGATTATGTTGTGCGGCAGCCGCGGGCGCTTCCGAGGTCGACGAGCCTGCGGGCGCCGCGGCCAGATTGCCGATATCGAGGTAGCTGGTGTCGACGCCGTACTTTTCCAGGAACGCCTTGAGGTTGACGACCTGCGATTTGATGGTGCCGCTCAGTACCTTGGCTTGATCCGCAATGGTGGCGCCGCCGAGGAAAATCACGCCCGACAACAACGCCGCGAGCACGAGACAGATGGCGGTAAGCCGCAGCGAATGCGGAATTTCCGTGACGCGGCCGAGCAGGTTGCTCATGGCGTAGAGCGCGACCCCGAGCAGCACGCCTGCAAAGATCAGAAACAGCGTCGAGGCGTGATACCAGGTTGCGACCAGCAGCGCTGCGAACAGCACGGCGCCGATGCCGCCGGCCGATATCGCCCACGCCAGATCGTTGCGCGCCTGAATTCGATTTTCGTCAGAGGCCGCCACTGCACTTCCTTTTCAAACCGATCCGGACGCACTCTTTCGTCAATTGCGTCCGGGATCAAGCCGCTACGGCGCGCCGTTTGACGCTGGCGCGCCAATCGTGCAAGGCGGTGCCCCTCGTTTCCCGGACGCGGTGCGGCATTCTTCATGCCGCTCCGCAGAGCCGGGACCGTACCAGACACCGGCGTTCGTTACGGCCCCGGCTCAGCAGCGCACCGTTTCGCAAGAGCTACACGCTGCGCCTGCGTCCGGGGCACGGGCCAACCGGGTGAGAGGGGCGTAACAGGAATTTCAAATGGGTCGGTCCGGTCGGGCTGCTGGCGGCGCTGGTGATCGGCGATCAGATTCGTATCAACCGGCCGGGCCACAAATATCGCCTGGCCGTCGAGGTGGAGACGCCCGAAGGCGTCAAATCGGCATCCGGCGTGCTGGCGGTGCATCCCGACCGCGGCTACAGCCGCAGCGGCTCGACCCTCACCAAGGGCGATGCGCTAGTTGTCGATCTCGGCGGCGGCAAGAACCTTGTGGCGCTACTGGCGCACATCGGCGACACCGGGCTTGAACTCGACGGCATGCATTACGTGGCGTTGCGCGCGTTCATCGCCGCCGGCCCCAAGACCTTGTTCACCGATATGAACCGGATCAGCGGCAGCGCCCCGGTGACCGGCGCGCTGATCCCGGTGCTGGCGGCATTCACCGACATCAACGATCCCGCCACCATGCGCGCGGTCAAGCCGGACGACCTCGAGGCCACCTACGGCAAAGGTTTTCGGCTGCGCGGCGTCACCGCGGAGGCCATGCCGAACGGCTTCTGGCCGCTCGATTTTGGCGGCGTGCTGGGCGAGCCGGTGACGCGGGGTATCGAGGCGAGATTGCCGTGGTGGAGCAGGCCCGGCGATCCGGCCGCAACCGCGCTAGCGGCCGCAGGACTTGCATCGAAGCAGGCGATCGATGCAAAAGAGGCTTTTACGCGCAAATAGCATGCGCGCAGCTGCCGCTTTGGTGTAGCGCGGAAAATCAAATGGGAGGTTCGCAATGGCGGGCAAAATTACGGACGCCACCGGGAAACTTGCGATCGTCGTCGCGGTGGCCGTGCTGGGCGGCTGCAAAGCTGGCGGCGACCACACCAACGAAGCGCTCACCAACTTCCTCGTCGGCGAGTATTCCAACATTGAAGTCGTCGAACTCCAGCTCGGCGCAGAGACCTTTCGTGTGTTCGACAAGCCGTCTGCAAGCAAGATGATAATCACCAAGGGCATGAGCTGGACACTGGTCCATGGCACCATGCCGACGGCCAAGGAGCCATTCGAAGCCGCGGCCTTGCAGTATCTCGCAAATACCGGCCGCAGTTCCTGCCGCCTGACCGACGTCAGCGCGATCATCGGCCCGAAACACGAAATCAAATACGCCTGTACGCCGCCGGCGCCGGCTGCCGCGAAGCGCAAGGGTTAGTCTCTCCGCACGGATTTCGACGCCGCGCGCGGCTTCGCCGGCGGCGTTGCATGTTGCCACGCCTCGCGCACCAGCCCTTCCAGTTCCTTCCTCGAAACCTTCGCGATCTGCACGATCACGTTCGCGGTCTTGCCCCACATGAACCGCACGAACACATCCGGCGCCGCCTCGAACAGGAACTGCTTTCGCTCCTCCGGCAGATGCAGATAGAGCCCGTCGGGCCGCATCACCGCGAAAATGCGCTTTGAGGTGCGCCAGGCAGGCCGGCCCCAATGATCGATTTCGCGCACGCCATCCAGCGCCAGCGCTGTCCTGCGGACGTCAGAAGCGGTGGGCATGAGCTACAAGGCGCGCATGCGCGGCAGCTCGGGCGCGGCGGCAGCGATCGCCACGCGGCGGTCGACCACGGCATGATGAAACTGTTCCATGACCAGGCCGAAGGCCGACAGGTCGCCTTCTTCGATCGCGCCATCGTCGTAACATTCGAGGGTTTCGCGAAGGACGCCGTCCGCCTCGTGCTGCATGGCCGCCAGTTCTTCCAGCGATTCCGTCTCGCGCACCCTGGGTATCATCGCCAGAAGCTTTTCGCGATGCAGCGTGTTCTCCTCGCGCTCGTTCCGTTTCAGATAATGGCGCAACCAGGCCCCGGCCGAGCCCAGCCCGGAGAAAATCAGAATCGCGAACCAGAAATAGTCGCTGTATCGCTCGAGGAAGGTGCGTTCGGTGCCGTCGATATAGGCCGCCGCGCCCGCATGCGCGGCAAGTGCGGCGTCCTTGTCGGTATCGGGTTTTTCGATTTTTCCCGCGCCCGGCACTTCCTTGGCCAGTTGCTGGCGCACGGTAAACAGCTGCCGGACGAATCCGCCGACCGCGGTTTCGGACAGCGCCTTCCGCGCCACGATCAGGTGATTGACGCTGACCGTATCGATCTTGTCCTCGGGCCTGGCCGGCGATGAATTGAAAGTGCTGCCGGGAATCTCCTCCGCTTCGTAAAGCGGGTGCTTCTGGGCAATGGTTTCCGACACATCGATCGGGAGGAATTTCGGCTCGCCCCTGGCCTTGGCGGTTGCGGCGATGGCTTCGGCGGTGATCTTGCTCTCCAGCGGGCCGACCGCCATGTACGCATCGATCGCCGGATCGCGCGCCATATCCGCGATCTGATGGGTGCCGAACTGGGTGACCGCCACCTTGTCAGGGTCGACGCCGGATTCCTTCAGGATGACGCGCAGCAGCGTGACGTTGGCCTGGGTCCGGCCGATGACGCCGACGCGATGGCCGGGTAGACCGTCGATGGATTTGATTTTCGCGGCCGGCGCTTTCTTCGAGCCCTTGGCGGCAAGTCCGGAAGGCGCCCACAGCACGACAACGTTCTTGCGCAGGATGACCACGGATTGCGCGTCAGCCGGCATTTCCAGATCGCCGCGGGCCACCGCGAGATCGGTCTTGGAGCCTGCGAGAAGCGCGATGCTTTCGGTGGCGCCTTCGGTCGTTATCGGCGTCAGCCGGACCGGGCTTTTTTCGCGGCCAAAGGTCTGCGCCAGCGCCTGCACCAGCTTCTGATCGTCGCTGGCGGGCGGGCCGACGGCGATCCGCAAGGTTACCGGCTGCAGCGCCAGGTATAATGCGCCGGCGGCGACGGCAAACAGCAGCAGCCCGCCCGCGAGCACCAGCAGCGCGGAGATCCTGTTCTTGCGGCGCCGGACCGCGACGCGCGTTTCGAGGTCTGAGGAGGCCATCGTGCCGCCACGCTACAGCAAAAACGCGGCGGCGGGTACCACTCTCGGCCTCGGGCCGGAATCTCGTTCAACTCAAGGTTTACCGGCGCGGCCTGAGGCGAACGTGGCGGCAAACATCGACTTAGGATTAACGGTTCCCTAACCGGAATTCCTAACGGTGCCTCCATTTGTGGCCTGTATCCATGGCTTCCGGGAGTTGGGCTATGCAAGAGCACCCTTCAGGGAGCAGCGTGGGTGGTCGTGTCGGCGGCATAGCCGCCGCTGCGGGCAACGTCATCGCTATTGCCTGGTCGGTCCGGCGGGGCCCGATCCACTGGCTGATCCTGTGCGGCGTGCTTCTGATTGCCGCCATCGTCATCGGAACCGCGGTGATGGTCGGCAATTTCCGCGAGCGGGCGCTGAATAGCAGCGCGCGCGAACTGGAAAATACCGTGCTGCTGCTGGCGCGCCATTTCGATCAGCAGCTCGGAGACGCCGAAGTCGTTCAAAACAGCCTGGTCGAATACGTCTATGCCACAGGAATTGGCACGCCCGGGGATTATCGGCTCAGGATGTCCGGCGAGGACGTCCATCTGATGCTGAAAGCCAAGCTGAGCGCACTGTCCTATGTCGGCCCCGTCAACGTGTTCGATTCAAATGGCAAGCTGATCAACGCGTCGGGGGTATGGCCGGTACCCGACGTGAGTGTTGCCGACCGGGCCTATTTCAAGGTCTTCACGTCAAGTCCGCAATCGCCGACGGTCTTGATCGAACCGGTGTACAGCCGCGTGACGGGTGCGTGGACAACGTTCATTGTCCGCAAGGTGACCGGAACGGACGGCGAGTTTCTTGGCAGCATTTCGCGAGGCATCGAGCCGGCGCATTTCGAAAAATTCTTCGCCTCGCTGGCGCTTGGCGATGGCGCGGCGATTTCGATGTTCGATCAAAATGGAACGTTGCTGGCCCGCCATCCGCACAACGAAGCGTTGATCGGACGCAGTTTCAAGGGCGGGCCGCTTCTCGAACTGGTCCGGCCGCCACAACCGGACCATGGAACGATGCGGGTGAAAAGTCCGATCGACGGCGAGGACCGCGTCGGCGCCGTTCGCCGCCTGAGCAAGTTTCCGATCACTGTCGTCGCCACCACTGCGGTGTCCGCAGCGCTTGCCGACTGGTACGAACAGACCAGATTCCTGATCGGCACCGCCACGCTTTCGGCGCTGATCGTGGCCCTCATCCTGTTTCTGGTGGTGCGGCAAATATCGCGGCAACACCAGGCGTCGCAACGCCGGCTGGCGCTGGAGAAGCAGCGTCTCGACACCGCCGTGAACAACATGACGCAGGGGCTGCTGTTTTTCGATTCAAGTCAGCGGCTCGTCATCTGCAACCAACGCTATATTGATATGTTCGGCGTATCGCGCGATGTAATCAAACCGGGCTGCAGCTTCCACGAACTGCTGAGGCATCGGCAGGAAACCGGGACTTTCACGGAAAACGTCGACGAATATATCGAGGCCATCCTGCGCCAGATGGCGGAACGGGGTGCCTTCCAACGGATCCTGACGACGGCGGACGGCCGTTCGATCCAGGTCCTGTACCAGCCGCTGGCGGACGGCGGATGGGTGACCACACTGGAGGACTTCACCGAGCGCCAGCGCTCGGACGAGCGGATCGCGCATCTGGCGCATTACGATGCGCTGACCGATCTGCCGAACCGGGTGCTGTTTCGCGATCAGCTTGAACGCGAGCTCAGGAAGATCGCGAGGGGCGGCCAGCTTGCGGTGCTCTATATCGACATCGATGAATTCAAGAGCGTCAACGACTCGCTCGGCCATCCCGTCGGCGACGAACTGTTGAAGGCCGTCGCGTTGCGTTTGAGCGGCTGCGTCAGGGAAACCGATTTCGTCGCCCGTCTGGGCGGTGACGAGTTCGCAATCGTTCAAACCGCCGTCAAAACACCGGCCGACGTCATGGACCTGGTGATCCGGATCTACCAGGCGATCCGGGCCCCGGTCGAGTGTCTCGGTCACCATCTCGTCACCGACGCCAGCATCGGCATTGCGCTGGCTCCGCAGGACGGCACCGACCTCGATCAATTGCTGAAGAACGCCGACCTGGCGATGTATGGCGCCAAGGCCGACGGCCGCCGCACCTATCGCTTCTTCGAACGCGCGATGGACGCGCGGGTGAGGGCACGCCGCGCGCTGGAACTGGATTTGCGCCAGGCCATCGTCGAGGGCCAGTTCGAGATCGCGTATCAGCCGATCGTCGACCTGCGAAGCGGCGCGGTTTCCGGCTGCGAGGCGCTGCTGCGCTGGCGTCATCCCGAGCGGGGCATGATCTCGCCCGCCGAGTTCATCCCGGTCGCCGAAGATATCGGCCTGATCAACCAGCTCGGCGAATGGGTGCTGGAGCAGGCCTGCTTCGAGGCCGCCATCTGGCCGGAAAACATCCGGCTGGCGGTCAATGTCTCTCCGGTCCAGTTCAGGACCCACACCTTGGCGCTGCATGTCGCGAGCGCGCTGGCGTCATCCGGCCTTGCCGCGAACCGGCTGGAGCTCGAGATCACCGAAGCGGTGCTGATCCGCGACGACGAGGCGGCGCTCGCCATCCTGCATCAGCTTCGCGCGGTCGGGGTGCGGATCGCGCTGGACGATTTCGGCACCGGCTATTCGTCGCTGAGCTACCTGCAGCGCTTTCCGTTCGACAAGATCAAGATCGACCGCTGTTTCATCAATGATGTCGCCGAGCAGGGCGGCTCGTCGTCCATCGTGCAGGCCGTCGTCAACATCGCCAGCGCGCGCAGCATGACGACCACGGCGGAAGGCGTGGAGACCGAACAACAAAAGGAATTGCTGCGCGCGCTCGGCTGCACGGAGATGCAGGGGTATCTGTTCAGCGCGGCGAAGCCGGCGGCGGAGGTGCGGCGGCTGTTGCTGGGGCGGGGCAAGATGGGGGCGGTGGCGTAGCTGAGTAGGCAGGCTAGTAATCGGCTCTACGCGGTAGAGTCCAGAATTCCTTGAACGTGAGCCAAGAACGTTCGCGTTTTTTCGATGGCCGGAACGCTGGTTCGCCCTGTTATAGGTGGCGATCAGCTGGGTCATCTATCTTTTCAAGGACAGACAACTTCAACCTCGATACCGTAGGACGAATCCGTTCGCTAGTTTCTTGGTCCAAAATGTGCACGTTCTTGAACAATGCATATGCCCGCTCTTCTTCCAGGTTGCCCCAATCGCCGAGAAAGTTCTTCTTCCAATCGGAAGCGACGCCGTCCAGCGCGTTCAACAAGCCTTCAAGGTCAACAACCAACTTATCCAAGGCAATGCTGCCCTGTTCAAACGCATCCAGCCGGTCCAGCATGAGACGGTATTGCCTTTGATTGAACTCGGACATTCCTGGTTCCCTGGACGAGGCGGCCCTCATGCATATCGCCAAACGTCAAAGATACTGCCGTTCTGTTCATGGAGCATCAGGGATGACATCATCGTAGGCGGCGCTGGTTTCGAAGGGCGGCTTTTATGCTCGTCAAACGATGGGTATGTTGCGAATCTCGTCAGGTTCTGGATATCGTTTCAAAGGGGAAAAATCGCCTTTCCAAATGTCCAACTCGAATAATGCCCCGATGTCGTCGACGTTCATTGTAGCGCTTACCGGGACACCATCTTCATCATTAAATTCAGCATCGGCAATTTTTTTTCCAAATCTTCGAATGCGGTTATCCGTATAAACAAATCGCAAGCTGCCCATGCCCCCGTCATCCATGTCTTGGACAAGGCGCTCGGACAGTGAGCCAACAATTTCATTCGCTTTGGAGCTCTCTCGAACCAAAGCGGTGATTAATTTGATTTCTTTATCAGTAAGGGGTCTCGCGGTACTCATATTAATTGCCTGTTATTCTCCCAACATTTATCCGTTCCGTTGGAGAGACCGAATGCTCGGTACTCGATAGACTGGCCGCCAACAGTAACATTTCCTGTGATATATGCATTCGGCGCGATGGTCCCGCGGGCCGCGAGATCTTGTCGAATAGCAGCCGCCGCTGCGCCGCGGTCAATCCCTATCTCATCTATGTGACGAAATGCATGATATTCTTGATTTTGATTAGAGCCGAACTGAACGTTCTGCTGCGAGGTCTCGGACTGTCCCCCTTGTGAAGATGTTGCTATACCAAGACCGCGTATCGCTCCGAGTGCTCCACTAACCGCTGCGGGCACCTTGCCGGCGACGCCCCCTAGAGCTCCGAACGTAGCTGAACTCGATTGAGCGAACGCTGCCGGATCGTGGATCGCATCGTTGACGTAGCCTGCAATGTCGCTTCCCGCCTTTAGAATGGTCTGGTTGTAAAAATAAGTTGCGGCTGAGACGATGGTATCTTTTACAAGGCCGTTCGGGTCGTTGAAGTTCAGCGGATCGTTGCCGACATAGGCGTATAGATTGCTACCGCCCACATACCCGATCGGATCGACCTGCATGAATCTCCCGAGCGTCGGCGAATAATGCCGTGCGCGATAGTAGTACAGCCCGTTGGTCTCCGGATCGAAGCGCTGCGCAGTGAAGCCGAATGGCGGGGTGGCGCCGGCGCTCTTGCCGTACGGCAAATAGCCGGTCTTGCTCACGGCGCCCGAGGCTGAATCGATCGAGGCGATCACTGAACCCTGGATGTCCGGCAGGAACGTCGCGCGGGTGGCGGCGGGAACATTCATCTGCGCCAGCACGTCGTTGGAGCCGAGGCCGTAGGCATACCAGCGCTGGATGGCGCCGCTGGCAAAGATCAGCCGGTTCTCGGCGTCATAGCCGAAGCTCAAGTGCCGTCGAAGGTGAGGTTGCCGTTGGCATCATAGCTCGGCGTCACGGCGCCGACCGCGGTGTACTGGTTCAGCGTATTGGCCGTGTAGCTCACCGTGCTGGGCGTCGCCATAGGATAGTTCAGCCAGCTGCTATCGGACACGGTCTGGCCGGAGCGCTGGTTGGCGCGGTTGTAGCTGTGGGTGAAGGTCACGTCGATTGATGGCGTCGCCGCCGCCGGCGCCGGGCTGAAGGAAACCGCGCTCGGGCGGTTGACCGCATCGTAGCTGATATTGGTGGAATAGGAGGATCCGGGCGGCGGCGCGGCGATCGCGGCGCTGCTGTCGCTTGCCGAGACCAGGCGGTTGTTGAGGTCGTAGCGATAGCTCACCACCGGCGCGGACGAGGGCGGCGTCTTGGTGATCAGCCGGTTCAGGCTGTCGTAGGCAAAACTGAAGATCTGGCCCGCGCGGCCTTGCACGTCAGCACATTGCTGTCGGCGTCGTAGGTCTGAGTCTCGGTGCTGCCGAGCGGATAGGTGGTGGTGGCGAGCCGGCCGAGGCCGTCATAGACGAAGCTGGTGGTGCGATTGTTGGCGTCGGTCAGGCTCGCCAGCAGTCCGTCGGGCGTATAGGTCTTGCGCAGCAGGGGCGAGGCTTGAACGGCGGAGTTTGTGATCGAGACCTGACGGCTCAATGCATCGTAGCCATAGCTCGTCGTGCGCGTCATCGCGTCGGTGACAAGCGAGAGACGATCGAGCGCATCAGAGCTGAACTTCGTGGCGTTGCCGTTGGCGTCAGTCACCGTCGCGGGCTTGCCGGTCAGCGTGTAGGTCGTGGCCGTGCTGCGAAGCACGATGCCGCCGCTGGATTGCCTGGTCTGGATGACGCGGCCGTCGGCATCGTAGCTGAGGGTGGTGACCAGGGCATTCGGCGCGGTCGTCGTCTTGATCCGGCGCGCCGCGTCATAGCTGCCGGTGGTGACTTTTCCGGCTGGATCGGTGATCGAGACGGGGTCGCCCTGCGCGCTATAGCCGATCGCGGTGAGCCGGTTGAGGCGGCCGGCATCGCGAACGATCGATGTCCGGTTGCCGGAGCCGTCATAGCCAAATTGCGTGATCGTCGCCATCGGGTCGGTCGCGGTCAGGACCTGGCCCACGCCGTTGTAAGTAAAACTGTTGCGCGCATTGAAATGCGGGGAAGCGCCGGCGTCGGCGACCGAGGCCGTGAGATTGCCGGTCTTGCCGTCATAGGCCAGCGCCGTCACCAGGCCGAGCGGGTCGACGATCTGCGTCGGCTTGTTGAACACCGGATCGTAGCTGTAGGTCGTGACCAGCGCGGCCAGCGGCGGCCCCGGCCTTGGCGTGCAGCGCTTCCGCGCAAACCTGCCCTGCCTATCCCACAACTCTGACCAATGGCACCAATGCCGATGCGAGCGCCGTCATGAGCAACTTCGCATCGATTTTGAATTGCGCAAACAGCAATCTTGCAGCCAGGAGCGGCGCTGTGTTTACCGGCCCCACATCTTTTACCGGAGGCAACGTCGGCATCGGTACGGCGAGCCCGGCGTCGCCGCTGCATGTGGAAGGAACCGCGCCGACATTTAGTCTCAGCCTTGGCTCCGCCATGGTTAGCGTCCTCGACACCACTGCTCCGGCGGGCAATACCGGCGGCACGATGTTTCTCGGCGGCAAGGCGCAGACCGCTGCGGGACCTCTGAACACGGTGGGATTTGGCGGCCTCAAAGGCGGCAGGGAGATCTTCGGGAACGACAATTATGCAGGGTATCTGGCCCTCTATACCAGTTCAGGCGGTGCGCTCTGGAATGAACGCATGCGGGTGACCTCGACGGGCGCGGTGGGCATCGGTACGACGTCCCCAAGCTTTACCTTGCACGTCAATGGCTCGGTTGCCGGAACATCGGCCTACAACAACCTTTCCGACGGGCGGCTCAAGAAAGATGTTGCGGCTCTGGAGCACGGCCTCGATACGGTCATGAAATTGCGGCCGGTCGGTTTCAACTGGATCGCACAGGATCAGGCGTGGAAGAAACAGCACCAGCTCGGGCTGATTGCGCAGGAGGTCGAACCGCTGGTGCCCGAGGCCGTGACGACGGCAAACGATGGGATGCAGACCAGGAGTCTGGCTTATAGCGCGTTGATTCCGGTTTTGATCAAGGCGATACAGGAGCTGAAGGCCGACAACGACAATCTCCGCGCCGCCCATGCCAGTGAATTGGCGCAGATCGCAACGCTGACGGCACGGCTCGATGCGATCGAAGCGGCGCGCGTCACAAAGGCAGCGGCGGCATCTCCTTCGCTCCTTCGCTGAACGCCGCGCGCCGCGGCGGGACGATGCCCGCAGCGCGCGTACTCGTTCCTTCGGGGGCCTATCGTGCTTCGCCGGAGAACCCCTGCCGCAATGCTGACAGCCGGTCGAGCGCGGCTTGCGGCAGCGGGCCTTTTTCGACCGCGGCGAGCGCGTCCTCGAACTGTTGCGGCGTCGCCATGCCGACCAGGAGTGTGCCCATCGCGGGGTGCGACAGCGCAAACCGCGTGGCGGCTTCGGTCAGCGTGGCGGCGAACCCCTCCTTCACCAGCGGCAGCAGACGGCGGGCGCGATCGATATCGGCGTCGTAGTTCATCGCCGAACCGATCGGCTCGGGCGCCGGACCCGCAATCGGGTGACGTTCGGCCGAGCCCGAAAGCGCGCCGCCGGCAAGCACGCGGATTCCCACCACGCCAACGCCGGCCGCCCTGGTATGGTCGAACAACCGTCCATAGTCCCGTGCCGGATAGTTCGCCGGCAATTCCTCGGCGGCGGATGGATTGAGCATGTTGTAGACAACTTGAGCGCTGTCGAAGGCGTTTGCATCGATCACCTGATGCAGTGCGGTCGTGTCGCCGAGCGCCGTAATTCCAGGAAAACGAATCTTGTCTTGCCGGCGCAGGCGCTCGAACGCCGGCACCACGTCGTCCAGCACCTGCCGCACGCTCAGCGCCGATCCGCCCCCCGTCTCGGTAATCGGATTGTGCAGATGAAAGATATCGACCCGGTCAAGACGCAGTCGCGCCAGACTGCCTTCGAGCGAGGTCGTGATAGTGTCGGCAATGGACTCGCCGGGCGGCACCCGCACCTTGGTGCCGACGACTACGTCAGCCGGTTTCAGCTTTTGCAAGACGCGGCCGAGGTTCGTTTCCGATGCGCCGTCGCCGTACAGCACCGCTGTATCGAAATAGTTGACGCCGGCGGCGATCGCGCGTGCGACCGTGCGCTCCTGGTCGGCAGGGTCGCCGCGCACCATAAGTCCGCCGACCGCGCCGCAGCCGAAGCCCAGCACCGAGAGCTGCATCCCCGTGCGCCCAAAGACCCGCAATTGCATCGCTGTTCCTCCTGTAACGCTGCTCCATTCGCCAGTTCGACGTTTCGCGTCAAATGAACGCCATGCCGCCGTTCAGGAAAACGGTCTGGCCGTCATGTAACCGTTTCCTGGAACCGTCAGCACCGACTGCGCCACCTCGCCGGGCTGGCCCATGCTCATGTTGTCTGATACAGTAAGCGCGGCTATCGTATACCCGCAAATGGACTCTGGAAACATCGTGACTCCGTTCGCCGAAAGCCTAACGCACAGGGACTACCGCAGCAGGTTCGCCCGGCTGCCGTTCGTCCTGTTGCTGACTCTCGGCCTGTTGGCATCGCTGATTCATTGCGCCGGCTGCGACGTGGCCTTCGCCAACTCCAGTGCGGTCGTCGCTGTCCATTCACACACCGGGGCACCGGACGCGCCCGAGCAGGCTTTACCCTGCCACGGCGGGCATTGCCTCTCGCATGTGAACGCCCAACTGGCGGCAGCCGTCACCGTTCCTGCCGATCATGCGCCGCGCGCGCCGCTGTTCTTCGAGCAGCAATCGCCCGCCGCGCTCGCAGGCTTGCCTCTCTTCAAACCACCCCGCGCCTAAGCTCCCAAACGGCCTTTAGTCCGTTGGCACGGCGCTGCGTTTCGGCGCAGCGCACGTGCACGCATTCACAAGCAATTTGGCGAAGTCCACGGGCGCACGGCGTCCGTTGCGGGACAAAAGCAATGATCAAAACCGGGGTGCTGACGGCGGTGCTGCTGCTCGCCGCACCATTTTCTGTCAACGGGCATGACGAGAAGCCCGGCATGGGCGCGGCGCATAGAGACGAGGCCATCAAGCTCAGCGAGCGCCAGATCGAAGCCGGCAACTTCGCTGTCGTCGACGTGGGCCCCGGTGTGCTGGCGAAGCGCATCCATGTGCCGGGCTCGATCGTTCCGAGCGGCGATCATATCGCGCGCGTAGCGGTCCGGCTGCTTGGGACGGTGGCGGAGTTGCGCAAGCGCCTCGGCGATTCCGTGCAGGCGGGCGAGGTTATCGCCGTTATCGAAAGCCGCGAAGTTGCCGACGCCAAGAGCGAATACCTGGGCGCCCGGCTTGTCTTCGATTTGCAACAGACCTTGTTTAACCGCTCGCAACGGCTTTTTGACGGAAAGGTTCTCAGCGAGAACGACTATCTACGCGCGCGCACCACCTTCGAGGATGCACGGGTCAAAATCGAAACCGCGCGGCAAAAACTGTTCGCGCTCAGCCTGACCGCCGAGCAGATCGAAGCGCTGCCGCAGCAGCCGGTCGAAACCCTGCGCAGGCAGGAATTGCGCGCGCCGATTGCGGGGCGCGTAGCGGAGCGCCGCGTCGAGCTTGGCTCTCTGGTCGGCCGCGAAGGGCAGGAGAGCGAGCTTTTTGTTATTGCCGACCTCAGCGTGGTGTGGGCCGATCTCGCCGTATCGCCATCCGATCTCCCCGCCATCCGCGAAGGCCAGCCGATCACCATCGCCGCTGGCACCGGCCGCGAGTTGTCGCCCGCCACAATCATGTTTGTCAGTCCGTTGCTCGATAAAGATACGCGCGCCGCCCGCGTCGTCGCCTCAGTCGATAACGCCGCGCGCCTGTGGCGACCGGGAGCCTTCATCACCGCCGAAATTCCGACTGCCGAGCTGACCGCCGACGTTGTGGTGCCAAAAGCCGCCTTGCAATCGGTCAAAGGTGAATCGCACGTCTTCGTGCGGACAAATGACGGCTTCGAAGCCCGCAAAGTGAAACTCGGCCGTCAGGATGACCGCTCTGCCCAAATCGCAGACGGGCTTAGCGCCGGCGAGCGTATCGCCACCAAGAACACCTTTGTTCTCAAGGCGGATCTCGGAAAATCCGAGGCGCATGAACATTAGGGTCGCATCATGATCGGTCGCATTCTTGCGCTCTCGATTCACTATCGCTGGACCGTCGTCGTCCTGACCCTCTGCGCGCTAGCGTTTGGCGCATGGTCATTGACGCGGCTTCCGATCGACGCTGTGCCTGATATCACCAACAAGCAGGTGCAGGTCAATACCTCGGCGCTGGCGCTGTCGCCGGCCGAGATTGAAAAGCAGGTTACCTTTCGCATCGAAACCGCGCTCGCCGGTATTCCCGGCCTTGAAGCCACACGCTCGATTTCGCGCAACGGCTTTTCGCAAGTGACGGCGGTGTTCACCGAACGGACGGACATCTATTTCGCGCGCCAGCAAGTCGGAGAGCGGTTGCTGGAATTGCGGCCTCATTTGCCGCCCGGCGTCGAACCTAAAATGGGACCAATCTCCACCGGCCTCGGTGAAATCTATATGTGGACCATCGACTTTGCCCCGGAGGCGCAGGCCGGCGTGTTTGTGACGCCCGAAGGCGAGCGGCTGACCAACGCGGTCGAACGCGCAGCCTATTTGCGAACGGTCCAGGACTGGATCGTGCGTCCGATCATCAAAAGTGTGGCCGGCGTCGCGGGCGTCGATTCCATCGGCGGGTATGTGAAGCAGTACCACGTGCAGCCCGATCCGATGAAGCTCATCGGTCTCGGGCTGTCATTCGGCGACGTGATCAAGGCCATCGAAGCCAACAATGTGAGCCGGGGCGCGAGCGTGATCGAACGCAATGGCGAAGGCATTACGGTGCGTACCGGTGGACGCCTTGAAAATATTGCCGACATCGGCGAGGTCGTCGTCGCCACGCGCGGCGCCGTCCCGGTGCGTGTTAGAGACATAGCGGAAATCACCATCGGCGGGGAAATCCGCACCGGAAGCGCCAGCGCAAACGGGCACGAGGTCGTGGTCGGCACGGCGCTGATGCTGATCGGCAGCAACAGCCGGACCGTATCGGCGGCGGTCGACGCCAGGCTTGTTCAAATCCGCCGCACGTTGCCGCCCGGCATCGAGATCAAGACCGTCCTCAACCGCACGCAACTGGTGGATTCCACCATCGCGACCGTTGCGACCAATCTGTCCGAAGGCGCGCTGCTGGTCATCCTGGTGCTGTTCATGCTGCTGGGCAATTTTCGTGCGGCGCTGATAACCGCGCTGGTGATCCCGGTCGCCATGCTGATGACCGCGGCCGGCATGCTGCAAGGCCATATCAGCGCTAATTTGATGAGCCTCGGCGCGCTTGATTTTGGATTGATCGTCGATGGCGCGGTCATTATCACCGAAAACACGTTGCGCCATCTTGCCGAAAAGCAAAAGGAAGCCGGGCACGCCCTATCGACCCCGGAACGTCTGCAAACGGTGCAAGCCGCCGCTACCGAGATGATAGGGCCAAGCGTCTACGGGCAAGCGATCATCATCCTCGTTTATGTGCCGCTGCTCACCTTCACCGGCGTCGAGGGCAAAATGTTCGAGCCAATGGCGTTGACGGTCATTCTTGCGCTTGTGTCTGCTTTCATCCTTTCGCTGACCTTCGTGCCGGCGCTGATCGCACTCTTCATTACGAGACGTGTGGCGGAAGGCGATAAGGCGGCCATCCGCAGATTGAAAACCGCTTACGCGCCGCTCCTCAAAGCCAGCATCGCGCGTCCGCTGCCCGTGATCCTGTTCGGCGTCGCGGCCTTCGCCGTGGCGCTGCTTCTATTCTTTCGGCTAGGGCAGGAGTTCATCCCGACGCTTGATGAAAAGAACATTGCCATGCATGCACTGCGCATTCCGAGCACGAGCCTGCGGCAGGCGCAGGCAATGCAGTTCGATGTCGAGAAAAGGGTCAGCGCCTTTCCGCAGGTCGCGTTCGTGTTCTCGAAGACGGGCACCGCAGAAATCGCGACCGACCCGATGCCGCCAAACGCCACTGACACCTTCATCATCCTGAAGCCCGAAGCACAATGGCCCGACCCGTCATTGACCAAGGACGCCCTGATCAAGCAGATCGAAACGGCGGTGCGGGAGCTTCCCGGCAACACCTACGAGTTCACCCAGCCGATCCAGATGCGGTTTAACGAGCTTCTCGCGGGAGTTCGTGGAGATGTCGCCGTAAAGATCTTTGGCGACGGATTCGAACCGCTCCTGAACGCGGCCAATCAGATTGCCGAGATTTTGCGCGGGACCAGAGGCGCAACGGATGTGAAGGTCGAGCAGGCCAGCGGTCTCTCTGTCCTTGAGATCAGTGTGGACAAGGCCGCTATCGCGCGCCGCGGCTTGAGCCTTGCCGCCGTTCAGGATGTGATCGGCACCGCCATTGGCGGGCGCGAAGCCGGAGTCGTATTCGAGGGAGACCGTTATTTCGACATCACCGTCCGGCTGAATGAAAGCATCCGTAACGACGTTGATGCCCTCAGACGCCTTCCCGTTTCCCTGCCGGGCGCAGGCAACCTGGCGATGACCGTGCCGCTCGGCGACGTCGCGGCCTTCACCTTCAGCGAGGGACCCAACCAGATCAGCCGGGAAAACGGTAAGCGCCGCGTTGTGGTAACAGCCAACGTGCGCGATCGCGACATCGCGTCGGTCGTCAACGAGGCACGCCTCGCCATTGATGAACAGGTAAAATTGCCCGCGGGTTATTGGCTGTCATGGGGCGGTCAATTCGAGAATCTCATAACGGCGCGCAACCGGATGGCCGTCGTCGTTCCGGCCTGTTTCGTGTTGATCTTCCTGTTGCTGACGAGCGCGCTCGGTTCGGCGCGCGATGCGCTTCTCGTGTTCAGCGCGGTGCCGCTTGCCCTGACCGGCGGCGTGCTGGCGTTGTGGCTGCGCGGGATTCCGTTTTCCGTGTCGGCGGCTGTCGGGTTCATCGCGCTGTCCGGCATCGCGGTGCTCAACGGGCTGGTGATGCTGACCTTCATCAAGCAGCTTATGGCGCAAGGCCGCGAGAAGCGGGATGCCATCGTTGAAGGCGCGCTGACGCGGTTGCGGCCGATTATCATGACAGCCATGGTCGCGTCGCTCGGCTTTATTCCGATGGCCCTGGCGACCGGCACAGGTGCGGAGGTTCAACGGCCAATCGCGACCGTGGTTATCGGCGGACTGATCAGCGCAACCCTTCTCACACTCCTCGTTTTGCCGGCGCTTTACGCTTTGTTCGCCCCCAGCACGGCTTCGCTCAGCCCTGACGTTCGCCGGTGACGCGCCAGATCACATCGCCGACATCGTCCGCCACCAGAAGCGAGCCGTCGGGACCGAGGGTTACGCCGACCGGCCGTCCATAGGACGCCCGTTCGTCCGGTGCGAGGAACCCCGACAGGATATCCCGCGCCGGCCCGGACGGGCGCCCGTTCTCGAACGGCACGAACACGACTTTGTAGCCGCTCAGCGTGCTGCGATTCCAGGAGCCGTGCTGCCCGATCGCCATGCCCTCAGGAAAACCGGCAAGCGTGCCGGCCGGCAGCCAGCACAGACCGAGCGAGGCGGTGTGCCCGCCCAGCGCGTAGTCCGGCGTGATCGCCCTGGCGACCGCGGCCGGATCCTGCGGCACCCGGTCGTCCACCGTCTGCCCCCAGTAGCAATAGGGCCAGCCGTAGAAACCGCCGTCCTGGACCGAGGTCAGATAGTCGGGAGGTGTCTCGTCGCCGAGGCCGTCGCGCTCGTTGACAACAGTCCAGAGCACGCCGGTTCGCGGCTCCCATGCCATGCCCACCGCGTTGCGCAGGCCGCCGGCAAAGATGCGGCTGCTGCCGTCAGCCAGATCGAGCTCGTAGATCGCAGCCCGGCCTTGCTCTACCTTCATGCCGCCCTCGGCGATGTTGCTGAGCGAGCCGACCCCGGCATAGAGTTTTCGGCCATCGGGGCTCGGCAGCAGGCTGCGTGTCCAATGCCCGCCAGGTTTGAAGGCAACAAGTTTGCGTCCTGGCGCGGCGATGCGGTCCGCACCCGCGACATACGGGAAGGCCACCACGCCATCGGTATTGCCGACATAGAAGGTGTCGCTCACGAGCGCCATGCCGAACGGCTGGTTCAGTCCCTCCATGAAAATGTCGCGCCGTTCGGCGACGCCGTCGCGGTCGGTGTCGCGCAGCAACGTGATGCGGTTCGCGCTGTCGCCGAGGGCGCGGGCACGCCGCATCGTCGCCTGCATCGCATAGCCGAACACGCTCCTGGCCGGTCCGGCGACCTGATTCGAACTCGGCAACGAGGACGCCGCCATTCGGCAGCACGTAGATCCAGCGCGGATGTTTCAGGCCGGTCGCAAACGCATTGACCTTGAGCCCCGGCGCAGCCACCGGAAGCTGCCCGTCGCTCCATCCCCTGGCCGTCGGCATCTTGAGCGTCGGCATGGCGCCCTGTGGCTTGCCCGCCGGAACGACCGGCGCGCTGCCCCAGGCCGGCTCAGGGGCTGCGCCCTGCAGCCGGCGCCACAGCAGCGCGGCAGCGCCGATCAGCGCGACGATGCGCGCAAAAATGCCGGACATGCTCATGCAATTCCTCTGTCGATCTCGCGCACACTATCCGACGCCCAAGGCGCGCTAAAGCACGATGAATCCAGGTTGAAGCGGCTCGCGTCACCTCTCCCCGCAGGGGAGAGGTCGGATCGCATCGCCAGATGCGATCCGGGTAAGGGGACTCTCCGCGAGTCCGAATGCGCGGAGAGTCCCCTCACCCGAAGCCTGCGCTGCGCTCCGGCTTCGACCTCTCCCCTCCGGGGAGAGGTAAGGGGCAGTCCGATGATTCGCATCAAATGAACGCCATGCCGCCGTTCAGGAAAATGGCCTGACCGGTCATATAATCGTTGCCAAGAACCATCAGGACCGCCTGCGCCACCTCGCCGGGGCGGCCCATGCGTCCAAGCGGAATGTGCGGGCAAGATCGGACCTGCCGCGCATCATGTCGGTTTCGATCAGGGAAGGCGATACCGCGTTGACGGTAATGCCTTCCTTGACCAGCCGGGCTGCGTAGCCGCGCGTCAGCCCCTCCATGCCGGCCTTCGAGGCGTTGTAGTGAACCCCGATGGCGCCGGCGCCGCGCGCGGCTCCGGACGAGATATTGACGATACGGCCCCATTTTTTCGATCGCATCGAAGGCAGCACGGCCTGCGTGCAAAGGAAGGCCGATTTCAGGTTCACCGCGATGGTCCGGTCGAACTCGCTTTCAGTGAGGTCATCGACGCCGCGCACGAGTGCCATGCCGGCATTGTTGATCAGGATGTCGATCGGACCAAGACCTGAAGTGACGCGATCGACCATCGCTGCGACGGCAGTGGCCTGCGACACGTCGGCAGCGACCGCGATCGCCCGGCCGCCGGCCTGCTTGATGTCAGCCACAACTGCATCGGCCTCATCGGCGCGTTCGCGATAGTTGACCGCGACGGCAGCACCGGCCTCGGCCAGTGCTGTGGCAATCGCGGCGCCGATGCCGCGGGATGCACCTGTCACCAAAGCCGTGCGGCCGCTCAGTTCCGGATTGATGGTCATGACCGATGTCCCTGTGGCGGTACGGCTCGCTGTGGCATTTTGCCCAGGGAAGGGTTGCCAAGGCAACGTCATCTTATCAGCCGGTTGAGAGGCGATTACCCGGTGACGCCGTACCGGCCCAAAGCCAGTGCCCGGCCATCACCGCCGCGGCCATTCCGGCCAGCTGCGCCACGATGAAGGCCGGCACGCCCGGCGGCGCGATGCCTGCAAATGTGTCGGACAGTGCGCGTGCGATGGTCACAGCCGGATTGGCGAACGAGGTCGATGCGGTGAACCAGTAAGCCGCGGTGATGTAGAGGCCGACCGCATAAGGAATGGCGGCAGGCGTTCGCGCCGCACAGCCGAAGATCGTAAGCAGTAATCCGAAAGTGGCGACGGCTTCCGCGACCCATTGCCCGGAGCCTGCGCGCGCGGTGGTCGAGAATTGCCATAGCGGCAGCTCGAACATCAGATGCGCCACCCAGACGCCGATCACGGCGCCTGCGATTTGCGCCGCGATATACAAGGCTGCGATCGGCCACGGCAATTCACCGCGCAATGCGAAGGCGAGGCTGACGGCCGGATTGAAATGCGCGCCGGAGAGGGGCGCGAAAATCAGGATCAGCACGACGAGGATGCATCCGGTCGGGATGGTGTTGCAGAGCAGCGCCAGCGCGCCATTACCGCCCGCGAGCTGCTGCGCCATGATGCCCGAGCCGATGACGGTGGCGAGCAGGAAGGCGGTGCCGAGCCATTCCGAAAAAATCCGCCGCGGCAGTGACGGCATCAGGTCGTTTCCGTCACCTTGGCGGTCGAGCCTTCCATGCGGCCGATCTCGCGTAGCTTGCTCTGCACACTCAATTGACCGAGCGAGCGCAGCGGCAGCGACGTGAAGATCCCGATCCGCTGGTTCAAAAGCCGGTAGGCTTGCCTGAAAGCGAGCGCGATCTCGGTCGGTGTGCCCACAGCCTCCGCCGGATCGGGAATACCCCAATGCGCCGTCATCGGCTGGCCCGGCCACACCGGGCAGGCTTCCGCCGCGGCATTGTCGCAGACCGTGAATACGAAATCGAATTTCGGCTCGCCCGCCCTGGCAAATTCCTCCCATGATTTCGAGCGATGACCCGAGGTGTCATATCCAAGGCTTTGCAGCAGCTGAATCGTATTCGGGTTGATCTCGCCTTTCGGCTGGCTGCCGGCGCTGTAGGCGCGGAAGTTTGCCGCGCCTGCCTTGTTCAGGATCGCTTCCGCGATAATCGAGCGCGCGGAATTGCCGGTGCAGAGGAACAGCACGTTATACGGACGATCGGCCATGGCACACCCGTATCAGCAGCAGGCCGTGGCGGCTTTCGCAGGCGCAGCCTGCGGTACGGCACAGGCGCCTGGCTTCTCGTGCGCCACGCGCGCGGTGTTCTCGCCTGTGCCATCGCCATAGGTGATGTTCTCGCCGGTGGTGAGGAAGGTCTCCCATGCGATCCCGGCGGGATCGTCGATCCATGATTTTTCCGACCTGGCGTAGCAGCACGCGGTCTGGCCCTGTTCGATGATGTTGCCGCCCGCTTGCCGCAAGCGCGCGGTGACCTCGTTCAGTTCACCGGCGTCCTCGACCTGAATGCCGAGATGATCGAGGCCGGGTTGCCGGCCCCGGGTGGAGATCGCAAAATTTACGCGGGGATCGTCCAGCATCCACTTGGCGTAATCCGGTTTGATCACGGCGGGCTCGGCCGCGAACAGCGCGGAGTAGAAGCCGATCGATTGCGCAATGTCGTTGACGGCGACATGAACATGCAGGCGCTTCATGGATCGATCCTTTCAGGCTGGCACTTTGGCGCGTTTTCGCGCGGGCTTGCATGCCACCGCGGGCGCGCATTGAACGCCGCCGCAGCAATTCTCGGTGAGAAAGCCGAGCAGTGAATTCATGGTCTCGAACTGAGCGGCGTAGATCATCGACCGCCCGTCGCGGCGCACGGTGACAAGGCCGGCCGTCCTTAAGCGGTCGAAGTGAAAGGTCAGCGTGTTCGGCGCCAGATCGAGCGCGGTGGCGACCGCGCCTGCCGGCATTCCCTCGGGTCCGGCCTGCACCAGCAGGCGGAACACATCGAGCCGGTTATCCTGTGCGAGTGCGGCCAGCGCCGCGACCACATCTGTCTTTTCCATATTTCAACGAATATGGAAATGATGGCGCGGCGTCAAGCGGTATTTCAGCGTTTATTGAAGTATTAGGGTGCGCCGTCATGGAGATGCTGCATGCGATCGATGAAGACCGGCAGGTCCGCCTCGCTCCAGAACGGACGATGCCGAAAAAATTCCTGGGCGTCGATGATGATCACCGCGGCATCGGCGGACATGGAAAGAGGCTCCTGCAAACTTTTATTTTTCAACATCGAGCCAGGCGAGCCATGCTTCCGGCGTAGCGCATAGCACGATGGCGGCCCGTCCCGGAGGCCGTAATTCCCTCCTTTCCGGACTCGGCGCATGCGCACGCTCAAGACCAAAAAATGGTTTCGCATTGGGGCGAGTTCCACCCTCGATTTACTGTTCATGAAGACGCTCTGCCTGAGATGGCGCATAGACACTTGTGCAATCGGAACGATCACCGGGGTGTTTGGGGCGGCGCTTTCCATGAACATACCGGCGGCACTGATCTCCACGGCTTTAGGGACGGCATTCTTTGCCTTGGGCACCGCGTATTATATTCGGCCGGATTTATTCGTAACCGACACCGCGCTGCTCGCGATGCTGACCCCGAACCACGCGAATGCTCGCGCAGCGGTCTTGCGGCTGCTGTTCAATCCGGCGTCCGCACAATTCGATCTGCTAAGAACGGTTGACGTGGACGCGGCGAAATATGTTTGCGGCAATGTAAACGCCAGGGATCAATCCGGCGCCTATGCCGGGTATCACGCCTTTGTCTATACGGTCGCCGTGGATTTTGCGCGCATCGACGACGAGGGCCGCATCGCACAAAGACATGCCGCCTTCAGTGCCTGCCCGACCTCGGGGGAAGAAAAAATAGCGCAACAAAGGCTGGCGGTATCGCCAGGCGCCTTGGCACTGGTGAAGGGCATTCAAAAAAATATACCGGCATCGGGTGATGCATCGGCGCTGTCGACAATTGCGCCGCAGGTGTCGGCTTCAGACAAGCGTCCTTCCGGTGAGTCAATGGAACGACAGCTGGGTCAACTGGGCGGCGCCGTTCAAGAGGGCAGCAAAGGTGTAAAGTCCGGGATCAGGACATCAGACAACGGGAGTGCGTGGCGCAGCGATCGGCCTCCCGCCGCATGGCCAGCGTTTTCCCCGGAGCATGCGCTGGGAAGGCCGGCGGCCATTCGAACCCCGGCTCAGGCCATCGCCCTGGCGAAAGATGTCGAGGATCGCTGGGAGGAATCCAAATCCGGAAATCCCAGGGTCCGCCCGTCATCCGAAGAGATCAGGGAAGCGTGCCGTGCGCTGCTCGCAATCGATCCGAAAGACGACCAGTTTCCGAAAGCCTGGGCCGCTTTTGTCCGGTTGCATAAAATCGATCGTGACGCCGGCCAAATGTAGGGCTGTCGCCGGGGCGCGGCCTCATCCGCCTAACCCCATTCCCGCGATCGCCACGGTGGCCACTGCGCCCGCCATGGTGACGGTAATGCCGCCCCTGGCAGGCATGGCGCTGCCGCCGCCGGACCATGCGGTTTCGGTCGCGGTCACCAATTGCGCAGCACTTGGCGTGCCGGGCAGCGTCACCGCGAGCGTCTGCGCGGTGTTGGTTGGCTGGTAGAGCCGCAGCACCAGGCTGGCCGGATCGGTGCTGCCGGGCTTGGCCACCGTCAGCACCGCGGGGCTGCCGGCGGGCAGGGCGGCCAGACTCGCCTGCGGTTCGGTCAGCATGCCTTTATACTGTATGCCTTGCGGCAGGGCGGCGGCGAGCAGCGGGGTGTGAAAACCGAGCGCTTCCCTTAGCGGCTGTCCGGTCGACGGCGCGCCGAGCCCGGTCGGCACCCGCAGCGCATAATGCTGGGTATGCGGCGCCGGATCCGATCCCGAGCCGCCGTGCCCGTCGTCGGCAGGAGCGTTGCGCAACAGGCAGCCGATCAGTGCGCCACTGGCATCGAACGCCCAGGCGGGCATTCCGGCGTGGTACACCGCCGCCATCGTCGTGCCCCGCGCATCCTGCGGCAGCAGGAAATCCTGCGTCGGCCGGAACAGCGGCGATCCCCAAAAACCGCTCAAGGGCTGCACGTCGGTCCAGTGATAGGGGGTGCCGTGGGTGATCGCGGTCACTGCGTTTTTGAGCGGGAAGGCGGCCATCACCGAGGTGAAGGCCGGTGCTGCGCCGGTCGTCGTCATGCGCAGGAACGGTTCGCCGGCGCAAAGGATATAGTCGCGGACGAAGCGCGCTGTCGTCTCCGTGTCCTGGCCGTTCGCCGTGAACTTCACCGTCATCAGCACCGCCGTGCGCAGCCATGACCGCAGCGGCCCGCTCTCCATCACCATCGCGCCCAGCCACGCGCCGCCGGTGGCGACCGTCACATCGGTGATCACCGGCATCGTGGCGTGTTGCGCCTCATTGCCGAACTGGTAGAGGCCGCCATTGTCCTCGTAGAACACAATCGCGTTGCCCACGCCCGACAGCACCGCGGCATTGTTGTTCTTGACGTCGAGCAGGCTTTCGATGCCCCAGCCGGCGGCGGCACTGATGGTCGCGCTGAGAGTTTCGTTGGCGATGACATAGGATGCGGCGCCGCTGCTGTTCGGGCTGAGCGACGCGGTGTCGGGCGCCGCGGCGCCGCCTCCATTGGCGCCGCCGGTGGTATAGCCGAAGCTCGGCACGCTGGCATACACCAGCATGCCGCCCTCGGCGGAAGTCTGGGTCGGGGTGGTGGTGATGTTATCGGCCCAGGTGACGGCGCCATCCCCGAACGGGGCGATGGCGTCGATCGCGGCCACGCCAGAGCGCGCGAACCCCAGCGGATTGGCCACGATCACGCCGTAGCCATAAGCGTGCGCGCCGCATGCCATTCCGGCCAGCGCGTCGAACGCGATGCCGCGCAGCGACCGCGCGGCCGACGCTGCGCCGCGCAGCAGCGGCAGCTGGTCGTTGGCGTAGACCGCATCCGGCGCGGTGCCGCAGATATAGTCGTGGTGCGTGCTCGGCGCGAAATCGGTCCAGGCTCGGTCGATCCGTTGCCAGAAATCGGTCGGCAGCATGGATTTGAGGCTGCGGTCGCCCGGCCTGGTGAGCAGGGCGATCACTTCGGCCGCGGTGAGCGCGCGCACGGTTTCGTAATGCAGGTATCTTCAGTTCGGGCCGGCTTGCGTAATAGCCGGTCCAGTACGGCGTGCCGTTATACGCAAAGGTCGCCAGCCCGCCGTGCGACTTCACCGCGGTGATGAACTGGTCGAACGTGCCCTGCACCACGGTGACGTTGCTGGCAGCTGAGCCTGCCGAAACGGTGTTGTCGTTCCAGCCGGCGATGTCGCTCGCCAGTCCTTCGATCGGCATGCTGAAATCATCGTCGATCGGGATATACATGTATGGCGTAACCGCGCCCGAATAGGCCGGCGGGGTCGCGCGGTTTGGCCCATAGGCGGCGATGAAGTTGTTGATCGCTTTCGGATCGGGAGGCGGATGGGGCTGGCTATCCGAGACGGGATACAACGCGTTGCCGAAGCCATAGCTGTCGATCAGCCAATGCGCGATGACGCTGGAGCCGTCCGGCGCCGTCCAGATGAAATCCAGCCCGTTGGCGACAAGCTGGTTTTGCAGCGCGGGGTTCGGATAGTTCGAGGTGCCGGGCAGGCGCGAGAACGCCATGCCGACGAAGCCCAATGCGCTCAGCAGCGCCGGCAGCGTGGGCCCTTGGCCGAAATCGTCGGGCAGCCAGCAGTGCGGCTTCGGCGTCATGTTAAGCACGGCCTTCAGCCAAGTCTGCCCGACCAGATAGTTGCGGACAAAACCTTCGCCGGAACAGACCAGGCAATCCGGCGAGGTGACGCCGCCGCCGATCACCTGGAAATTGTCGCCGAGCTTCTGGATCGCGGCGATCTGGTGCGGGTTGACCTCGATGAAACGGCGCAAGAATCCCGTTTCGCAGATGGTGTAGTAATAAGCGCCGCCGCCGGTTTGCGCTTTCGCGATGCCGGAGGCGATGATGTCGTTCACCCCCTGGCCGTCGACGTAATACCAGTAGTTTTGCGCGAAGGTGCGGATCCAGTCCCAGTCGAGATGCGCGGACTGGTCGAAAAACATGGTGTAATGGGGCGTCGTCGCGGACGTGGTCGGACCGGTCATCGTTCGCTCCTGATGCTAACGGGCATGTTGCTGAGCGGGGAGCACTCGGGTTGGCTCGGGCAATGTTGGGGTTGAAAAGATTTGCGCGGATGAAATGGTGTTGGGCAAAATCATACGGCGCACGCACTACAACTTCAAATCGTTTTCATGAAACGCGTGGTTTTGTGAAAGGCCCTCGTCCGTAGCCGGCATGAGCGGAGCGATATGCGGGGACTGCCGACCCGCATATCGCTCCGCTCATGCCGGCTACGATGCTTGCCGCCGCTGCTCGCCGGTGCCACACTTGGCGTCAAGTCCGACGGCAAAGACCGGCATGCGGGACGATAGGGGGAACGATGAAGCTCGCAGCGAACCTGTTCGCCGCTTTGGCCGTGCTGCTCGCGGCAGAGACGGCATCGGCGCAATCCGGCTATCCGAACCGGCCGGTGAAAATCCTGGTCGGTTTTACGGCCGGCACGGCTCCCGATCTGGCGGCGCGGATTCTTGCCGACCGCTTTTCGGAAGTGTGGGGCACGCCGTTCGTGGTCGAGAACGTTCCCGGCGCCGGCAGCAATGTCGCCACCGATCGCGTCGCCAAGGCGCCCGCCGACGGCGCCACGCTGCTGATGGGCGGCAACCCGTCGCTGGTCATCAATCCCAGCCTGTACGACAAACTGCCCTTCGATCCGCAGAAGGATTTTGCGCCGATCTCGCAGGTATTCATCGCGGCGAACGTGCTCGCCGTTCCGATCGAGTCGCCGGTCAAGAGCGTGGCGGAGCTGGTGGCGTTCGCCAGGGCGCAGCCCGGCAAGCTCTCCTATGCCCATGCCGGCGTCGGCACCTCGCAGCATCTCGGCGCCGAACTGTTCAAATACATGGCGCAGCTCGATATCGCAGCGGTGCCCTATCGCGGCAGCACGGCGTTGATGCCGGACCTGCTCGCCGGCCGGGTGAACATGTCGTTCGCCAATATCGTGAACGTGTTGCCCTTGGCGCGCGAAGGCAAATTGCGCGCGCTGGCCATCACCTCGCGCAAGCGCTCAGCCTTGGCGCCGGACTTGCCGACCATGGCGGAATCCGGCTTCCCCGGCTTCGAGGCCGTGCCGTGGTTCGGGCTGCTGGCACCGGCCGGCACGCCGCAGGATGTTCTGGATAAATTGCACAATGAGACCGTAAAAACCTTGGGCGTGCCGGAGGTGCGCAAGAAGTTCGACGATCTCGGCCTCGAGCCGATCGGCAACACGCCGGCCGAGTTTGCCGCGGTCATCAGGAAAGAAACGCCCGAATGGGCAAAAGTGATCAAGGATGCCGGCATCAAGCTCGGCAACTAGCCTCGTAGCGCCTTGTCGAACCGTGCGGATGATTTCAATCTTGAACCTGATGGACGAGGACGACCCGGGCGACGAGATTTCACGGATCGAAGCGCGGCTCGACGAGCTTGCCGAGCTCGCCGAGCGATGCCGGAAGTTCATACTGGTTTCCAGGGTGGCGATCGCCGGCGGTGTGACCTTGCTGCTCGTTACGATGCTCGGCCTGTTCGGCTCATCCAATCAGGTCGCCGCCATCGGATCGATTGCCGCGGTGCTGGCCGGAATCGTGTCGCTCGGATCGAACGTCAGTACGTTGCGGCAGACGATGGACGCCATCAGCGCCGCCGAAGTGCTCCGCTCGGATCTGATCGGCAGGATCGACCTTCGCGTGGTTGGTGACCGTACGTAGCCGGCCTTTCGCATGCTTGCGCTGATTCGCTCGGCGACCGTTACATGTTCTCAAAGGTCCGCATCGCGGCCACGACGTTGCGCCCCACATATGGTTTTGCAATGAACAAGGCGTTCGCCGGAATCGTCGCGGGCCGGGCCTTGCCCGTCGTAATGATGATATGAACCGGCGGCCACCTGTCCCTGACGCAGGCAGCGAGTTTGAGCCCATCCATGGAGCCGGGCATGTCGATGTCGGTGAAGACCAGATGGATATCGCGGCGGGCTTCAAGAAGTGCAACGGCAGCGTCAGCGTCTGCTGCAATGAGGACGGTGTAGCCGGCGTCCTCCAGTTCGTCTTTCACGATTTCCCGGATGTGCGCGTCATCTTCTACTACGAGG
Source organism: uncultured Alphaproteobacteria bacterium (assembly GCA_963710045.1). Classification (GTDB taxonomy): domain Bacteria; phylum Pseudomonadota; class Alphaproteobacteria; order Rhizobiales; family Xanthobacteraceae; genus Bradyrhizobium. The sequence continues at coordinate 42,815 of CAVPZO010000054.1, read as the reverse complement.
ACAGTGGGCATGTTCACATCCTGGTGGGCTTGAACAGGCCACTACTGTTGTCGGCTACACTGAAGACCTGTACATCACAATAGTTCCCTGCGTTCGACTATTATTCGTACTCCGGCGCAGGCATTCGCTCAGCCGCGATGGAACTTGCGTCATCGTCAATTCGTTGGAACTGCGCCCCTGATCGGCATAAGATGTCCCCGGCAATCAAGGACCAAGCATGAATGTATTGGCGAGAAACAACGTCCACGTCAGTGGGCGGGGCGACCGGGTTATGGTGTTCGCCCATGGTTTCGGCTGCGACCAGAACATGTGGCGCTTCGTGGCGCCGGAGTTCGAGAACGAATTCAAGGTTGTGCTGTTCGACCACGTCGGCGCCGGCGGATCGGACCTGGCGGCCTATGACAAGGCCAAATACTCGACACTTCACGGCTATGCCGAGGACGTCGTCGAGATCGGCCGTGAGCTTGCGTTGAAGGACGCCGTCTTCGTCGGCCATTCGGTCAGCGCAATGATCGGGGTGCTGGCCTCGTTGAAAGCCCCAGGCCTGTTCGGCCGCATGGTGCTGGTAGGTCCGTCCGCCCGATACATCGACGATGGCGACTATGTCGGCGGCTTCAGCGAAAAACAGATCGCGGAGCTTCTCGAATTCCTGGAGGACAACCACATGGGTTGGTCGGCGGCGATGGCGCCTTCCATCATGGGCAATCCGGACCGTCCCGAGCTCGGCGAAGAACTAACCAACAGCTTCTGCCGGACGGACCCGGAGATAGCCAAGGCATTCGCGCGTGTCACCTTCACGTCGGATAACAGGAGCGACCTTCCCAAGGTCACGGTTCCGACCCTGATCCTTCAATGCAGCGAGGACATCATCGCCTCGGAAGAAGTTGGAAAATTCGTGCGCAGCAGGATTCCGGGCAGCGAGATCGTGTTCCTCAAGGCCACCGGGCACTGTCCAAACCTCAGCGCGCCCGCGGAGGTCGTCTCGGCCATCAGGGCATATGTCTGACGCGCCCCCGGATGAGTACCGCGACCTGTTCGAGAACGCGCCCTGCGGCTACCTCACGATCGGACCTGACGGGCGGATATCGAAGGTCAACGCCACGCTCGCGGCCTGGACCGGATTTCCGCCCGACAAGTTCATCGGCCGCCGCCTTCATCAATTCCTGAACATGGCGGGCCGTATCTATTACGAAACCCACATCGCGCCGCTGCTGCGGATGCAGGGCTTCTTCAGCGAGTTCGCGCTGGATTTCGAGACCGCCGCAGGCGAGCGGCTGCCGGTGATCGCCAATGCCGCCGAACGCCGCGATGGCGATGGCGGCGTCATGTTCACGGCTTTGGTCGTCATCAAGGCAGCCGACCGGCGACGCTACGAACGCCAACTGGTGGATTCGAGGTCGGAGCTTCAGAAAGGCCTTGCCAGCGAGCGCGAGACCGCGGAGCTGCGCGAGCAGTTCATCGCCGTGCTGGGTCATGACCTGCGCAATCCGCTCGCGGCGATCAGCGCCGGCGCCCGCATCCTGCAGCGGTCAGGCGCGCTGCAGGGTCAGAAGGAGCTCCGCGTCCTTGACATGATGAATACAACCGTCACGCGCATGTCGGACCTGATCGACAACGTGCTGGATTTCGCGCGCGGACGGCTGGGCGGAGGCATCATCTTGAGCCGCGACGCCGACCGGCCGCTGGAGCCGGTGCTCGAGCAGGTCGTCGACGAATTGCGCACCGCCTCGCCCCGGCGCGTGATCGAAACCAGCTTCGAGATAACCGATCCCGTCAACTGCGACCGCACACGGATCGGACAATTGGCGTCGAACTTGATCGGCAATGCGCTGACCCACGGCGCGCCGGACAGACCGGTGCGTGTGGGAGCGAAAACGGCAGGTGGCGCATTCGAGCTCTGGGTCGCCAATGCCGGCGAGCCTATTCCGGCGGCGGCGATGGAAAAGCTGTTCGAGCCGTTCTTTCGCGGCGACGTCCGCAGCAGCCGCCAGGGCCTTGGCCTCGGACTTCATATCGCCTCGCAGATCGCGCAGGCGCATGGCGGCAGGATCGACGTGACGTCCGAACCGGACGAAACCCGATTCGCTTTCACGATGCCGCTCATGTTGACTTGAGGTTTTGCAATGGCGCGTTTAGTTGCGCCCACCTGATTGACTCCATTTGGCAGCTTTTCGCTGCATATATGAAAGCCTTATGCGATGCCTGACCCAGGCGAGGAGACGAGCATGCCAACCTTCCGCGGGAGCTGCCTGTGCGGCGCGGTCGCGTTCGAGGTCGAGGGACCTTTCGTTCGCTTCCTGAACTGCCATTGCTCGCGTTGCCGCAAAGCGAGCGGGACTGCGCATTCCTGCGAGGTGATCGTGCAAGCATCCGCGCTTCGATGGCTGCGCGGAGAAGCGTCTGTGGTGCGGTTCGACCTGCCGCAGGCGCGAAGCTTTGCCACGGCGTTCTGCAATATGTGCGGCAGTCCGATGCCGCATTTGACCCGCAGCGGGCGCGAGGCGATCGTTCCTGCCGGCGGCTTCGATGAACCGCTCGGCGCTGCGCCCGACCGGCATGAGCACTGGTCGTCCCGCGCCGACTGGTACGTCCATGGCGATGGGCTGCTGGTGCAGGAATGACGCGTTCCTGGTGTAGGGCGGGTTAGCCGGTCGCGTGCACCTTGGCTCAACAAGCAAGGCGGCAGGCGTAACCCGCCGCCACGGAGCGGCGGATTACGCTTGCGCTAATCCGCCCTACGGCCCTCCGTCTTCCTGATCGTGAATGGCGCAATGCGCTGCGCTTATTGCGCCCTACGGCTTCATCGTTCACAATTGTGCGGCCACGCCGGCATGCGCGGCAACGCCTGGGGTGTGTCATGAAACTTCCACGCCGCAAATTCTTGCAGCTGGCGGCGGGTGCCGCGGCACTCCCGGCCATCGCGCGCACCGCCGCCGCGCAAAATTATCCGGCGCGGCCGATCCGGCTGGTGGTTCCTTTTCCGCCGGGCGGTGCGTTCGACTCGCTTGGGCGGCCCTGGGCTGAGAAGATGAAGCCGCTGCTTGGGCCAGTCTTCATCGAAAATATCGGCGGCAGCGGCGCCTCGCTGGGTGCGGCCGCCGTCGCGCGTGCGCGCCCGGACGGCTATACCATCCTGCTCGGGGGCACGCTGCCGCACGTCAACGAGGCGCTGCTCAAGAACCGGCCGCTGTATGATCCGGTCAGGGACCTCGACCCGATCGTCGCGGTGGCGGCGAATTTTATCGGCATTGCCGTCAATCCCGCGGTGCCGGCGCAGACGCTTGGCGAATTCATCGCCTATGCCAAGGCCAATCCCGGAAAACTGTCCTACGGGCATGCCGGGATCGGCTCGACCAACCATCTGACCGGCGAGCTGTTCAAATTGCTCGCCGGCACGCCCGAGATCGTGCAGGTGCCCTATCGGGGAATGGGGCCGGCTTTGACCGACGCGATCGGCGGACAGATCCAGATGGCGGTGCCCGGAATCACCGGGCCGGTGCTCGAATTTCACCGCACCGGCAAACTGCGCGTTCTCGCGGTGACCAGTCCGAAGCGTCTGGCCGGCGCGCCCGAGATTCCCACCGCAGCCGAAGCAGGCCTTCCCGGCCTGATCGTGACCGCATCGCTTGGACTGCTGGCGCCGTCCGGCACGCCGGCCGCGATCATCGACCAGATCGCGCAGGCCACACGCACCGCACTCGCCGAGCCCGCCTACCGGCAGTCGTTGATCGAGGGCGGTTTTGAGCCCATCCTCGATTCAGATCCCGAAAAATTCCGCGCGTCGCTTGCCGCCGACGTTGAACTGTGGGCGCCGGTGGTGAAATCGCTGGGGCTGAAGCTGGACTGACGGCGGCGCAGGTCGGGCCCCGCGAAGCTCGGACCCGAGGGCTGATCCGCCGTTGCAGGCTCAGCAAGTGTAGCCCGCATGAGCGTAGCGATATGCGGGGCCAGCCCACCCGCATATCGCTGCGCTCATGCGGGCTACGATGCTGATCCGCCGTTGCAGGCTCAGCGATAGACCTCGCGCCGGTGACCGACCGTCACCACCAGCACGACGAACCGGTCGTCTTCGATCGCGGCGACGATCCGGTAGTCGCCGACGCGATAGCGCCAAAAACCCTGCCGGTCCCCGGTCAGCGGCTGCCCTAGCCGGCGGGGGTCGCTGCTGCCGGCGATGCGCGTGCGGAGATAAGTCAGTACGCGGCGCTCGGCTTCGACGCCGAGCTTTCGCAATTCGCGCGCGGCGGCGCGGTCGAACTCGACACGCCAGACGGCTGCGGCCATCGGCGGCGGCCTTCAGCGTTTGCTGCGTTTGGCGAGATCGCGCTCCAGGCTATCGAGCGTCACGCGCGGCCCGCCGCGCTGCGTGCGGCGGCGCGCCAAATAATAATCCTCGATATCCTCGATCTGGCGCAGGATCGCCTCGCGCGCATAATAGCTCTTGCTGCGGCCGGTCTTCTTGGCCAGCGCATCAAGCCGCTGCTCGATGTCGGGGGGAAGGCGAAGGGCAAGCATTGCGGGGGCTCCTGGTGCTATACATGTATAGCACTTGGGCGGCGGGCGCAATGCGCAGGCCAGTTTGTAGCGGATTAGCAAGTGTAGCCCGGGTGAGCGCAGACCGTATGTCCTTCCCAGATTGAGGCGACTCGCCCTCGATGCGCAAGCGAGGGTTGCCCGGATGGCGGGTAGAGCCTCACGCAAGGAGGACGAGTCATGGCGATTATAGCGAAGTATTTGTAGGGATCGATACATCGAAACTGCGCAATGCGGTGGCAATTGCGGAAGCTGGCCGGAGCGGCGACGTCCGCTATTTGGGGAGTTGGAGAACAATGTTGCGGAGGCACGCGCAAATTCGAGGACATCCGATGCGAACCCATGTGCCAGAAGGTTCCGCCGCCGCAAACGCGTCGCAGAAAATCCTGATCTTGCCGCAAGACAAATTCGCGCAGCGCGCGTTGCCTCATCGTTGCCGCAAAACTCGCCGGACGAGTTAATGTTCGAGACCTGCGTGAATCGCAGATCGAAGTTAAGTGCTTTCCGTCGTGTCGGATTTCATGCCGATCGGCGCGCGCCCTTGCTGGGCGTCGGCTTCGAATCCGCCGCAACCGATTGAGCAGGCGTCCGAATTTCTGCGCTCGCATGGTGATTATGCGCGCTACACCATTCAAGCGCTTCCATCGACACGGGTTTCCGCAACGAACGGCGCGCTCCGAAGCCGCAAAACGTCGACAATTGCCATCAGTTCGCCGCAACGCGCCCGGTTTTCGCCGCAAGACATCGCTTGTCCGCGCGTCATTCCGCGATGCGCCTTAAGCGCTTCAACCAATGCTGGTTTTGGTCGATCCGATTCCGCAATCTTGATTTTGCCGCAAGCGGCGCAGCTTGAGCTTGCGAAAAAGGCGCCCCTTTCGGAGCGCCTTTTCGTTCTTTCGCGAACACTGTAGCCCGGATGAGCGAAGCGATATCCGGGTTCGCCGCCGTCCCGCATGTCGCTAACGCTCATGCGGGCTACGACGAAACCTCACAGCGAATAATACATGTCGAATTCAACCGGATGCGGGGTCATCTCGAAGCGTTCGACTTCGGTCATCTTCAGCTCGATATAGCTGTCGATGAAATCGTCGTCGAACACCCCGCCGTTCTTGAGGAAGCCGCGGTCCTTGTCTAGGTTTTGCAGCGCCTCGCGCAAGCTTCCGCACACCGTCGGGATCGACTTCAGTTCTTCCTTCGGCAGGTCGTAGAGATCCTTGTCCATCGCGGGGCCCGGATCGAGCTTGTTCTTGATGCCGTCGAGACCGGCCATCAGCATCGCGGCGAAGCCGAGATACGGATTGGCCATCGGGTCGGGGAAGCGGACCTCGACGCGCTTGGCCTTCGGATTGGAAGTGTAGGGAATCCGGCACGACGCCGAGCGGTTGCGCGCGGAGTAGGCGAGCAGCACCGGGGCTTCATAGCCCGGCACCAGGCGCTTGTAGGAGTTGGTCGACGGGTTGGTGAAGGCGTTGATCGCCTTGGCGTGCTTGATGATGCCGGCGATGTAGGACAGGCAGGTCTCCGACAGGTCGGCGTATTTGTTGCCGGCGAATACCGGCTTGCCGTCCTTCCAGATCGACTGGTGCACATGCATGCCCGAGCCGTTGTCGCCATAGACGGGCTTGGGCATAAAGGTGGCGGTCTTGCCGTAGATATGCGCGACCTGGTGGATGCAGTATTTGTAGATCTGCATCTGGTCGGCCATGTGGGTCAGGGTGTCGAACTTCATGCCGAGTTCGTGCTGGGCGGAGGCGACCTCGTGGTGATGCTTCTCGACCTTGACGCCCATCTTGGCCATGGCGCCGAGCATTTCGGAGCGCATGTCCTGCGCCGAATCCTGCGGCGGAACGGGAAAGTAGCCGGCCTTGGTGCGGATGCGGTGGCCGAGGTTGCCGCCCTCATATTCAGTGTCCGAGTTGATCGGCAGTTCGGCGGAATCCAGCCTGAACCCGGTATTGTACGGCGTGGTCTGGTAGCGGACGTCGTCGAACACAAAGAATTCGGCTTCGGGGCCCATCATCACGGTGTCGCCGATGCCCATGGATTTCACCATGGCTTCGGCCTTCCTGGCCATGCCGCGGGGGTCGCGGTTGTAAGGCTCGCCGGTGGTCGGCTCCAGCACGTCGCAGGTGATGACCATGGTGGTCTCGGCGAAGAACGGATCGATCGTCGCGGTGACCGGATCGGGCATCAGGCACATGTCGGATTCGTTGATCGCCTTCCAGCCCGCGATCGAGGAGCCGTCGAACATCGTGCCTTCGGCGAAGATGTCGTCGTCGACCATCGAGATGTCGAACGTGACGTGCTGCCACTTGCCGCGCGGATCGGTGAAACGCAGATCGACGTATTTCACGTCGTTGTCCTTGATTGATTTCAGGACGTCTTTCCCGGTCTTCATGAGTACCCCTATGTCTAATGGTCAGCCTGTTGGGGCCGCGGCGCGGCCGTCGGGTAATGGTCAATACAATCGGGTGATGCTCAATACAATATGCCAGCGACGGTGAGTAGCGGTTCAGATGGCGTCCAGCCCGGATTCTCCCGTTCGAATGCGAATGGCCTCCTCGATGTTGGAGACGAAGATCTTGCCGTCGCCGATGCGGCCGGTCTGGGCCGCGCGCCGGATGGCGTCGATGGCTTTCTCGACCAGGTCGTCGGAGATCACGATCTCGATTTTGACCTTGGGCAGAAAGTCCACGATATATTCCGCGCCCCGGTACAGTTCGGCGTGACCCTTCTGGCGGCCAAAACCCTTGGCCTCGGTGACGGTGATGCCCTGCAGTCCGACTTCCTGAAGCGCTTCTTTCACCTCGTCGAGCTTGAATGGCTTGATGATGGCTTCGATTTTTTTCACTGAACGCCTCCCGGGCACTTCCATATTTCAGACTGCATTGTTGTTTCCACGTTGCGCGGCTTGTTCGATGACTTGGCCCTGTTCCGGCCGGTACCGCCAAGCTTTGGCGCGCCTTTCCAAGTCGACTTCCCCAAAAGCAGGGTCCATGCCAAGTTGTTAAAATCGCCGATTTTGAAACGTTATCAGACCATTATAGTGCGCTCGGCGTCGACCACAGGCGAAGGTCGAACATAGCGAAGCTTACAGAATAGGCAAACAGTCCAATTTGCATGCAATCACCGGGACCGGCTGAGCGTGTGGAAGTAAAAATGCCTCAGGATGAGGCGCTTTAGGTCGAAATTGAGCATGGAAGTTCTCACGACCGCCGAGATGGAGCACGCCGACCGCCTCGCGATTGCCGGAGGCACGCCGGGCTTCGCGCTCATGCTGCGGGCCGGCCAGGCTGTGGCGGAGGCGGCCATGCACCTTGTCGAGCAGGGGCCGATCCTGGTCGTCGCCGGGCGCGGCAACAATGGCGGCGACGGTTTTGTCGCGGCGACTGAACTGGTGGCGCGGGGCCGTGCCGTCTCCATTATCCTGTTGTGCGACCGCGACACCCTGCAGGGCGATGCGGCGCTCGCCGCGCGGGGCTGGAAGGGTCCGGTGCTGCCCTGCGACCCGCGGTCGATCGGCGCGCCGGCGCTGATCATCGACGCGCTGCTCGGCGCCGGCCTCAACCGTCCCGTCAAGGGCGATCCATACGACATCATCGAGGCCATCAATGCGAGCGGCGCGCCGGTCCTCAGCGTCGATCTGCCCAGCGGCATCAACGGCACCACCGGCGCGGTGATGGGCGCCGCGGTGCGCGCCAGCGAAACCGTCACGTTCTTCCGCCGCAAACCGGGGCACCTGCTGCTGCCGGGACGGCTGCATTGCGGCCGGGTGCGTCTGGTCGATATCGGCATCGATGCCGGGGTGCTCGGCGAGATCCGCCCCCTGACGTTCGAAAATATTCCAGAACTTTGGCGCGAGTCCTTTCCGGTTCCGCGGATCGACGGCCACAAATACGCCCGCGGACATACGATCGTCGTCTCCGGCGATATCGCGGCCACCGGCGCCGCACGGCTTGCCGCGCGGGGTGCGCTGCGGGCAGGGGCAGGGCTGGTCACGCTGGCGTCGCCGCGGGACGCGCTTGCGATCAACGCATCGGCGCTCACGGCGGTGATGATCCACGCCGTCGACACCAGGGCCGAGTTCGCCGGTCTGCTGGCGGACAAGCGCCTGAACGCGTGCGTGATCGGACCGGGCGCCGGCGTGGGCGAACGTGTCCGCGATCTTGTGCTGGCGGCGCTGGCGCCAAAACGAGCTTTGGTGCTGGACGCCGACGCGCTCACCAGCTTTGCCGACGCCCCCGATCAGCTGTTCGAAGCCATCAAATCTTACGGCGATCCACAGGTTGTCCTCACCCCCCATCAAGGCGAATTTCAGCGGCTGTTCAGCGATATGAGCAACAAGCATCCACTTCGGTCGAAACTTGAACGTGTCCGGGCAGCCGCCGAACGGTCCGGGGCGGTGGTATTGCTGAAGGGGCCGGACACCGTGGTGGCGTCGCCGGACGGCCGCGCCGCGATTGCCGCCAACGCCCCGCCCTGGCTGGCGACCGCCGGCGCTGGCGACGTACTGGCCGGGATGATCGGCGGGTTTCTGGCCCAGGCTGCGCCGGCGTTCGAGGCGGCCTGCATGGGGACATGGATGCACGGCGAGGCCGGCGGCGAGGCCGGCCCCGGCCTGATCGCGGAGGATCTGCCGGAAGTGCTGCCGGCGGTGTTCCGGCGGCTCTATGATGAGTTCGGTATCGAATATTGAGCCGCTGCCAAACGGCCGCGGGTTTGCCGAAAGCGGATCACACCGAATATTTTGCGACCGCGGCTTCGTCCCACACCAGTCCGAGACCAGGTCCGCGCGCAGTGACAGCGCCGTCCACGATCTGCAGCGGTTCGGCCAGGATGGCGCGGCCGAGGTCTAAAACTTCGAGCCAGTGTGCGGTCGGCGTCACCGCCAGCATGTGGGCGCTGGCCTCGGCGAACAGGTGGCTCGACATCGGAATCGAGGCGGCTTCGGCCTGGGCCGCAACGCGCATCCAACCGGTGACGCCGCCGGCCTTCATCAGATCGGGCATGATGAAATCGCTGGCGCCGACGGCAATCGCTTCGGCAAAGCCGCGCGGAAACCACCAGTTCTCGCCGGCCTGAATCGAGATCGACAACTCGCGGCGGACCTCCGCGAGCCCTTGAAGATTTTCTTGCGGCACGGGCTCCTCGACCCAGTGCAGGTCGTAAGGCGCGAGACGTGCAATGCGGCTGATGGCCTCGGCCGGATCGAGCGATTGGTTGAAGTCGATCATCAGCGCGATGTCGGGCCCGATCAGCTTGCGCACGCCCTTGACCATGCGCTCGTCATTGGCGGCGTCGCCGTCGCCGCCCTTGATCTTGATGCCGCGAAAACCTTGGTCCAGCGAGCGCTTGAGGTCCTTCTCGTCGGCGATGGGATCGACCACGCCGTAACTGTCATAGGCCCGGATCGGCCGCGGCGACCCGCCGAGCAGCTGGGCCAATGGCTGACCCGCGGCCTGTCCCAGCGCATCCCAGAACGCCATGTCGAGGCCGGACACTGCCATCCCGACCAGGCCTTGCCAGCTCAGCAGACGGAATTTGGCATCCATCGCCGCCATCAGATCGAACGGCGCGATGGCGTGGCCGGTGAAATCGCGGCCGATCTCCTGGATCAAATGCAGCAGCGGCGCCAGCGTCAATTTGCTGTAGGCGAAGATGTAGGATCGTCCGGTAACGCCCTGATCCGTCACGACATCGATCAGCACCAGCGGCGCCGCCTCGATCACGCCGAAGGCGTTTTTCACCGGCCGCGAGATCGGCGCGATGACGGCTCGGGCTTTGACGCTGCGGATGGCTGGCGTGGCCGTGCTCATGGTGGCTCCTTCATTCGACACTGTACCATCGCACGAAGCGCGGCGCCGCCCAGTCGGTCGCCACGGATTCGATCAGCCAGCGGCCGACATATTCGGCCGCGAAGGCAATGCGCTGGGTCTGCCCGGCATCGATCGCCAGCGTGTCGAGCCAGAACGGCTTCCAGCCGTCGTCGAGCCGGTCGAGCAGGCGGAAATGGTGGCCGTGGAGATGGAAGACGGTGGGGATTTCGGCGCGATTGGTCAGTGCCAGCACCACCGTTCGGCCCTGTTTTGCGCGAAAGGCCGGTGAACCGGCCGGGGCGAAGGTTGCGGGCGTCACCCAGTCCGGTTTCGCCCCGCCAAGCGTCAGATCGATGCGCAACGCGTTTTTGAGATCGAGCTGCGCCGGCAGCCCGTTGGACGGCAACGGAGCCGCGGCCGGCAGTGGCGCATCCCGGATTGGCGCATCCTTCGAATAAACCAGCCGGGCTAGCGGGCGGGGCTCGGTGCCGTCGTGCAGCAGGATGGACGACGTCGAGCCGGGCAGCCTGGTCGCATCGACGAACGCATCGACCCGCGTTCCCGGCGCCAGCACAAGCTGGCCGTTACGCGCCAGAAACGGCTCGGACGGCTGACCGTCGATGGCCATTACCCGGACATCGTGATCTTCGATTTTTAAAGCAATAACATTGCGCTGGCAGCCGTTGATAAAGCGAAGTCTTAGATGCTCATTGGCGCGGGTCGAGATATCGAGCGGGGCGCGCCCGTTGATGGTGTAAAGCGGCTTGGCATCTTTCGCTTCGCTGCCGGGCGCCATCGCGCTGCCGTCGGAGCGCAGCCGCCAGTCTTCGACCAACAGCACTTCGTCGCGGTCGACCAGGACCGGTTCACGCTCGCTTACGACCAGCGCGCGCGCCGGCGACGGTCGTGCCTGGCCGTCGCCGAGCAAGCGGAGGTCGCACAGGAAGGTGCCGGCGTGGCGCAGCGGCAGCGCGTAGGTGTCCCTGGCCCCGGACGCCAGTGGTGGCCGCGCCGCCAGCGGTTCGGCCGCCGGAGCACCGTCGATGCCGTGCCAGTTCAGAACAATCGGCACCGGCAGGTCGTTAGCCAGCGTGACGTCCAATTGGTCTCCGCGGCGGAAACGAAGGCCGGCATCGGGCGTCAAGAGGGACCAGGTCAGCGTATCCGGCTGTCCAGGGCGCAGGGCGGCAGCGCCGGGTTTGGCCTGCAGCATCAGGGGCGTTCGGCTCTGAGCAACGGCCACCGACGGCAGCGCCGGACCGAGGACGGTGGCGCCCAGCCCGGCCAGCAGGCGACGCCGATTCAAAGGGAAAACGAGGTCGGTCATCGAGAATGCGGACCATTTTCGGGCCGATATGTCCAGCAACGGGTCGGAAGCATGGGAGTGTCTATATACGCTGTTAGCGTATTTATTTTGACAAATACGCCATCGGCGTATAGTAATGCGGGATGGAGATTGTTCGGACCTCGCTATTCGAGCGCTCGCTGAAAAAGCTCGGAGCCAGTGCCGCCGATCTGAAACGGTTGGAACGGAGATAGCCTTCAACCCGATGGCTGGCGATGTGATCCAGGGCCTCAGCGGTGCGCGCAAGGCGCGATTCTCGATGGCCAGGCGCGGCAAGAGCGGCGGTGGCCGGGCAATCTATGTTCTCGTTGTGCAGGCAGACACGGCCTATCTCCTCCTGGCCTACAGCAAAAAGACCAGCAGGACTTGTCCACTGAACAGCGCAAGGTGCTTGCAGCGCTTGTTAAGGAGTTGACCGATGGCTAAGGCGAAATTCGGCGTTTCCAGGAAGAACACGGATTTTGGGCGGGACTTGATCGCGGCGGCGCGCGAAGCGCTGGCGCATAAGCGGGGGAAAATCGCTCTCCCGACTCGCCTGATCGAGGATATGCCCGCGGCGCGCGTGAAGGAAATTCGCAAAAAGGTTGCCAAAAGCCCCAAGGAATTTGAACGCCGTTTCGGTGTGCCGGCGCGCACACTGGAAGGCTGGGAGCAAAACAAGAAGGTGGATGTCGCCGGACGGGTTTTGCTCAAAGTGATTGAGAAAGACCCTGAAGCGGTTGAACGCGCGCTGGCGTCGTAATGAGTTAGCCGTGGGGCGCACGGGCCAGCAGGGGGCGCCGGGTCAACGGGAAATGCGGACCGTTTTCAGGCAGATATGTCCGGTAACCGCGCCTGCGGCCTAACGCGGCTGCATTGAGCCATTTTTTTGCTGCGGACCGGCGAGCCCATGTTATACACCCGCCGCCCGCGGCATCGCGGCCGGACATGATGCTGCTTGCGGGCGTGGCGGAACTGGTAGACGCGCTGGATTTAGGTTCCAGTGACGAAAGTTGTGGGGGTTCGAGTCCCTCCGCCCGCACCAGGCGCGAGAGCAGCGTTTGAGCAAGACGAATTTCCGGAGAACCTATTTCCGAAAGGGCAGGTTTGCCTGAAGGATTTGGTTCGCCGAACCACCGGCGCAGGCTTAAGGTCGCGCGTCGAACCGATGGACAATGATCCGGCCCCCGGCCGGACCGAGCTTGGGAAGAAGATTGACGCCATGCAGGTCACAGAAACCCTCGCCGAGGGATTGAAGCACGAATTCCAGATCAGCGTTCCGGCATCGGATCTCGAAGCCAAGGCCGATACGCGCCTGGTCGATCTGAAGGACAAGGTCCGTCTCAATGGCTTCCGTCCGGGCAAGGTCCCGGTCAGCCATCTCAAGAAGGTCTATGGCCGCTCGGTGATGGCGGAAACCGTCGAGCAGACCATCCGCGACACCAATACGAAAATCTTCACCGAACGCGGCTTCCGGCTGGCGACCGAGCCCAAGGTCACCATGCCGACCGAGGAGAAGGCGGTCGAGGACATCCTCACCGGCAAATCCGACCTGAACTACACGGTGTCGATCGAAGTCGTTCCCACGATCCAGCTTGCCGATTTCAAGGGCTTTAGCGTCGAGAAGCCGGTCGCCGAAGTCACCGATGCCGACGTCGACGAAGCCATCAAGCGCATCGCCGACCAGAACCGCAGCTTCGCTGCGAAGGGCGAGGGAGCGAAAGCCGAAAACGGCGACCGGGTCACGGTTTCCTTCAAGGGCAGCATCGACGGCGCGTTGTTCGATGGCGGCACCGCCGAAAACATCCAGGTCGTGATCGGTTCGAACACCTTCATTCCCGGCTTTGAGGAGCAATTGCTGGGCATGGCGGCCGGTGAAACCCGCACCCTGAAGGTTTCATTCCCGAAGAACTACACCAATCTGGAACTGGCCGGAAAGCCGGCCGAATTCGAAACCACCGCGAGCTTGGTCGAAGCGCCGCAAGACACTGAAATCAATGACGAGTTCGCCAAGACCCTCGGTCTTGAATCGCTCGAGCGGCTGAAGGAAGCTGCGCGCGAGCGGCTCACGGCCGAATACGCCGGCGCCACCCGTCAGCGCGTCAAGCGCATGCTGCTGGACCGGCTCGATGAGGCGCATCGTTTCGAGGCGCCGCCATCGCTGGTCGATGAAGAATTCAACCTGATGTGGAATTCGATTCGGGCCGAGATGGAATCCGGCGGCAAGACTTTTGCCGACGAGGACACCACGGAGGAAGCCGCGAAAGAAGAGTATCGCAAGATTGCGGACCGCCGCGTCCGGCTCGGCCTCGTGCTGTCGGAGATCGGCGAAAAGAACAAGATCACGGTCACCGAGGACGAAGTCAGCCGTGCGGTCATCGAACGCGCGCGCTCGATGCCGGGCCGCGAGAAAGAGGTCTGGGAGTACTATCAGAAGAATGCCAACGCGCTGGCCCAGCTCCGCGCCCCGATCTACGAGGACAAGGTGGTCGATTTCATCCTGGAACTCGCCAACGTGACCGAGAAGAAGGTGACGCGCGAAGAGCTCTACAAGGATGAGGACGCCGAGAAGACCGCGGCCTGAGCGCGTCAGTCGCTATTCAAGGATGTGTTGCGAAAGCGGCATGGCGATCGAATGCGTCGCTATGCCGGGTCAGACAAATCAGCTTCAACTGCAGCAGTTTCGGCTCGAAATTGCCCGGCCTTGTCGCCGGACAATTGCTCCATATCTGTGAACCCTGTCTTTTCAGTCCTGCATCACGGCACGTTCATCCGGCAACTTGACCTTCAGCCCGCCGATGGATGCTCGCCTCCAACCCTAGGGTGACTAATGCGCGATCCGGTGGAAACCTACATGAACCTCGTGCCGATGGTGGTCGAGCAGACCAACCGCGGCGAGCGGGCCTACGATATCTTTTCGCGCCTGCTGAAGGAGCGCATCATCTTCCTCACCGGGCCGGTCGAGGACGGCATGTCGACGCTGGTGGTCGCGCAGCTATTGTTTCTCGAAGCCGAGAATCCGAAGAAGGAAATCTCGATGTACATCAACTCGCCGGGCGGCGTGGTGACATCGGGGCTGGCGATCTACGACACCATGCAGTTCATCCGTCCGCCGGTTTCCACGCTGTGCACGGGGCAGGCGGCATCGATGGGTTCGTTGCTGCTGGCCGCGGGTCATAAGGACATGCGGTTCTCGCTGCCGAATTCGCGCATCATGGTGCACCAGCCGTCCGGCGGCTTTCAGGGCCAGGCCACCGACATCATGCTCCATGCGCAGGAAATCCTGAACCTGAAGAAGCGGCTCAACGAGATCTACGTCAAGCACACCGGGCAGACCTTCAAGGCGATCGAGGATGCGCTGGAGCGCGACAAGTTCCTCACCGCGGAAATGGCCCGCGACTTCGGCATCGTCGACAAGGTGATCGACAAGCGCTCCGAGGAACCGACGGCGAAATCGCCTTAAGCTTTGGTGGTTTGGCCTCAAATCAGCGCAAAAGCCGCCGTTTTGCAGAAAATGCGGGCGCCGCCTGGCGCTGCGCGCCGCCGAGTTTGATCGAAAGTTCCGCTTTCGTGCCCTTGAAGCGGCGTGGCAATCGCGCAACGCTGGGCTGTTTTCCGATTGTCCGGGTCGCCCATGCCGGGCAAATCACGCTATTGTCACGACATCGGACCTGCTGCCGGTTAGCGAATTCTTGATAGTCGGGTGGCACCATGGTTCGCTGAGTCAGTTTGGTTAGTATGTCGGGGGATTCGAGTTAGCCGCGATTCGTGCGGCACCTTAGAGAACTAGGTCTTTTCTGGTACGGATTTTGCTCTATCTAGATGATATTGCCGGCAAGTTCCGGAATGGGGCGATCGAGCGGACGGGATCGAACGGCGGACGGAGACGAGAATGAGTAAGGTCGGCACGAGCGACTCGAAGAACACGCTGTATTGCTCGTTCTGCGGCAAGAGCCAGCATGAAGTCCGCAAACTGATCGCGGGCCCCACCGTATTCATCTGCGACGAATGCGTTGAACTGTGCATGGACATCATTCGCGAGGAGAACAAGTCCTCGCTGGTGAAGTCGCGCGACGGCATTCCGACCCCGAAGGAAATCTGCAAGGTCCTCGACGACTATGTGATCGGCCAGAGCCATGCCAAGAAGGTGCTCTCGGTCGCGGTCCACAATCACTACAAGCGTCTCAATCACCAGACCAAGCACAACGACGTCGAGCTGGCGAAATCCAACATCCTGCTGATCGGGCCGACCGGTTCGGGCAAGACGCTGCTGGCGCAGACGCTGGCGCGGATTCTGGACGTGCCGTTCACCATGGCGGACGCGACGACGCTGACCGAAGCCGGCTATGTCGGCGAGGACGTCGAGAACATCATCTTGAAGCTGCTGCAGTCCGCCGATTACAATGTCGAGCGCGCGCAGCGCGGCATCGTCTACATCGACGAAATCGACAAGATATCGCGCAAGTCCGACAATCCCTCGATCACGCGCGACGTGTCGGGCGAGGGCGTGCAGCAGGCATTGCTGAAGATCATGGAAGGTACGGTCGCTTCCGTTCCGCCGCAGGGCGGCCGCAAGCATCCGCAGCAGGAGTTCCTGCAGGTCGATACCACCAACATCCTGTTCATCTGCGGCGGCGCGTTCTCCGGCCTGGAGAAGATCATTTCCGCGCGCGGCCGGTCCACCTCGATCGGATTCGCGGCGCAGGTGCTGGCGCCGGAAGACCGCCGCACCGGTGAGATCTTCCGCCACGTCGAGCCCGAGGATCTGTTGAAATACGGCCTGATCCCGGAATTCGTCGGACGCCTTCCCGTGGTGGCCACGCTGGAAGATCTCGACGAGGTCTCGCTGAAGAAGATTCTGACCGATCCGAAGAACGCGCTGGTGAAGCAGTATCAGCGCCTGTTCGAGATGGAAAACATCGAGCTGACTTTCGCGGACGAGGCGCTGGGCGCGGTGGCGCGCAGGGCTATCGAGCGCAAGACCGGCGCGCGGGGACTGCGCTCCATCCTGGAGAGCATCCTGCTTGAGACCATGTTCGATCTTCCAGGTTTGGAAGGCGTCGAGGAAGTGGTGATCTCGCGCGAAGTGGTGGAGGGGACGGCGCGACCGCTCTACATTTACGCCGATCGCTCCGACCGTGCCGCCGAGAGCAGCGCCAGCGCCTGATTCCCGGTCCCGCTACGGCCGACAGGCACCCCCCAGAAGACGGCTGCCGAGCCCTTCGGCGGCCGTATCCGTACAGGGCGCGATGTCACATTTGTCCCGGATTGACGGGCTTTATGGTGACTTGACACCCCCATGCCCGATAGCCACCTAATGCTATCGGCGATGAAAACCTACGTAAAGATTCGCCGGCAAACGATCCGGATAAGTGGAGCCTGACACGGCCGAACCCGCCGGAAATTCTCGGCACCTTGTGGCGGCTGCGCAAGATTGCGGGCTGCGTGCCAGGGGGCACAACAAAAGGACCAGGCCATGACGACCCCAAAATCCCGGCCATCTATCGTTCACGGCGAAAGCCACTCCTATCCGGTGCTGCCGCTGCGCGACATCGTCGTTTTCCCGCACATGATCGTGCCGCTGTTCGTCGGCCGCGAGAAATCGATCCGCGCGCTCGAAGAGGTGATGAAGAACGACGCCTTGATCATGCTCGCCACGCAGAAGAACGCGTCGGACGACGATCCGAGCCCGGACTCGATTTACGAAATCGGCACGCTGGCCAGCGTGCTGCAACTGCTGAAATTGCCCGACGGCACCGTCAAGGTGCTGGTGGAGGGGCTCGAGCGCGCCAAGGTGCAGAAATATTCCGACCGCGCCGACTATTATGAAGCAACCGCAATAGCGCTCGCCGACACCGACGCAAACTCCGTCGAGGCCGAAGCGCTGGCGCGTTCCGTGGTGTCGGACTTCGAGAGCTATGTGAAGCTCAACAAGAAGATTTCGGCCGAAGTGGTCGGCGTGGTTCAGGCCAAGACCGAGTTCGCTGAATTGTCCGACACCGTCGCGGCGCATCTTGCCGTCAAGATCGCGGACCGCCAGGCGATCCTGGAAACGCTGTCCGTCACCGCGCGCCTGGAGAAGGTGCTCGGCCTGATGGAGAGCGAGATCTCGGTGCTGCAGGTCGAAAAACGCATCCGCTCGCGCGTCAAACGCCAGATGGAGAAGACCCAGCGCGAGTATTATCTCAACGAGCAGATGAAAGCGATCCAGAAGGAGCTCGGCGACGACGAGGGCCGTGACGAACTGGCCGACCTGGAAGAGAAGATTGCCAAGACCAAGCTTTCCAAGGAAGCGCGGGAGAAGGCGCAGCACGAGCTGAAGAAGCTGCGCCAGATGTCGCCGATGTCCGCGGAAGCCACCGTCGTGCGCAACTATCTCGACTGGCTGCTGTCGATCCCGTGGAACAAGAAGTCCAAGGTCAAAAAGGATCTGGTCGCTGCGCAAACCGTGCTCGACAACGACCACTATGGCCTGGAGAAGGTCAAGGACCGCATCGTCGAGTATCTGGCGGTGCAGAGCCGCGCCAACAAGCTGACCGGTCCGATCCTCTGTCTGGTCGGCCCGCCCGGCGTCGGCAAGACCTCGCTCGGCAAGTCGATCGCGCGCGCCACGGGGCGTGAGTTCGTGCGCGTGTCGCTCGGCGGCGTGCGCGATGAAGCTGAGATCCGCGGTCACCGCCGCACCTATATCGGCTCGATGCCCGGCAAGATCATCCAGTCGATGCGCAAGGCGAAAACCTCGAACCCGCTGTTCCTGCTGGACGAGATCGACAAGATGGGCGCCGATTTCCGCGGCGATCCGTCCTCGGCGCTGCTTGAGGTGCTCGACCCCGAGCAGAACTCGACCTTCAACGACCACTATCTGGAAGTCGATTACGACCTGTCCAACGTGATGTTCATCACGACCGCGAATACGCTGAATATTCCGGGCCCGCTGATGGACCGCATGGAGATCATCCGGATCGCCGGCTACACCGAAAACGAGAAGGTCGAGATCGCCCGCAAGCATCTGATCCCCAACGCGATCGCCAAGCATGGCCTGGATTCCAAGGAATGGTCGATCGACGATGACGCGCTGCTCCTGATGATCCGGCGCTACACCCGCGAAGCCGGCGTGCGTAACCTCGAACGTGAGCTTTCGACGCTGGCCCGCAAGGCGGTGAAGGAGCTGATGCTGTCGAAGAAGAAGACGGTCAAGGTCACGGCGCAATCGCTGGAGGAGTTCCTCGGCGTTCCGAAATATCGCTATGGCGAGATCGAATCCGAGGATCAGATCGGCATCGTCACCGGGCTTGCCTGGACCGACGTCGGCGGCGAGCTGCTCACCATCGAAGGCGTCATGATGCCCGGCAAGGGCAAGATGACGGTCACCGGCAATTTGCGTGACGTGATGAAGGAATCGATCTCGGCGGCGGCGTCCTACGTCCGCAGCAGAGCGGTCGGCTTCGGTATCGAGCCGCCGCTGTTCGACCGCCGCGATATCCACGTCCACGTTCCCGAGGGCGCCACCCCGAAGGACGGTCCGTCGGCCGGCGTTGCGATGGCGACCGCGATCGTCTCGATCATGACCGGCATCCCGGTCCGGCACGATTTCGCCATGACCGGCGAGATCACGCTGCGGGGACGCGTGCTGCCGATCGGCGGCCTGAAGGAGAAGCTGCTGGCGGCCGCGCGCGGCGGCATCAAGACGGTGCTGATCCCGGAGGACAA
The DNA here is from genome assembly GCA_963710045.1 of uncultured Alphaproteobacteria bacterium. Classification (GTDB taxonomy): domain Bacteria; phylum Pseudomonadota; class Alphaproteobacteria; order Rhizobiales; family Xanthobacteraceae; genus Bradyrhizobium. Next base: position 23,432 of record CAVPZO010000054.1, on the reverse strand, counting down.
CGCCAAGGATCTCACGGAGATTTCCGATGCGATCAAGGGCGGCATGACCATCATTCCGGTCGCCCGCCTCGACGACGTGATCGCCAAGGCGCTGGTGCGGACGCCGGTGCCGATCATCTGGGAAGAGGACACCAAGGTGCCGGTCAAGCCCGAAGGCGATGAAGCCGCAGGCGGCCTGACGGCGCACTGAGCTTTCCGGCCCCAATCACAACAGCGGCGTCCTTCGGGGCGCCGCTTTTTTTGTGGACCCCGCTATCTCCGATGCCCGGCTTGCGCGGTGGGGCTTGGGGGCGTTAAACAGGCTGCGAGGGCGGCTAGCTCAGCTGGTTAGAGCATCTCGTTTACACCGAGAGGGTCGGCGGTTCGAATCCGTCGCCGCCTACCAGCCTTGTTGGCACGATCCGGTAACCGATTGGCTTTCAACTGGAAAATGATGAACGCGCTTCGTCCCGGTCGCAAACCTGGACTGAAAGGTTGCCGACAGGGCAGGTGCAATGCGGTACGCCCAGGCAAGAAAAATTTCCCTTGATGCAAAAGTACTACTGCGGCGTGGACCAAAGGGCCCTATATAAGCGTTAAGGAATCATAAGTACCGTAGGGTACAACGCTCAGGAGAGGCCTATGGCAGAACGAAAACCCGTAATGGGTCCAACCCCTAGCCATCCAGAATTGGATCGTCTCTTAGAACAAACTCGTCATATCAAAGTCACTGAGGCGGATTTGCTTGAGCAGCGTATCAGCTTCGCCTATGGCAACGCCCCGCACTCATCGAATATCACGAAAGAGTCGGTCAGGGACGCGACGAGAACAATACTAATTGGTTGAATAGGAGAGCCCGGCTAGTCCGGGCTTTTTCTTGCCATGTTGGTTCTGGAAAAACAAGATCCGGCGCTTTACACAAAGATTCAAGAAAAGAATCTAATTCGGCAGTATGATCTTCTAACGAACTGCATAGAGATTGGTCTAAAGCAAGGCCCAACATCGTTCGACAAATATATGCTGTGGTCTCTGAACCATGCAGCCGTAGCGAACATTTCCCAGTTTGGCGGAAGATTTCGGAACGAGCCAATATACGTTGGCAACCACACTCCGCCGCATTTCCGAGAAGTGCCCGATCTAATGGATCGGTTCATATCTTTCATCCACGAAAATTGGTTTGTCCTCTCACCAACACAGTTGGCGGCATATGCGCTATGGCGAATGCTTTGGATTCATCCGTTCATTGAAGGAAACGGCCGGACGGCGCGCGCGATCTGCTATTACATTTTAAGCGCAAGAATTGGTCGGGTGTTACCGGGTAAGACGATCGTGCCGGAACGCATTCGCGATAATCGGGGTCCATATATCGCCTCGCTACGAAAGGCCGATGAAGCTTGGGAGGCGGGCAATTATGATATTAACGACATGGCAATCTATCTTGCCGGGCTGCTCGAGGATCAACTAAGGGAAGCAGCCGATGCTGCTGCTGCTGGCAATCAGGTCGGGTGATCCTACCGATCAAGGTCCTAGAGGTAGGCAGTGAGAATGCGCCGGCGCCACCCGGCTGCGGTCCAGCCTTACGCCCGCTCTTCCCACACCATCGCCAGATGCACGATGGTCTGCACGGCTTTTTCCATGTCCTGCACGCTCACCCATTCGGTGCGCGAATGGAAGGCGTGCTCGCCGGCGAAGATGTTGGGGCAGGGCAGGCCCATGAACGACAGCCGCGAGCCGTCGGTGCCGCCGCGGATGCTGGCCTTTTTCGGGGTAAGGCCGGCACGGCGGATGGCTTCCATCGCGTTGTCGATAATCTCGGGGTGACGGTCGATCACCTGCTTCATGTTGCGGTACTGCTGCTTGACGTCCATTCGATAGGACGAATGCGGAAAATCCTTCATCACGTCCTTGACGATGTTTTCCAGCAGTTCCTCTTTTTCTTTCAGCCCCTCATCGGTGAAATCGCGCACGATGAAACTCAGCGTGGCTTTCTCCAGCGCGCCGGATATGCTGATCGGATGCAGAAAGCCCTGCTTGCCTTCGGTGGTCTCCGGCGAGCAGGTATCCTTCGGAAGATGCTCGACGATGCGCGCTGCGATCTTGATGGCGTGCTCCATCTTGCCCTTGGCAAAGCCGGGATGGGTGCTGACGCCTTCGATCGCGATCGTGACGCCATCGGCGGAGAAGGTTTCATCCACGATATTTCCGGCGGTCTCGCCGTCCATCGTGTAGGCGAAATCGGCGCCGAGCTTTTTCAGGTCCGCGTTGTCGACGCCGCGGCCGATCTCTTCATCGGGCGTGAACAGCAGCTTGATGGTGCCGTGCTTCACTTGCGGGTTGTCGACCAGGAAATGCGCCGCATCCATGATTTCGGCAAGGCCCGCCTTGTTGTCGGCCCCCAGCAGCGTGGTGCCGTCGGTGGTCACGATATCGTTGCCGATCTGGTCCGCCAGCGCCGGATTGTCGGCGACGCGGATGATTTGGGTGGGATCGGCCGGCAGCACGATATCGCCGCCGCGATAATTTTTGACGATCTGCGGTTTGACGTCCTTGCCGGTGCAGTCCGGCGAGGTGTCCATGTGCGAGCAGAAGCAGATCACCGGGACGGGCTTGCCGGTATTGGCGGGAATCGTCGCATAGACGTAGCCGAGCTCATCGAGATGCGCATCGCCGACGCCGATCTCCAGCAGCTCCTTGACGAGCAGGGATCCCAGGTCTTTCTGTTTTTCGGTGGACGGACAGCTCGGCGAGGCCGGGTCGGACTGGGTGTCGATGGCCGCGTAGCGCAGGAAGCGCTCGGTGACACCGTGGGTAAATTTCAAAGCTGAGGTCACAATCAAATCACCGACCAAAAACAAACGTCATCCCGGTGCTACCTATGCGGTGCCCCGGAATGACGCAATGTCTCGATAGAAGACGCAATGTCTCGATAGAAGATGTCTCGACAGCAAACGCGTCGGATCAGACGGCTTCCTTCAGCTCCTTGGCGGCGCGGAAGGCGACCTTCTTGCTGGCCTTGATGTGGATCGCTTCGCCGGTGGCGGGATTGCGGCCCATGCGGGCGGCGCGCTTGCGCACCTGGAGGATGCCGAGGCCGACGATGCGGATGCGTTCGCCCTTCTTCAGGTGCTTGGTGATCCGGCCGACCAGATCGTTCAGAATGGCTTCAGCGCTCTTCTTGGACAACTCGTGCTCTTCCGACAGCGCTGCCGCGAGATGCTTGAGCGTGACGGTGGTCGGGGTCGCTGCTTTCTTCGCCATATTTGGCCCTCCTCGTTGTTGATGGCTTAGGAACCTAAGACATAGCAGGCCTTAAATGATTCGGGGGGGCGCTGACTACGCTGTTTTGCCGATAAACAGGGGATTATTTACATCGACACACAGAAAATGCCCGGCTGACAGGGGGATTCGCAACAACCTTGACTTGGAGTAGACCCGCCTTTAAGTCCTCAACTCTGTGCGGATAGATCACGGCATCCGCGGGAGTAGCTCAGTTGGTTAGAGCGCCGCCCTGTCACGGCGGAGGCCGCGGGTTCGAGTCCCGTCTCTCGCGCCATCATTTCAAGCACTTAGACCTCCTTTCCGGAGCCGCTTTCAACTCCTCCCGAGGCCACTTTGGCTCTGGAGCAATGGCGCTTAAACGCGTCGCATCTGAGGTGCTCCAACCGCTCGCCGCGGATGCCGCGAGAGCGCTTCCTTCTTCACCTCGCCCGCTTTTCGCGGGGAGAGACTAAGGTGACGCTGGCCCTCTCAACTCGTCATGGCCGGGCTTGACCCGGCCATCCACCTTCTCCGCAAGAGTCTTTTCGAGATGGATGGATACGCGGGTCAAGCCCGCGTATGACGCCGATGGGACAACCCCCAATCACTCATAGCCACATCCGGCTACATCGGCGGAATATCCGAAAAAGTTCTTCCGCCGAGCCCGAAAAACACCCCTCAAAATAGCTTGTCTTGCGCCTCTTGTTGCGCTGCGCTAAGCCTCAGAATAATTCCAATGTGCAGCGAATCCGCGAGGCCAGACAGCCGCGGGAAAAGGGATCGCCGATGAACGGCATCTTGCAGAATTACCTTCCACTTGTGGTGTTTATCGGCATTGCGGCCGTGATCGGCCTGGCCCTGCTGATCGCTCCCTTCATCGTCGCGTTTCAGCAGCCCGATCCGGAAAAGCTCTCCGCCTATGAATGCGGATTCAACGCTTTTGACGATGCCCGCATGAAGTTCGACGTGCGGTTCTATCTGGTGGCGATCCTCTTCATCATTTTCGACCTCGAAGTGGCGTTCCTGTTCCCGTGGGCGGTGGCGTTCGGGAAGTTGGGCGCCACCGGCTTCTGGTCGATGATGGTGTTCCTCGGCGTTCTCACCGTGGGCTTTGCCTATGAGTGGAAGAAAGGCGCGCTCGAATGGGATTGAGCCCTGTTGCATCCAAATCAGTTGTCGCGCCGGCCGCGACCGGCATTCTCGATCCCTCCACCGGCCTGCCGGTCGGCGCCCGCGACCCGTATTTCCTCGAGGTCAACCACGAACTGTCCGACAAGGGCTTTTTCGTCACCGCGACCGACGACCTGATCACCTGGGCGCGCACGGGATCGCTGATGTGGATGACGTTCGGGCTGGCCTGTTGTGCGGTCGAGATGATGCAGATGTCGATGCCGCGCTACGACGCCGAGCGTTTTGGATTTGCGCCGCGCGCCAGCCCACGGCAGTCCGACGTCATGATCGTGGCGGGCACCCTGACCAACAAGATGGCCCCGGCGCTGCGCAAGGTCTACGACCAGATGCCGGAGCCGCGCTACGTGATTTCCATGGGCTCCTGCGCCAATGGCGGCGGCTATTATCATTATTCCTATTCGGTGGTGCGCGGCTGCGACCGCATCGTGCCGATCGATATTTACGTGCCCGGGTGCCCGCCGACCGCCGAAGCGCTGCTGTACGGCGTGATGCTGTTGCAGAAGAAGATCCGCCGCACCGGCACGATCGAACGCTGAGATTAGAATGGCCGAGCCTGAGGACATGATCTTGCGGATGCTTCGCGAAATGCGCGTGGAGATAGCGGTTTGCCATCAGGAAATGGACGAGCGTTTTGACGCAATCGAACTCGCTCAAGCTGATTGCCTGAAAGCAGTATTCCGTTCGAGCGCTGTCAAGGCTGCTTTCCTGGAGCGCCGGATATGACCGACGACGCCAAGCTCGATGCCTTGGGACAGACAATTGTTAGCGCACTTCCAGGTGCGGCACTCGAGCATGTCGTTGCATTCGGTCAGCTCAACGTTTCGGTGAACGCCGAAAAGATCGTCGATGTCGTAAAGTTCCTGCGCGACGATCCCGGTTGCCGCTTCGTCAGCTTCATCGATGTCACCGCGGTGGATTATCCCGGCCGCGAAAAGCGTTTCGACGTGGTCTATCACCTGCTGTCGCCGACACTGAACGAGCGCGTCCGGCTGCGCGCGGAAGCGAGCGAGACCACCCAGGTGCCGTCGATCATCGAGGTGTTTCCCGGCGCCGACTGGTTCGAGCGCGAGTGCTACGATCTCTACGGCGTGATCTTCACCGGCCATCCCGACATGCGGCGGCTGCTGACCGACTACGGTTTCGACGGCCATCCGCTGCGCAAGGATTTTCCTCTGACCGGCTTTGTCGAGGTGCGCTACGACGACCAGGAGAAGCGCGTGGTCTACGAGCCGGTGCGGCTCAATCAGGAATTCCGCAATTTCGATTTTCTCTCGCCGTGGGAAGGGGCCGATTATCCGATCCTGCCGGGCGATGAGAAGGCGGGGCCGAAAGTCTGACGATGACAGAACACAATCTCCGCAATTTTACGATCAACTTCGGCCCGCAGCATCCTGCCGCCCATGGCGTGCTGCGTTTGGTGCTGGAGTTGGACGGCGAGGTGGTGGCCCGGGTCGATCCGCACATTGGCCTGCTGCATCGCGGCACCGAAAAGCTGATCGAGCACAAGACCTATTTGCAGGCGATCCCGTATTTCGACCGGCTCGACTATGTCGCGCCGATGAATCAGGAGCACGCCTTTTGTCTAGCCGCTGAAAAGCTGCTCGGCATCGCAGTGCCACGCCGCGGGCAATTGATCCGCGTGCTGTATTGCGAGATCGGCCGTATCCTGTCTCATCTTCTCAACGTCACCACGCAGGCGATGGACGTCGGCGCGCTGACCCCGCCGCTGTGGGGTTTTGAAGAGCGCGAAAAGCTGATGGTGTTTTATGAGCGCGCCTCCGGCTCGCGCATGCACGCGGCGTATTTCCGCATCGGCGGCGTGCATCAGGACCTGCCGCCAAAACTGATCGACGACATCGATGCCTGGTGCGACCCGTTCCTGCAGGTGGTCGCCGATCTCGAAACCCTGCTCACGGGAAACCGCATCTTCAAGCAGCGCAACGTCGATATCGGCGTGGTGACATTGGCGCAGGCATGGGAGTGGGGTTTCTCCGGCGTGATGGTGCGCGGCTCGGGGGCGGCGTGGGACTTGCGCAAGGCGCAGCCTTACGAATGCTACGCCGAGATGGATTTCGACATCCCGATCGGCAAGAACGGCGATTGCTACGACCGCTACTGCATCCGCATGGAAGAGATGCGCCAATCCGTGCGCATCATGAAGCAGTGCATCGAGAGACTGCGCTTAGCCGACGGACAGGGGCCGGTCGCGGTCGAGGACAACAAGATATTTCCGCCGCGCCGGGCCGAGATGAAGCGCTCGATGGAAGCGCTGATCCATCATTTCAAGCTCTACACCGAAGGTTTTCACGTGCCGGCCGGCGAGGTCTATGCCGCGGTCGAGGCGCCCAAGGGCGAGTTCGGCGTCTACCTCGTCGCCGACGGCAGCAACAAGCCCTACAAATGCAAGATCCGCGCGCCGGGCTTTGCCCATCTGCAAGCGATGGATTTCATCTGCCGCGGACATCTGCTGGCAGACGTCTCGGCGATTCTCGGCTCGCTCGACATCGTGTTCGGAGAGGTCGACCGGTGATTGCGCAGCCGCCCCTACGGTTTGACCGCGCCTCCGGCGTCCTCGAAGGCGCCAACGCATGGGAACAGCTGGCGGCGCTGGCGCTGGCGGCCGGCTCGAAGATTTCGTCGCACTTTTCGCACCGCGGCTACAACGGCTGCGCCAATTTGTTGCGCAAGACGCTGCCGGAACGCGACATTGCGATAAAGCTCAATCCCGACGCGGTGTTCGAATTTCCCTATGGCGACGGCTACTGGAGCAAGCTGCTCAATCGTTCGTTCTGCTACGAAAACGAACTGGAGATGCTGTTTCGCGATTCCGCCGATGTCGATTACACGCTGCTCGATTGCGGCGCGAATTACGGCTACTGGTCGGTGCTGGTCTCCAGCGCGCCCTACGGCTCGAAAAGGGCAATTGCGGTCGAGCCGTCGTCGCAGAATTTCGCAAAACTCGCCAACAACGCCAAGATCAACGGCGGCCGGTTCGAGGCGATGAAATGCGCCATCGGGTCCGCGCGCGGCACCGCGCGCCTCTCGGGCACCAAGCATGAGGCCTTCAGCATCGCAGGCGACGCCGGCGCCGGCGGCGAGGAAGTGCCGGTGATCGCGCTCGACAATCTGCTCGACGACGGCAAGATTTCTCGAGACGGAAAATACCTGATCAAGCTCGACGTCGAGGGCGTCGAAATCGAGGCCATCAAGGGCGGCACGCGGCTGCTGCAGGGCGATTCCGTCATCCTCTGCGAGGAGCACGGCAACGATCCCTCCCATTCGGTGTCGCGCTACATCCTCGAACAGACGCCGCTAAAACTGATCGTCTACGATCCGCGCAGCGACCGTTTTGAGACCGTGACCGAATTGTCGATCCTCGATCGCATCAAGGTGTCGACCCATGTCGGTTACAACGTGCTCGGTACTGCCAGCGCGTTCTGGGAAAACCGTGTTCACAGCCTGAATGCCAGCGCCACGCGCCGCGCTCACTGAAGAGAATAAAGCGAATGTCCGTCCGCCGCCTGGCACCGAAAGAACTGCAGCCCGCGAGCTTTGCCTTCAGCGAGGAGAACCTCGCCTGGGCGAAAGCGCAGGTCGCAAAATTTCCGCCGGGACGGCAGGCCTCGGCGGTGATTCCGATCCTGTGGCGGGTGCAGGAACAGCACGACGGCTGGGTCTCGGAAGCCGCGATCCGCGCGGTTGCCGATCTGCTGGAGATGCCCTACATCCGCGCGCTGGAAATCGCGACCTTCTACACCATGTTCCAGCTGCAGCCGGTCGGCAAGAAAGCCCACATCCAGGTCTGCGGCACCACGCCGTGCCGGCTGCGCGGCGCAGAGGAGCTGATTGACGTCTGCCAGCACCGCATCCATCACGATCCATTTCATCTCTCCAGCGATGGCGATTTCAGCTGGGAAGAGGTCGAATGCCTCGGCGCCTGCGTCAACGCGCCGATGGTTCTGATCTGGAGCGATACCTACGAGGACCTGACCAGGGAAAGTTTTGGCAAGCTGCTGGATGGCTTTGCGTCAGGCCATCCGCCGAAGCCGGGGCCGCAAAACGGCCGGCAATTTTCTGCGCCGATCGGCGGGCTGACCACGCTGAAGAACGGCGGAGGCGGTGCAACGAACACTTCCAGCACGCCGAAAGAGCCGGTGCTGGCCGATGCCGAATCCAAGAAGCCCGGCGAGGCGGCCAATGTTCACGAGCGTCCCTCTCCGAAGCCGCCGGCCGATGACGCGACCCGCAAGGACCCGCCATGAAGCCGCGGCAACATCACGAGGAGCATCGCAACGATGCCGAAAAATTTGGGCTACATTCTGCTGCATGCGGCCGCTGCCGCGGCGTTCATTTTCCTGCTGCAGCGTTACGCACTGAACGCGTCGTTTGATTCGGCGCTGCTGTGGGCGATGACCTTCGGCGGATGCGCCGCGGGCCTCGCCTACATGCAAACCAAGCGCTGATCGGAAAGCGTAAAGTCATGCTCGACGACAAGGACCGCATCTTCCGCAATCTCTACGGCCTCGAGGACTGGGGCCTGGAAGGCGCGCGCCGCCGCGGCGCCTGGGACGGCACCAAGGCGATCATCGACAAGGGCCGCGACTGGATCATCAACGAGATGAAGGCCTCGGGCCTGCGCGGCCGCGGCGGGGCGGGTTTTCCGACCGGTTTGAAATGGTCGTTCATGCCGAAGGAATCCACCGACGGCCGGCCGAGCTATCTTGTCGTCAATGCCGACGAGTCCGAACCCGGCACCTGCAAGGACCGCGAGATCATGCGGCACGATCCGCATCTTCTGGTCGAGGGCTGCCTGCTCGCGAGCTTCGCGATGGGGGCGCACGCCTGCTACATCTATGTGCGCGGCGAATTCATCAGCGAGCGCGAGCATCTGCAGGCCGCGGTCGATCAGGCCTATGAGGCTCGATTAGTCGGCAAGGACAATATCAACGGCTGGCCGTTCGACATCTATGTCACCCATGGCGCCGGCGCCTATATCTGCGGCGAAGAGACGGCGCTGCTGGAAAGCCTCGAAGGCAAGAAGGGCATGCCGCGGCTGAAGCCGCCATTCCCTGCCAATGTCGGTCTCTACGGCTGTCCCGACCACGGTCAACAACGTGGAATCGATCGCGGTGGCGCCGGATATCTTGAGGCGGGGTGCCGCGTGGTTCGCCGGCATCGGCCGGCCCAACAATGTCGGAACAAAACTGTTCTGCATCTCCGGCCATGTCGAGCGGCCCTGCAACGTCGAAGAGGCGATGGGGATTCCGTTCCGCGAATTGATCGAGCGCCACTGCGGCGGCATCCGCGGCGGCTGGGACAATCTCAAGGCGGTGATCCCCGGCGGCTCGTCGGTGCGCATGGTCCCGGCGGAACAGATCATCGATACGCCGATGGATTTCGACAGCCTGGGCAAACTGCGCTCCGGCCTCGGCACCGCCGCGGTCATCGTGATGGACAAATCCACCGACCTGATCCGCGCCATCGCGCGCATCGCCTATTTCTACAAGCACGAGAGCTGCGGCCAGTGCACGCCGTGCCGCGAGGGCACGGGCTGGATGTGGCGGGTGCTGACCCGGATGGCCGAGGGCCGCGCCCACAAGCGCGAGATCGACATGCTGCTGGAGGTGACCAAACAGGTCGAGGGCCACACCATCTGCGCGCTTGGCGATGCCGCGGCCTGGCCGATCCAGGGCCTGATCGCGCATTTCCGTCACGAGATCGAGGAGCGCATCGACCAGTATTCGCGCAAGGCCGACGTCGACGATGCCGGCATTCTCGATCCCGCGCACATGGTCGCGGCGGAGTAATGCGATGACAAAACTCATCATCGACGGCAAAGAGATCGAGGTGCCAGCGGAATTCACGCTGCTGCAGGCGTGCGAGGCCGCGGGCGCGGAAATTCCGCGCTTCTGCTACCACGAGCGGCTGTCGATCGCGGGCAATTGCCGGATGTGCCTGGTCGAGATCAAGGGCGGCCCGAAGCCGGTCGCGAGCTGCGCCTGGGGCGTGCGCGATTGCCGGCCCGGCCCCAAGGGCGAGCCGCCGGAAATCTCGACGCGCTCGCCGATGGTGAAGAAGGCGCGCGAAGGCGTGATGGAATTCCTGCTGATCAACCATCCGCTGGATTGTCCGATCTGCGACCAGGGCGGCGAATGCGACCTGCAGGACCAGGCGATGGGCTACGGCGTCGACACCAGCCGTTTTGCCGAGAACAAGCGCGCGGTCGAGGACAAATATCTCGGCGTGCTGGTCAAGACCTCGATGAACCGCTGCATCCAGTGCACGCGCTGCGTCCGCTTTGCATCCGAGGTCTGCGGCGTGCCCGAGATGGGCGCGACCGGCCGCGGCGAGGACATGGAGATCACCACCTATCTGGAAAGCGCGCTGACTTCGGAGCTGCAGGGCAATCTGGTCGATATCTGCCCGGTGGGAGCGCTGACCTCGAAACCCTACGCGTTCGCGGCGCGGCCCTGGGAGCTCGGCAAGACGCAATCGATCGACGTGATGGATGCCGTCGGCTCGGCGATCCGCGTCGACACCCGCGGCCGTGAGGTGATGCGCATCCTGCCGCGCGTCAACGAAGCGGTGAACGAGGAGTGGATTTCCGACAAGACCCGCCACATCGTCGACGGCCTGCGCACGCAGCGGCTCGACCGTCCCTACATCCGGGAGAACGGCCAGTTGCGCGCGGCGTCGTGGCCGGAAGCATTCGCCGCCATCGCCGCGAAGATTGCCCGTTCCGACGGCAAGCGGATCGGCGCCATCGCCGGCGATCTCGCCGCGGTCGAGGAGATGTTCGCGCTGAAGGCCCTGCTGGCGAAATTCGGCTCGGTCAATCTGCGCGGTCCAGGGCGGCGACGCCTTCGATCCGAAGGCGGGCCGCGCCTCCTATATCTTCAACCCGACGATTGCCGGCATCGAGCAGGCCGACGCATTGCTGATCGTGGGATCGAACCCGCGCCGGGAAGCCGCGGTGCTCAACGCGCGCATCCGCAAGCGCTGGCGCAGCGGTCAACTCAAGATCGGCGTGATCGGCGACAAGGCCGATCTGACTTACACCTATGACCACATCGGCGCCGGCACCGATTCGCTTAAGCGATCTCGCGGCCGGCAAGCATTCCTTTGCGGATGTGCTGAAAAGCGCGAAAAATCCCATCGTGCTGGTCGGCGCGGCTGCGGCTGCCCGGCATGACGGCGCCGCGGTGCTGGCGCTGGCGGCGAAGCTCGCGCTCGATTTGGCGCCATCAAGGATGGCTGGAACGGTTTTGGCGTGCTGCACAGCGCGGCTTCGACCGTCGGCGCGCTCGATATCGGCTTTGCACCCGGTGAGGGCGGCGCTGAACGCGGCTGAGATGACGACGTTCGGCACCCTCGACGTGCTGTTCTCGCTCGGCGCCGATGAGATCAAGGTGCCCGACGGCACCTTCGTGGTCTACATCGGCACCCACGGCGACCGTGGCGCGCACCGCGCCGACGTGATCCTGCCGGGTGCGGCCTATACCGAAAAGTCCGGCATCTATGTCAACACCGAGGGCCGGGTGCAGATGGCCAACCGCGCCGCGTTCCCGCCTGGCGACGCGCGCGAGGACTGGGCGATCATCCGCGCGCTGTCGGACGTTTTGGGCAAGAAGCTGCCGTACGACTCGCTGAGCGCGCTGCGGCAAGCGATGTTCAAGGCGACGCCGCATCTGATGCGCGTCGACCAGATCGAGGCCGGCGCACCGACGCGATCAAGACGCTCGCGGCGAAGGGCGGCAGCGTCGAGAAGACGCCGTTCAAATCGCCGGTCGAGGATTTTTACCTGACCAACCCGATCGCGCGCGCGTCGGCGGTGATGGCGGAATGTTCCCGCCTCGCATCGGGCCAGATGCTGACGGCAGCGGAGTGAGCGTGACCTGATGGCTGAATTCTTCGCAAGTGCCTTCTGGACCGGCTTTCTCTGGCCGCTGATCGTCATGGTCGCGCAGAGCCTGCTGCTGCTGGTCGTGCTCTTGATCGCGATCGCCTACATCCTGCTGGCGGACCGCAAGATCTGGGCGGCGGTGCAGATCCGGCGCGGGCCCAACGTCGTCGGCCCCTGGGGCCTGCTGCAATCCTTCGCCGATCTTCTGAAATTCGTGCTGAAGGAGCCGATCATTCCCTCCGGCGCCAACAAGGGCGTATTCCTGCTGGCGCCGCTGGTCAGTTGCGTGCTGGCGCTTGCCGCGTGGGCGGTGATCCCGATGGATCTCGGCTGGGTCATCGCCGACATCAATGTCGGCGTGCTCTACATCTTCGCGATCTCGTCGCTGTCGATCTACGGCATCATCATGGCCGGCTGGTCGTCGAATTCGAAATACCCGTTCCTGGCGGCACTTCGCTCGGCGGCGCAGATGGTGTCCTACGAAGTCTCGATCGGCTTCGTCATCATCACCGTGCTGCTGTGCGCCGGCTCGCTGAATCTCACGGCCGTGGTCGAGGCGCAGAATACCAAATTCGGATTGCTGGGCTGGTACTGGCTGCCGCTGTTCCCGATGTTCGTGATCTTCTATGTCTCGGCGCTGGCGGAAACCAACCGTCCGCCGTTCGATCTGGTCGAGGCGGAATCCGAACTGGTCGCGGGCTTCATGGTCGAATACGGCTCGACGCCGTATCTGCTGTTCATGCTCGGCGAATACGTCGCCATCACCACCATGTGCGCGCTGGCCACGATCATGTTCCTCGGCGGCTGGCTGCCGCCGATTCCCTACGCGCCGTTCACCTGGGTGCCCGGGATAATCTGGTTCGTGCTCAAGGTATTTTTCATGTTCTTCCTGTTTGCGATGGCGAAGGCGATCGTGCCGCGCTACCGCTACGACCAGCTGATGCGGCTGGGCTGGAAGGTGTTTTTGCCGCTGTCGCTGGCGGCGGTGGTCGTGGTCGCTGCCGTGCTGCAATTTTCGGGGCTCGCGCCGAAATGAGGTCGTCATGAGTGTCAATGTCAACGCAACGGCCCGCGCGCTTCTGCTGTCGGAATTCGTCTCGGCGTTCTTTCTCGCCATGCGGTATTTCTTCAAGCCGAAGCCGACGCTGAACTATCCGTTCGAGAAGGGGCCGATCAGCCCGCGCTTCCGCGGCGAACATGCGCTGCGCCGCTATCCCAACGGCGAGGAGCGCTGCATCGCCTGCAAGCTGTGCGAGGCGATCTGTCCGGCGCAGGCCATCACCATCGAGGCCGGCCCGCGCCGCAACGACGGCACCCGCCGCACCGTGCGCTACGACATCGACATGGTGAAATGCATCTATTGCGGATTGTGCCAGGAGGCCTGTCCGGTCGATGCCATCGTCGAGGGGCCGAATTTCGAATTCGCGACCGAGACCCGCGAGGAACTCTATTATGACAAGGCGAAACTGCTCGCCAATGGCGACCGCTGGGAGCGCGAGATTGCGAAATCGATCGAACTCGATTCGCCGTACCGGTGATGGATATGGGAAAGACGTGAACGCATCCAGCATTTCTCGTCATTCCGGAGGCGCGCCTTGCGAGAGCCCGGTCTCAGAAGGGCTGGTGGCTGGATTCATCCGGTTCGCACACGGCCAGCGCGCGCGCGCCCCTCGGATGAGGGTGAGCGGTGAAGGGGCGTTCGCATGATCCTTCCCGCGCTGTTCTTCTATCTGTTCGCCGGCGTCTGCGTCGCGTCCGCGGTGATGGTGATCGTGTCGCGCAATCCCGTGCATTCGGTGCTGTACCTGATCCTGGCCTTCGTCAACGCCTCCGGGCTGTTCATGCTGCTGGGCGCGGAATTCCTCGCGATGATCCTGGTCGTGGTCTATGTCGGCGCGGTCGCGGTGCTGTTCCTGTTCGTGATCATGATGCTGGACGTCGATTTCACGGAATTGCGCGAAGGCTTTCCTCGAGTATCTTCCGGTCGGCCTCTTGATCGGCGCGGTGTTTCTCGCCGAGCTTTTGCTGGTCGCCGGCGGCTGGATCATCAATCCGGCCATTACCAAATCCATCACCTCGCCGATCCCGGGCGACGTCAGCAACACCGCAGCCCTCGGGCTCGTGCTGTACACAAAATACATCCATTACTTCCAGCTCGCCGGCATGGTGCTGCTGGTGGCGATGATCGGCGCCATCGTGCTGACGCTGCGCCACAAGGCCAACGTCAAGCGGCAGGACATCAATGTGCAGAACGCGCGGACGCCCGAGCTTGCCATGAGCGTGCGCAAGGTGGCGTCGGGGCAGGGCCTGCAGGATGCCGACGCGCCGGAGTGGGTGAAATGACCATCGGGCTCGGACACTATCTGGCGGTCGGCGCGATCCTGTTCACGCTCGGGATCCTCGGCATCTTTCTCAACCGCAAGAACATCATCGTCATCCTGATGTCGATCGAGCTGATCCTGCTCGCGGTCAATATCAACCTGGTGGCATTCTCGTCGTTCCTCGGCGACATCGTCGGCCAGGTGTTCGCGCTGCTGGTGCTGACGGTGGCCGCCGCGGAAGCTGCGATCGGTCTGGCGGTGCTGGTGGTGTACTACCGCAACCGCGGTTCGATCGCGGTTGAGGACGTCAATCTGATGAAGGGCTAACGCGCTGATGATCCAGGCAATCGTATTCCTGCCGCTGATCGGCGCGATTCTCGCGGGCCTGATCTCGATCTTGGGCGCGCATGCGCGCAATCCGAGCGGCGACACGGTCGAGCATCACGGCGATGCGCTTGGTCATGCTCACGCATCGGATGCCCATGACGATCATGCCGCCGATGATCACGGCCACGATGATCATCACGCGGTCGAGCCACCGGCTGTGGGATCGCGCGCGGCGGAATTCATCACCACCGGGCTGCTGCTGGTCGCGGCCGGGCTGTCGTGGATGGCACTGGTCGACGTCGGTTTCATGCATCACGACGCGCGCATCGTGCTGTTCTCGTGGATCAACTCCGGCGATCTGCAAGTCACCTGGGCGCTGCGGGTCGATACGTTGACCGCGGTGATGCTGGTGGTGGTCAACACCATCTCATCGCTCGTGCATCTCTATTCCATCGGCTACATGGACGAGGATCCGTACCGGCCGCGGTTCTTCGCCTACCTCTCGCTGTTTACCTTCGCGATGCTGATGCTGGTGACCGCTGACAATCTGGTGCAGATGTTCTTCGGCTGGGAGGGCGTCGGCCTTGCGAGCTATCTGCTGATCGGGTTCTGGTATCACAAACCGTCGGCCAATGCCGCTGCGATCAAGGCCTTCATCGTCAACCGGGTCGGCGATTTCGGGTTTGCGCTCGGCATTTTGCGATCTTCATGCTGATCGGCTCGACCGATTTCGAGACCATCTTCGCCGGCGCGCCGGCGCTCACCGGCAAGACCATCGACTTCTTCGGCTGGCACGCCGACGCGCTGACCCTGACCTGCCTGTTGCTGTTCATGGGCGCGATGGGCAAATCCGCCCAGTTCCTGCTGCACACCTGGCTGCCGGATGCGATGGAAGGCCCGACCCCGGTGTCGGCGCTGATCCACGCCGCGACCATGGTCACCGCCGGCGTGTTCATGGTGGCGCGGCTGTCGCCATTGTTCGAGCTGGCGCCGAACGCGCAGGCCTTCGTGATGTTCATCGGCGCCACCACGGCGTTCTTCGCCGCCACCATCGGGCTGGTGCAGAACGACATCAAGCGCATCGTCGCCTACTCCACCTGCTCGCAGCTCGGCTACATGTTCGTGGCGATGGGGGCGGGGGCCTATTCGGTCGGCATGTTCCATCTGTTCACCCACGCCTTCTTCAAGGCGCTGCTGTTCTTGGGCTCCGGCTCGGTGATCTACGCGATGCATCACGAGCAGGACATCCGCAACATGGGCGGGCTGAAGGACAAGATCCCCTACACCTATATCGTGATGGTGATCGGCACGCTGGCGCTGACCGGCTTCCCGCTCACCGCCGGCTATTTCTCCAAGGATGCGATCATCGAATCCGCCTTCGTCTCGCACAATCCGTTCGCGTTCTACGGCTTCCTGATGACGGTGATCGCCGCCGGCCTGACCTCGTTCTATTCATGGCGGCTGATCTTCAAGACCTTCCACGGCGAGCCGCACGACCAGGAGCATTACGAGGCCGCGCATGAAGCCCCGATCTGGATGCTGATCCCGATCGGCATTCTGGCGGCGGGATCGATCCTTGCGGGCTTCCCGTTCAAGGAATTGTTCGCCGGCCACGGCGTGGCGGAATTCTTCCGCGACTCGGTGAAGATGCATCCCGGCATCATCGAGGAGATGCACCACATCCCCCAGAGCATCGCCTTCCTGCCGACGGTGATGATGGCGTTGGGATTTGTGGTGTCGTGGCTGTTCTACATCCGCCGGCCGTATCTGCCGGTCGAGTTCGCCAACCAGCACCAGATGCTCTACAAGTTCCTGCTCAACAAATGGTATTTTGACGAGCTGTACGATTTCATCTTCGTGCGCCCCGCGAAATGGCTCGGGCGCTTCCTGTGGAAGAAGGGCGACGGCTTTGTCATCGACGGTCTTGGGCCCGACGGCGTCTCGGCGCGGGTGCTCGACATCACCCGCAACGTCGTGAAATTGCAGACCGGCTACCTCTATCACTACGCCTTTGCAATGCTGATCGGCGTTGCCGGCCTGATCACCTGGTTCATGTTCGGCTTGGGAGGCCAGTGATGACAACCTGGCCAATTCTCTCCGTCGTCACCTTCCTGCCGGTGTTCGGTACGCTGCTGGTCTACCTGCTGGCGCGCGGCAATGATGAGGCGGCCGCCCGCAACGCCCGCTGGATCGCGCTGTGGACAACGATCATCACCTTCGCGGTGTCGCTCGTTATGGTGATGCGCTTCGATCCGGCGCAGCCGGATTTCCAGTTCGTCGAGAAGGCGCCGTGGCTTGCCAACGCCATCACCTATCACATGGGTGTCGACGGCATCTCGCTGCCGTTCGTGATCCTGACCACCGCCCTGATGCCGCTCTGCATCATCGCGAGCTGGAAATCGATTCAGGTGCGCGTGCGCGAATACATGATGGCGTTTCTGCTGCTGGAAACCCTGATGGTCGGCACCTTCTCCGCGCTCGATCTGGTGCTGTTCTATCTGTTCTTCGAGGGCGGCCTGATCCCGATGTTCCTGATCATCGGCGTGTGGGGCGGACCGCGCCGGGTCTATGCCTCCTTCAAGTTCTTCCTCTACACGCTGCTCGGCTCGGTGCTGATGCTGCTGGCGATCATGGCGCTGTACTGGAACGCCGGCACCACCGACATTCCGACGCTGATGCACACCGCCGTGCCGCGCTCGTTGCAGACCTGGGCCTGGCTGGCGTTCTTCGCCTCCTTCGCGGTGAAGATGCCGATGTGGCCGGTGCACACCTGGCTGCCCGACGCCCACGTCGAGGCGCCGACCGCGGGCTCGGTGATCCTGGCGGCGATCCTGCTGAAAATGGGCGGCTACGGTTTTCTGCGCTTCTCGCTGCCGATGTTCCCTCTTGCCAGCCACGACTTTGCGCCGCTGATCTTCACGCTCTCGACCATCGCCATCGTCTACACCTCGCTGGTGGCCTTGATGCAGGAAGATATGAAGAAGCTGATCGCCTATTCGTCGGTCGCGCATATGGGCTTCGTCACCATGGGGATTTTCGCCGGCACCACCCAGGGCGTCGCCGGCGGCGTGTTTCAGATGGTGTCGCACGGCATCGTCTCCGGCGCGCTGTTCCTGTGTGTGGGGATTGTCTATGACCGCCTGCATACCCGCGAAATCGCGGCCTATGGCGGGCTGGTCAACCGCATGCCGCTCTATGCGCTGGTGTTCATGGTCTTCACCATGGCCAATGTCGGCTTGCCCGGCACCTCCGGCTTCGTCGGCGAGTTCATGACTCTGATCGGTACCTTCAAGGTCAGCATTCCCACGGCGACGGTCGCTACGCTCGGCGTGATCCTGTCGGCGGGCTACGCGCTGTGGCTGTACCGCAAGGTGATTTTCGGCCCGCTGGTAAAACCGTCGCTGGCGAGCATCAAGGATCTCACCTTCCGCGAAAGCCTGACGCTGATGCCGCTGGTGATTCTGACCATCCTGTTCGGCGTCTATCCGAAGCCGGTGCTCGACATGTCGGCGGCGTCGGTGCAGCAGCTCGTCAACAATTACAACACCGCAGTGACGGCAGTGAAAGCCGCCGCGCTGCTGCAATGACCGGTCTGGGTCAGGACAACGTATCATGAGCTTTGAGACCGCCGGATATCAGTTGCTGCCCGTGCTGCCGGAGCTTGTGCTGGCGGTCGGCGCCATGGTGCTGCTGATGCTCGGCGCCTATCGCGGGCCGCAGACCACCGGCCTCGTCACCGGGCTTGCCATTGGGCTGCTGGTTGTCACCGGCGTGTTGGAACTCATGCTGCCCGCAGGCAAACTGACCACCTTCGGCGGCAGTTTTATTGTCGACGATTTTGCCCGGTTCCTGAAAATCCTGGCGCTGATCGGCTCCGCCGCGACGCTGATCCTGTCGACCGAGTTTCTTGCCGACCAGTCCCGCCGTATTTTCGAATATTCCATCCTGGTGCTGCTCTCGACGCTGGGCATGATGGTGCTGATCTCGGCCGGCGACCTGATCATGCTCTATCTCGGGCTGGAGCTGATGAGTCTGGCGCTGTACGTGGTCGCCGCCAGCAATCGCGACAATGCGAAATCCACCGAGGCGGGCCTGAAGTATTTTGTGCTCGGCGCGCTGTCGTCCGGCATGCTGCTTTACGGTGCATCGCTGATCTACGGCTTTACCGGCACGGTCAGTTTCGCCGGGATCGCGGCGGCTGCGAAGACCGGCAGTATCGGCATCGTGTTCGGACTGGTGTTTTTGCTCGCCGGCCTCTGCTTCAAGGTCTCGGCGGTGCCGTTCCATATGTGGACGCCCGATGTCTATGAAGGCGCGCCGACTCCGGTGACCGCGTTCTTTGCCTCGGCGCCAAAGGTCGCGGCGCTTGCGGTGTTCACCCGCGTGGCTCTCACCGCATTTCCCGGCATCGTCTCGCAGTGGCAGCAGATCGTGGTGTTCGTCGCCATCGCCTCAATGGTGCTGGGTTCGTTCGCCGCGATCGGCCAGAGCAACATCAAGCGCCTGATGGCCTATTCCTCGATCGGCCACATGGGGTTTGCGCTGGTGGGCCTTGCGGCGGGAACGGTCGAGGGCGCGCAGGGCGTTTTGGTCTACATCGCGATCTATGTGGCGATGACGCTCGGCACCTTCGCGGTCATCCTCACCATGAAGCGCAACGGCCAGCACGTCGAAACCATCAGCGATTTCTCAGGGCTGTCGCGCACCAATCCGCTGCTGGCGTTCTTCTTTGCGATGCTGCTGTTCTCGCTGGCGGGAATTCCGCCGCTGGCGGGGTTCTTCGCGAAATTCTATGTGTTCGTCGCCGCCATCAAGGCCGGCCTGTTCACGCTCGCCGTCGTCGGCGTGCTCGCCAGCGTGGTGGGCGCGTTTTATTATCTCACCATCATCAAGGTGATGTATTTCGACGAGCCGCTGACAAAACTCGATCCGATGCGCGTCGAGCTGCGCACGGTGCTGGCGGTCGCGGGCCTGTTCAACATCCTGTTCTTCGTCTATCCGGGGCCGCTGGTCAGCGCGGCCACGGTAGCGGCGAAGTCGCTGTTCTAGATGGCATTTTCGCTGGGTTCGCGAGCTAGTTCGGCGGGCTACCGGCTCGCCTCTTTCGACAGTATCGGCTCGACCAACGCGGAAGCACTTGATCGCGCACGCGACGGCGAGCGCGGACCGGTCTGGTTCGTCACCTCCGAGCAGACCGCGGGACGCGGGCGGCGGCATCGCCCGTGGATCGCGCCGCGTGGTAACCTCGCCAGCAGCATCCTTGAAGTGATGGAAATATCGCCGGCCATCGCGGCAACGCTGGGCTTTGCCGCGGGACTGGCACTCGAAACAGCCCTACAGAAGGTCAGCGTTGAAGCGTCGCTGCGGTCGGCGGGATCGGATGAGATGAAATTTGCGTTGAAATGGCCCAACGATGTGCTGGCCGGGAATAAAAAGCTCGCCGGCATTCTGCTGGAAGCGGAGGCCGCCGCCGATAATCGGCTGGCCGTCGTGGTCGGCATCGGCACCAATGTGGTCGCAGCCCCGGAGGGAACGCCAACTCCCGCGATCTCGCTCAAGGCGCTCGGCGTCGATATCGGCGCCGAGGAGCTGTTCGGCGCGTTGTCGGACGCCTGGGCCGAGTATCGCGGCATCTGGGACAATGGGCGCGGGTTTGCCGAAATCCGCCTAAAATGGCTGGAGCGCGCGGCGGGACTGGGCCAGCCGGTTTCTATTCAATCCGGCGGCTCGGCTGTATCGGGCACGTTCGACACCATCGATGAGTTTGGCTGCCTGATTGTCAGTACCTCCGACGGCAGACGGGTCCCGATATCGGCCGGCGACGTTTATTTTGGCGCTGCGGCGTCAGCGGGAGCGGCATGATGGCGCGGCCGGATGAGCTGACCTTTGCGCCGCTGGGTGGCGTCGGCGAGATCGGCATGAACCTGTCGATCTACGGCCTCGGCAACCGCCATCAGCGCAGCTGGCTCGCAGTCGATCTCGGCGTGTCCTTTGGCGACGAGGAACATTTGCCGGGCATCGACCTGATCATGCCGGACATCCGCTTCCTGCAGAAGGAGCGCAAGAATCTGATCGGCCTGGTGCTGACGCACGCCCATGAGGATCACTTCGGTGCCATCATCGATTTGTGGCCGAAGTTGAAATGCCCGATCTACGCCACCAAGTTCAGCGCGGCGCTATTCGAGGCCAAATGCGCCTCGGAGCGCAATCCGCCGAAGATTCCGGTGACGGTGGTGCCCTCGGGCGGCCGCATCGACCTCGGCCCGTTCAGTGTCGAGTTCATCCCGGTCGCGCATTCGATTCCGGAATCGCACGCGCTGGCGATCCACACCTCAGTCGGCACCGTACTGCATACCGGCGATTGGAAAATCGATCCGACCCCGATCATCGGCGTACCGACCGACGAGCGGCGCCTCCGCCAACTCGGCGACGCCGGCGTGCTGGCGCTGGTCGGCGATTCCACCAATGCGGTGCGGGAAGGGCGCTCGCCGTCGGAAGCCGAGGTCGCGAGAACCATCACCGAACTGGTGAAGGCCGCCAAGGGGCGCGTCGCCGTCACCACCTTTGCCTCCAACGTCGCGCGGCTGCGCGCTGTCGCCGATGCCGCGAAGGCCGCGGGCCGCGAGGTCGTGGTGGTCGGCCGCGCCATGGAGCGCGTGGTGCAGGTGGCGCGCGAAACCGGCTATCTCGACGGCGTGCAGAGTTTCCGTAGCGCTGATGTCTATGGACATCTTCCGCCGGACAAGGTGCTGGCGCTGTGCACCGGCAGCCAGGGCGAACCGCGCGCGGCGCTGGCGCGCATCGCCAATGACGATCATCCGCAGGTGACCCTGAACAAGGGCGATTGCGTGATCTTTTCCTCGCGCACCATCCCCGGCAACGAAAAGGCCGTCGGCGCCATCGTCAACGGCCTGATCGGCCAAGGCGTCGAGGTCATCACCGACCGCACCCATCTGGTCCACGTCTCCGGCCATCCGCGCCGCGATGAGCTGCGCGACATGATTTCGTGGGTCCGCCCGCAACTGCTGATCCCGGTGCATGGGGAGGCGCTGCATTTGTTCGAGCACGCCAAACTGGCGCGCGCCGCCGGCGTGCCGAAGGTGCTGATCTGCCGGAACGGCGATCTGGTCCGGCTCGGGCCGGGCGACGCGAGCGTCATCGAAGAACTGCCGTCGGGACGGCTCTACAAGGACGGCTCGATCCTGGAGGATTCCAAGTCGCGCGCCGTGGTCGAGCGGCGAAAGCTGGCCTTTGCCGGCTGCGCCTTCGTGGCGATTGCCGTGACGGACAAAGGTGAACTGGCTGACGATCCCGAGGTTGATCTGGTCGGCATCCCGGAAAAGAATACGGCGGGGGAAGTCATTGACGATATCGTGTTTGACATCGTGGTATCGACCGTCGAGGGGCTTCCTCGCGCGCGCCGCCGCGATCCGGATGCGATGGCGGAATTGGTTCGCCGCGCGGTACGCTCCGCGATCAACGAGCAGTGGGGGAAGAAGCCGCTGTGCTACGTTCACGTTCTGACGGTTTGAGATAGCATAGCGTTTTCGAGCGAAGTGGAACCCGGTTCGCGTAAAGAAAACGCGTCAATTATAAAAGCGGAGGGCGTCATGCTGGGCCGGCTCAATCATGTCGCGATCGCGGTCAAGGACGCGGAGAAGGCGGCGAAGATCTACGGCTCCGCGTTCGGCGCCGAGATCTCCGCGGCGGTGCCGCTGCCGGAGCACGGCGTCATCACCGTGTTCGCAACGCTGCCGAACACCAAGATCGAATTCATCCAGCCGCTCGGCGATGCCAGCCCGATCGCGAAATTCGTCGAGCGCAATCCCGACGGCGGTATCCATCACATCTGCTACGACGTGCCCGATATCATCGCGGCGCGCGACACCTTGATCAAGGAAGGCGCGCGGGTGCTCGGCGACGGCGAGCCGAAGATCGGCGCGCATGGCAAGCCGGTTCTGTTCCTGCATCCGAAGGATTTTTCCGGCGCGCTTGTCGAAATAGAACAGGCCTGAGCTGTGGCCTACAACATCTCAACCGGGTTCGCGATCTACTTTGTGATCTGGTGGATCACGCTGTTCCTGACGCTGCCGTTCGGCGTGCGCAGCCAGCACGAGGATGGCGAAGGCGTCCCCGGCACCGATCCCGGCGCGCCGGTCATGGCTCGCATGGGCCGCAAGCTGATCTGGACCACCGTGATTTCGGCGGTGATCTTCGCGGTAGGGATGCTGGCCTATAACGCCGGCTATCTCAACATCGAGCGGCTGTCGAAGCTGATGGGGATACCGCTTTAGAATTTTGATTTCGCGAGCTTGGAGACAGCGATGACATTTCAAAGAATAATTACTGGACTTTTGGCACTGACGATCGCTGGCCTCGCGGGCGCGTTTTACCTGAACTGGAAAACAACAAACCAGCTCCGCACGCTGAAAGCGTTCGTCGAAAGCTACGTA
>CAVPZO010000053.1:0-23352 GCA_963710045.1 uncultured Alphaproteobacteria bacterium | reverse complement strand
GGTCGCGATGCTGACCTCGAAGGGCGCGTCGGGGATCACGGGGGCGGGCTTCATCACGCTGGCGGCGACGCTGGCGGTGGTCGATCCGCGGCTGGTGCCGGGCATGGCGATCGTTCTGGGCATCGACAAGTTCATGAGCGAATGCCGCGCCCTTACCAACCTGTGCGGCAACGGCGTCGCCTGCGTGGTGGTCGCCTGGTGGGAAGGCGAACTCGATCGCGACAAACTCGAGGCCAACCTGAAGAAGAACATCGACCCGTCGGATGTCGAGACCGCGCTCACGACCGGCTGACATCATTCCGGCAAATAAAAACCGCCCGGTTTTGCCGGGCGGTTTTCTGTTTAACGGCGAAAATTACTCACCATTGCCGAAGCGGCGCGACCACCATCCGGCGCGGCGCGGCGCGGTGTCGGCTTCGGCCTGAGGCGCCGGCTGCTGAGGCGCGGGCGCAGCAGGCTCGGGTTGGGCACCGGCGTCAGCCATTGCAGGAGCCTCCGAAGGCTGCGCATTGACGACGAAGCTGACCTTCTCACGCACCGTGGAACGACGGCGGGCGGCTCTTTCCGCCTCTTGCGCGGTCTCATCCTGTACGGGTGCCCTGGGCGCTTCCGGCTGGTGAGGATCGACCTGTTGCGGTTCGGGTTGCGCCGCAGTGGGCTCGGGTTGCGACGCAACGGGCTCGGGTTGAGGCGCGTGAACCTCCGGCTCAGGCGGATACCCGTCAAAATCGGCAACCGCGGCAGTCGATTCAGAAACCGATGTTGGTCCCAACTCGTCTGCAATCGATCCAACCAGACCATCCTCGGGGCCGCCGCGACGGCGACGTCCACCGCGACGCCCGCGACGGCGGGGCCGCCGCTCTCCGCCGGCCGCCTGCTCGGTGCGAGCCTCGCTATCCTCAACGCCGTCTTCGACACTTTCTTCGCTGTCGCCTTCGGCGGCGCCGACGGTTTCAGCTTCGTCCGAAGCGACGCGCGGAACCTCATTCTCGTCGCGCGCAGGCCCGCCTTCGCGCGCCTCACCGGTGCGGCCGCGCCGCCGCCGCCGCCGCTTGCGCTTGCGGCCATCGGCATCGGTCTCGCCGCCGTCGCTGCTCTCGGCGGCCGGTTGATCGTCGGTAAGGCCTTCGGTCTCCTCGGTCTCGACTTCGGCTTCGACTTCGAACGGCTCGTCGTCCTCAAAGACTTCTTCGACGTGGGCCGGGAAGGCCGCAACCTGGGCGGCCAGCAACGCCTTGGCCGCCTCCAGCGTATGCACCTGCTCGCCGCGGTCGATAATGAACGACTGCTGGGCGCTGACGGTGGTGTCGGCGGCGACCGCGAGGGTCACCTTAAAACTGTTTTCGAGATCGCGCAGATGGCCGCGCTTGTGATTGAGCACATAGAGCGCGACGTCGGTCCGCGTTCGCACCACAAGATTGTGCGTGGCGCCCTTCATCAGGATTTCTTCGAGACCGCGCAGCAATTGCAGCGCCACCGAAGACACCGAACGGACATGGCCGCTGCCGCCGCATTGCGGGCAGGGCTCCGTCGAACTTTCCAGCACGCTGGCTCGGATGCGCTGACGTGACATTTCCAGCAGGCCGAAATGCGAGATGCGCCCGACCTGGATGCGGGCGCGATCCTGCCTGAGGCAGTCGCTGAGCTTGCGTTCGACCGAGCGGTTGTTGCGCTTCTCGTCCATGTCGATGAAGTCGATGACGATCAGGCCCGCGAGGTCGCGCAGCCGCAGCTGCCGCGCGACTTCCTCGGCGGCCTCCATGTTGGTCTTGAGCGCGGTGTCCTCGATGTGGTGCTCGCGGGTCGAGCGGCCCGAATTGACGTCGATCGAAACCAAAGCTTCGGTCTGGTTGATGACGATGTAGCCGCCGGAGCGTAACTGCACCGTCGGCGAGAACATCGCATCCAACTGGCTCTCGACGCCCATCCGCGAGAACAGCGGCTGGCCGTCGCGATATTGCCGGACCGCGCGCACGTTCGAGGGCATCAGCATCTTCATGAAATCGCGGGCTTCCTGATAGCCGGCTTCGCCGGCGACCTGGATTTCGTCGATTTCCTTGTTGTAGAGATCGCGCAGCGATCGCTTGATCAGCGAGCCTTCCTCGTAGACCAGCGTCGGCGCCTGCGACTTCAGCGTCATGTCGCGCACGGTTTCCCACATGCGGATCAGATATTCGAAGTCGCGCTTGATTTCCGGCTTGGTGCGCGAGGCGCCGGCGGTGCGCAGGATGATCCCCATGCCTTCCGGCACGTCGAGATCCTGCACCACTTCCTTCAGCCGCGAGCGGTCCTGCGCCGACGTGATCTTGCGGCTGATTCCGCCGCCACGCGCGGTATTGGGCATCAGCACGGCATAACGGCCGGCCAGCGAAAGATAGGTGGTGAGCGCCGCGCCCTTGTTGCCGCGTTCTTCCTTGACCACCTGAACAAGCATCACCTGCCGGCGCTTGATGACTTCCTGGATCTTGTATTGACGCCGCGGCCGGAAGGCGCGCTCCGGGACTTCCTCCAGCACATCGTCGCCGCCGACGGATTCGACGATTTCTTCCTCGGCCTCGTCGCCGTCATCCTCTTCGTCGTCGTGATGCTCGTCGCCCTGCGGAGCGGCGGCATGTTCGCCCTGATGCAAAGCGGGCCGCTCGCCATCCGCGTGCTCAGCCTGCGGTGCGTCGTCGGCATGGGCCTGATTTTCGAAGGCGTGCTCGTCATGGGCCTGAACGTCATGCGCATGCTCTTCGCGCGCTTCCGCATCAGTTGGCGCACTTGGTGTGGATGCGGCCGATGCCTCGATGGCTGCCGAAACCGGTATATCGGGTTGGGATTCCGGTACGGCGGGTTCACTCGCGACAGGACCGTGATCGTGCTGATCGTGGGCATGCTCATGCTGATCGTGCGCGTGTGCATGCGGACGGTCCGCATCGTCATGAACATGCTCGGGCGCATGCTCATGGCCTTCATGGCCGTGACGATCCGCATCCGCCTGATGATGTTCGGTATTCTGGGTGTGGGCGTGCCCGTTTTCGCCGTGCTCGCGGTCATGATGCTCATGATCGTGCGGCTGGGCGGCCTGCGGCGTTTCGGAGCTTTCCGCGTTGACGACCTCGCTCTGCACCCGCTCGCCATTGCCGCGGCGGCGCGCGTTGCGATGCCGCGGGCGGCGGCGGTTGGAACGATTTTCGGATTCTTCTTCCGCCTCGCGATGCGCGCGTTCGTCGGCTTCGATCAGCGCCTGACGGTCGGCGACCGGAATCTGGTAATAGTCGGGGTGGATTTCGCTGAAAGCCAGAAAGCCGTGGCGGTTGCCGCCATATTCGATGAACGCGGCCTGCAGCGACGGCTCTACGCGGGTGACCTTGGCGAGATAGATATTGCCGCGCAGCTGCTTGCGCTGGGCGGTTTCGAAATCAAATTCTTCGACGCGATTGCCGCGAACCACGACAACCCGGGTTTCTTCCGGGTGGGTGGCATCGATCAACATTTTGTTGGGCATTTTGGAGCTCTTGACGGCGGAGGGCGCGCATGACGGCAAGCGCATGTCGCGCAGCCGGGTGACGCGACGGTCCACCTGATTCGGGGGTGAGGGGAAGGCCGAAACGCAACCCGGGGCGCCCAGCCGAACGCGATCCCGTTGCAAGGCGACGCGCGAAGCTTTCGCTTCGCATCGGCGCAATCCTTGCGGGGGTCTTGGTCGGCATCTCAGTCTGGCGCATCAAGCGTCGGCCCGTCTGAACACGTTGGCGGCAAAGGCGCCGCCTTGTCTGTCGCTGATGGCCCCGGCGCAGCGCCAAGGCGCTCGCCGGCTGTCGCATATCGCGGCTTTGGGCCGGGATAGTCGGTTATGACGTGTCTAAAGCCGCCCTGGAGCAAGAAAGTGACCTGGGGGCGGACGCCGCTCGGGCTCGAAACCGTCCTGCCGGATCGGCCGCGCGCTGCGCTGGCCGTGGTAGGATCGGAAAGACGCTGGAACCTCTAACAATTGTTTGGAGGAACCGGCGCTGCACCGGGAGGCTGAACGCGACACAACCGGGAGTTAAACCGTCAGCGCCTTTTACATACGTGGATTGGCCGGTCCATGCAAGGGAACCGTCGCGGCGCAGCAACACCGCGCCTAATTCGGCCGCAGAGCGTTAAGGTTCGGTTAACCCTGCGGTTCTATTGCGGTAAAGAGGGCTGCTCGGAGGCATGGATTCGTTGGCGGGCCGCGCAAATCATACTGTTTTGCTTGGAGCGGCAGTCGCGTGCGCTGCAGCAATTTGTTGCCTTCAACCAGCCTCCTCCAGGGCGGCTGAGGGAGAGACGACACGCCCTGTGGTAGTGTCGGATTTTCCTATCGCCTCCGACGTGCGATTGGCCGGCGACGATAAGCGGACTCGCTTCATTCTCGACCTCGACAAGAATATCCAGTTTCGCGCATTTGCGCTTGCGGACCCCTATCGCGTGGTCGTCGATCTCCCCCAGGTTACGTTCAAGCTAGCGTCCGGCTTCGGCACGACGGGTCGCGGGCTGATCAGGGCATTCCGCTACGGGCTGGTGATGCCCGGCGGTTCGCGCATCGTGTTCGATCTCGCCGGACCTGCCAGAATCGAGAAATCCTACGTGCTGGACGCGGCTAACGGTCAGCCGCCGCGGCTGGTGCTCGAACTCGAAGCGGTGGATCGCACCACGTTTGTCCAATCGCTCGCCGTGGCAAGCCGGCCAGACCTGCGGCCGGCGATCGGGACCACCGATGCCGTTGCTGCTACTGCCGTTGTTGCAACATCCGGTGCCGTTGCCGACGCCACGGGGACGGCCAAGGCGGCGGCGCCGCCGGACGCGCGCCCGGTCGTGGTGATCGATCCCGGCCATGGCGGCCTCGATAACGGAACCCAGGCCGGTGGCGAAAGCGAAAAAAACCTCGTGCTGGGTTTTGCACTGGCGTTGCGCGATCGGATCGAAAAGGCCGGCAAATACCGCGTCGTCATGACCAGAACCGACGATACATTTATCCCGCTCGGCGACCGGGTGCGCATTGCGCGCAATCAATCAGCGGCCTTGTTCGTGTCCATCCATGCCGACGCGTTGCCGCGTCGCGAGGGCGATGCCCAGGGCGCCACCATTTATACGCTCTCGGAAAAGGCCTCCGACGCCGAAGCCGAACGGCTTGCTGAACTGGAAAACAAGGCGGACGCCATCGGCGGGGTTAATCTGACCGAGGAGCCGACCGACGTCGCCGATATCCTGATCGATCTGGCGCAGCGGGAAACCCGCACCTTCTCAAATCGCTTTGCCCGCCTGTTGAAGAACGAAATGAAGACCACCGTGCGGATGCACAAACATCCGCTCAAGTCCGCCGGTTTCAGGGTGCTCAAGGCGCCCGACGTGCCGTCGGTGCTGATCGAACTGGGCTATGTTTCCAACAAGAGCGATCTTGAGCATCTGGTGTCCGACCACTGGCGGTCCAAGACGGTCGGATCGGTGGCGCAGGCGATCGATGCTTTCTTCGCCAAGCGGATAGTGTCGGCCGGGTCGTCGAATTGAAAAAAGGCAGGGCTTGCAACGCTCGAAGCCCTAGTTTGGCCACAGCGGCAGTTCTATAAAAAGTCACTCTCAGGCCTGCAGAATCGGTAAAATCGGCTTCCAAGCGGGTACATGTCGAGCCGGAAAGTGCCGTGTTTTACGGCGCAAGGGTTGAAACGGATAATCGCTAATGCGCTTTCTGGTGCGGTTCATGGGTTTCTTGTTCGCCGCAGGAACAGTCGTGTTCCTGGTCGGCGTCGCCGCCGCCGCCGGCCTGATCTGGCATTACTCCAAGGACCTGCCGGATTATTCGCAGCTTCAGGATTACGAACCGCCGGTCATGACCCGCGTGCACGCCTCCGACGGCGCGCTGCTGGCCGAATATTCCAAGGAGCGCCGGCTGTATCTGCCGATCCAGGCGGTGCCGAAGATCGTGATCAATGCGTTTCTGGCGGCCGAGGACAAGAACTTCTACGAGCACGGCGGCATCGATTTTACCGGCATGGCGCGCGCGGCGGTGCTGTTCGCGCAAAACTACGGCTCCAACAAGCGGCCGCAGGGCGCATCCACCATTACCCAGCAGGTCGCGAAGAACTTCCTGCTGACCAATGAGGTATCCTTCACCCGCAAGATCAAGGAAGCCTTGCTGGCGATGCGGATCGAGCGCGCCTACTCGAAGGACAAGATTCTCGAACTGTATCTCAACGAAATCTACCTCGGCCTCAGCGCTTACGGTGTTGCCGCGGCCTCGCTGGTCTATTTCGACAAATCGGTGAACGAACTCAGCATTTCGGAAGCCGCCTATCTGGCCGCGCTGCCCAAGGCGCCGTCGTCGCTGCATCCGATCCGCAACCGGGACCGCGCGATCGAACGCCGCAATTACGTGATCGATCGCCTGCTGGAAAACGGCTGGATCAAGCAGGCCGACGCCGATGCGTCCCGCAAGGATCCGATGAACGTCACCAGCCGGACCAATGCCGCGCACATTTTCGCCGGCGAGTATTTCGCCGAGGAAGTCCGCCGCGACGTGTTCGAGCGCTACGGCGAAAAGAAGCTCTATGAAGGCGGCCTGTCGGTTCGAACCACGCTCGATCCGAAGCTGCAGGTGATGGCGCGCAAGACCATGACCAACGGCCTGATCAATTTCGACGAGGCGCAGGGCTGGCGCGGCGCGGTCAGCAAGCTGGACATTTCGGGCGACTGGGGCGTGAAGCTCGCCGACGTCAAATCGCTGTCGGATATTTCACCGTGGCGGATGGCGGTGGTGCTGGAAACCAGCGACCAGTCGGCGCGGATCGGGTTTCAGCCCGGCCGCGAACTCGGCGGTGCGGTGCTCAAGGACCGGCAGACCGGCAACATCACGCTGGAGGGCGTGAAATGGGCCAAGGCCGCATCCGGCCCGTCCCGCTTCAAGACGCCGACGACGGTTTCGCAAGTTCTGCAGCCGGGCGATGTCATCTATGCCGACCCGTTGATCGCCAAGGATGGAACGCGGGTCGAGGGCCAGTTCCGGCTGCGGCAATATCCGGAAGTTTCCGGCGCCATGGTGGCGATGGATCCATGGACCGGCCGCGTGCTGGCGATGGTCGGCGGATTCTCGTTCGACCAGAGCCAGTTCAACCGCGCGACGCAGGCCTATCGGCAGCCCGGCTCGTCGTTCAAGCCGCTGGTCTATTCGGCCGCGATGGACAACGGATATACGCCGTCCACGGTGGTCGTCGATGCGCCCATTGAAATCGATCAGGGGCAGGGGGCGGGCGTCTGGCGTCCGGAAAACTATTCGACCGGGAAATATTACGGGCCGACCACACTGCGCAATGCGCTGCAGCGCTCGCTCAACACCGTCACGGTGCGGCTGGCGCAGGACGTCGGCATGCCGCTGATCGGCGAATATGCCAAGCGTTTCGGGGTCTATGACGAGCTGCCGAACTATCTGTCCTACGCGCTCGGCGCCGGAGAGACCACGGTGATGCGCATGGTCACGGCTTATTCGATGTTCGCCAATGGCGGCCGCCGCGTGAAGTCGACGCTGATCGATCGCATTCAGGACCGTTACGGCCGTACCATCTTCAAGCACGACGCGCGCGAATGCCGCGGCTGCGATGCCCCCGATGGCTGGAAAAACCAGCCCGAGCCGCAGCTGGTCGACCGCCGCGAGCAGGTGCTGGACGCGATGACGGCCTACCAGATTACCTCGATGATGGAAGGCGTGGTGCAGGCCGGCACCGCGACCGTGGTGAAGGAAGTCGGCAAGCCTATCGCCGGCAAGACCGGCACCACCAACGACGAGAAGGACGCCTGGTTCATCGGGTTCTCGCCCGATATCGTGGTCGGCATCTATGTCGGCTACGACAAGCCCCGCAATCTCGGCAAGGGCGCCACCGGCGGCCATCTGGCCGCGCCGATCGCCAAGGATTTCCTGAAACTCGCGCTCGCGGACAAGCCGGCGATTCCATTCCGGGTGCCGGCGGGCATCAAGCTGATCCGCGTCGACGCCAAGAGCGGCATGCGTGTCGGCCCGGGCGAGGGCGGCAGGACCATTCTGGAAGCCTTCAAGCCGGGCACGGCGCCGCCGGACAATTACTCAGTGATCGGCGTGGCCGACGCGGACGGCCGCTCGATGATGGCACCAGCGGACGCCGGCAATATCATGCGGCCCGGCACAGGCGGCCTCTACTAAAGCGGGATGCCTTTAGGTCAACTCGGTTTGGGATTCCCAAATCAGGGCTGTTCTGATTCAACATACTGGCTGGGATGGAGGCCAGTATGGATGGGCAAACCATTCAATGGATCTTCGCGAGCGCGTGGTTGGCGCGGTTGGGGTTGGAGGCCTGTCCTGCCATCAGGCGGCGGCACAATTCGGCGTGGGCGTCAGCACGGCGATTGTCTGGGTGCGGCGCTTGCGCGAGACCGGCAGCGTTGCGCCGGGGCAGATGGGCGGGCACAAGCCGAAGGCAATTTCGGGCGAGCACCGTGCCTGGTTGTTGGAGCGTGCCAAGGCAAGGGGACTTCACCTTGCGCGGGCTCGTCGCCGAACTCGCCGAGCGCGGCCTCAAGGTCGATTATCGGGCAGTCTGGAACTTCGTCCACGCCGAGAAGCTGAGCTTCAAAAAAAACCGTGGTGGCCAGCGAACGCGATCGCCCCGACGTCGCGCATCGGCGGGCGCAGTGGCACAAGTATCAAAACCGCATCGAGCCTGAGCGTCTGGTCTTCATCGACGAGACATGGACGCGGACTAACATGACGCCGTTGCGCGGATGGGCACCGCGTGGCCTGCGGCTCCAGACCAAGGCCCCGCACGGGCACTGGAAGACCACGACCTTCCTGGCCGCGCTACGCCATGACCGGATCGACGCTCCATGGCTATTCGATGGTCCGATCGACGGGGAAAGCTTCAGAACCTATGTCGAAAAAGTCCTCGTCCCCACGCTTCATCCCGGCGACATCGTAATCATGGACAATCTCGGCAGCCACAAGGCCAAAGCCGTGCGCCAGCTTATCCGCGCGGCCGGTGCCAAGCTCTTCTTCCTGCCGAAATACTCGCCCGACTTGAACCCGATCGAGCAGGCCTTCGCCAAGATCAAGCACTTCTTGCGCAAAGCCGCCGCGCGCTCGGTCGAAACTATCTGCACCGCGATCGGCGAAATCCTCGGAGCTTTTACACCCGACGAATGTGCCAACTATTTTCAAAATTCAGGCTATGCGTAAACCTAAATGCATCATGCTCTAGCATTGCGCTTTCCAGCGCCCGCCGCTACATCCCCCACATTATTCCAACGGCGGCCCGCGCCGCAGATCAGAGTATCCATGCGCGCTGAAATCGAAAAACTCGTTGAAGAGATCAAGCAGTCGGTCGGGCTGCTGAGGAGGCATCTTTGACGTCGATGCATCCACGGCGCGCCTGGCGGAGCTGAACAAGCTCGCCGAAGACCCCAATCTCTGGAACGACCCCCAGAAAGCGCAGAAGCTGATGCAGGAGCGGACCTCGCTGGAGGATTCGCTGCAGGGCATCGGCAAGGTCGAGCGCGAGCTCGAGGACAATGTCGGCATGATCGAACTCGGCGAGGCCGAGAACGATGAAGGCGTGGTCGCGGAAGCCGAAACCGCGCTGAAAAACCTGAAAAAGGAAGTCGCTCGCCGCGAACTCGAAGCGCTGCTGTCCGGCGAAGCCGACCGGTTCGACTCCTATCTCGAAGTCCACGCCGGCGCCGGGGGTACCGAGAGCCAGGACTGGGCCTCGATGCTGCTGCGCATGTACACCCGCTGGGCGGAGAAGCACGGCTTCAGGATCGAATATCTGGAAGAGACCCAGGGCGAAGAGGCCGGCATCAAGTCGGCCACCATCCAGATCAGCGGCCCCAACGCCTATGGCTGGCTGAAGACGGAAGCCGGCGTGCACCGGCTGGTGCGCATCTCGCCGTTCGATTCCAACGCGCGCCGGCACACCTCGTTCTCCAGCGTCGCGATCTTTCCGGTGGTCGATAACTCAATCAAGATCGATATCGCCGAATCCGACGTTCGCGTCGACACCATGCGCTCCGGCGGCGCCGGCGGCCAGCATGTCAACAAGACCGAATCCGCGGTGCGGCTGACGCATATTCCAACCGGCGTCGCGGTGGTCTGCCAGGCCGGCCGATCGCAGCACAAGAACAAGGCGCAGGCCTGGGACATGCTGCGTGCGCGGCTCTATGAAATCGAATTGAAGAAGCGCGAGGAGCAGGCCGCCGCCGACCAGGCCGCCAAGACCGACATCGGCTGGGGCCACCAGATCCGTTCCTACGTGCTGCAGCCCTATCAGATGGTGAAGGACCTGCGCACCGGCGTGCAGACCTCGGACACATCAGGCGTGCTCGACGGCGACCTCGACGAGTTCATGGCGGCGACGCTGGCGCAACGCGCCTTCGGTGCGCCGCCAGCGTCAATCGAGGACGTGGATTAATTCATGGCCCATGTCGGCTTCATCGGCCTCGGACGCATGGGCCACGGCATGGCCGGCCGCTATCTCGAGGCCGGATTCACCGTCGCGGTCTGGAATCGCAGCAAGGCCAAGGCGGACGATCTGGTCGCCCGCGGCGCGCGCTGGGCGGGTTCGCCGGCGGAGGCCGCCGATAAGGCGGACGCCGTCGTCACCATGGTCGCCGATGACGAGGCGTCCCGCGCGGTGTGGCTTGGCAAGGATGGTGCGGCCGAAACAGCCAAAGCGGGTGCGCTGGCGATCGAATGTTCTACCGTTTCCTATCGGCACGCGCTCGATCTGGCGCGCGATCTGCGAACGCAGGGCCTGGTCTACATCGACAGCCCGGTCACCGGTCTGCCCGATGCCGCGGCTGCTGGAAAATTGACATTGCTGGTCGGCGCCGAGCCGGCCGATCTGGAGCGGGCGCGGCCGTTTCTCACACCGCTCAGCACCACAATCCGGCATTTCGGCCCGGTGGGCAGCGGCACGGTCTACAAGCTGATCAACAATCTGCTGGGCGCGATCCAGATCGCCGGCCTCGCGGAGGGGCTTGCAATTGCCGAGCAGGCCGGGCTCGACATGAACCTGGTGCTGGACGCGATCGAGAACGGTGTCGCTGCAAGCCCGCAGGTGATCCGCCATTCCCGGCGCATGGTGGGGCGGAATTTTTCCGGCGCGACCTTTACGGCCGCGCTCCGGCACAAGGACGCCGCCTACGCCGTCGCGCTGGCCGAAAGCCTGCTGCCCGACATTCCCATCGGACGTGCTACGGTGCAGGCCTATGCCAAGGCAAAGGCGTATGCGCCCGACGCCGACGAGGCGAAGATGATCGAGATCGTCTCGCGGCCGAAATAGTTGCGCGCGCATCTCAGTTGACCGGGAATCGGGTGGCTGTGATTTGACCTCCAGGAATAAGCATTCTCATTGCCCAAAGGCATGAGGCACAATGACAACCAGCGACCAACGGATCGACGCGCGGGATTGGTCGCTGCTCGGAGTGCTTTCGGTTCTGTGGGGCGGATCGTTCTTTTTCACCGGCGTATCGCTGCAAGAGCTGCCGCCGCTGACAGTCGTGTTCCTGCGCGTAGCGCTCGCAGCAATCATCTTGTTACCGGTATTATGGGTCTACCGGACGCGTTTTCCTGAAAGTCTGTCAGGCTGGAAGCCATTTTTCGCTCTCGCGCTTCTCAATAACGTCTTGCCATTCTCCCTGATCGTCGTGGGGCAAACCTATATTCCAAGCGGGTTGGCCTCGGTCCTGAATGCGACTACACCTCTGTTCACCGTCCTTGTGATGGCGGCCGCGGGCGATGAAAAACTCTACCCGCGGCGGGTGGCTGGGGTGATCGTCGGACTGATCGGCGTAATCGTCCTCCATGGACAAAGCCTTGATTTCGAGGCCGGCCAGAGTGTCGGTATCCTGCTCTGCCTTGCCGCGGCTTTTTTCTACGGATTGGCGGCGCTCTACGCGCGGCGCAAACTTCTGGACTCACCGCCGCTTGCCACCGCGGCGTTTCAACTGACGGCTTCCAGTCTGGTAATGGCTGTCGTCGCGGCGGCCGTTGAACGGCCGTGGCACTTGCCGCTGCCGGGCGTAGCGACCTGGCTCGCCATCGTCGGCAGTGCGGCATTGTCGACTGCGCTTGCCTACATCATATTCTTCCGGATTTTGCGGCGCGCCGGCTCAACCAACGTCATGCTGGTTACGCTTCTTATTCCCGTGACGGCAATTCTGCTCGGGGTTCTGGTGCTGGGAGAGACGATTTCGCTCCGCGAGATCGTTGGCACCGTTGTAATCGGCAGCGCTTTATTGATCATCGACGGGCGGGTGTTTCAGTTCGTTCGAAGCCCGGCCGCAATTCGATAACCTTTGGCTAAATACCGCGTTCTGCGCGCCATTCTGAAAGCCATTTGGTGAACCGCCCGCTGTCGCGTTCGCCGCCATGCCATGCCGCCGATACCGCGCCATCGCTCGCCACCAGCAACACGACGTCGAGGCCTTTCGAGCGGCGCAGCGTATCGATCGCCTGTCGCGGGGTCTGCGCGATGGGCCCCGCGACATTGAACGAGGTGTTGACCGATATCTCCACGCCGATGTGGCGGCCGAGCGCCTTCAGGTAGGCGTAGGTGAGGGGATCGTCTTCCGCGCGCACGATCTGGACGCGGCCGGTGCCGTCGGCGTGGATGACGGCCGGAATCTTGTCGCGCGCGTGCGGCTTCGACTGCGCGGTCAGCACCATGTAATTGTAGGCGTTATAATCGGCGTCCGATGCGCCTTCGAGCAGATCGAAATAGTCCTGTGCCGCCTGCAGCGTCGCCATCGGCGCCAGCGGGCGGATTGCCTCGCGATATTTTACGCGCTCGTTAAGGCGCTCGCGCGTTTGCGGATCGCAGGGGTTGGCCAGGATCGAGCGATGGCCGAGCGCGCGCGGTCCGGTTTCCGCCGGCCCCTGATACAGCGCTATGACGCCGTTGCGGGCCACCATGAATGCCATCAGGTCGGCGATGGCGTTGCGACCAGCCGCTGTCGAGATATCGCCGATACGTTGCGAAGCGATGTCAGGGGCGTTCAGCGCTGCTGCGATGTCATCGCGCGATGGCGAACCGCCACAATAGAATGCATGCGTCATCGGCGCGCCGCGCGGTGCGCCTGCGAGATGCGCGAACAGCCAGGCCGCGCCGATGGTGACGCCGGCGTCACCGGGCGTCGGCGGCACCCATAGATGCAGGCGGGATTTTCGTCGTTGCGCTTTCGCGAACCACGCTTCGTCGAAATGTTCGAGCAGGCGCATGTTGCCGATCGCGTTCAGCCCCACTCCGCCGGTCAGCACCAGCCGGTTGGCGCCGGTCGAACGCAGCAGATGATCGACGACATGAATCATGGCATCCTCGAACACCAGTTGCGTCGCCGCCGCCTTGTCGAGGCGATGCTGGGTGTCCGGCCGGTGGTTGATGTCCTCGACGCGCAGCACCGCGTCCGGATTCCACAGCTGATCGGGTTTCAAGGGTTCGCCGAGGATGGCGGTCAGCGCAGGTTTGTAAGGATGATCGAACGGGTCGCACTGCCAGTTGGCCATGGCGCGATTGAGCTTGACTGCGCCAGCGGCGCCGAAATCCAGAACGTCTTTCAGGCGTCCGTAATACGGATTGGTCGCGCGGTTCATGTCGCCCCATGCTGCGGCGCCCATGTAGCGCCCCTCGCTGGACAGCCAGGTCCAGCCGCCTTGCGTCGACGAGATCACGCTGTAGAAGGCGCCGAGCGAATCGAACACGCTGTCATTGCGGGAGAGGCGGCGCATCGCGCCGTTCTCGGCCACATATAGCGAGATCGATCCCCGGTCGCCGGTGCCATCGAGTACCGCGATGGCGACGGATTCGCCGGTGTCGGCGAATGGCGACGCTGCGAACGAAAACCACGCATGATTGTCGTGGTGCGGCATGCAGATCAGCGGCACCCGAGCCGGCAGCCCAAGCTGCCTGCCGAGAATCCTGGGGGTGCGGGTCATCTGCTCGAGACGGCGGCCGTCGAATCCCGCAGCCTCGGTGTTGCCCAGCAGTTTCAGGCTTTGCGGCGCTTCCTCCAGCACCGAGCGAACGAGCGTCCCGAACAGCGTCGGATAATCCCATGTCGTGACCCAGGCGGCGATGTCGCCGCTGTCGCGTCCCATGCTTCGCAGCGTCGCCACCATGGCATCGATCGAGGCCTGCGGGTATTCGGTGGTGTGCTTGGTGCCGGAAAACCGCTCTTCCTCGTTGTTGACGATCAGGCGAGGTCCATCAGCCTGCGTCATCTCGACCAGCGCCACGCCGGAGTTGTGCGTCCCGGGTGGTCCGAGCCCGGCAAGATAGACCGTCTCGCCGCGCAGCAGCCGCTCGCGAACCAAGGCAATCCGCTCTTTGGCGAACGTAGAATCGGGTTGGTGAAATCCCGCGGCCGCCAGCAGTCGCGCACCGAGCCATCGCGCCGCGCCAAAGCCGGCGGCGCCGAGCCGCGGATGCTTGGGACCGATTCGCTTGTCAGGCATATTCAACGCTGGCCCGGAAGATTGTGAGGGGGTGCTTTGCGAGCATCAATCACAATTGGCAGCGGGCAACAACGCTTTCGGAATTCAGCCCGCGCTGAGCCGGACGCCGGCGCGCAGGAATTTCTGCGGATCGACCGCTTCACCATCGATCCGGGTTTCGTAGTGCAGATGCGGGCCGGTCGATCGGCCGGTCGAGCCTACCGCGCCGATCACCTGTCCGATCTTGATCGTATCGCCGACCCGAACGTTGATCTCCGATAGGTGGCCGTAGCGGGTCGCAAGTCCGTTGCCGTGATCGATCTCGACCATGCGGCCGTAGCCGCCCTGCCATCCCGACGAGACGACCTTTCCGTTGGCGGTCGCGCGCACCGGATCGCCCGTCGCGGCGCGAAAATCCAGGCCGGTATGCATCGCGGGGCGCCCCAGGAATGGATCGCTGCGGACCCCAAAGCCCGAGGTGAATTCGACTTCGCCGATCACCGGTTTGCGATACGGCACCAGTGTCAGCGTCCGGTTCAGCCGTTCGACCTGGGTGCGGGTGATGTTGATGCGATAAAGCTGGCGCTCGAACGGCCCCGCATCGGCAGGCAGTTTGACCGGCACAAACGGGCCGCCCATGCCCGAACGCGGCGTCGCGGCCTCCAGTTGCGGCATGTCGAGGCCGAGGTCGGTGAACACGCCGCGCATGCGGCGGACTCGGGATTCCACGCTGTCTTCGACCGAACTGAGCGCCGCCATTTGCCGGCGTTCGACCTGATCGAGCGACGTCTGCAACCGGACCAGGACGTTGTCGACGCCCTGAATCTTCGCGAACTGGTTCGGCTGCGGATTGACGACCGGCGGGGTTCGGGATTCCAGCCGGGCTTCACGATCCGGCGGCGCCACGAAAATCACGGTGTCGTTGATCGGGGAAGGTTTTGGCAGGCCGGAAGAGCTTGCATCGGTCGCCGCGGCGCCGCGCGGTGGCTTGATCGATCCGGTGACCGACGCATCCGGGATCGCGCTCAGCGCGGTGGCGCGTGATTCCAGAGTGGTCTGGCGCCGCATGATCTGATCGAGCTTCTGGTCGAACTGCTCCTGATCGAGCAGTTGCCGGCTGGTGGTGCGATCGACCTTGGCGCGCAGTTCGGCGATGCGGTCTTCGTAGGCGTATTGCATGTCCGCCTGCCGCGCGATCAATCGCGTCAGCACGTCGTCGCGGAAAGCGAAATAGGTTGCGGTCGTGGCGGACCATGCGCCGAGTACCGCGACCGTCCCGATCACGATCCAGAACACCACCGGCCCAAACCGTACCTGTTTGCCGGCGTGGACAATGGTGTAGCCGTTCTGGGCGGATTGCAGATGGACAGCCGCAGTCACCGGACGCCGGGGGTGCGGCCTTCCGTGATCATGCGCATGGTGTTGCGGATACTCGGAATATTGACCCGAACGATACGACATCGACACTCCCGCGCCGGTCGGAACAGCGTCCGTTCGGCTCTACTTGCGGGGTGATTTGACCCTCTCATGGTTAATTTTTGGAGAACGGACCCACGGAAATTACCGGGATTGCGCGGCGACCAGCACTTCGTCGGCATGGCCATCGACCTTTACATTGCGCCAGATCCTGGCGATCTTGCCGTTTGCGCCGACCAGAACCGTTGTACGAAGAATGCCCAGGAAAGTCTTGCCATACATGGATTTTTCGCCCCAGACGCCATAGGCTTTCAGCATCTCGTGCGTTTCATCCGAGACCAGAGGGATCGAAAGTCGATGCTTGTCCCGAAATGCTTCCTGCGCCGTCAGGGGATCGGCGGAGACACCCAGCACGGCAGTCTGGCTGTCGGCGAAGGCGGAGGACAACCGCGTGAAGTCGATGGCTTCCTTGGTGCAGCCCGGTGTGTCGGCACGGGGGTAGAAGAAAATCACCAGTTTTCTTCCCAGATAGTCGGCGAGCGACACGCTGTTTCCGCCGTCGCGCGGCAGTTGGAAGGCGGGCGCTTTGGCGCCCTCGCTCAGCAAGGCGGCTTTGCCGGAAGGCGCGGCGACGCTGGCTTCGGGCGCTTTCCTGGCGGATGGATTTTCGAGCGCCAGCTTTGCGGTGGCGGCCCTCGATCCAGCGGCCGCCGCTGGAAGGGATTTTTGCGGCGCCGTCGCTTTTAACTTTTTCGATGGGGCCTTGTGCGATGCTGTCACGGGTTTCCTGACCGATTTTTTGGCTGACGCCTTCGCGGCCGTGCGGCTGGCTCCGGTGCTAGACTTTTTGGCCGATGTCCTGGCCGCTTTTCTGGAGGGCGTCTTGGGGGATTTCTTGCGCGTTTTCTTGGACATACGCCTTCCTTTCGTCGCTTTCAGCGGGTCAATCATAGCAGTATTGCGGGTCCCGCGGCGGAGCTGCCCGTGCTGGGCAAATCTGTCGGCCTCGGAGTATGATTACAACGGATTCTACGCCACCACCCGTCCCCATTCCTGTTGATATGCTTCATGGGCCGGGTGACGAGTAACAGTTTTAACCGGGGATTGGCAGCGATGCCGGCACAGGAGCGCTCGCTAAGCATCGACGCGCGTGAACCTGCCGGCGATCAATCTTATAATCAGCGCCAACACCGAGAGGCAATGGCAACGAACAAGCCACCCGCAGCGTTGAAATCGCACGACGACCCGCTTTCGCAATGGGATGATCCCGCTTGGGATCAAGACCAGGATGAGGCCGCGGGTCATCGTGCGCGCCGGCTGTTGTCGCGTTCGAACTCCGGTCTGCATCGGATCGGCGACAGTATCGGTGGTTTGCGCCGTTGGCTGGCGCGCGAACGCTGGGTGAAACGGCTTGCCGTCGTCCTTGCCGTCTTGCTGGTTATTTTCGCCGGTTGTTTTGCAGGATTATGGTGGCGGCTCGGCGCCGGTCCCATCAACCTTGAGATGGCGACCCCCTGGCTGGCGGCGGCGATCGAGGAAAATATCGGCCACGGTAACACCGTCGAGGTGGGCGGCACCCAGATCGAGCGCGCCGGCCGCATCCGCATCGCCGTGCGCATCCGCGACATCGTCGTCCGCGACCGCGATCACGTCGTTGTCGCCACCGCGCCAAAGGCCGAGGTGAAACTGTCCGGCACCGCGCTGCTGACGGGGCGCCTTCGCGCCGAAAGCCTCAACCTGGTCGATGCCGAACTGGCGGTGCGCATCACGCCGGACGGCCAGGTCACAGTATCGACCGGCGACACCGCGCGTCCGCTTGCTACCGGCGTCGCCTCCACGCGGCGGCCCAATATGCCGCCTCTGCCTCTCGGGCAAGCGCCGCCAGGCTCTCAACCCGGCGCGCCGGCGTCAGCCGACAAGCGCGATTCGGTCAGCGGGTTGCTCGCAGGGCTTGACTGGCTCGATAGCCTGAGCCTGACCGGACTGGACGGCCAGAACCTCAACGAAATCGGCCTGAAGAACGGAAACCTCACCGTCGACGATCAGCAGCGCGGCAATAAGTGGAATTTCGACAATATCACCCTCAGTCTTCGCCGGCCGAGCAGCGGCGGGGTCGCCCTGAGCGTCGGCGAAGACGGCAAGCACGCCTGGTCGCTTCACGTGACCGTCGGCCCTCCCGCGAACGGCGTTCGATCGATCGACATTCGCGCCGACAAGGTTTCGACCAAAAACATCCTGCTGGCGCTGCGCATGAAAGACCTGACCTACAGCGCGGATTTGCCGGTCAGCGGCGAACTCAAGGGCGAACTCGGGCGCGACGGCCTGCCGACCTATTTCCGCGGCAAGATTATCGCCGGCGCGGGCCACCTCATTGACAGCGACACCCCCGACTATCCGATGGCCATCGATGCGGCGGAAATCAATGTCGAATGGGATTCGGCGCGGCGCGTGCTGGTCGCCCCGTTCAAGATCATTTCCGGTCCGAACCGCATCACGCTGCTGGCGCATCTCGAGCCGCCAAACGACATCACGCGCAATTGGCAGATGGGCTTGAGCGGCGGCACCATCGTCCTTGCGGGGATCGATGGCGAGCCGCCGCTTATTTTCAACAGGATCGCCATCGGCCTGCGCTTTGATACCGACTACCGGCGCGTTGTGCTGACCCAGGCCGACATCAGCAACGGCGAAGTCGGTTTCGCCGGAACCGGCAGCGTCGACTACGCGTCGGAGCCCCGACTGACACTCGGATTCGCGGGAACGCCGATGTCGGTGTCCGCGCTCAAGCGCATCTGGCCGATCCTGATCGTCCCGGAGGTGCGCGAATGGGTCATCGAGCGGGTCGAGCGCGGCTCGTTGCAGCGGATCGAAATCGGCGTCAACTCTCCCGTTCGAAACCTGTCGCGCCGCGGGCCGCCGATTCCGGATGATGGTCTGGCGGTCAACATCGTGGCCAGCAATGTGACGCTGCGGCCGGTGGATGAGCTGCCGCTGGTGCGGGACGCCGACTTGAAGGCTCGCGTCACCGGCCGTACCGCGGCGGTGACGGTCGGCCAGGGCACGATGGACACACCCGGGGGACGCAAACTCAACATCACCGATTTTGTTTTTGAGGTGCCGGACATGGCGCCGAAGCCGTCGCCGTCGCGTATCAAGTTCCGTGTCGACGGTCCGGTGCCGGCGGTTGCTGAAATTCTCGCCTCCGACCGCTGGAGCGAATTCTCCGGCACCCCGATCGATCCAACTACCAGTCAAGGAAAGGTCGCGGCCCAGGTCACGCTGGGCATGCCGCTCAAGCGTGAACTGACCAAGGCCGACACCACCTATGCCATTACGGCTGACCTCGGTGGATTTGCCGCGGATCGTCTGGTGATGAATCAGAAGCTTGAGGCGAATTCGCTGAAAGTCATCGCCAATAACCAGGGCTATCAGGTCAGGGGCGACGTCAAGATCAACGGGCTGCAGGCCACGCTGGATTATCGCAAGCCGAGCGAGGGCGACGCCGACGTCAAATTGCAGGCGACGCTCGATGATGCCAGCCGGGCCCGGCTCGGCTTCGATCTCGGCCCCGCGGTATCAGGTGCAATTCCGATCAAGCTGGTCGGCAAGATCGGCGGCCCCGATCGCGACAGCCGCCTGGGTATCGACGCCGATCTCACCCAGCTGAAGCTGGACAACATCCTGCCGGGATGGGTCAAGACGTCAGGCAAATCAAGCCGGGCGGTCTTCAATGTGGTGCAGAAACAGCAATCGACTCGCCTCGAGGACATCGTCGTCGATGGCGGCGGCGTACTCATCAAGGGATCGCTTGAGGTCGACCAGAACGGCGACGTGATCAGCGCCAATTTCCCGACCTATTCTCCATCCGAAGGCGACAAGACCTCGCTGAAGGCCGAGCGTGCCACCGACGGCACGCTGAAGATAACCATGCGCGGCGACGTGTTCGACGGCCGCGGTTTTCTCAAATCCGCCATTTCAGGCAAGGAAGCCGACGCCAAGGGCAAAACCAGGAATTACGATTATGATGTCGATCTGAAACTCGGCGCCGTGGCCGGCTTTAATGGCGAGGCGGTGCGCAGCGTCGACGTCAAGATGTCCCGGCGCAACGGGACGATCCGGAACTTTGCGCTCAGCGGCAAGCTCGGACGCGATACGCCGTTGACCGGCGATCTGCGCGGCCGCGCCCAGGGCCGCGAAGTCGTCTATCTCGAAACCAATGACGCCGGCGCTTTTTTCCGCTTCACCGACACTTACGCCAAGATGGTCGGCGGGCAACTGGCGCTGGCGATGGATCCGCCGACGGTCGAACCGCACGCGAAGGAGGGGCTGATCAACGTCCGCGAATTTACCATCAAGGGCGAGGGATCGCTGGACCGGGTTGCCGCGGGCGGTCCGACCAATGCACAGAACGGCATCGCGTTTTCTCGGTTGCGCGCCGAGTTCACCCGGCAGAACGGGCAGCT
The DNA here is from genome assembly GCA_963710045.1 of uncultured Alphaproteobacteria bacterium. GTDB lineage: Bacteria > Pseudomonadota > Alphaproteobacteria > Rhizobiales > Xanthobacteraceae > Bradyrhizobium. The sequence continues at coordinate 3,018 of CAVPZO010000053.1, read as the reverse complement.
CTCGGTGAAGGACGGCGTGGTGAAGGGGCCGACCGTCGGCGCCACCATCGAAGGCAGCATCGATTATCCCGGTAACCAGGTGCGCATGAGCGGCACCTTCGTTCCGATGTACGGGCTGAACAACATCTTCGGTCAGGTGCCGATTCTGGGGCTGTTTCTGGGCGGCGGCAGCAACGAAGGCCTGATCGGGGTCACCTATGAGGTCGTCGGCACCCCCGGCGCGCCGGTGCTTCGCGTCAATCCGATTTCCGCGATGGCGCCCGGCGTGCTCCGGAAGATTTTTGAGTTCAACACCGGCAAGCAATACAGCCCGGTCGAACTTCCGGGGCAGAACTGATTCAGCGCCGCAGCGCCGGCACCACCAGAAACGGTATCATCCCCAGCAGCACGCTGACCAAAGCAAACGCAATCAGCGGGTTGTAGCTGTGGGTCAGATCGTGGATGAGGCCGCCGCTCCACGAACCGAATGCCGACCCCAGGCCGCTGCCGATGGCGATGGCGCCATAGATGGTTCCGACCTGCTCGCCGCGAAAGATCTTCATCGCGGTTGCCGTGAGCAAGGGGCCGCGCGAACCGATCATGCTGCCGAAACACACCACGAAACCGGTCAGCAGCCAGAAGTTCGGATACCATTGCAGCAGCCAGAGCATGATGATGCCGGCGATCGACAGCGCATAGCTGAACAGAACGGAAGGCCGTCGCCCTATGATGCCGTCCAGCCAGCTGATGCCGAGCATGCCGAACAGCAGCACGACGCCGCTAAATCCCCAGGCGGTCGCCGCCTGCAGCGGCGGGAAGCCGGCATCGATCAGGTAGGCTACGACCTGTGCCGCGATGGCATACATGCCGATCGCCGTGAAGAAGAAGGTAGAGAACAGCGCCCAGAACGCGTGATGGCGCATTGCGCTCAACAGCGTCCAGCCTTCATCGACGAAATCCGCGGCAGCGCGCTTGGCGACAGACGGCGAACCCGTCGAGAACCGCCTCCAGGGCAGCAACAGCAGCGGCACCGTCAGCGCCAGCGCCGTGCAGCCGAAGATCTGGTAGGCGCCGCGCCAGCCGAAATGGTCGATAAATACCTGCGACAGCGGCAGCAGGACCAGCACGCCGGCGCCGGTTGCGGAATACACCACGGCCATGGCCGTCGGCAGCCGCGGGCCAAACCAGCGGCCGAGCAGGATCGAGTTTGGGACGTTGCCGATAAAGGCGATGCCGAGGCCGACGCAGAGTCCAAGGCTGACCTGGAACTGCCAGAGTTTTTGGGCATAGCCGGCGGTCAGGAAGGCGCCGCCTAACAGCAAGAGGCCAAGCGAATAGACGAGGCGGGGGCCGGAGCGGTCGAACAACCGGCCTACCAGCGGCGAGGCGAGCCCGCCGGCAAGTGCGGACAGCGAGTAAACCGAAACCACCTGCGCCCGGTCCCAGCCAAAGCTTTCGGAGATCGGCAGCAGAAAAACCGTAAAGCTTTCGCCGAGACCGCGGCCGAGTACGGACAATGCGAAGCACAGCGCAAGCACGTTGAGCGCGGTACGCGCCGGCTTGGGCGAGGCATTGTCCGCGGCAGCGGATTTCTGATCCATGAGGATCATGGAACGCCTTTCCGCAGCAAAGAACAGTGGTTTTGGACGAATACGCCTATGCAGGCCGGAGCAGGACGTGGCGCTTCCTGCCAAGAGAGAGCTTGATCACGCCTTCCGGCGTGAGGTGCGCGGGTGTCAGTTTCATCTGCTCGTCGGTGACGGCAAAATCGTTGACGCGAAGACCGCCGCCTTTGATCTGGCGGCGCGCCTCGCCATTCGAAGCAACGAGGCCCGCCTTGACGAACAGCGTCAATATGCCTGCGCCGGCTTCAAGCTCGGCGCGGGAAACCTCCACCGTTGGAAGGTTTTCGGAGATCGCGCCTTCTTCAAAGGTTTGCCGCGCCGTCTCGGCCGCGGTCCTGGCTGCATCTGCGCCGTGCAGCAAAGTGGTCGCCGCGTCGGCAAGGGCCTTTTTCGCTTCGTTGATTTCGGCCCCCTGCAAGGCCGCCAGCCGCCCGATCTCGTCCATCGGCAGGATCGTGAACAGCTTGAGAAACTTGACGACATCGGCGTCTTCGACGTTTCGCCAGTATTGCCAGAAATCGTAGGGACTGCATTGGTCCGCGTTGAGCCAGACCGCGCCTTGCGCGGTCTTGCCCATCTTCGCGCCTGACGCCGTCGTGAGCAGCGGCGTCGTCAGCGCGAACAGTTGCGGCGTCCCCATACGGCGGCCGAGGTCGACGCCGTTGACGATATTGCCCCACTGATCCGAGCCGCCCATCTGCAGCCGGCAGCCGACCCGCCGCGACAGTTCGACAAAGTCGTAGGCCTGGCAGACCATGTAATTGAACTCGATAAAACTCATCTCCTGCTCGCGTTCGAGACGCAGCCGCACGGAGTCCATGGTCAACATGCGGTTGACCGAGAAATGCCGGCCGATGTCGCGCAGCATTTCGATCCAGTTCAGTTTGGTCAGCCATTCGGCATTGTCGAGCATCACCGCATCGCTCGGGCCGGAGCCGTAGCGCAGCACCTTGGCGAACACGCCGCGGATGCTCGCTTTGTTGGCTTCGATTTCTTCGAGGCTGCGCAGCGCGCGCGATTTGTCCTTGCCGGAGGGATCGCCGACCATGGTGGTGCCGCCGCCCATCAGCGTGATTGGCTTGTTGCCGCTCTGCTGCAGCCAATGCAGCATCATCATGGTCAGGTAGTTGCCGATGTGCAGCGACGGCGCCGTGCAGTCATAGCCTACATAGGCGGTCGCCTGGCCTCGCGCGGCGAGCGCGTCGAGGCCCTCGAAATCGGAACATTGGTGGATGAAGCCGCGTTCCTGCAAAACATTCAGAAAATCGGATTTAAATGCAGTCATTTGTGTGCGACTCTGATCATTCTTATTTCACGTTATTTCTACTCAATTCGGCCCGGCCGTGGTTAGGGGCTGCCGCGCTGCAGCGCCCTGTGGCATTATAAGATGTGCATGTTTGACACAAGTTGGACG
>CAVPZO010000052.1:0-27870 GCA_963710045.1 uncultured Alphaproteobacteria bacterium | reverse complement strand
ACCCGCGTGCACGCCTCCGACGGCGCGCTGCTCGCCGAATATTCCAAGGAGCGCCGGCTGTATCTGCCGATCCAGGCGGTGCCGAAGATCGTGATCAACGCGTTCCTGGCGGCCGAGGACAAGAACTTCTACGAGCATGGCGGCATCGACTTTTCCGGCATGGCGCGCGCGGCGGTGCTGTTTGCGCAAAACTACGGATCCAACAAGCGTCCGCAAGGCGCATCCACCATCACCCAGCAGGTTGCGAAGAATTTTCTGCTGACCAACGAGGTATCCTTCACCCGCAAGATCAAGGAAGCCCTGCTGGCGATGCGGATCGAGCGCACCTATTCAAAGGACAAGATTCTCGAACTGTATCTCAACGAAATCTATCTCGGCCTCAGCGCTTACGGCGTTGCCGCGGCCTCGCTGGTTTACTTCGATAAATCGGTGAACGAACTTACGATCGCGGAGGCGGCGTATCTGGCGGCGCTGCCCAAGGCGCCGTCGTCGCTGCATCCGATCCGCAACCGGGACCGTGCGATCGAGCGCCGCAACTACGTGGTCGATCGCCTGCTGGAAAACGGCTGGATCAAGCAGGCCGACGCCGATGCGTCCCGCAAGGAGCCGCTGAACGTCACCAACCGCGCCAATGCCGCGCATATTTTCGCCGGCGAATATTTCGCCGAGGAAGTCCGCCGCGACGTGTTCGAGCGTTACGGCGAAAAGAAACTCTATGAGGGGGGCCTGTCGGTTCGCACCACGCTCGATCCGAAGCTGCAGGTGATGGCGCGCAAGACCATGGCTGACGGTCTGGTCAAGTTCGATGAGGCGCAGGGCTGGCGCGGCGCCTCGACCAAAATCGATGTCTCCGGTGACTGGGGCGTCAAGCTCGCCGACGTTAAATCGCTGTCCGACGTTTCGCCATGGCGGATGGCGGTGGTGCTCGAAACCAGCGAGCAGTCGGCGCGGATCGGTTTCCAGCCCGGTCGCGAACTCGGCGGTGCCGTGCTCAAGGACCGGCAGACCGGCAACATCACGCTGGAGGGGGTGAAGTGGGCCAAGGCCGCATCCGGCCCGACCCGCTTCAAGACGCCGACCGCGGTTTCGCAAGTCCTGCAGCCGGGCGATGTGATCTATGCCGACCCATTGATCGCCAAGGATGGCACGCCGGTCCAGGGCCAGTTCCGGCTGCGGCAATATCCGGAAGTGTCCGGCGCGATGGTGGTAATGGACCCATGGACCGGTCGCGTGGTGGCGATGGTCGGTGGATTTTCGTTCGACCAGAGCCAGTTCAACCGGGCGACGCAGGCCTATCGCCAGCCGGGCTCGTCGTTCAAGCCGCTGGTCTATTCGGCGGCGATGGACAACGGCTACACGCCGTCGACAGTTGTGGTCGACGCGCCGATCGAAATCGATCAGGGGCAGGGGGCCGGTGTCTGGCGTCCGGAAAACTATTCGACCGGCAAGTACTACGGACCGCAGACGCTGCGGAATGCCCTGCAAAAATCACTCAACACAGTGACCGTGCGGCTGGCGCAGGACGTCGGCATGCCGCTGATCGGCGAATACGCCAAGCGTTTTGGCGTCTATGACGAACTGCCGAACTATCTATCCTACGCACTCGGCGCCGGCGAGACCACGGTGATGCGCATGGTCACGGCCTATTCGATGTTCGCCAATGGCGGCCGCCGCGTGAAGTCGACGCTGATCGACCGCATCCAGGACCGTTACGGCCGCACCATCTTCAAACACGACGCGCGCGAATGCCGTGGCTGCGATGCCCCCGACGGCTGGAAAAACCAGCCCGAGCCGCAACTGGTCGATCGCCGCGAGCAGGTGCTGGACGCGATGACGGCCTACCAGATCACCTCGATGATGGAAGGCGTGGTGCAGGCCGGCACCGCGACCGTGGTGAGGGAGGTCGGCAAGCCGATCGCCGGCAAGACCGGCACCACCAACGACGAAAAGGATGCCTGGTTCATCGGCTTCTCGCCTGACATCGTGGTCGGCATCTATGTCGGCTACGACAAGCCCCGCAACCTCGGCAAGGGTGCCACCGGCGGCCATCTGGCTGCGCCGATCGCCAAGGATTTCCTGAAACTCGCGCTCGCGGACAAGCCGGCGATTCCCTTCCGGGTCCCGGCAGGCATCAAGCTGATCCGTGTCGATGCCAAGAGCGGCATGCGCGTCGGCCCGGGCGAGGGCGGCAGGACCATTCTGGAAGCCTTCAAGCCGGGCACCGCGCCGCCGGACAGCTACTCGGTGATCGGCGTGGCCGACGCGGACGGCCGTTCGCTACAGGTCACACCTGAGGCGGAGCGCGGCCTTTTCAATTCCGGCGGCAGAGGATTGTACTAACCGCGTTGCGCTTTGCGCCGCCCGCCGCTACATCCCTCATACTATTCCAGTCGCGGCCCCGCGCCGCAGATCAGAGAAGCCATGCGCGCTGAAATCGAAAAACTCGTCGAAGAGATCAAGCAGTCTGTCGGGCTGCTGAGGAGGCATCTTTGACGTCGAACAATCCACCGCCCGCCTCGCGGAGCTGAACAAGCTCGCCGAAGACCCCAATCTCTGGAACGATCCCCAGAAAGCGCAGAAGTTGATGCAGGAGCGGACCTCGCTGGAGGATTCGCTGCAGGGTATCGGCAAGGTCGAGCGCGAACTCGAGGACAATGTCGGCATGATCGAACTCGGCGAGGCCGAGAACGACCAGGGCGTGGTCGCGGAAGCCGAAACCGCGCTGAAAAACCTGAAAAAGGAAGTCGCCCGCCGCGAGCTCGAAGCGCTGCTGTCAGGTGAAGCCGACCGGTTCGACTCCTATCTCGAGGTCCATGCCGGCGCCGGCGGGACCGAAAGCCAGGATTGGGCCTCGATGCTGCTGCGGATGTACACCCGCTGGGCCGAGAAGCACGGCTTCAAGATCGAATATCTCGAAGAGACCCAGGGCGAAGAGGCCGGCATCAAGTCGGCCACCATCCAGATCAGCGGCCACAACGCCTATGGCTGGCTGAAAACAGAAGCCGGCGTGCACCGGCTGGTGCGGATCTCGCCGTTCGATTCCAACGCGCGCCGGCACACCTCGTTCTCCAGCGTCGCGATCTTCCCGGTGGTCGACAACTCGATCAAGATCGATATTGCCGAGTCCGACGTGCGCGTCGATACCATGCGCTCCGGCGGCGCCGGCGGTCAGCATGTCAACAAGACCGAATCCGCGGTGCGGCTGACGCATATTCCGACCGGCGTCGCGGTGGTCTGCCAGGCCGGGCGCTCGCAGCACAAGAACAAGGCGCAGGCCTGGGACATGCTGCGCGCGCGGCTCTACGAAATCGAATTGAAGAAGCGCGAGGAGCAGGCCGCCGCCGACCAGGCCGCCAAGACCGACATCGGCTGGGGGCACCAGATCCGCTCCTATGTGCTGCAGCCCTATCAGATGGTGAAGGACCTGCGCACCGGCGTGCAGACGTCTGACACGTCAGGCGTGCTCGACGGCGATCTCGACGAGTTCATGGCGGCGACGCTGGCGCAACGCGCCTTCGGCGCGCCCCCTGCGTCCATCGAGGATGTGGATTAATCCATGGCTCACGTCGCCTTCATCGGTCTCGGGCGCATGGGCCACGGCATGGCCGGGCGTTATCTCGACAGTGGGTTCACCGTCGCGGTCTGGAATCGCAGCAGGGACAAGGCGGACGATCTGGTCGCACGCGGCGCGCGCTGGGCCAGTTCGCCTGCGGATGCCGCCGATGGCGCGGATGCCATCGTCACCATGGTCGCCGATGACGAAGCCTCCCACGTGGTGTGGCTCGGCAAGGATGGCGCGGCCGAAACTGCCAAAGCGGGTGCGCTGGCGATCGAATGCTCCACCGTGTCGTATCAGCACGCGCTCGATCTTGGGCGCGATCTGCGCGCACGCGGTTTCGTCTATATCGACAGCCCGGTCACCGGCCTGCCGGACGCAGCGGCGGCTGGAAAGCTGACATTGCTGGTCGGCGCTGAACCCGCCGATCTTGAAAAGGCTCGGCCGTTTCTCGCGCCATTGAGCAACACGATCCGGCATTTCGGCCCGGTGGGCAGTGGCACGGTCTACAAGCTGATCAACAATCTGTTGGGCGCGATCCAGATTGCCGGCCTTGCGGAGGGGCTGGCGATCGCCGAGCAGGCCGGACTCGACATGAACCTCGTGCTGGACGCGATCGAACATGGCGTTGCCGCCAGTCCGCAAGTGCTGCGCCATTCAAAACGCATGGTGGCGCGGAATTTTTCCGGCGCGACCTTTACGGCCGCGCTCCGGCACAAGGACGCCGCATACGCCGTGGCGCTGGCCGAGAGCCTGATATCCGACATTCCGATTGGACGCGCTACAGTGCAGGCCTATGCCAAGGCAACGGCATATGCGCCGAACGACGATGAGGCGAAGATGATCGAGATCGTCTCGCGCCCGAAATAGGTGCAACCCGTTGCCCTGAAATCGGGTGGTTGCGGCTTCGGTTTAAGAATAAACATCGTCTTCGCACAGGGCGAACGCGATGACCTCCAGCGACCAACGGATCGACGCGCGGGATTGGTTGCTGCTCGGAGTGCTTTCGGTCCTGTGGGGCGGTTCGTTCTTTTTCGCCGCGATATCGCTGCAGGAGCTGCCGCCGCTGACGGTCGTGTTCCTGCGCGTTGCGCTCGCAGCAATCATCTTGTTACCGGCGTTATGGTTCTACCGAACACGTTTTCCTAAGAGTCTGTCAGGCTGGAAGCCATTTTTCGCTTTAGCGCTTCTCAATAACGTCTTGCCATTCTCTCTGATCGTCGTCGGACAAACCTATATTCCAAGTGGGTTGGCCTCGGTCCTGAATGCGACGACGCCTCTGTTCACCGTCCTCGTGATGGCGGCCGCAGGCGATGAAAAACTCTACGCGCGCCGGTTGGCGGGGGTGATCGTCGGGCTGATCGGAGTAGTCGTCCTCCATGGACAAAGCCTTGATCTCCAGGCCGGCCAGAGTGTCGGTATTCTGCTCTGCCTTGCCGCGGCTTTTTTCTACGGATTGGCGGCGCTCTACGCGCGGCGCAAACTTCTGGACTCACCGCCACTTGCGACTGCGGCGTTTCAGCTGACGGCTTCCAGTCTGGTAATGGCTGTCGTCGCGGCGGCCGTCGAACGACCGTGGCAATTGCCGCCGCCGGGTGTAGCGACATGGCTCGCGATCGGCGGCAGTGCGGCATTGTCGACTGCGCTTGCCTACATCATATTCTTCCGGATTTTGCGGCGAGCCGGCTCAACAAACGTCATGTTGGTTACGCTTCTTATTCCCGTGACGGCAATTTTGCTCGGGGTTCTGGTGCTGGGAGAGAAGATTTCGCTCCGCGAGATCGTTGGCGCCGTTGTGATCGGCAGCGCCTTGTTGATCATCGACGGGCGAGTGTTTCAGTTCTTTAGAAGCCCGGTCGTAATTCGATGACCTCCGGTTAGATACCGCGTTCTGAGCGCCATTCTGAAAGCCACTTGGCGAACCGCCCGCTGTCGCGATCACCGCCGTGCCATGCCGCAGTTACCGCGCCCTCGCTGGCCACCAGCAGCACGACGTCGAGCCCTTTCGAACGGCGCAGCGTATCGATCGCCTGTTGCGGGGTCTGTGCGATGGGGCCCGCGACATTGAACGAGGTGTTGACCGACATCTCGACACCGATGTGGCGGCCGAGCGCCTTCAGGTAGGCATAGGTGAGGGGGTCGTCTTGCGCGCGCACGATCTGCACGCGGCCGGTGCCGTCGGCGTGGATGACCGCGGGGATCTTGTCGCGCGCGTGCGGCTTCGACTGCGCAGTCAGCACCATGTAGTTGTAGGCGTTGTAATCGGCGTCCGATGCGCCTTCGAGCAAGTCGAAGTATTCCTGCGCTGCCTGCAGCGTTGCCATCGGCGCCAGAGGACGGATCGCCTCGCGATATTTTACCCGTTCGTTAAGGCGCTCGCGCACGTGGGGGTCGCATGGGTTGGCCAGGATCGAGCGATGGCCGAGCGCGCGGGGCCCGGTTTCCGCCGCCCCCTGAACCAGCGCGATGACGCCGCCTTGCGCCACGATGAACGCCATCAGGTCAGCGACGGCCTCGCGGCCATCTGAAGTGGCAATATCGCCGATAGCTTGCGAAGCGATATCATCGGCGGCAAGGACTGCCGCGATGTCGTCGTGGGATGGCGCCATGCCGCAATAGAACGCATGCGTCATTGGCGACCCGCGCGGCGCGCCGGCGAGATGCGCGAACAGCCAGGCCGCACCGATGGTGACGCCGGCATCTCCGGGTGTCGGCGGTACCCAAAGGTGCAGCCGGGCTTTTCGTTGCTGTGCGCCAGCGAACCATTGCTCATCGAAATGTTCGAGCAGGCGCATGTTGCCGATCGCGTTCAGCGCCACCCCGCCGGTCAGCACCAGCCGGTTCGCCCCGGTTGAGCGCAGCAGATGATCGATGACATGGATCATCGCATCCTCGAACACCAGCTGTGTCGCCGCCGCCTTGTCGAGACGATCCTGCGTGTCCGGCCGATGGTTGATGTCCTCGACACGCAGCACCGCGTCCGGATTCCATAGCTGATCGGGCTGCAAGGGTTCGCCGAGGAGTTCGAGCAACGCGCGCTTGTAAGGCTGTTCGAACGGGTCGCACTGCCAATTGGCCATCGCGCGATTCAGTTTTATCGAACCATCGGCGCCCAAATCCAGCACGTCTTTCAGGCGCCTGTAATAGCGATTGGTCGCGCGGTTCATGTCGCCCCATGCCGCGGCGCCCATGTAGCGCCCTTCGCTGGACAGCCAGGTCCAGCCGCCCTGGGTTGACGAGATCACGCTGTAAAAGGCGCCGAGGGAATCGAACACGCTGTCATTGCAGGAGAGGCGGCGCATCGCGCCGTTCCCGGCCGCATAAAGCGAGATCGACCCCCGGTCGCCTGTACCATCGAGTACCGCAATGGCGACGGGCTCGCTCGTATCGGCAAACGGCGATGCCGCGAACGAAAACCATGCGTGGTTGTCATGATGCGGCATGCAGATCAGCGGCACGCGCGTCGGTAGTCCAAGCTGCTTGCCCAGAATCTTCGGCGTGCGGGTCATCTGTTCGAGGCGGCGGCCGTCGAAGCCGGCGGCTTCCGTGTTACGCAACAGTTTTGCGCCCTGCGGCGCTTCCTCCAGCACCGAGCGGGCGAGCGTTCCGAACAGCATCGGATAGTCCCAGGTCGTCACCCACGCGGCGATGTCGCCGATGTCGCGCCCCATGCTGCGCAAGGTCGCGACCATCGCCTCGATGGATTGCCGGGGATATTCGGTGGTGTGCTTGTTGCCGGAAAACCGCTCTTCCTCGTTGTTGACGATCAGGCGCGGGCCGTTCGCCTGCGTCACCTCGATCAGCGCTACGCCTGAGTTATGCGTACCGGGTGGTCCGAGCCCGGCCAGATAGACCGTTTCGCCGCGCGCCAACCGTTCGCGAACAAATGCGATCCGCTCGTCGGCAAAGTTGGAGCCAAGCCGATGAAATCCCGCGGCCGCCAGCAGCCGCGCGGCGAGCCATCGCGCGGCACGAAAGCCGGCGGTGCCGAGGCGTGGATGTTTCGGGCCAATTCGCTTGTCAGACATCTTCAACGTTGGCTTAAAAGGCGACGGGCAGAGTGCGTGTGAAGCATCAATCATACTTGGCGGCGGTCAACAACGCCTGTTCCGCGCGGCAGAATATTCGGCGGCTTGCGTAGGCGCTTTGGGACTGCGACAATCCGGTCAATCAAAACGATCCTCGGGAGAGAGCGATGCCGGAGCGTGCGACACGTTTTGTTGGCCTGACCATCGTTGCCACGGCGATTTTCCTCTCAGTATCGGCGGCGGAAGCGCAAAAGAAATACGATCCGGGCGCGAGCGATACCGAGATCAGAATAGGCAACATCATGCCTTACAGCGGTCCGGCCTCGTCCTACGGCGTGATCGGCAAGACGCAGGCGGCCTATTTCAACAAGATCAATGCCGAGGGCGGCATCAATGGCCGCAAGATCACTTTCATCTCCTATGACGACGCCTATAGTCCGCCCAAGGCGATCGAACAGGCGCGCAAGCTGGTGGAGGCCGACGAGGTGCTGCTGATCTTCCAGCCGCTCGGCACGCCCTCCAACTCCGCGATTTCAGAAATACATGAATTCGAAGAAGGTGCCGCAACTGTTCGTGGCATCCGGCGCGACCAAATGGGGCGATCCGAAGAATTTTCCGTGGACCATGGGCTGGCAGCCCAACTACCAGAGCGAGGGCCGCATCTACGCCAAATATATTCTGGATCACTATCCCAACGGCAAGATCGCGGTGTTCTGGCAGAACGACGATGCCGGCAAGGATCAGGTCAAGGGGTTGCGCGACGGCCTCGGCGCCAAGGCCGGCATGATCATCGCCGAAAAATCCTACGAGGTCAGCGATCCCACGATCGATTCCCAGATCGTGGCCTTGCGCGATTTGGGCGCCGACATCTTCTTCTCATGGGCCGCCCCAAAAGGCTCGGCCCAGGCGATCCGAAAAGTCGGCGAACTCGGCTGGAAGCCGAAATTCTTTCTGGCCAACACCGCAACATCGGTGGCCGCCGTTCTGAAACCGGCGGGTCTTGAAAATGCGAAGGATATTATCTCGACGTCGTATCTGAAGGACCCGACCGATCCGGCCTGGAAGGACGATCCGGGCGTGAAGACCTGGCAGGCCTTCATGGACAAGTATTATCCCGATGGCGACAAGTCCAACGCCAACAATGTCTACGGCTATGTGCTCGCGCAGAACATGGTTCAGGTCCTCAAGCAGTGCGGCGATGACCTGACGCGCGAAAACGTCATGCGGCAGGCAGCCCACATCAAGGATTTCTCGACCGAGATGATGCTGCCGGGGATCAAGGTGAACACCAGCCCGGATGACTTCTTCCCGGTCGAACAGATGCAATTGATGAAGTTCGATGGAGAGGCGTGGCGGCTGTTCGGCGACGTCATCGACGGCGAGGTCGGCCACTGATCTGGAGCGGATCGAGCCATACGGTCGATTGACCGTTTCGTTAGCGCTGTTTATCAACCAAGGATGTGGCTGCTTCTCGGCCTGTTTTTTCTGACTTCCGGAATGTCGTCGCTGCTTTATCAAATCGCCTGGCAGCGGCTGCTCGGATTGTTTTACGGCGTCGGCGCGATCTCTTCGGCAATCGTCATTGGCGCCTTCCTGTTCGGGCTTGGCCTCGGCAGCCTTTTCGGAGGACGGCTCGGCCGCTCCGAACGAACGCGAACGCTGACCATCTACATGGCGATCGAACTCGGGATCGGCCTGTTCGGAATCGCGAGTATTCCTCTGACGGGATGGCTCGGCGAACTCACGGCAGGCGCCGATTATTGGTGGGCCGCGTTCTGCACGTTTTGTTTCCTGCTTTTTCCAACGGCGCTGATGGGAGCGACCCTTCCGGTCGCGATCCAGGCTTTGCAGGGTTTCGATCGCGATCTGCTGCGTAACGTGTCGTCGTATTATTTCATGAACACGATCGGGGCCGCGATCGGATGCTTCCTTGCCGGAATGGTCCTGATCAGCCTGGTCGGGTTGAATGGGACCATCTACCTCGCGGCGCTCCTGAACCTACTGCTGGCCGGAGCCATATTGTGGTTCGTTCGGAGCGACCGACAGCATCGCGTTCCGGACCGGCGGATACCCGCGCCAATGGAGGTGGAGAACATGCCTCCGCGCCTGCTGTATCCGGCTGTCTTTATCAGCGGCTTCATTGCCATCGGTTACGAGGTCATCTGGTTTCGCCTGGTGGGCGTCCTGTTGAAGGATTCCATCTATGCCTTCACGATCATGCTGAGCGTCTATCTTGCAGCGGTCGCGTTCGGAAGCCTGCATGTTCATCGCATCGCCAGGGTGATCCCGTGGAAGGGTCCGAGAAGCTGCTATTTCAGCCTGAACGGCATCATCGCGTTGAGCGTCGCGGCCACGGTTTGTGCATTTTACTATCTCCAGAGCGGCCTCGCCGGCCTCGGCCTCGACCAGCTTCGAGAAGCGCCAATCCTTCCGGTCCCTCCGCAAGAATGGTCTTTGCTCGCCATCGGCGCGCTCGCTCTGAACCTCCTTGCCTGCATCGGCGTCGCGGGCTTCTTCATCGCCCTGCCGGCATATTTCATGGGCGCGACATTTCCGCTGCTGGCTTCGCTCGCCCCGGATGCCGCCCGGCACCCGGCGCGAGCCGTCTCCCGGGTCTACGCCACCGCGGTATTCGGAAACCTGGCCGGAGCGCTGGTTACGGGGTTTGTCCTGCTCCCAGTTCTCGGAACCGAGCGGACGATGCTGGTCTTCGTGCTGGCAGGCCTGTCGTTCTTTGCGTTCGTGTCGTACCAGGCGCGGGGATACCGCGATCGCATGTTGTACCGGCTCGTCGCGCTCGCTGCGCTTGGCATTGCTATTTTTGTGATTTTCCCGGGGCCGGGCGCCGTCATTCGCTCGCTCCATGTCAACCTGACCGGCGGAATAAAATATTTCGCGGAAGGGGTCGAAGGCGTGGTCCTGACGCACGTCGATGGCCCGCGCTTGCGGCATTTCATCAACGGGAGCGCGCATGGAGGCCGGCCGGATCCGTTTTTTTATCTCGAAGCCGTCCAGACCCTCAGTTCGGTCGAGGATCCGCGAAACGTTCTCATCATCGGGCTGGGAACGGCGTCTGTCCTGGAAGCTGCCTTGAATGATCCCAAGGTCGGCGCCGTGACCCTGGTGGAGATCAACGGAACGGCGATCAAGAACCTTCGCAAGATCGGATTCATCGAGACGATATTGTCGCATCCCAAGCTTACGATTTTTCACGACGATGCAAGGCGGTGGCTGAACAGAACCGCTCAGCGTTTCGATGTCGTCATGATGGATCCACTCAGGACGGCAAGCGCATTCTCCAATAACATTTATTCCCGCGAATTTTTCCAGCAGCTGGAAGCCCATTTGACGCCGGGGGGCGCCGTGATGGTGTGGACCGATGAGTATTTTGTCGTCCCCAGGACCCTCGCGACGGTATTCCCGGTCGTCGAACAGTATTGTACGTATTTGATCGGAATGCGGAAACCTGCGCTTGCCGAGATGCGTTCCGTCCGCTTCGACTCGATCCTTGCAGGCTTCACGCCGGGAAACCAGGCGGCGATCCGCACAATCGACTGCGAGGGCCGCTACAATAGAGAAGACATCCTCGCGAGGACGGCGGCAGCGCCGATCAATACGGATCATTCTCCGGTGACGGAATACTATCTGGGGTCGGCGGTATCGAAGCTGCTCAGGCCGGACGTTAGCCCGCGCTGAGCCGCACGCCGGCGCGCAGGAATTTCTGCGGATCGACCGCTTCGCCGTCGATCCGGGTTTCATAATGCAGATGCGGGCCAGTCGACCGGCCGGTCGAGCCCACCGCGCCGATCACCTGTCCGATTCTGATCTGGTCGCCGACCCGAACGTTGATCTCCGACATATGGCCGTAGCGGGTCGCAAGTCCGTTGCCATGGTCGATCTCGACCATGCGGCCGTAGCCGCCGCTCCATCCCGATGAGACGACCTTTCCGTTGGCGGTCGCGCGCACCGGATCGCCGGTCGCGGCGCGGAAATCCAGGCCGGTATGCATCGCGGGGCGTCCCAAAAACGGATCGCTGCGGACGCCGAAGCCCGAGGTGAATTCAACTTCGCCGACCACCGGCTTGCGGTAGGGCACCAGCGCCAGCGTCCGGTTCAGGCGCTCCACCTGGGTGCGGGTGACGTTGATACGATAAAGCTGGCGCTCGAACGGCCCGGCATCGGCGGTGAGTTTGACCGGGACAAACGGGCCGCCCATGCCCGAGCGCGGCGTGGCGGCTTCCAGTTGCGCGATATCGAGGCCGAGGTCGGTGAACACGCCACGCATGCGGCGGACCCGGGATTCCATATTGTCTTCGACGGAGCCGAGTGCCGCTATCTGACGGCGTTCGACCTGATCGAGCGAGGTCTGCAGGCGGACGAGGACGTTGTCGACGCCCTGGATCTTCGCGAACTGGTTCGGCTGCGGATTGACGATCGGGGGGGTGCGGGATTCCAGCCGGGCTTCACGATCCGGCGGCGCCACGAAAATCACGGTGTCGTTGATCGGAGAGGGTTTTGGCGAGCCGGAAGAGCTTGCATCGGTGGCTGCGGCGCCGCGCGGCGGCTTGATCGATCCGGTGACCGAGGCATCGGGGATAGCGCTCAGCGCCGTCGCTCGGGATTCCAGGGTGGTCTGGCGCCGCATGATCTGATCGAGCTTCTGGTCGAACTGTTCCTGATCCAGCAGTTGCCGGCTGGTGGTGCGATCGACCTTCGCGCGCAGTTCGGCGATGCGATCTTCATAGGCGTATTGCATGTCCGCCTGCCGCGCGATCAATCGCGTCAGCACGTCGTCGCGGAAAGCGAAATAGGTGGCCGTGGTGGCGGACCATGCGCCCAGTACCGCGACCGTCCCGACGACGATCCAGAAGACCACCGGTCCGAATCGGACCTGTTTGCCGGCGTGGACAATGGTGTAGCCGTTCTGCGCGGATTGCGATTGAGCGGGGGCATGCGCGATCGCGGGATGCCGCGGGTGCGACCTTCCGTGATCATGCGCATGGTGTTGCGGAACCTCGGAATATTGACCCGAACGATACGACATCGGCACTCCCGCGCCGGCCGGAAACAAGCTCCGTTCGGCTCAACTTGCGGGGTGATTTGACCCTGTCATGGTTAATTTTTGGAGAATGGAACCGGCAATTACAATACGCTCGCGGCAGCCAGCACCTCGTCGGCATGGCCGTCGACCTTTACGTTGCGCCAGATTCTGGCGATCCTGCCATCGCTGCCGATCAAAACCGTTGTACGAAGAATTCCGAGGAAGGTCTTGCCATACATAGATTTTTCGCCCCAGACGCCGTATGCTTCCAGCATCCCATGCTTTTCATCCGACACCAGCGGGATCGACAATTGATGCTTGTCGCGGAACGCTTCCTGCGCCTTCAGTGGATCGGCCGACACTCCCAGCACGGCGGTCTGATGGTCGGCGAAGGCGCCGGACAAGCGCGTGAAGTCGATGGCTTCCTTGGTGCAGCCCGGCGTATCGGCGCGGGGGTAGAAGAAGATCACCAGTTTTTTTCCAAGATAGTCGGCCAGCGTCACGCTGTTTCCGCCGTCGCGCGGCAGCTGGAAGGCGGGGGCTTTGGCACCCTCGCTCAGCAAGGCGGCTTTGCCGGGAGCCGGAGCCAGGTTGGCGCCGGGCGGGTTCTTGACGGATGGATTTTCGGGCGCCGGCTTTGCGACGACGGCCGTCGATCGCGCGACCGCTAGGGGAGGAGATTTTTTCGGCTCGTTCGCTTTTAACTTTTTCGACGGGGCCTTGTGCGATGCTGTCGCCGGTTTCTTGACCGTTTTTTTGGCTGGCGTCTTCGCCGCCGAGCGGCCGGCTCCGGTGCCGGATTTTTTGGCCGATGTCTTCGACGCCTTTCTGGAGGGCGTGTTGGGGGATTTCTTGCGCGTTTTCTTGGACATACGCCTTCCTTTCGTCGCTTTCAGCGGGTCAATCATAGCGCTATTGCGGGTCCTGTGCTGGAACTTCCCGCGCTGGGCAAATCTGCCGACCTCGGAGTATGGTTACAACGGATTCTGCGCGACACTCCGTCCCCATTCCTGTTGAAAACGCTTTTTGGGGCCGGATGACGAGGTATGGTTTCAACCGAGGATTGGCAGCGATGCCGGGACAGGAGCGCTCGTTACGTATCGGCGCGCAAGATCCTGACGGCGATCTGTTTGATAATCAACGCCAGCACCGAGAGGCAATGGCAAGGAATAAGCCGCCCCAAGCATTGAAGTCGCATACCGACGACCGGCCTTCGCAATGGGATGATGCCGACTGGGATCAAGACCACGACGAGGCTGCCGGCCGTCGTGCGCGCCGGCTGTTGTCGAGTTCGAATTCCGGCCTGCACCGGCTCGGCGACGGCATCGGAAGGTTGCGCCGATGGCTGACGCGCGAACGCTGGGTGAAACGGCTGGCAATCGTCCTTGCCGTCCTGATGGTCATCTTCGCGGGATGTTTTGGCGGGCTGTGGTGGCGGCTGGGGGCAGGCCCGATCAATCTCGAGATGGCGACCCCATGGCTGGCGGCGGCGATCGAGGAAAATATCGGTCACGGCAATACCGTCGAGGTGGGTGGCACCCAGATCGAGCGCGCCGGTAGAATCCGCATCGCCGTGCGTATTCGCGACATCGTCGTTCGCGATCGCGATCACGTCGTTGTCGCGACCGCGCCGAAGGCCGAGGTTAAACTATCCGGCACGGCGTTGCTGATGGGGCGGCTCAGGGCGGAAAGCCTCAATCTGGTCGATGCCGAACTCGCGGTACGCATCACCCCGGACGGCCAGGTCACAGTATCGACAGGCGACACCGCCCGCCCGCTTGCTACCGGCGTCGCTTCCGCACGGCGTTCCGCGATGCCGCCTTTGCCGCTCGGTCAAGCGCCGTCGCCGGCGAGCGGCCAACCGGGAGCGCCAGCCGACAAGCGCGATTCGGTCAGCGGATTGCTTGCGGGGCTTGACTGGCTCGACAGCCTGAGCCTGACCGGGCTCGACGGCCAGAACCTCAACGAAATAGGCCTGAAGAACGGAAACCTCACCGTCGACGACCAGCAGCGCGGCAACAAATGGAATTTCGACAATATCACCCTCAGCCTTCGCCGGCCGAGCGGCGGCGGCGTTGCGCTAAGCGTCGGCGAGGACGGCGGCCACGCATGGTCGCTGCGCGTTCTGGTCGGTCCTCCTGCAAATGGCGTGCGGCCGATCGACATCCGCGCCGACAAGGTTTCGACCAAAAACATCCTGCTGGCGCTGCGCATGAAGGATTTGACCTACAGCGCGGATTTGCCTCTCAGCGGCGAGCTGAAAGGTGAACTCGGGCGTGACGGCCTGCCGACCTATTTCCGCGGCAAGATAATCGCAGGCTCGGGTAACATCATCGACAGCGACACGCCCGACTACCCGATGCCGATCGACGCGGCGGAAATCAACGTCGAATGGGATGCCTCGCGGCGCGTGCTGGTCGCACCATTCAAGATCATCTCCGGTCCGAACCGCATCACCTTGCTGGCGCATCTCGAGCCGCCGAACGACAGCATTCGCGACTGGCAGCTCGGCTTTAGCGGCGGCACCATCGTCCTTGCGGGAAACGATGCGGAGCCGCCGCTTATCTTTAACCGGATCGCTATCCGCTTGCGCTTTGACACCGACGGCCGCAGGGTTGTGCTGACCCAGGCCGACATCAGCAACGGCGAAGTCGGTATCGCTGGAACCGGCAGCGTCGATTACGCGTCGGAGCCCCGGCTGACGCTCGGATTCGCGGGAACGCCGATGTCGGTGTCCGCGCTCAAGCGCATCTGGCCGATCCTGATCGTGCCGGAGGTGCGCGAATGGGTCATCGAGCGGGTCGAGCGCGGCTCGTTGCAGCGAATTGAAGTGGGCGTCAATTCCCCGGTACGAAACCTTTCGCGGCGCGGACCGCCGATTCCGGATGATGGTTTGGCGGTCAACATGGCGGCCAGCAGCGTCACGTTGCGGCCCGTGGATGAACTGCCGCTGGTGCGCGACGCCGATTTGAAGGTGCGCGTCACCGGCCGTACCGCGACGGTGACGGTCGGACAGGGCACGATGGATACACCCGGAGCACGCAAACTCAGCATAGCCGATTTTGTTTTCGAGGTGCCGGACATGGCGCCGAAGCCGTCGCCGTCGCGTATCAAATTCCGCGTCGACGGCTCGGTGCCAGCGGTTGCTGAAATTCTCGCCTCCGACCGCTGGAGCGAATTCACCGGCACCCCGATCGATCCAACTACCAGTCAAGGAAAAGTCGCGGCGCAGGTCTCGCTGGGCATGCCGCTCAAGCGTGAACTGACAAAGGCCGACACGACCTATGCCATTACGGCCGACCTCGGCGGGTTTGCCGCCGACCGTCTGGTTATGAACCAGAAGCTTGAGGCCAATACGCTGAAAGTCATCGCCAACAACCAGGGCTATCAGGTCAGGGGCGACGTCAAGATCAACGGCCAGCAGGCGACGCTCGATTATCGCAAGCCGAGCGAAGGCGACGCCGACGTCAAATTGCAGGCAACGCTGGATGATGCGAGCCGGGCCCGGCTTGGCTTCGATCTCGGCCCGGCAGTGTCGGGTGCAATTCCAATCAAGCTGAGCGGCAAGATCGGCAGTCCCGACCGCGACACCCGCCTCGGCATCGACGCTGATCTCACCCAGCTGAAGCTCGACAACATCCTGCCGGGGTGGGTCAAGACATCAGGCAAAGCCAGCCGCGCGGTTTTCAATGTGGTGCAGAAGCAGCAATCGACGCGGCTGGAGGACATTGTCATCGATGGCGGCGGCGTACTCATCAAGGGATCGCTCGAGGTCGACCAGAACGGCGATGTCATCAGCGCGAACTTCCCGACCTATTCTCCGTCCGAAGGCGACAAGACCTCGCTGAAGGCCGAGCGGGCCTCCGACGGCACGCTGAAGATAACCATGCGCGGCGATGTGTTCGACGGCCGCGGTTTCCTCAAATCCGCTATTTCAGGCAAGGAAGCCGACGCCAAGAGCAAGACCAGGAATTACGATTACGATGTCGACCTGAAACTCGGTGCCGTAGCTGGCTTCAATGGCGAGGCGGTGCGCAGCGTCGACGTCAAGATGTCGCGGCGCAACGGGACGATCCGGAATTTTGCGCTCAGCGGCAAGCTCGGACGCGATACGCAGCTGTCCGGCGACCTTCGCGGGCGCGCCCAGGGACGCGAGGTGGTCTATATTGAGACCAATGACGCCGGCGCATTTTTCCGCTTCACCGACACCTACGCCAAGATGGTAGGTGGGCAACTGGCGCTGGCGATGGATCCGCCGACCGTCGAACCGCACTCGAAAGAGGGACTGATCAACGTCCGCGACTTCACCATCAAGGGTGAGGGATCGCTGGACCGGGTCGCCGCGGGCGGGCCGCCCGGCGGTCAGAACGGCATTGCGTTTTCGCGGTTGCGCGCGGAATTCACCCGGCAGAACGGGCAGCTCTCGGTGAAGGATGGCGTGGTGAAGGGACCGACCATCGGCGCCACCATCGAGGGCAGCATCGATTATCCCGGCAATCAGGTGCGCATGAGCGGCACCTTCGTTCCGATGTACGGGCTGAACAACATCTTCGGGCAGCTTCCGATTCTGGGCCTGTTTCTGGGCGGCGGCAGCAACGAAGGCCTGATCGGGGTCACCTATGAAGTCGTCGGCACCCCCGGCGCACCGGTGCTTCGCGTCAATCCGATTTCCGCGATGGCGCCCGGCGTGCTCCGAAAGATCTTCGAGTTCAACACCGGCAAGCAATACAACCCGGTCGAACTTCCGGGGCAGAACTGACTCAGCGGCGTAGCGCAGGCACCACCAGAAACGGGATCATCCCCAGCAGCACGCTGACCAGCGCGAACGCAATCAGCGGGTTGTAGCTGTGGGTCCAGTCATGGATGAGACCTCCGCTCCATGAGCCGAACGCCGAGCCCAGCCCGGCGCCGATGACGATGGCGCCGTAGATGGTCCCGACATGCTGGCCGCGAAAAATCTTCATGGCGGTTGCCGTAAGCAGCGGTCCGCGCGAGCCGATCATGCTGCCGAAGCACACCACGAAACCGGTCAGCAGCCAGAAGTTCGGATACCATTGCAGCAGCCAGAGCATGACGATGCCGGCGATCGACAGCGCGTAGCTGAACAGCACGGAAGGCCGCCGCCCGATGATGCCGTCCAGCCAGCTGACGCCGAGCATTCCGAACAGCAGCACGACACCGCTGAATCCCCAGGCGGTCGCCGCCTGCAACGGCGGGAATCCGGCGTCGATCAGATAGGCCACGATCTGGGCCGCGAGTGAATACATGCCGACGGCAGTGAAGAAGAAGGTCGAGAACAACGCCCAGAAGGCGTGATGGCGCATGGCGCTTAACAGAGTCCAGCCTTCGTCGATGAAATCCGGCGCGTCGTGCTCTGGCGACAGCCGGCGAACCCGTCGAGAACAGCCTCCACGGCAGCAACAGCAGCGGCACCATCAGGACCAGCGCCGTGCAACCGAATATCCGGTAGGCGCCGCGCCAGCCGAAATGGTCGATCAATATCTGCGACAACGGCAGCAACACCAGCACGCCGGCGCCGGTCGCGGAAAACACCACGGCCATGGCGGTCGGCAGCCGCGGGCCGAACCAGCGGCCGAGCAGGATCGAGTTCGGGACGTTGCCGATGAAGCGCGACGCCGATGCCGACGCCCAGCCCAAGGCTGAGTTGAAGACTGCCACAGTTGTTGTGCGTAAGCCGCGATCAGGAAAGCGCCGCCAAGCAGGAAAAGGCCTGCCGAATAGACGATGCGGGGGCCGGAACGGTCGAACAGCCGGCCGACAACGGGAGCCGCGAGCCCGCTGGCAAGCGCAGACAACGAATAAATCGAAACGACATGCGCCCGGTCCCAGCCGAAGCTTTCCGAGATCGGCAGCAGGAAAACGGTAAAGCTCTCGACAAGGCCGCGGCCGAGCACGGACAGCGCGAAACAAAGCGCGAGCACGTTCAGCGCGGTCCGAACCGGCGCGTGGGCGATTGGCAGCTGTCTTCGCTGCGGCGGAATTCTGGTCCATGAGGGTCATGGAACGCCTTTCCGCGGCAAAGAACAGTGGCTTTGGGCGAATACGCCTATGCAGGCCTGAGCAGGACGTGGCGCTTCTTGCCAAGCGAAAGCTTGATCACGCCTTCCGGGGTAAGATGTATTGGTGTCAGCGTCATCTTCTCGTCGGTGACGGCGGCATCGTTGACGCGAAGACCGCCGCCCTTGATCTGCCGCCGCGCCTCACCATTGGAAGCAACCAGGCCGGCCTTGACGAACAGCGCCAGCACGCCTGCGCCGGCTTCAAGCTCGGCGCGAGAAATTTCCACCGTCGGGAGGTTTTCGGAGATCGCGCCTTCCTCAAAAGTTTGCCGCGACGTCTCGGACGCCCGGTTCGCCGCTTCCACGCCATGCAGCAGCGTGGTCGCAGCGTCCGCGAGGGCCTTTTTCGCTTCGTTGATTTCGGCCCCCTGCAATGCTCCCAGCCGCGCGATCTCGTCCATCGGCAGGATCGTGAACAGCTTTAGAAATTTCACGACATCGGCGTCTTCGACGTTTCGCCAGTATTGCCAGAAATCATAGGGACTGCATTGGTCCGCGTTGAGCCAGATCGCGCCTTGCGCGGTCTTGCCCATCTTCGCGCCGGACGCCGTGGTGAGCAAAGGCGTCGTCAGCGCGAACAGTTGCGGCGTCCCCATGCGGCGGCCGAGGTCGACGCCGTTGACGATGTTGCCCCACTGATCCGAGCCGCCCATCTGCAGCCGGCAGCCGACCCGCCGCGACAGTTCGACGAAGTCATAGGCCTGGCAGACCATGTAGTTGAACTCGATAAAACTCATCTCCTGCTCGCGTTCGAGCCGCAGGCGCACCGAGTCCATCGTCAGCATGCGGTTGACCGAGAAATGCCGGCCGATGTCGCGCAGCATCTCGATCCAGTTCAGCTTGGTCAGCCATTCGGCATTGTCGAGCATCACCGCGTCGCTCGCGCCGGAGCCGTAGCGCAGCACCTTGGCGAACACGCCGCGGATGCTCGCTTTGTTGGCTTCGATTTCTTCGAGGCTGCGCAATGCGCGCGATTCGTCCTTGCCGGAGGGATCGCCGACCATGGTGGTGCCGCCGCCCATCAGCGTGATCGGCTTGTTGCCGCTCTGCTGCAGCCAGTACAGCATCATCATGGTCAGGTAGTTGCCGATGTGCAGCGACGGCGCTGTGCAGTCGTAGCCGACATAGGCGGTCGCCTCGCCTCGCGCGGCGAGCGCGTCGAGACCTTCGACATCGGAACATTGGTGGATGAAGCCGCGTTCCTGCAAAACATTCAGAAAATCGGATTTAAATGCAGTCATTTGTGTGCGACTCTGATCATTCTTATTTCACGCTATTTCTACTCAATTCGGCCTGGCCGCGGTTAGGGGCTGCCGCGCTGCAGCGCCCTGTGGCATTATAAGATGTGCATGTTTGACACAAGTTGGACGTCCAGCGCAGACGGTCCTGCGAAAGTGCCAATGCCATGATGATGACAGCGATCGGTCTGATGAGCGGCACCTCGCTCGACGGGGTCGATGTCGCTTTGATCGAAACCGACGGCAAGCGGGTGAGGGCGTTCGGGCCCTCGGGATACCGGGCCTATACCGAAGGCGAGCGTGGCCTGCTGCGCCAGGCGCTGGCCGAGGCGGTGAACCTTTCGACGCGCGAGGCCCGCCCGGGAATCCTGCGCGAGGCAGAGCGCGCCGTGACCATCGCGCACGCCGAAGCCGTCGCCGCCTTTACCGCGCAGCACCGCATCACCCGCGAAAACATCGACATCGTCGGGTTTCACGGCCAGACCGTGCTGCATCGGCCCGCGCAAAAAATGACGGTCCAGATTGGCGACGCGACGGCGCTGGCGAGGTCGATCCATATTCCGGTGATGCACGATTTTCGCGCGGCTGATGTAGCCGCCGGCGGGCAGGGCGCGCCGTTCGTTCCGGTCTATCATCGCGCGCTGGCGCAGTCGCTGGAGCGTGAGGGGCCGCTGGTCGTGGTCAATATCGGCGGCGTTTCCAACATCACCTATATCGACGGCGCCGACACGCTGATCGCCTGCGATACCGGGCCGGGCAACGCGCTGCTGGACGATTTCATGTTCCGCGTGACGGGCCAGCCGTTCGATTGCGAGGGCCGCATGGCGGCGCAGGGCACAGCCGACGAGGCGTGGGTGGCGCGGGCCCTGCAACAGCCGTTCTTCGCGCTGCCACCGCCCAAATCGCTCGACCGCAACGATTTTGCGTCGCTGGAACTGCACGACGTTTCGCCCGCCGACGGCGCCGCAACCCTGACGGCGTTCACGGCGGCGGCCATCGCCCGGATCGTTCCGCTGCTGCCGAATCCGCCGCGGAGCTGGATCGTCGCCGGCGGCGGCGCCCGCAATCACACGATGCTCAGGATGCTGCGCGAGCGCCTTGCGCCGGCCACGGTCGAGGCCGCCGATGCGCTGGGCTGGTCGGCCGACGCCATCGAGGCGCAGGCCTTCGGCTTCCTCGCCGCCCGGGGCCTCAAAGGTCTGCCGCTGAGCTACCCCGCCACCACCGGGGTGCCGATGCCCGATGACCGGCGGCGTTATCGCCAGGCCCTGATCACCGTACGTTGGCGAGCCGCATGTCGAGATAGCCCGTCACCGATTCCATCAGCGGCTGCAGCTTGCCGTCGAAGAAATGGTTGGCGCCGGGAATGATCTGCTGGTCGATCACGATGCCCTTTTGCGTCTTCAGCTTTTCGACCAGCGTGTTGACGTCCTTCGGCGGCACCACGGCATCCTTCTCGCCATGTACGATCAGGCCCGAGGACGGGCAGGGCGCCAGGAACGAAAAGTCGTAAAGGTTGGCTGGCGGCGCGATCGAGATGAAACCCTCAACCTCGGGCCGCCGCATCAGCAGTTGCATGCCGATCCAGGCGCCGAACGAAAAACCCGCTACCCAGCACGCGCGGGCTTCCGGATTGATGGTTTGGGCCCAGTCCAGCGCGGATGCGGCGTCGGAGAGTTCTCCGGTGCCGTGATCGAACGAGCCCTGGCTGCGGCCGACGCCGCGGAAATTGAAGCGCAGCACCGAAAATCCGCGGTGCACGAAGGCGTAGTAGCACTGGTAGATGATCTGGTGGTTCATCGTGCCGGCAAACTGCGGGTGCGGGTGCAGCACCATCGCAATCGGCGCATTCTTCTGCTTTGCCGGATGGTAGCGGCCTTCGAGACGGCCTGCGGGGCCGGTGAAAATCACTTCGGGCATTGGTGGTCCTTGGCAAGATCGACCGGCCTGCGCCGGGCTCATCCGGCTCCCGGCAGATGAAACGCCGCGCTTGAGCGGGCCGGTCGGGCGCCGTTGGGCTTGGATAGCGAACGGCGCTTGGTGAACTGGAGGCCGCGTTCTAGCATGAGGCGAGGGGCAAAAAGCAAGCATCTTGAGCGGCATTGGGCTGGTTCCGGCAACAGAGGTTTTGTGAAGCGCGATGCAAAACAGGGTCTATCTCGACTGGAATGCGACGACGCCGTTGCGGCCCGAAGCGCGCGAGGCGATGGCAGCGGCCTGGGATCTCAGCGGCAACCCGTCGTCTGTTCATGCCGAGGGGCGGGCGTCACGGCGACTGGTCGAGGATGCGCGGGCCGTCATTGCCGAGGCGGCCGGCGCCGACGCCACGCAACGTGGTTTTCACATCCGGCGGCACGGAAGCAAATTCGCTCGCACTGACGCCGGGGCTTCAGACGAAATTCCGGCTTACCAATCAACAGGTTGGTCGTTGCTGCCATCGAACATGCGTCGGTACTTGCGGGCGGTCGATTTCCGCGCGAGGCGATCGAAACGCTCCGCGTCACCGAGTTGGGTGTCGTCGATCTGGATCATCTGCGGGAAATTTTGGCCGATGGTCCGCCGGCACTGGTGTCTGTCATGTCAGCGAACAACGAAACGGGGGCGCTGCAGCCGGTCGCAGAAGTCGCCGGCATCGTCCATGACGCGGGCGGTTTGCTGCACGTCGATGCGGTTCAGTCGTTTGGAAAAATACCTTTCGATATCAAAGATGATGGAGGCTGATCTTATATCTGTTTCTGCGCACAAGATTGGCGGGCCGAAGGGCATAGGGTGCCTCGTGCTCGCCGAAGGTCTGAATGGACTGGAGGCTTCGATCCGAGGTGGCGGGCAGGAGCAGGGTCGTCGTGCAGGAACGGAAAACGTCTCAGGGATCGCCGGCTTCAGCGCGGCGGTGAAAGCCGCGATGGCGTCGCTGGACGACGACATGGAGCAGGGTCGAAAATCTGCGTAAACGGCTTGAGACCGGCTTGCGGCAAACCCGGGGCGCTTTTGTGTTCTCCGAAAATGCGCCGCGGCTCCCGAACACCACGCTATTCACGGTTCCCGGATTGAAGGCCGAGACGGCCGTGATCGGTTTTGACCTCGAAGGTATTGCGGTATCGTCGGGTTCCGCCTGCTCCTCCGGTAAGGTTCAACCGTCGCATGTGCTGCAAGCCATGGGGTTCGGTCCGGAACTGGCAAAGGGAGCGGTGCGTCTCAGTCTGGGCTGGTCGACCACGGAAGCGGACATAGATCGCTGCCTGGAGGCTTGGCGAAAGCTCTCAGGTGCATTACTTAGAGGGTACGATGAAACACAGCTTGAACGGTTCTAAGCGTGTGTCGTCGCCCGAAATAACGTAGAGCTTTCGAGTTGATCCACCGCGGTCCTTGAAACCGCGAGCGGAGGATAATAATGGCGGCCGTACAAGAGACCGTCGATCGCGTCAGGCGGATCGACGTCGATCAATATCGGTATGGGTTTGAGACGCTTATCGAATCCGACAAGGCCCCGCGCGGGCTCTCGGAAGATACCGTCCGCTTCATCTCCGCGAAAAAGAACGAACCGGCGTGGATGCTCGAGTGGCGGCTGGAAGCCTATCGCCGCTGGCTGACCATGACGGAGCCGGACTGGGCGCGCGTCCACTATCCGAAGATCGACTATCAGGATCTCTATTACTACTCGGCGCCGAAGAAGAAGGAACTGGCCTCGCTCGACGAGGTCGATCCGGAGATTCTCAGGACCTACGAAAAGCTCGGTATTCCCCTGCGCGAGCAGGAAATGCTGGCCGGCGTGGTGCGTCCCGAAGGCGAGCGCCGCATCGCGGTCGATGCCGTGTTCGATTCGGTTTCGGTGGCGACCACGTTCCAGAAGGAGCTGAAGCAGGCCGGCGTGATCTTCATGCCGATCTCGGAGGCGATCCGCGAGCATCCTGAACTGGTGAGGAAATATCTCGGCACGGTGGTGCCGACCTCGGATAATTACTTCGCGACATTGAACTCCGCGGTGTTTTCCGACGGCTCGTTCGTCTATGTGCCGCCGGGCGTGCGCTGCCCGATGGAGTTGTCCACCTATTTCCGCATCAATGAGCGCAACACCGGCCAGTTCGAGCGCACGCTGATCATCGCCGACAAGGGCGCCTATGTCAGCTACCTCGAAGGCTGCACCGCGCCGCAGCGCGACGAGAACCAGTTGCACGCCGCGGTGGTCGAACTGGTTACGCATGACGATGCCGAAATCAAATATTCGACGGTGCAGAACTGGTACCCCGGCAATTCCGAAGGCAAGGGCGGCATCTACAACTTCGTCACCAAGCGCGGCGACTGCCGCGGCAAGAACTCCAAGATCTCCTGGACCCAGGTCGAGACCGGTTCGGCGATTACCTGGAAATACCCGAGCTGCATCCTGCGCGGCGACAATTCGCGCGGCGAGTTCTATTCGATCGCGATCTCAAACGGCCACCAGCAGGTCGATTCCGGCACCAAGATGATCCACCTCGGCAAGAACACCACCAGCCGGATCATCTCCAAGGGCATCGCGGCGGGCGTCTCGCAAAACACCTATCGCGGACTTGTGACGGCGCACCGCAAGGCGACCAATGCGCGCAATTTTACGGCGTGCGATTCGCTGCTGATCGGCGACAAATGCGGCGCACACACCGTGCCTTATATCGAAGCCAAGAATTCTTCGGCGCTGTTCGAGCACGAAGCCACCACGTCGAAAATTTCCGAGGACGTGCTGTTCTACTGCGTGCAGCGCGGGCTGTCGCAGGAAGAGGCCGTCGGCCTCGTGGTCAATGGCTTCGTCAAGGACGTGCTGCAGCAACTGCCGATGGAGTTCGCGGTAGAGGCGCAGAAACTGATCTCGATCAGCCTCGAAGGATCGGTTGGATAACAGCCGTCATCCTGAGGAGGCCGCGCAGCGGCCGTCTCGAAGGATGGCAGCCAGGATTGAGACAGCATCCTTCGAGGCGCGCCGCAAGAGGCGGCGCGCACCTCAGGATGACGCAAGAGGAAAGAAAGAATGCCGTTGCTTGAAGTCAAAAACCTGCAGGTCCGTGTCGAGGAGCGCGAGATCCTCCACGGGCTGTCGCTCACCGTCAACAAAGGCGAGGTGCACGCCATCATGGGGCCGAACGGCTCCGGCAAGTCGACGCTCAGCCACGTCATCGCCGGCAAGCCCGGCTACGAGGTCACGTCGGGCGAAATCCTGTTCGAGGGTGAAGACCTGCTGGCGATGTCGCCGGACGAGCGCGCCGCCAAGGGCGTCTTCCTCGCATTCCAGTACCCGGTGGAAATCCCCGGCGTCGCCACCATGACGTTCCTGCGCACGGCGCTGAATGCGCAGCGCAAGGCGCGCGGCGAGAGCGAATTCTCCACGCCGGACTTTTTGAAGAAAGTGCGCCAGGTTGCGGCTACCTTAAACATTCCGCAGGACATGCTCCGTCGCGGCGTCAATGTCGGCTTCTCCGGCGGCGAGAAGAAGCGCAACGAGATTTTGCAGATGGCGCTGTTCGAGCCGAGCCTGTGCATTCTGGACGAAATGGATTCCGGCCTCGACATCGACGCGCTGCGGGTCGCCGCCGACGGCGTCAACGCGCTGCGCTCGCCCGATCGCGCCATGGTGGTGATCACGCATTATCAGCGGCTGCTGAACTACATCGTACCGGACTTCGTGCACGTGATGTCGAAGGGCCGCGTCGCAAAGAGCGGCGGCAAGGAGCTGGCTCTGGAGCTGGAAGAGAACGGCTACGCGCAGTTCGAAGACGCGGCGTGATGCGGATATTGCAATGAATTTAGCGTTGGCAAAAAACGAAACCGGCCGGGCGTTGGGCGATCTCTTCGCCATCGCGCGCGACG
Source organism: uncultured Alphaproteobacteria bacterium (assembly GCA_963710045.1). GTDB lineage: Bacteria > Pseudomonadota > Alphaproteobacteria > Rhizobiales > Xanthobacteraceae > Bradyrhizobium. The sequence continues at coordinate 2,092 of CAVPZO010000052.1, read as the reverse complement.
CGTCTGCCCGGAGCGGGCAAGGTCGCCGACACGCGTCAGAAGGCGTTCGAGGCCTATGAGCGCGCCGGCCTGCCGCACCGGCGCATCGAGGACTGGAAATATACCGACCTGCGCGTGCTGATGCGCGAAGTGCTCCCGCTTGCGGCGGCGCCAGACGCGGCGGCGCTGACACACGCCGGCGACGCGCTGGAGCTGCACGCCATCGACGGCGTGCGCAAGCTGGTGCTGGTCGACGGGGTATTCGCGCCAAAGCTGTCCGACCTTGGAAGCCCGCAAAAAGGCCTTTCCATCCGCACGCTGCGCGAAGTGTTGGAGAAGGGCGACGCCGCGCTGCACGCGCAACTGCTCGCGCCCGACAATTCCAATCCGATGGTTGCGCTGAACTCGGCGATGATGACCGACGGCGTGGTGATCGAGGTCGCCGACGGCGTGATGCTGACCCAGCCGCTCCATGTGGTTCATATCGCCAGCGGTGGCGTGCCTTCGGCGATGTTCACCCGTTCGTTGCTGAAGATCGGCAAGTCCGCCGGCGCGACACTGGTGGAGAGCTACATTGCGGCCGAAGGTGCCACGGTTTACCAAGCCCATGATTCACTGCTCGTCTCGATCGGCGACCACGCGCGGCTCGATCATGTCCGCCTGATTGAAGACAGCCGCGAGGCCTTCAATATTTCGTCCTCGGTCATTACGCTGGGCGCGCACGCGCATTTCAACACGTTCGGCATGACCAGCGGGGCAAGCGTCAGCCGCTATCAGGCGACCATCGCGTTTGCCGGCGAGGGCTCGCAGGTCGAAACCAACGGCGTCAATCTGCTCAACGGCCGCCAGCATGCCGACACCACGCTGTTCATGGATCACGCGGTGCCCAATTGCTCCAGCCGCGAAATTTTTCGCGCGGTCGTGGATGACCGCGGGCATTCGGTGTTTCAGGGCCGCATCATCGTGCAGCCCGGGGCGCAGAAGACCGACGCCAAGATGATGACGCGGGCGCTGCTGCTGTCCGACGAGGCCGAGGCCGACAACAAGCCGGAGCTGGAAATTTTCGCCGACGATGTCACCTGCGGCCACGGCGCCACTACCGGCGCGCTGGACGAGAGCCTGTTGTTCTATCTGCGCGCGCGCGGTCTTTCCGAGAAGGAAGCGCAGGCACTGTTGATCCAGGCGTTTGTCGGCGAGGCGATCGAATCCATCGTCAATGACGATTTGCGCGAACTCGCAATCGCCGCGGCGCAACGCTGGCTGGCGGCACGGGGTTGAGCATGCATCCGGCAGTCTCGAACGGTTCATATGACGTAGCCCGCGTCCGGGAAGATTTCCCGGCGCTGGCGCTGCAGATCTACGGCAAGCCGCTGGTCTACCTCGATAACGCGGCGTCCGCGCAGAAGCCGACCGCGGTGCTCGACCGCATGACCGAGGCCTACAAGACCGAATACGCCAACGTCCATCGTGGCCTGCATTATCTCGCCAATGCCGCGACCGAGGCCTATGAGGGCGGCCGCGCCAAGGTGCAGACCTTCCTCAATGCCAAACGATCCGAGGAGATTATCTTCACCCGCAACGCCACCGAGGCCATCAACCTGGTGGCGTCGTCATGGGGCGAGCCCAACATCAAGGCCGGCGACGAGATCGTGCTCTCGATCATGGAGCATCATTCCAACATCGTGCCCTGGCATTTCCTGCGCGAACGTCATGGCGCGGTGATCAAGTGGGCGCCGGTGGACGACGAAGGCAATTTCCTGATCGACGAATTCGAAAAACTGCTGACCGATCGCACCAGACTGGTGGCGATCACGCAGATGTCGAATGCGCTCGGCACCATCGTTCCGGTCAAGGACGTGGTGAAGCTGGCGCATGCGCGGGGCATTCCGGTGCTGGTCGACGGCAGCCAGGCCGCGGTGCATCTGGCCATCGACGTGCAGGACATCGGCTGTGACTTCTACGTCTTCACCGGCCACAAGCTGTACGGTCCGACCGGCATCGGCGTGCTCTATGCCAGGCACGATCATCTGGTGGCGATGCGGCCCTATAATGGCGGCGGCGAGATGATCCGCGAGGTCGCAAAGGACTGGGTCACCTATGGCGACCCGCCGCA
>CAVPZO010000051.1:0-42972 GCA_963710045.1 uncultured Alphaproteobacteria bacterium | reverse complement strand
GTTGGCGAGCCGCATGTCGAGATAGCCCGTCACCGATTCCATCAGCGGCTGCAGCTTGCCGTCGAAGAAATGGTTGGCGCCGGGAATGATCTGCTGGTCGATGACGATGCCCTTTTGCGTTTTCAGCTTTTCGACCAGGGTGTTGACGTCCTTCGGCGGCACCACGGCGTCCTTCTCGCCATGTACGATCAGGCCCGAGGACGGGCAGGGCGCCAGGAACGAGAAGTCGTACAGATTGGCTGGCGGCGCGATCGAGATGAATCCCTCGACCTCGGGCCGCCGCATCAATAGCTGCATGCCGATCCAGGCGCCGAACGAAAAACCCGCCACCCAGCACGCGCGGGCTTCCGGATTGATGGTTTGAGCCCAGTCCAGCGCGGATGCGGCGTCGGAGAGTTCTCCGGTGCCGTGATCGAACGAACCCTGGCTGCGGCCGACGCCGCGGAAATTGAAGCGCAGCACCGAAAATCCGCGGTGCACGAAGGCGTAGTAGCACTGGTAGATGATCTGGTGGTTCATCGTGCCGGCGAATTGCGGGTGCGGGTGCAGCACCATCGCGATCGGCGCATTCTTCTGCTTTGCCGGATGATAGCGGCCTTCGAGACGGCCTGCGGGGCCGGTGAAAATCACTTCGGGCATTGATGGTCCTTGGCAAATCGACCGGCCTGCGCCGGGCTCATCCGGCTCCCGGCAGATGAAACACCGCGCTTGAGCGGGCCGGTCGGGCGCCGTTGGGCTTGATGCGGACGGCGCTTGGTGAACTGGAGGCCGCGTTCTAGCATGAGGCGTGGGGCAAAAAGCAAGCATCTTGAGCGGCATTAGGCTGGTTCCGGCAACAGAGGTTTTGTGAAGCTCGATGCAAGACAGGGTCTATCTCGATTGGAATGCGACGACGCCGCTGCGGCCCGAAGCGCGCGAGGCGATGGCAGCTGCCTGGGATCTCGGTGGGAACCCTTCGTCTGTTCATGCCGAGGGGCGGGCGTCACGGCGACTGGTCGAGGATGCGCGGGCTATCATCGCCGCGGCGGTCGGGGCCGACCCGCGCAATGTGGTTTTCACATCCGGCGGCACCGAGGCAAATTCGCTCGCGCTGACGCCGGGGCTTAGGCGAAATTCCGGCTTACCAATCAACAGGTTGGTCGTTTCTGCCATCGAACATGCTTCGGTACTTGCTGGCGGTCGATTTTCGCGCGAGGCGATCGAAACGCTCCGCGTCACCGAGTCAGCAGTGGTCGATCTGGAGCATCTAAGGGAAATTTTGGCCGATGGTCCGCCGGCGCTGGTGTCTGTCATGGCAGCCAACAACGAAACGGGAGCCCTGCAGCCGGTCGCAGAAGTCGCCGACATCGTCCATGGCGCGGGCGGTTTGCTGCACGTCGATTCGGTTCAGATGTTTGGTAAGATATCTTGCGATATCAGAGAGATGAAAGCCGATCTTATATCACTTTCTGGGCACAAGATCGGCGGACCGAAAGGCATTGGGGCGCTTGTGCTTGCCGAGGGTCTGAATGGCCTGGAGGCTTCGATCCGAGGTGGCGGGCAGGAGCAGGGTCGTCGCGCGGGAACGGAAAACGTCCCGGGCATCGCCGGCTTCAGCGCGGCCGTCAAAGCCGCGATGGCGTCGCTGCATGGCGACATGAACGAGGTCGAAAATCTACGTAAACGGCTTGAGACCGGCTTGCGGCAAACCCGGGGCGCTTCTGTGTTCTCTGAAAATACGCCGCGGTTGCCCAACACCACCCTGTTCACGGTTCCCGGACTGAAAGCGGAGACCGCTGTCATCGGTTTCGACCTCGAAGGTATCGCGGTATCGTCAGGTTCCGCCTGCTCGTCCGGTAAGGTTCAACCGTCGCATGTGCTGCAGGCCATGGGGTTCGGTCCGGAACTGGCAAAGGGAGCGGTGCGCCTCAGTCTGGGCTGGTCGACCACGGAAGCGGACATAGATCGCTGCCTGGAGGCTTGGCGAAAGCTCTCAGGTGCATTACTTAGGGGGTATGATGAAACACAGCTTGAACGGTTCTAAGCGTGTGTCGTCGCCCGAAATAACGTAGAGCTTTCGAGTTGATCCACCGCGGTCCTTGAAACCGCGAGCGGAGGATAATAATGGCGGCCGTACAAGAAACCGTCGATCGCGTCAGGCGGATCGACGTCGATCAATATCGGTATGGGTTTGAGACGCTTATCGAGTCCGACAAGGCCCCGCGCGGGCTGTCGGAAGATACCGTCCGTTTCATTTCCGCAAAGAAGAACGAACCGGCGTGGATGCTGGAGTGGCGGCTGGAAGCCTATCGCCGCTGGCTGACCATGACGGAGCCGGACTGGGCGCGCGTCCACTATCCGAAGATCGACTATCAGGACCTCTATTACTACTCGGCGCCGAAGAAGAAGGAACTGGCCTCGCTCGACGAGGTCGATCCGGAGATCCTCAGGACCTACGAAAAGCTTGGCATTCCGCTGCGCGAGCAGGAAATGCTGGCCGGCGTGGTGCGTCCCGAGGGCGAGCGCCGCATCGCGGTCGATGCCGTGTTCGATTCGGTTTCGGTTGCGACCACCTTCCAGAAGGAGCTGAAGCAGGCCGGCGTGATCTTCATGCCTATCTCGGAGGCGATCCGCGAGCATCCGGAACTGGTGAGGAAATATCTCGGCACCGTGGTGCCAACCTCGGACAATTACTTCGCGACATTGAACTCCGCGGTGTTTTCCGACGGCTCGTTCGTCTACGTGCCGCCGGGCGTCCGTTGCCCGATGGAGCTGTCGACCTACTTCCGCATCAACGAGCGCAACACCGGCCAGTTCGAGCGCACGCTGATCATCGCCGACAAGGGCGCTTACGTCAGCTACCTTGAAGGCTGCACCGCACCGCAGCGCGACGAGAACCAGTTGCACGCCGCCGTGGTCGAACTGGTCACGCATGACGACGCCGAAATAAAGTATTCGACGGTGCAGAACTGGTACCCCGGCAATTCCGAAGGCAAGGGCGGCATCTACAATTTCGTCACCAAGCGTGGCGATTGCCGCGGCAAGAACTCCAAGATCTCCTGGACCCAGGTCGAGACCGGCTCCGCGATCACCTGGAAATATCCGAGCTGCATCCTGCGCGGCGACAATTCGCGCGGCGAATTCTACTCGATCGCGATCTCCAACGGCCACCAGCAGGTCGATTCCGGCACCAAGATGATCCATCTCGGCAAGAACACCACCAGCCGGATCATCTCCAAGGGCATCGCCGCCGGCGTGTCGCAAAACACCTATCGCGGCCTCGTCACCGCGCACCGCAAGGCGACCAATGCGCGCAATTTTACGGCGTGCGATTCGCTGCTGATCGGCGACAAATGCGGCGCGCATACCGTGCCCTATATCGAGGCGAAAAACTCATCGGCGCTGTTCGAACACGAAGCCACCACGTCGAAGATTTCCGAGGACGTGCTGTTCTACTGCGTGCAGCGCGGGCTGAGCCAAGAGGAGGCGGTCGGTCTGGTCGTCAACGGTTTTGTGAAAGACGTGCTGCAGCAGCTGCCGATGGAATTTGCGGTCGAGGCGCAGAAGCTGATTTCGATCTCGCTGGAAGGATCGGTTGGATAACAGCCGTCATCCTGAGGAGGCCGCTTAGCGGCCGTCTCGAAGGATGGCAACGCGGAATAATAAATCTCATCCTTCGAGGCTCGCCTACGATGGCTCGCACCTCAGGATGACGACGAAAAGAGGACGAAAGACGAATGCCATTACTCGAAGTCAAAAACCTGCAGGTTCGTGTCGAGGAGCGTGAGATTCTCCACGGGCTGTCGCTTACTGTGAACAAGGGCGAAGTGCACGCGATCATGGGGCCGAACGGCTCCGGCAAGTCGACGCTGAGCCATGTCATCGCCGGCAAGCCCGGCTACGAGGTCACGTCGGGCGAAATCCTGTTCGAGGGCGAAGACCTGCTGGCGATGTCGCCGGACGAGCGTGCCGCCAAGGGCGTCTTCCTCGCGTTCCAGTATCCGGTGGAAATCCCCGGCGTCGCCACCATGACCTTCCTGCGCACCGCGCTGAATGCGCAACGCAAGGCGCGTGGCGAGAGCGAGTTCTCGACGCCGGACTTCCTGAAGAAGGTGCGCCAGGTCGCGGCCTCCCTCAACATTCCGCAGGACATGCTCCGCCGCGGCGTCAATGTCGGCTTCTCCGGCGGCGAAAAGAAGCGCAACGAGATTTTGCAGATGGCGCTGTTCGAGCCGAGCCTGTGCATTCTGGATGAAATGGATTCCGGCCTCGACATCGACGCGCTGCGGGTCGCTGCCGACGGCGTCAACGCGTTGCGCTCGCCCGATCGCGCCATGGTGGTGATCACGCATTATCAGCGGCTGTTGAACTACATCATACCGGACTTCGTGCACGTGATGTCGAAGGGCCGCGTCGCAAAGAGCGGCGGCAAGGAACTGGCGCTGGAGCTGGAAGAGAACGGCTACGCGCAGTTCGAAGACGCGGCGTGATACGGATATTGCAATGAATTTGGCTTTGGCAAAAAACGAAACCGGCCGGGCGTTGAGTGATCTCTTCGCCGTCGCGCGCGCGCGTCTGCCCGGAGCGGGCAAGGTGTCCGAAACGCGTCAGAAGGCTTTCGAGGCTTATGAGCGCGCGGGCCTGCCGCACCGGCGCATCGAGGACTGGAAATATACCGACCTGCGCGTGCTGATGTGCGAAGTGCTGCCGCTCGCGGCGGCGCCGGACGCGTCTGCGCTAACCCGTGCCGGCGCGGCTTTGAAGTTGCACGCCATCGATAATGTTCGCAAACTGGTGCTGGTGGATGGCGTGTTCGCGCCAAAACTGTCTGACCTTTCAAATCCGGAAAAGGGTCTGTCCATTCGCACGCTGCGCGAGGCGCTGGAAGCCGGCGATGCCGCGCTGCATGCGCAACTGTTCGCGCCTGACAACACCAACCCGATGGTGGCGCTGAATTCGGCGATGATGACCGACGGCGTGGTGATCGAGGTTGCCGACGGCTCGATGCTGACGCAGCCGCTGCATGTCGTCCACATCGCGAGCGGCGGCGTACCTTCGGCGATGTTCACGCGCTCGCTGTTGAAGGTCGGCAAGTCCGCGAGCGCCACCTTGGTGGAAAGTTATATCGCTGCCGACGGGGCCCAAATCTATCAAGCCCATGATTCGCTAATCGTCTCGATCGGCGATAACGCACGGCTCGATCATGTCCGATTGATCGAGGACAGCCGCGACGCTTTCAATATTTCATCGTCGGTCATTACGCTCGGCGCGCACGCGCATTTCAATACATTCGGCATGAATACCGGCTCGCTCGTCAGCCGCTATCAGGCCACGATCGCGTTCGCCGGCGAGGGCTCGCAGGTCGAGACCAACGGCGTCAACCTGCTCAACGGCCGCCAGCATGCCGACACCACGCTGTTCATGGATCACGCGGTGCCGCATTGCTCCAGCCGCGAGATTTTTCGCGCGGTCGTGGATGACCGCGGGCATTCGGTGTTTCAGGGCCGCATCATCGTGCAGCCCAAGGCGCAGAAGACCGACGCCAAGATGATGACGCGGGCGCTGCTGCTGTCCGACGAGGCCGAGGCCGACAACAAGCCCGAACTGGAAATTTTCGCCGACGACGTCACTTGCGGCCACGGCGCCACTACCGGCGCGCTGGACGAGAGTCTGCTGTTCTATCTGCGCGCGCGCGGCCTTTCCGAGAAGGAAGCGCAGGCGCTGCTGATTCAGGCATTCGTCGGCGAAGCGATCGAATCGATCGTCAACGACAATTTGCGCGAACTGGCAGTCGGCGCGGCGGAACGCTGGCTGGCGGCACGAGGTTGAGCATGCATCCGGCAGTCTCAAACGGCTCATATGACGTAGCCCGCGTCCGGGAAGATTTCCCGGCGCTGGCGCTGCAGATTTATGGCAAGCCGCTGGTTTATCTCGACAACGCCGCCTCGGCGCAGAAGCCGACCGCCGTGCTCGACCGCATGACCGAAGCCTACAAGACCGAATACGCCAACGTGCATCGCGGCCTGCATTATCTCGCCAATGCGGCGACGGAGGCCTATGAGGGCGGCCGCGCCAAGGTGGCGACGTTCCTCAATGCCAAGCGAACCGAGGAAATCGTCTTCACCCGCAACGCCACCGAGGCCATCAACCTCGTGGCATCGTCATGGGGCGAGCCTAACATCAAGGCCGGCGACGAGATCGTGCTCTCGATCATGGAGCACCATTCCAACATCGTGCCGTGGCATTTTTTGCGCGAGCGTCATGGCGCCGTGATCAAATGGGCGCCGGTGGACGATGAAGGCAATTTCCTGATCGACGAATTCGAAAAACTGCTGACCGATCGCACCAAACTGGTGGCGATCACGCAGATGTCGAATGCGCTCGGCACCATCGTGCCGGTCAAGGACGTAGTGAAGCTGGCGCATGCGCGGGGCATTCCGGTACTGGTCGACGGCAGCCAGGCCGCGGTGCATCTTGCCGTCGACGTGCAGGACATCGGCTGCGACTTCTACGTCTTCACCGGCCACAAGCTGTACGGCCCGACCGGTATCGGCGTGCTCTATGCCAAGCACGAGCATCTGATGGCGATGCGGCCCTACAATGGCGGCGGCGAGATGATCCGCGAGGTCGCGAAGGACTGGGTCACCTATGGCGACCCGCCGCATAAATTCGAGGCCGGCACGCCGGCGATCGTCGAGGCGGTGGGGCTCGGTGCTGCGATCGACTATGTCAATTCGATCGGCAAGGAGCGCATCGCTGCGCACGAGCACGATTTTTTGACCTACGCCCAGGATCGCCTGCGCGAGATCAATTCGCTGCGCCTGATCGGCACCGCGCGCGGCAAGGGTCCGGTGATTTCGTTCGAGATGAAGGGCGCGCATCCCCACGATGTCGCAACCGTGATCGATCGGGAGGGCATCGCGGTGCGCGCGGGCACCCATTGCGTGATGCCGCTTCTGGAGCGATTCAATGTCACGGCGACGTGCCGCGCCTCATTTGGCATGTATAATACCCGGGAAGAAGTTCGACCATCTGGCACAGGCGCTGATCAAGGCGCGGGAATTGTTTTCATGACCGACACCGTCGAAGCCACCAAACCGAATATGGAAACCGTCTCGGCGCTGGCGCCTGACGAGACCGAACGCCTCGGCGGCGAAATCGTCGCCGCGCTGAAAACGGTATTCGATCCGGAAATCCCGGCCGACATTTATGAACTTGGCCTGATCTACAAGGTCGACATCAAGGACGACCGCACCGTCGACGTCGAGATGACGCTGACGACGCCGAATTGTCCGGCGGCAGCCGAAATGCCGCAGATGGTGGAGAATGCGGTCGCCAGCGTGCCCGGCGTCGGCGTGGTCAATGTCAGTATCGTCTGGGAGCCGGCGTGGACGCCTGATCGAATGACCGACGAGGCGCGCCTCGTCCTCAACATGTGGTGAAGCGTTAGTAACTGTCATTCCGGGGCGCGAGCAAAGCGAGCGAACCCGGAATCCGGAATAGTGCACGGTGCTGGATTCCGGGTCTGCGCCCAAGAGGGCGCATTTCGGATTTACGAGCGATCTTGCCGGCATTGATGTGCCGCAGGGATTGAATAGATGAATGATATGACACCAGCCTACACCCGCCAAGGCAAAACCGCGGCCCCGTCCGCAGGTGATGAAGCTCACCGAAGCCGCGGCGGCGCGGATTCAGGAACTGACCAAGCGCGCCGATTCCGAAATTGTCGGACTGCGCGTCGGCATCAAGAACGGCGGCTGCGCCGGACAATCCTACACCGTCGAATATGCCCATGACGTCAAGCCGACCGACGAGGTCGTCGAGGACAAGGGCGTCAAGATCCTGGTCGATCCCAAGGCGGTGCTGTTCCTGCTCGGCACCGAGATGGACTACAAGGCCGACAAGATGCAGTCGCAGTTCATCTTCAACAACCCGAACCAGACCGGCGCCTGCGGCTGCGGCGAATCGGTGCAGCTGACGGCTGCGAAGGACGAGGGCTAGTGTCGTGTCCCGGGCGGTGCGGCATTCTTCATGCCGCTCGCAGAGCCGGGACCCAGTTCAGCCGCTGCGCGGTAACCGGGCCTGGGCTCAGCAGCGCACCGCGTCGCAAGGGCTACGCGCTGCGCTGCGTCCGGGGCACGAAATCTTTCATGGACCGCGATTTCCTGATCGACCTGTTTGCCGATTTCGGTCCGGTGACCATCCGCCGGATGTTTTCCGGCTTTGGCATTTCCGCTGATGGGACCAACTTCGCGCTGGCGCTGCGCGGCGGCCTCTATCTGCGCGCCGACGCCGAGACTATTCCGCGCTTCGAAGCGAGGGCTCAAAACCGTTTCAGTATCAAACGCGAACCAAGACCGTCACCGTCGCCTCCTACTGGCAATTGCCGGAGCGGTTGTACGACGACCCCGAGGAGCTGACGGGGTGGGCGAGGGCAGCGCTGGCCGCCGCCGAACGCGCGGCGCTGAAAAAGCGGACGCGAAGAAAGTGCCAAGAAGAAGGCGGTCAAAAAGAAAGCGCGCGGATGGGTTGAGCGCAGCGAAAGCCCAGCAGCAACGTTGACATGAACTCGGTGGGTTTCGCTTCGCTCTACCCACCCTACGTTAAGCCTCACGCCACCTGGCTGTGAATCTCGGCCGTATATTCCGGATCGGCTTCGCAGATCACCCGGTTGCGGCCGTTGCGCTTGGCGGCGTAGAGGCAGGCGTCGGCGCGTTCGATCAGCGAATTGGTGTCGTCGCCGGGCTGCAGCATCGAAACGCCGATGGAAATGGTGACGCGGCCCAAAATTTCGCCGGTGGATTTCTTCTTCAGTTCCTTCGACATCACGGCGCGGCGGATGTGGTCGGCCACCGTCAGCGCCTGGCGCAGTGCGGTGGCGGGAAGCACGACTGCGAATTCCTCGCCGCCGTAGCGGGCGGTGATGTCCTGGCCCTTGATGGTCTGTTTCAGCGACATCCCGACCAGCCGCAGCACCTGGTCGCCGGTGAGATGGCCGTAATTGTCGTTGAACGACTTGAAATGATCGATGTCGAGCATCAGCAGCGACAGCGGCTCGCCGCACGCCGCGGCGCTCTGCACGGCGGCGGCGATGGCGCGGTCGAAATATTTGCGGTTGCCGAGGCTGGTCAGGGGATCGGTCAGGCTTTCGGCGCGGATCGCCTCCAGGCTCTGCTGCAGGTTGCTGATCTCCTGCTTCGACAGGCTCAACCGGTCTTCCAGCGCCTTGTTGGTGTCGCGCATCTCGCGGGTGGAGACCACCAGCTGCTCGACCACGGCTTTGACCTGGTCGCGGTTCTGCGCCACCGACAGCTTTTGGGTGGCGCCGGACAGGCTGTCGTCATAGCTCGCCGACATGCCCAGCGCGTCGGTGATCAGGCTCATCACGTCGTCGATTTCGTTGATGACGCGCGCGCCGACCTTGTCGATGCGGTCGGTGGTTTTGATCTGGGACAGATAGGTGTCGTAGATCTGGTCGAGGTCGGCCTCGGTCAGCTTGCCGTTGCGCGCCAGGGTCTCGTTGATGATCTTGTTGAGCGGGGCGTTGTAGCCGGTGGCGTAGACGTACCAGATCTCGTAGTTGCGCGGCACCGCGGTCTGCCGCAGCGACTTGATCTGGCCAAGCGCGACTTCCGCGAACGCCATCGAGCGTTCATGTTCATCCAGAACCTTGATCACTGCGTCCCCAATCCGGGCATCCTGCCCGTCGTCTACCAGCAATAGTTAAAATTATCGGGGTCAAGTTAACGGATGAGAATGAACGACCGGTAAACGGGTTCCGGATGGGCTTTTGCCGTAACACGCTGAGCTTGCAAACAAACTTCCTGCGACCGGACGTTTTGCCTGCAGGTTTTGCCTTCAGACCCGGGCGCGCACCGGGCGCAGCAGGAATGCCGGCAAATGTGAGTGATCGGCGGGTTCCGAAGCCGCATCGCGAGGCGCGCGGGGCGTCTCGGCGCGGCCGATGGACGGGGTGCGCGATGGCGGGGGAGCGACCGGCGGGGTGAACCCGGCAGGAGCCTCGGCCTGCGGCTGGGAGCCGTTACGGTCGCCGCCACCGGAGCGCCTGGGTCCGCGCTCGCGACGAGGCTTGCGGCCCTCGCCAGAGCCTTCGCGGGGCGTGCCAAAATTCGCTTCACGATTGCCGTTCCGGCGTCTCGGCTCGCGTACATGCTCGCCGTCACGGACGGGCGCCTCGGTCACATCCGATGGCCCGCTGGCTTCAACGCTTTCGGCGCGGGGAATGGTCTGGCCGATCAGCTTTTCGATCGCCGCCATCGACTTGAAGTCGAGCGGGCTGACGATGGTGATCGCGGTGCCGGCGCGTCCGGCGCGGCCGGTGCGGCCGATGCGGTGGACATAGTCGTCGGCGTGATGGGGCACATCGAAATTGAAGACGTGGCTGGTGATCGGAATATCGAGGCCGCGGGCGGCGACATCGGAGGCGACCAATAGCGGCAGTTCGCCCTTGCGGAACTGATCGAGCGCTGCGGTACGGGCCGACTGGTCCATGTCGCCATGCAGGGCGCCGACGCTGAAACCGTGCTTGAGCAGCGATTTGTACAGCAAGGCGACTTCGCGCTTGCGGTTGCAGAAGATGATCGCGTTCTGGAGGTCGGTGGCGTCGCGGAGCAGGCGGCGCAGCGTATCGCGCTTCTCATGCGGCTCGCGGCCGACGCTGACCTGGAACTGGGACACGCCCGCGGCGGTGGTCGCCGGCTTGGAGACTTCGATCTTCTCGGGGTTGTGCAGGAAGGTTTCGGTGATGCGGCGGATTTCGGGCGGCATGGTCGCGGTGAAGAACAGCGTCTGTCTGGTAAAGGGGATCATCTTGCAGATGCGCTCGATGTCCGGAATGAAGCCCATGTCCAGCATGCGGTCGGCTTCGTCGATCACCAGCAGTTCCACGCCGGTGAGCAGCAGGCCGCCGCGCTCGGTGTGATCGAGCAGGCGTCCCGGGGTGGCGATCAGCACGTCGACGCCGCGCGTCAGCTTGGTGTCCTGGTCGCCGAACGAAACGCCGCCGATGATGAGCGCGACGTTGAGCTTCTGGCCGGCGCCGTATTTGTCGAAATTCTCCTTCACCTGGGCGGCGAGTTCGCGGGTCGGTTCCAGGATGAGCGTGCGCGGCATCCGGGCCCGGGCGCGGCCCTTTTCCAGCATGGTGAGCATGGGAAGCACGAAGGCGGCGGTCTTGCCGGTGCCGGTCTGGGCGATGCCGAGAACGTCCCGGCGCGCCAGCACGTGAGGGATCGCTTGTTCCTGGATGGGAGTGGGCGTGGTGTAGCCGGTGGCCGCGACGGCGGCGAGGACCTTTTCGGACAAGCCGAGATGGGAAAAAGACATTTAGCTTCTGGGAGCCTCTGCTCGAAACCGCCGCTTGGAATCTCGGAAAAAGACTGTCGCGCTCAACCCCGGAACGGCATGCAAATTTGCACGGGATTTTCAGATACGCTGACAGGCGGCTTACTCGAGATATCGCGTTTCGATACCGGGCCGCGTCGAGGCGGAACATAGGGTCTGAGCCGCCAAAGTCAATGGAGCAGGGGCGAGAAGCGCTGAAAAAGCTTAATGTTTACGCATAAATGGGCGATATGGCCGATCATGGCAGCGATGCCGATCCCATGTGCCGTCCATTCCCGTCGAATCACCACGCATAGCGCACCAGGCCCTTGCCGGCGTAGCTGGTGGTGACATTGGAGAACTCGCCCTCAAACGTGCCGGCGAGCGAGAAGCCATTCAGCCATTTCATTTCGGCCGAGGCGGTGACAAGTGCGGAGTCCGGCGCAAGCGCTGCGCCGTTGACGACGAAGGATGCGCCGGGCAGCGTCTGGAAGGTCGGGGTGATCGAGCGGTCGGGGTTGAAGTCGTGCGCCCATGCGGCGCGGCCGCGCAGGGTGAAGATGCCGTTCGGCATCGCGAAGGATTTGTCGGTACGGATGCCGATCTCCGAGCGGGTGTCGGTCACGCTCTTGCCGGCATAGCTCAGCGCAAAGGTGTTGGCGCCGGCGATGGCCTGCTCGGCATAGGCCGGCAGATCGAAGGTCACGAATTGCCCGGCGGCATAGGGCGTGATGCCGATGCCGCCGATCCATGGCGTAACGAAGCGGTAGCCGCCTTCGGCACGTCCCGAGAATGCGTTGGCGTTGAACTGTGCACGAAGCAGATCGGTGCCGGCGACCGTCACCGTGCGATCCGTCGTAATATCCTGCCAGCCATAGGCCAGCGCGCCGGTGAGATAGGCCGCACCCACATTGTGCCGGACAAAGGCGCCGGCCTGGAACAGGTCGGAGCGGCCCGAGCCCAGTCCATTGACGCTGAAGTTGGTCGCACCGCCGGCCAGCGCAAAGCCGGCAATCGTATAGGGCGAGAAACGATAGTCGGCGCCGACCGCAACACCGCCGATGCTGCTCCGGGTGTTGTTGGTTCCGAGCACCGCGTTGCCGTCGGTGGTCTGCGAGCCGCCATAGCCCGCCGCCCATACGCTCCAGCGCCGGGTGAACGGGTCGGCCAACACAGGCGCCTTGCGATAGATCGCGGCGTAGGCGTCGCGCTCGCTCTTGCTGCGCGGCTTGCCGTTCGATGCGTAAGCGCTCGCGGCATCGGCTTCGTCGGCGAACTGCGGCGCAGTGCTCGATGACGTCACCGGATCGCCGCGCCCAGCGATGAACGGATCGGTGAGCAAGCCCATGAACATGCCCATCGCATTGAACGTGGTCTGCTGCGAGCCGGTGGCGGTCTCGCCGGAAACCTGGGTCAGGCCCGCCGGCGTCAGTGCGCCGAACACCGCCGGGATGCCGCCGGTCCTGTTGAAGAAGTTGGTCAGCGCGTTGGCGACGTTCTGCTGATTGGTGTTCAGGTGAGGGGGTGCAAAATTCAAGAACAGATCGAGATAGGCATGGTTGGCATCATAGCTCAGGCTCGCCTGGAAGCCGGAGGGAATACCCTGCGTGTTGAATGAACCGAATGTGCCGCTGACGCCGCCGGCCGCGGTCAGGATGGTGTACTGCTTCGCGACGTAATTGCCGGCCAGGAACGCCGCGCCCGCGCTGCCGTTCAACGAGGCGGCTCCGGTGACGTTGGCAAAGCTCGACGTAGCGGGATTGAGCTGCACCAGGTACAGCGCGCCGGACTGGAACGCGAGATTGCCGGCCACCGTCATCGACGAACCCGGCGTTCCGTTGCCCGGAATGAACGTGCCGCCATTGGCGATCAAGGTGTTTCCCACCGTGCCGCTGCCGGTCAGCGTCGCCCCGGCGTTCACCGTGGTCAGGCCGGAGGACGCGATCGAGCCTTGCACATCGAGGACGCCGCCGTTCACGAGGGTTGCGCCGGTGTAGGTGTTGAGTTCCGTCAGCGTCAGGGTGCCGGTGCCGACCTTGGTCAGCGCGGTCGCAGCCGACCCATCCTGGACCGAGCCGATGAATGTCGTGCTGGCGTTGTCGCTTCCTACCGTCAGCGTCGCCGGTCCGGGGCCGCTGTTGATCACGGTGCCGCCCCACAACAGCGATCCCAGCGAATGATCGACGCCGGCGAGATCGAGCAGGGCAAATGCGTCGACCGGTATATGAACAATGGCTGCGCCGACATAGGACGGGAAAGTGACAACACCGTTCTGAATGGTGGTTAGGCCATTTTGTCCCGACACCAAAATTGCCGTGCCGTCGGCGGAAATTCCACCTGCGGCCGTCATCTGCCATTCAGCAAAGCTTTTATCGTAGGCAGCAATGGTAGCTTGAATCGACTGCATTCCAGTGGATGCCGTCCATCTGAAGGCTTCGTTTTGTTGCCGATTGGAAACAACGGCAAGGTTGCTGCTTCCAACCACGACCGACCCATCTGCGTTGATAGCCAACGGGTTGAGGTTGAAATGACCTGCGAAAGGTCCCAATCCCACCATCCCGGTGGATGCCGTCCAGCGAAAAGGTACAGATGAATTCTGATCTATCGGATTGGTGACATTAACTGTGCCAATGACAACTTGACCGTTGGCACTTACAGCAGTGGCGCCGCCGAATCCGTTGGTGCCCGGAAGCGAACCAAGGCCCACCATCCCCTGCGATGCCGTCCAAAGCATCGGCTTGATAAAATTACCCGTCCCGGCGGCAGAACTATTGCCCACCACGACCGAGCCATCGGCGCTCACGCTTCTTGCATTGCTGATGGTGCCGCCGGGCAGAAAGCCGAGGCCGACCATTCCGGATGATGCCGTCCAGCGAAATGCCTGATTGTGGGAAAGCGTTCCGCTGGACCCGACGACAACCGACCCATCCCCGCTCGCCGCAAAAGCCGCGCTGATCGTATCGCCCGGCAGAAAACCAAGGCCGACCATGCCGGTTGCGGACGTCCAGCGGAACGCCTGCAAGTTCGAAACGCCGTTTAATGTTCGATCCTCGGCATCGCCTACGACTACGGCGCCATTGCCGCTGATGCCGCGGGCGTCGCTGCTGTTGTAGTTCAAGGTACCCAGGCCTGTTGGATTGTTCGGCGTCATCCACAACGTTGCTACCGTTCGGTCACAACAAAGGTTTGCGACCGGATTAGTGCTGGTCCCGACAGCGATTGTTCCTGTGTTATCCAGCCTCAGTTCACCAAACCCATTATCGATGCCGCGATAGCCCGGAAGGAAATCGAGCGTCTGGAGTACCTGGGCACTCAATTTGCCAGGCACGATCGCCGCGACGAGGACAGCCGCGGAGCACAGCAACCTGGTTCGGCCGCGCAACAAAACGGATGAGGTTTTACCACGCATAGCGCACGATGCCCTTGCCGGCGTAGCTCGTTGTGACATTGGAGAATTCGCCCTCGAAGGTGCCGGCGAGCGCAAAACCGTTCAGCCATTTCATTTCGGCCGATGCGGTGACGAGTGCTGAGTCCGGTGCATGTGCGGCGCCGTTGACGACGAAGGATGCGCCGGGCAGCGTCTGGAAGGTCGGGGTGATGGAGCGGTCGGTGTTGAAATCGTGCGCCCATGCGGCGCGGCCGCGCAACGTGAAGATGCCATTCGCCATCGCGAATGATTTGTCGGTACGGATGCCGAGCTCCGAGCGGGTGTCGGTGACGCTCTTGCCCGCATAGCTCAGCGCAAACGTATTGGCCCCGGCGATGGCCTGCTCGGCATAGGCCGGCAGGTCAAAGGTGACGAACTGTCCGGCTGCGTAGGGCGTGATCCCCACGCCACCCATCCATGGCGTCGCGAAGCGGTAGCCGCCTTCAGCACGTCCCGAGAATGCGTTGGCGTTGAACTGCGCGCGCAGCAGATCGGTGCCGGCCACCGTTACCGTGCGGTCCGTCGTAATATCTTGCCAGCCATAGGCCAGCGCGCCGGTGAGATAGGCGGCACCCACATTGTGGCGCACGAACGCGCCGGCCTGGAACAGGTCGGAGCGGCCGGAGCCCAGTCCATTGACGCTGAAGTTGGTCGCGCCACCGGCCAGTGCAAAGCCGGCAATCGTATAGGGCGAGAAGCGATAGTCGGCGCCGACCGCAACGCTGCCGATGCTGCTGCGCGTGTTGTTGGTTCCGAGCACCGCGTTGCCGTCGGTGGTCTGCGAGCCGCCATAGCCCGCCGCCCACACGCTCCAGCGCTGGGTGAACGGATCGGCCAACACACGCGCCTTGCGATAGACGGCAGCATAGGCATCGCGCTCGGACTTCGAGCGCGCTTTACCGTTCGACGCGTAGGCCAGCGCTTCGTCCTCCGCCGCGAATGGAGTTGCCCCGGCGCCGGCACTGACCGGATCGCCGCGACCCGCGATGAACGGATCGGTGAGCAACCCCATGAACATGCCCATCGCATTGAAGGTGGTCTGCTGCGAACCGGTTGCCGTCTCGCCGGCGACTTGCGTGAGTCCCGCCGGCGTCAGGTTTGCGAAGACCGCCGGAATGCCGCCGGTCGTGTTGAAGAAATTGACCAGCGCATTCGCGACATTCTGCTGGTTGACGTTGAGCTGGGTCGGCGGCGAGAAGCCCAGATGGAGATCGAGGATCACATTGTTTGCGTTATAGCTCAGGCTTGCCGTGAAGCCGCTTGGCATACCCAGCGTGTTGAACGAGCCGAAGGTGCCGCTGACGCCGCCCGCCGCAGTCAGGATGGTGTATTGCTTCGCCACGTAGCTGCCGGCGAGGAACGCAGCGCCCGCGCTGCCGTTCAGCGAGGCGGTGCCGGTGACGTTGGCAAAGGTCGATGTCGTCGGGTTGAGTTGCACCAGATACAGCGCGCCGGACTGCAATGCGAGATTGCCGGTCACCGCCATCGACGTGCCGGGCGTGGCGTTGCCGGGCGCAAAGGTGCCGCCGGACACCGTGAGATTGGTCACCGTCCCGGTGCCGGTGAAGGTGCCGCCGCTGACGGTGGCGCCGCCGTTCAGCGCGCCGTTATTGGTGGTGGTGCCGCCGGTGTTGGTCAGAAGTCCGGAAACAGTGGCGCCGGCATTATTGGTGAAGGCGCCCGCGTTGGCGATCGTACCGGTCCAGACACTGTTGTTGGTAATGGTGCCGCTATTGGTCGCGTCGCCGTTCCAGGTGCCGCCGTTGGTCACGGTGCCGCCCGTGTTGGTCAGAGGTTCCGAAACAGCCGCGCCGGCATTGTTGGTGAACGTACCGGCGTTAGTGACCATGGTCGTCACATTGCCCGAACTGTCGCTTTGACCGAAGATCCTGCCATCATTGGACACGGCCGCGCCGCTGGCTATCGTCACAGCCGAGAAGATGGTGCCAGTGCTGGTGATTTTCAGCGCGCCGGCGCTGACGGTTGTCGCGCCGGTATAGTCATTGAAACCGGACAGGATCAAAGTGCTGTTGCCGAGTTGCTGTACCTGCGCCCCGGTACCGCGGATTCTGTTGTCGATGGAGATGGTCTGATTGGCGTTGGCGTTGTTGATGATGCCGAGGACGCCGCTGCTGGCGTCGTCAAAATTGAAGTTCACACCGTTGCCGGTGATGGTGAAGGATTGCGACGCGGCGTTGAACGTCCATGTGTCCGGAAACACACATATACATTTGATCAGCGGAAGGCCGACGACGACGACGCTGGCGTTCCCGGTGGCGTCAAACACCGCGGACTGCCCTGGGCCGATCGGCGAACCGGCCGGGCCCCAATTGGTGTCGGTTCTGTAATTGCTGTTCGCGGTGGTGCTGCCCACGCCGCCCCATACCGACTGCGCCCGAGCTTCCTGCGGAACAAGCGCCAGCGCTGCGACCAGCGACGACGACGCCAGCAGCAGCCGCTGCGCGTTTGAATAGATCGAGCGATTCTTGCCGCGCATAGCGCACCCCCTTGCCGGCGTCGCCGATCGTGACATTGGAGGCGCCGGTCCCACCTGTGGATGTTTGCCTATTCGGCGGGCGGAAGTCACCGCGTCCGCGCCGATCCAGGGAAGACCAGGGCGAAAATCGTCTTTATTCCAGCGATGTGAGGCTGCGGCGCCACACATAAGGGCCAGGTTCCGGAAATGAACCGTTGCCTGTGGTTTAACGACTTAGGCACAGTGCGCAGTGCCACGGGGAACTCAGGGATGAACTGGCTGTCGATTCGAATCGCGGTCGTGATGAGCATCGCGGCTGCGCTGCTGGCGCAGGCCGTGCCGGCACACGCCGAAAAGCGCGTCGCGCTGGTGATCGGCAACAACGATTACAAGAATGTCCCAAAGCTGCAGAAGGCGGTCAACGACGCCCGCACCATGGGTGATACGCTAAAGCAGCTCGGCTTTAGCGTGATGGTGGCGGAGAACCAGACGCGGCAGGCGTTCAGCCAGACCCTGTTGCAGTTCGACGCCACCATCCAGCCCGGCGACACCGCGTTCTTCTTCTTCGCCGGCCACGGTTTTGAGATCGCGGGCCAGAATTTCTTGCTGCCGACCGACGTGCCGGCGGCGAGCGAGGGGCAGGAGGAACTGGTTCGCGACGCCTCGATCCTGGCCGATCGCATCGTGGAACGGTTGCAGCGGCGGGGAACGCGAACGGCGATCCTGGTGTTCGATGCTTGCCGCAACAACCCGTTCGAGCGGCGCGGCACCCGTGCGGTGGCCGGCGGCGGCGGGCTGGCGCCAATGACGCAATTGCCGGAAGGCGTGTTCTCGGTGTTTTCGGCAGGCCCGCGCCAGACCGCGCTCGACCGCTTGTCGGATAGTGACGACAATCCCAATTCGGTGTTCACCCGCATTTTTGCAAAAGAGTTGCTGAAGCCGGGCGACAATCTCGTGCAAGTGGCCCAGCGCACGCGCCGGGTGGTCAGCGAGATGGCGGACACCGTCAGGCACAAGCAGATACCGGTTTATTTCGACCAGATGGTCGACGATGTGTTTTTGAATGGCGCCGCGAAAGCGCCGCCGCAGGCCGAAGCGGCGAAGCCCGCGGAGCCGCCGATGAAAGTCGCCGCGTTACCGCCGGTGTCGGTGCCGCGCATGCCGCAAAACGATTCCGTCAACGCCCCGATCGCCAGTTTCTCGCGGCACAACAGCGGCTGGACCGTGGTGTTCTCGATCGCCGATCCCACCTTGGGGATTTCCTGGCGGATGGGAGACGCCGGCGAATTCCGCGAGACCGGCTTTATCGACTCGCTCGATCCGCGCACGCGCAAGCGGATGCCCAATCCGTCGATCGAGCTTGCCGCCGATGCGCCGGCGGCCACCATCCAGCTTCGCTATGTCGATGCATCAGGTGACCTGCAGGGACCGTTCCCGATCCGCTTCGATCCGGAGGCCGCGCTGATCCGCGACCAGCGCAAGATTCTCGACATGACCGCGACCAGCTGGCTGTCGTTTCGCGAGTTCAATGGGCTCCTGGTCTATTACACCCATTTGATGTCGTATCGCTGCGCCATCCGCGAGGTGCGCGTCGGCATCGACAGCGCGGTGCCCGACAAGGTGCTGAAAATGCCGCCGTGCAATCCGAGGGATCCCAGCGCGATCCCCCATGACTCGCAGCCTTATCTGAAGCTTGCGCCTGCGACCAAATCGGTGTCGGTTGAGTTGACGTATCGCGACGGCAGCATTTCGGAGATCAAGAGTTTTCGCCGGTAGTTGTTTGTGTCGTCCCGGCGAAGGACGGGACCCATACGCCGTGTCGTCTCGTTTCGGCAGCGGGGCAAAGGATTTCTGTAGCAACGAACGCTGGGGTTATGGGTCCCGGCGTTCGCCGGGACGACCCGAGGTGAGGCGCTGCAAATGGACGCGGGAAATTTCTCAGAACAACCGCCACGTCGCACCATCACCACTCGCTGCTGCATTGTCGGCGGCGGGCCGGCCGGGATGATGCTGGGATATCTGTTGGGGCGTGCCGGAATAGAAGCGATCGTGCTGGAAAAGCACGCCGATTTCTTCCGGGATTTCCGCGGCGACACCGTGCATCCCTCGACCTTGCAGGTGATGGACGAACTCGGCCTGATCGACGGGTTCTTAAAACTTCCGCACCAGCGGCTGCAGAAGATGGACGGCCAGTTCGGCGGCAGCCCGATCCGCATCGCCGACCTCAGCCGCCTCCGGGTAAAATACCCGTTCATCGCCTTCATGCCGCAATGGGATTTCCTCAACTTCCTGCGCGAGAGCGGCAAGCGGTTTCCATCGTTCAAGGTCATGATGGATGCCGAGGCCACCGATCTGATCTGGTCCGGCGAGACCGTCGCCGGCGTCAAGGCCGTTACGCCGGAGGGGCCGGTCGAGATTCGCGCCGACCTGACGGTCGGCTGCGACGGCCGGCATTCGATCGTCCGCGACAAAGCAGGCCTCGAGATCGAGGAGGTCGGCGCGCCGATGGACGTGCTGTGGTTCCGCGCCGGCAAGCGCGGCGATGAAAGCGAAAGCGTGGTTGCCCGGATCGAAACCGGCAAGATGATGGTGACGTTCGACCGCGGCGATTACTGGCAATGCGCCTATGTGATCGCCAAGAACCAGTACGAGGCGGTGAAGGCGAGGGGACTCGACGCGCTGCGCGACGAGATCGTCCGCCTGGCGCCGGTCCTGAAGTCGGGCATATCGGATGTGAAGACGTGGGACGACGTCAAATTGCTGACGGTGGCGATCAACCGGCTGAAGCGCTGGACCCGGCCCGGATTGCTGTGCATCGGCGATGCCGCGCATGCGATGTCACCGGTCGGCGGCGTCGGCGTCAACCTCGCGGTACAGGACGCGGTCGCCACCGCGAACCTGCTGGCCGCAAAGCTCGCGAACGGATGTCCTTCCGAGGATGAACTCGACGCCGTGCGAAAACGCCGCGAATTTCCGGTGCGCATGACGCAGCGGATGCAGGTCACGGTACAGAACAACATCATCAGCGCCGCGCTGAAACCCGGCAATGCGCCGGTCAAGCCGCCGCTGCCCGTGCGGATCATCAATGCGGTGCCGTGGTTGCAGGGCATCACGGCGCGGTTCATCGGGCTCGGTGTGCGGCCGGAGCATGTGCGGTCGAAGAAGGCGTAGGGTGGGTTAGCGCTGAAGGCGCGTAACCCACCGGCTGCGTTTTCGGCGAGTTCGGATGGCGGGTTACGGCGCTTCGCGCCTAACCCACCCTACGAATCTACCCCATCACCGAGAATCCGCCATCGACGGGGATCGCTGTGCCAGTGACGAAGTCCGACGCGCTGGAAGATAGAAACACCGCAATCCCCGCGAAGTCGCCGATCGCGCCCCATCGCGCCGCCGGCGTGCGCGCCAGCACCTTGTCGTGCAGGCCATCGATTTCCTTTCGCGCGCGTTTGGTCAGATCGGTATCGATCCAGCCCGGCAGGATGGCGTTGGCCTGGATGTTGTCGGCGGCCCAGGCGACCGCGCAGGAGCGCGTGAACTGCACGATGCCGCCCTTGCTCGCGGCATAGGCCGGCGCGAAGCTGGCGCCGAAGATCGACATCATCGAGCCGATATTGATGATCTTGCCGCCGCCCGCGGCCTTCATCGCCGGGTATGCCGCCTGCGAGCACAGGAATGCGCTGGTGAGATTGGTCGCAATCACGCGGTCCCATTCCTCAAGGCTAAGCGCATGCGGCGGCTTGCGCACGTTGATGCCGGCGTTGTTGACGAGGATATCGACGCGGCCGAATTCGCGTTTCGTGCGCTCGATCATGGCCGCGACCGCAGTCTCGTCGGTGACGTCGGCAATGACCGAGACCGCCTTGGCGCCGCGCTGTTTAAGTTCGGCGACTGCCGCGTCCGATTTCGCCGCGTTGCGCCCGACAATGGCAACCGCCGCACCTGCCTCCGCCAGACCGCGCGCCATGCCCAGCCCGATGCCGCCATTGCCGCCGGTGACGATGGCGACGCGGCCGGTGAGATCGAAGAGTTTGGTCGTCATTGGCGCTACCTTGCTTGTCATGGCCGGCTCGTCCCGGCCATCCACGTCTTCTTGTGAAGGTTTTAAAGACGTGCATGCCCGGCACAAGGCCGGGCATGACGACTTTTACCTAGCGCCTGCCGCGCCAGATCAGGATCAGCCCAACCAGCGCCAGCGCTGCGCCGTAATACGCCCACTGGATCTGGCTGATCATGAAGCTCGACTGCGGCCAGTTAATCGTACCAGTGCCCTGGCCGATCCAGATCAGGCCGATCAGCAACGCGAGGATGCCGGCAATTCGCATTGTCTTCACACGTCCAGCAAATCCTCGCGCGCAAATTCCGCCTTGTCCGAGATGAACGCGAACCGCGACTCGGCCTTGTTGCCCATCAGCCGCTCCACGGAATCCGCGGTCCCTTCGCGGTCATCCGCCAGCAGCACCACGCGGAGCAGCGTGCGTTTGGCCGGGTCCATGGTGGTTTCCTTGAGCTGCGCCGGCATCATTTCGCCCAAGCCCTTGAAGCGGCCGACGTCGACCTTGGCGTTGGCGTTGAATTCGCTTTTCAGCAGCTGATCCTTGTGGGCGTCGTCGCGGGCGTAGACCGTCTTGGCGCCATGGGTGAGGCGGTAGAGCGGGGGGACTGCGAGATAGAGGTGGCCCTCGTCGATCAGCCGCGGCATCTGGCGGTAGAAAAACGTGATCAACAATGAGGCGATATGCGCGCCGTCGACATCGGCGTCGGTCATGATGATGATGCGGGCGTAGCGCAGATCCTCTTCGCGGTATTGCGCCAGCGTGCCGCAGCCGATCGCCTGCATCAAATCGGCGAGCTGTGCATTGGCGGTCAGCTTGTCCTTGGTGGCCGACGCAACGTTGAGGATCTTTCCGCGCAACGGCAGGATCGCCTGGGTCTTGCGGTCGCGCGCCTGCTTGGCGCTGCCGCCGGCGGAGTCGCCCTCGACGATGAACAGTTCGGAGCCTTCGGCGGCGGTGTTGGTGCAGTCGGCGAGCTTGCCGGGCAACCGTAGTTTACGCACAGCGGTCTTGCGGGAAATTTCCTTCTCGGCGCGGCGGCGCAGCCGCTCGTCTGATCGTTCGACCACGAATTCCAGCAGCTTGTTGGCCTGCACCGGATTGCCGGACAGCCAGTGGTCGAACGGGTCTTTTATCGCCTGCTCGACGATGCGCTGCGCTTCTGCGGTGGCGAGACGGTCCTTGGTCTGGCCCTGGAATTCCGGCTCGCGCACGAACACCGACAGCATCACGGCAGCGCCTACCATGACGTCTTCCGACACGATAGAGGCGGCGCGCTTGCCCTGGCCGACGCGCTCGGCGTGATCCTTCAGGCCGCGCAGCAGCGCGCTGCGCATGCCGGCCTCATGGGTGCCGCCATCCGGGGTCGGCACCGTGTTGCAGTAGGACGACAGAAAACCGTCGGCGTCGGCGGTCCAGGCCACTGCCCATTCGCAGGCGCCGTGGGCGCCGTTGCGGCCGGATTTGCCCGAGAAGATGTCCGGATGCACCAGCGTGTCGGCATGGATCGCGGCGCCAAGATAGTCCTTCAGCCCGCCGGGAAAGTGAAAACTGTCCTCGGCCGGCACATCGTCGACGCCCTTGAGCAGTTCCGGATCGCAGCGCCAGCGGATCTCGACGCCGCCGAACAGATAGGCCTTTGACCTGGTCATCTTGAACAGGCGCTGCGGCTTGAACGTCGCCTTGCCGCCGAAAATCTCGGCGTCCGGCTTGAAGCGGATTTTGGTGCCGCGGCGGTTGTTGATCTTGCCGAGGTCCTCGAGCTTGCCTTTGGGCGTCCCCCGCTCGAACGCCATGCGATAGAGCTTCTGGCCGCGCGCCACCTCGACCTCAAGCCGCGAGGAGAGGGCGTTGACCACGGACACGCCGACGCCATGCAGGCCGCCGGAGGTCTCGTAGACCTTGGAGTCGAATTTGCCGCCGGAATGCAGCGTGCACATGATGACTTCGAGCGCGGACTTTTTGGGAAATTTCGGATGCGGATCGACCGGGATGCCGCGGCCGTTGTCCGTGACGGTGAGGAAGCCGTCGGCGTTCATTTCCACTTCGATGAAGGAGGCGTGCCCCGCCAGCGCCTCGTCCATGGCGTTGTCGATCACCTCGGCAAACAGATGATGCAGCGCCTTTTCGTCGGTACCGCCGATATACATGCCGGGCCGGCGCCGTACCGGCTCGAGGCCTTCGAGTACCTCAATGTCGGCAGCGGTGTAGCCGGCCTCGGCGCTGGAGGCGCGGGGTGCAGACTTGGCGGGCGCGCGGCCTCGCTCGGGAGCGCTGAACAGATCGTCGGACTGTCTTGGTTTAGCGTTAGCTTTCAATGCTCTCGACATGGCTTTTCATGTTTTGCGCGCGCTCCGTGGCGCAGCGAATCGATTGCACTGACTATGCCACGGATGCGCTTAAAAAGTGACGACGGAGGCCTGTCTTGACATTGGTCCATCGATGGTCCAAATCAATGCACCAGTGGAGAAGATCACATGCTGGTTTCCGTTAGCGAGGCCAAGGGGCAACTGACCGAACTGGTTCGCCGCGCTGAAGCGGGCGATGAAATTGTGCTCACGCGCCACGGCAAGGCCGTTGCGCGGCTCGTGCCGGTCACCGAGATGCCGACGGCGATCGATCGAAGGGCCGTCTTGAACAAGGTTCGCGCTTCAGGTCCAAAGTCTGCGACCCCGGGTCCCGATGCGGCGCGAAGCCAGGACTTCCTCTACGACGAAGACGGGCTGCCACGGTGATTGCCGTCGACACTTCCGCGTTGATGGCAGTTATTTTGGACGAACCGCCGGCTACGGCGTGTATTCGGGCCTTGGAAAGCGCTCCAGCCCTCGTGATATCGGCGGCGACGGTAGCCGAAGCCCTGATCGTGGCCACCACGCGGGGCGTATCGGCGGAAATGCAAGAACTCGCGGATCAACTCGGATTCGAGATCGTTCCGGTTTCCGCTGCGACCGCGAAACGAGTTGGCGATATCTATCGAAAGTGGGGGAAGGGACGCCACGCCGCCAGCCTGAATTTCGGCGACTGTTTTTCATACGACATAGCAAAAACCTACACTTGCCCGTTGCTGTTCGTCGGCTATGATTTCAGCCAGACGGATCTGGAAAGCGTTCTGTAGGAACGGCGCATCGCAAAAATCGCCGCTCTGACCGTGCCCGCGGATGAGCTTCAAAAGTGACACGGCCGAGGTGAGTTACCGCTCCCCGCCGTTAACCCTCGCCACCCCAAGTCGCCAGCAGCCTATTGATTTCTCTCAAAAGTTGCATGAAGGTCCCGGCGGGGGGACAAAACCAATGATTATCAGGCTGTTATTGGCTGCGGCGATTGTCACGCCGTGCCTCGGCTGCGCGTCGGCCACGCGCGGAACGACCGAGAGCATCTCCATTGTATCGACGCCGCCGGGCGCCACGGCGGATGTTTCGGGTCTGGACAATCCAACCGCCTGCGTCACGCCATGCGTGGTCCAGGTCAAGCGCAACGCGGACGTCACCGTCTCGATCAACAAGCCAGGTTACGAACCGCAGGTTATTCCTCTTACCAAGGAAGTTGCCGGAGCGGGCGCGGCGGGATTCGCCGGCAATGTCCTGGCCGGTGGGGTGGTCGGGATGGGGGTCGACGCCGTCACCGGGGCCGCGATGGATCACAAGCCTAATCCGGTCACCGTCACGTTGCAGCCGAGCAGGCCGGTTGCGCCGCAGCGTCCGGCAAAACCGCGGACGCGGTCACCAGCAAAACCGCAACCGACGAGCTGAGCGCCAGATCGGACGCGCTGGGCAGCCGCCTCATGCAGGGAGCCACGACCGGCGCCGTAGCGAACCAATTCGCTTCGTGCGGGTGCTCACGCACGGTCACCGGTATTGTGACTTGATGTGATGCACGGGGCTGGCCTACCAGTTCAGCCATCGAACCTGTAAAACGGGTTACAGCCGCCACGCCCGGCCGGGCAAACAGGGGCGAAGGGGCGTTTAGGGAATGGAAGAAGCGTTTCGCGGCCTGGTCGACTTCGTGAGGGATCATCAGGCCTGGGCGGCGCCGATCGTCCTCCTGCTCGCGTTCGGCGAATTGCTTGCCTTCATCTCGTTGCTGGTTCCGGCCTGGGGCGCGCT
This sequence comes from uncultured Alphaproteobacteria bacterium, assembly GCA_963710045.1. Taxonomy (GTDB): domain Bacteria; phylum Pseudomonadota; class Alphaproteobacteria; order Rhizobiales; family Xanthobacteraceae; genus Bradyrhizobium. The sequence goes on along the minus strand of CAVPZO010000051.1, from coordinate 17,592 downwards.
GATCGCGATCGGCGCGCTGATCGGCGCTGCCGACATCTCCTTCTGGCCGGTCTGGATCGCCGGCGCCATCGGCGCGGCCTTGGGCGACTGGCTGTCTTACTGGTTCGGCTTCAAATACAAGGATCATGTCGCCGAGATGTGGCCGCTGTCGCGCTATCCGGATTTGCTGCCGCGTGGCGAGGCTTTCGTGAGCAAATGGGGCGTGCCCAGCATTTTCATCGGCCGGTTCTTCGGGCCGCTGCGGGCGTCGGTGCCTTTGGCTGCCGGCATTTTTGAGATGCCGTACTGGCGCTTCCAGGTCGCCAATTTCGTCTCGGCGCTGGTATGGGCCGCCGCACTGCTGCTGTTCGGCGACGTGATTTCGCTGATCGTGGAATGGCTGTGGCGCGCGGTTTGACGCGGTCCCGGCATGTCCGGAATAAGCCGCGGGGGCGGGGGTTAATCCTGTCACATGCCATGCGTATTATCGCACCGTCGTGATCGCGCCGGGGCGAAAATGCTGGTAAGAATCGCCGCGATAAAAAAACCAGGAAGCGGGAAAACCCGCGCCCATTCAATTTTTCACAGGGAGGACATCACCATGGAACTAACCCGACGTCACGCACTGGCCGGCGCCGCCGCGCTCGCCGCCACGCCGCTGCTGCCGACCATTCCAGCGAAAGCGGCGGCGCCCGCGGCCGACAAACAGGCCCCGAGTTTTTATCGCTACAAGGTCGGCGATGCGCAGGTGAACGTCGTTTCCGACGGCGTCAACAATTTCGCGCTGCCCGAAACCTTGGTGCTCAATGCCAAGAAGGATGAAGTCAACGCGGCGCTCGAAAAGGCTTTCATGCCGAAGGACAAGATGTCGGTGTTCTTCGCGCCGCTCGTGATCAATACCGGCGGCAAGCTGGTGGTGGTCGACACCGGCAACGGCCCGGCCGCCTTCGCGTCGAGCAAAGGCAACGTCGGACAATTCGCCACCAACATGGCCGCCGCGGGGCTCGATGCAAAAGCGGTCGACGTCGTGGTGATCTCGCATTTCCACGGCGACCACATCAACGGCCTACTGACGGCGGACAATGCGCCGGCATTCCCGAATGCCGAAGTACTGGTGCCGGCGGCGGAATGGAAATACTTCATGGACGACGGCGAAATGGGCAAGCAGACCACGGACCGCATGAAGGGCGTGTTCGCCAATGCCCGGCGCGTTTTCGACGCGGGCCTCAAGAAGAAAGTCACGCCGTATGAACCGGGCAAGGACCTTGCACCGGGGCTGCAATCGGTGGCTACCCTCGGCCACACGCCGGGCCACTCCTCATTCATCTTGTCGTCCGGTTCCGACAAGGTGTTCATCCAGTCCGACGTTACCAACCTTCCGGCGCTGTTTGTCACCAATCCGGGCTGGCACCTGATGTTCGACCAGGATCCGGCGATGGCGGAAGCCACCCGCCGCAAGGTCTACGACATGCTGGTCGCCGACAAGATGCGGGTGCAGGGCTTCCACTATCCCTTCCCGGCCAACGGCTATGTCGAGAAGGATGGCAACGGCTACCGGCTGGTGCCGGCGCCGTGGAATCCGGTGATCTAGAAACGCGTCCTCGTGCCCCGGATGCTGCGCAGCGCGCCGCTCTTCGCGGCGTGGTGCGCTGCCAAGCCGGGGCCGTAACGGGCTCCGCCTTCGTAACGGTCCCGGCGCTGCGCGCTGCACCGCGTCCGGGACACGATTCGTTGCTTGACGAAAACCGGGCGCGGCCTTATAGCCGCGCCCATGATTAACGCCGCGACCATTGCTATTATCGCTCGCCGCCGCCGCACCCTTGCGGTACGGGCGGATTTGCGCGTTTAAAATCAGCCCTGCCGCCGGATCCGGTCCGCGGCCTTTCTTAAAAACCAGCGTGATCTGATCCCGGCGGCTCCCTTGAAGCCCGCAGGAGATCGCCATGTATGCCCCATCGTTCTTTCAGCCCGACCGCGCCGCGAGCCTTGCATTCGCGGCCGCGCGCGGCTTCGGCACGGTCTGCGCTTACGATGGGGCCAAGCCGGTCGCCTCGCCGCTGCCGTTCTGTCTTGAATATTTGAACGACGGCACGCCTGCGGTGGCGTTCCACGTCGCGCGCGGCAACGCGCTGGCAGCACTCGCGGACGGCAAATCGAACTGGCTGATTGCGGTCAATGGTGCCGACACCTATGTGTCGCCGCACTGGTACGCGTCTCCGGATCAGGTGCCGACCTGGCTTTATCAGGCAGTGCATCTCTCCGGTTCGGTTCGTGTCATGTCCAATCAGGAGCTGGCCATGCATCTTGACGCGCTCAGCGCGAAATTTGAAAGCTGGCTTGCGCCAAAACCGTCCTGGTCGACGGCCGAGATGACCGCCGGCCGGCGCGAGGCCATGATGAAGGCGATCGTGGGACTGGTGATGACGGTCGAGGACATCGAGGGTAGTTTCAAGCTGAACCAGCACAAATCCGACGTCGATCACGCGGCGATCGCGATCGAGCTGTCGCGGCAAGGCGACGCTGCCGCGCAGGTGCTCGGACGACGGATGGTCGCGCTGCGGCCGCTATTGGACTACAAATCGCAGGCCGCCGTCGGCGAACCTGCGGATGGAAGGAACGCACCATGACGCTCTCCGAAACCAGCCAGCCGAAAGGCCGGGCACCGGCCGCCGAAGCTTCCGAAAAGCCCGCCGTGTTCGTCGATGGCGCTTCCGGAACGACGGGGCTTGAAATTCGCGAGCGCCTCGACCGGCAAAGCGAGGTGGCGGTGAAAAGCATCAGCTGAGGAAAAGCGCAAGGACGCCGCTGCCAAGCGCGCGCTGATGGAGGAAGTCGACCTCGTCATCCTGTGCCTGCCCGATGACGCCGCGAAGCAAACCGTGGCGTTGATCGACAGCATGGGACCTGCGGCTCCCAAGGTGCTGGATGCCTCCACCGCGTTCCGGGTCGCGCCCGATTGGGTCTACGGCTTCCCGGAGCTCGCGCCCGATCAGGCCGACAAGATCCGTACCGCGCGAAAAGTCTCAAACCCCGGCTGCTATCCGACCGGCGCCATCGCGCTGCTGCGGCCGCTGGTCGATGCCGGTCTGGTGCCATCAGATTATCCCGTCACCATCAACGCGGTGAGCGGCTATTCCGGCGGCGGCAAGTCCATGATCGCAAGTTTCGAAGACGGCACCGCGCCCGCTTTCGAACTCTATGGCCTCGGCTTCGAACACAAGCACGTGCCGGAGACGCAGCTTTACGCCAATCTTGCGCGCCGGCCGATCTTCGTGCCGTCGGTCGGCAACTATCGGCAGGGGATGCTGGTCTCGGTGCCGCTGCACCTCGATACGCTTCCCGGCAAGCCGGATGCCGCCGATCTGCACGCCGCGCTGGCGAAGCGTTATGCTGATAGCACCTATGTCTCGGTGATGCCGCTCGACAACGCCGCGACAAAGAGCGGACGGCTCGAGCCGGAGGCGCTCAACGAGACCAACAGGCTCGAGCTCTATGTCTTTGCCAGCGCCAAGCACCGCCAGGCCCTTCTCGTCGCGCGGCTCGACAATCTCGGCAAGGGCGCTTCAGGCGCTGCCGTGCAGAACATGCGGCTGATGCTGGGGTTTCCGGAGAACTCCTACCTGCCCCGCTCTTCGCGGGGAGTAGCCCGGACCGGAGCGAAGCGAAGGCTTCGGGTGCGGGGCGCGGCATCTGCCTGAAAACAGTTCGACGGACTACCGGGTCCGGAAACATCTCCGCGAGATCGACCCGAGGTTTCCATGTCTGGCCGAGCGCAGTGCCTCGCCCCGCACCCGAAATTCGCTTAGGCGATTTCGACCTCTCCCCGCGAGAGCTTTGGAGGCAATGAAGCTTACGCCGCGACCGCCTTCTTGGCCGTCGGAACTTCCGCAACCGTTTTCAGGATCTGCGAAGCGATGGCGTAGGGGTCGCCTTGCGAGTTCGGGCGGCGGTCTTCGAGATAGCCCCTGTAGGCATCGTTCTTGACGAACGAGTGCGGCACGCGGACCGAGGCGCCGCGGTCGGCCACCCCATAGCTGAACTTGTTCCAGGGCGCGGTCTCGTGCTTGCCGGTCAGGCGCTTGTCGTTGTCCGGCCCGTAAACGGCGATGTGGTCCATGAGATTCTTCTCAAAGGCTGCCATCAGCGCCTCGAAGTACTCCTTGCCGCCGACCGTGCGCAGATACTCGGTCGAGAAGTTGGCGTGCATGCCCGAGCCGTTCCAGTCGGTGTCGCCGAGCGGCTTGCAGTGATACTCGATGTCGATGCCGTAGGTTTCGGTCAGCCGTTGCAACAAATAGCGAGCCATCCACATTTCATCGGCGGCTTTCTTGGAGCCCTTGCCGAAGATCTGGAATTCCCACTGGCCCTTCGCCACTTCGGCATTGATGCCTTCGTGGTTGATGCCGGCGTACAGGCAGAGGTCGAGATGCTTCTCGACGATCTCACGTGCGACCGGACCGACATTGCTGTAGCCGACGCCGGTGTAGTAGGGGCCCTGCGGCGCAGGGTAACCCGTCGCCGGGAAGCCGAGCGGGCGGCCGTCCTTGTACATGAAGTATTCCTGCTCGAAGCCGAACCAGGCGCCTTCGTCGTCGAGAATGGTGGCGCGCCTGTTGGTCGCGTGCGGAGTGACGCCGTCCGGCATCATGACTTCGCACATCACCAGCACGCCATTGGTGCGCGCGCCGTCCGGGTAAACCGCGACCGGCTTGAGCACGCAGTCCGAGCTTCTGCCTTCCGCCTGCAGGGTCGATGCAGCCGTCGAAGCCCCACAGCGGGAGCTGCTCCAGCGTCGGGAACGAATCGAATTCCTTGATTTGCGTTTTGCCGCGCAGATTGGGTGTCGGTGTGTAGCCGTCGAGCCAGATGTACTCGAGTTTGTATTTTGTCATTACCTATCTCTCATGAGCTGATGACGCGAAGATTATTCGTGTTCTGCCGCCAACGGCACCCGGCCGCCAACCGCCTGAGCTTCCCGAAGCACTAACTATGCCAATCCATGCAGCAAATCGTCCGCGATGGGCAGACATTGAGCAGGGCCGCCGCGGCGCAGCATCGGCGATGCGGCGCAAGATGCAAAATGGTCGCTGCTGATATTGTATGCATTTGCTGGTTTTTTGGCAGGCAAACTGAGCAAAGTGAGTGCAACAGGCCTATATTGGATCGACCCAACGACTCGCGCGTTGAGTGACGCGCACACAAACGGAGACGATCGATGACGACGAGCACTGCCGGTGGGTCTGCCCAAATCTACCAATTTCCACCGCGGGGCCGCTTCGCCCTGAATGCCCGCGATGAATCTCAAGCGAGAACCAATCTCGAAACTCAGCCGCTCGTGAAGGTGGCGGCCGGCAGCGGCTGGTATCACGACGCAGCTATTCAGGAAGCCGAGCGGCCGCGCAGCAACTAAGCGCGGCCGACGCCGCGCTGACGTCCGGCGTCATACGCCGAAGATCGACCAGCCCATCCGTTTGCTTAGCGCTTCCAGCGCAACGCGGCCAAGATGCGAGTTGCCGTGCGCATCGAGGCCCGGCGACCATACCGCGATGGAAGCCTTGCCGGGCGCGACCGCAAGAACGCCGCCGCCCACGCCGCTTTTTCCCGGCAGCCCGACCCGAAAAGCGAATTCGCCCGAGCCGTCATAGTGACCGCAGGTCAGCATCACCGCGTTGATGCGGCGCGCGCGCTCGACCGAGACGACGGAATGGCCGGTGGAGGGATTGACGCCGGACCAGGCGAGATAACGCCCCGCCATCGCAAGCTGCCGGCACGACATCGCGATCGCGCAGTGATGGAAATAGACGCCGAGCGTGAAGTTGACGGGATTGTCGAGCACGCCGAACGACTTCATGTAATTGGCGAGCGCGATATTGCGGAATCCGGTGCGCTGCTCGGATGCTGCGACCGCCTCGTCGATTGCGATCGACGGGTCGTCGGCGAGGAAGCGCATGAAGCGGAGGATTTCGCCGATCGCCTCGCGCGGCTGATGCCCCGACAGGATCACGTCGGTGACGGCGATGGCGCCGGCATTGATGAACGGGTTGCGCGGCTTGCCGCGCTCATATTCGAGCTGGACGATGGAATTGAACGGACTGCCCGACGGCTCGCGGCCGACGCGCTGCCACAGCTTGTCGCCGACCAGGCCGAGCGCCAGCGTCAGGGTAAAGACCTTCGAGATGCTCTGGATCGAAAACGGCATCTCGCTGTCGCCCGCGGCGGCGACAGTTGCCGGCGCCATCGATCACCACCATTCCGAAGCGCTTGTTGTGAACGTTTGCCAGTTCCGGAATGTAATTCGCGACCTCGCCGCGGTCCGTCCGCTGCGCCATCTCGTCGGCGATTTCCTTGACGATGGTTTTGAGGTCGGAGGCGGTGTGGTTCATCTCATGCTTCATGCAACAAACGCGCCTCTTAACCTCTCCCCGCTCTTCCTCGCGGGGAGAGGTCGGATTGCGAAGCAATCCGGGTGGGGGGCCGGGGCACCGCGGTGAATAAAAACACAGCCTGTCGGGTCGCATGAGTTGTATCGGCAACGCTCGATGTAACGCAGAAGGGCGACCCGATAGATCGTCTTCTGAGCAAGTGCAGTGCCTCGCCCCTCACCCGAAGCCTTCGCTGCGCTGCGGCTTCGACCTCTCCCCGCGAAGAGCGGGGAGAGGTTTTCCAAACTCAGAGTATCTTGAAAATCGCCAGCGCCAGCACGGCCTGGGCGAGGAAGCCGACGGTAAACGCCAGCGTGCGGAAGATCGGCAGGCCCATGGTGTAGACGATCAGATGCGCGAGGCGCGCCCAGAAATACACCGCGCAGGCCAGCACCGTCCATTTGCTGGAATAGTCGGCGGCGTTGAGGATCAGCACCAGCGGCGCGAACACGACGAGATTCTCGACCGCGTTGTCGTGCGCGAACATCAACCGGTTGGCCCATTCGGCATGCGGCTTGTCGGTGCGTGTCGGATTGGCCATCGCGCCGCCGAGGCCGCGCACCTGGCAACGGTTGAGGATGTAGGGAACCCACATCAGTCCGGTCAGAATTACCGTCCATGTCAGCCAGAACAGTTCGCGCGTCATAGGCTCCCCCTCATTCAATTTCGAATCGCGTCCCGGCGGGACGGCCTGTTATATTCAAACGCGCATCGTTGCGCTACGCGCGAACCCGGACATAGCTGCCGGGCGCGTCCTCGATCGCGGGCAGCGCCTCGGTGCCGACCGCGCGCGCCGGAACCTGCTCGGCGTCGATGTTTTCAAGCCATGCGCGCCAGTCCGGCCACCACGAGCCCTTGTGTTCCTGCGCGCCCTTCAGCCAGTCCGTAAGCGTGGTGTCCTTGATGTTGTCGTTGGTCCAGAACTGGTATTTGTTCGATGCCGGCGGATTGACCACGCCGGCGATATGTCCCGAGCCCGACAGCACGTATTTCACCGGCCCGCCGAAGAACTGCGAGCCGTAAAGCACCGATTCCGCCGGCGCGATATGATCTTCCCTGGTCGCCAGATTGTAGACCGGGACCTTCACCTTCGACAGATCGAGCAGCGTGTTGTCCAGCACCATGCTGCCGGTGGACAGCCGGTTTTCCAGATAACAATTGCGCAGGTAGAAGGAATGGTTGGCCGCGGGCATCCGCGTTGCATCCGAATTCCAGTGCAGCAGATCGAACGACGAGGGCACCTTGCCCTTGAGATAATTGCTGACGACATAGGACCAGATCAGGTCGTTCGAGCGCAGCATGTTGAAGGCCATCGCCATCTTGCTGCCTTCGAGCACGCCCGAGCTCTGCATGTCGCGCTCCAGTGCCGAGATCTGGTCCTCGTCGACGAAATACCAGCAGATCGCCGGCGTGGGTGAAATCGACCTGCGCTGCGAAGAACGTCGCCGACGTCACGCGCTGGCGGCGCTTTTCCGCGAGCCATGCCAGCGTGGTGGCGAGCAGGGTGCCGCCGACGCAATAGCCGGCGGTGTGAACCTTCAATTCGCCGGTCGCCTTCTCGATGGCGTCCATCGCCGCCAGCGGGCCTTCCTTCATGTAGTCGTCGAAGGTTTTCTGGCCGAGCGCTCTTATCCGGATTGACCCACGATATCAGGAACACGGTGATGCCCTGATCGACGCACCATTTGACGTAGGATTTTTCCGGCTTGAGATCGAGGATGTAGAACTTGTTGATCCACGGCGGCACGATCAGCAGCGGCGTGCGCAGCACGGTTTCGGTGGTCGGCTGATACTGGATCAGCTGCATCAACTCGTTCTGGAAGATCACCTTGCCCGGCGTCGTCGCCATGTTGACGCCGACCTCGAGATTGGACGGGTCGGACTGGCGGATGCGCAGGCTGCCGCCTCCGGCCTCGATATCTTCCGCCAGCATCTTCATGCCGCGCACCAGATTGTCGCCGCTCGACGCCAGGGTCTCGCGCAGCACTTCCGGATTGGTCAGAACGAAATTCGACGGCGCCAGCGCGTTGGTGATCTGGTGGACGTAGAACTCGGCTTTCTTGCGGGTGTGCGGGTCGAGGCCTTCGGCATTGCGCACGAGGTCGTGCGCCCACTGCGTCGACAGCAGATAGGCCTGCATCACGAAATCGAAGAACTGGTTCGACTTCCATTCGGGATCGGCGAACCGCTTGTCGCGCGGCGCGGGCGAAATCGCGGGCGCCGCTTCCTCGCCGACCAGGCGGCGCATCGACGAGCCCCACAAATCGAGATAGGCCTTGCCCAATTTCATCTGCAGTTCGGCGGCGCGCGTTTGATCCGACAACCAATATTCAGCCACCGTGCTGAAGGTCTTGATCACCTCGCCCATTTCGCTGGGCGGCTTGTCCTTGGGCTCGCCGTCGTCGCGCGGCTTGAGATAGGCCGCGAGCGCCTGGCCGCTGCTCTCCATCGCCTTCGCAAGATTCATCGCGAACGCCTCGGGATTGAACGCTTTCGCAGGCTTGGTTTCGGTTGTGACGTCGCTCATGGGCTGGACCCTACAGAGTCATTTCAGGTTCGTCACGGCGATGATCGACGATGGCACGGTTCGCGGTTAATCCGGGTGGTGCTGCAGTGCGACAAAGCGTCTTTGTTCGGTCATATTGGAGCCCCAACGGTGCGATCTGTTGTTCAGGCTTTAATCGTTTGGAGATAGTGTGCCGGCGATGCGGCACGGGTTGATGAAATAAGCATCGACGCGCCAAAAGTTTCCGGACGAAGGGGAATTGCGATTGACCTCCAGGGAACGAGTCAAAATGGCATGGGTCGCAGGAGCGCTGCTGCTGGCGCTTGCCGCGGGCGGCTGTTCGACGTCGATCGCGGATTTACCGCTGATCGGCACGCCGGCCGACGCGCCGGCGCGGCCGAAGGAAGTCGGAGCATACCCCGCCGTGCATGATCTGCCTCAGGACAGGCCGGAAGCCACCATGGATACCGCCGAACGCAACAAAGTCGCGAATGAGCTGATCGCCGCCCGCGACCGTCAGGCCTCTACCGCAGCGGCCGCAACGGCGACCAAAAACCCCGCCGCGAAGTGACCGGGAATGTGCGGTAACGGGTGGCGCGGCGGCGCGTCCGTGGTAAAACCAACCCGATTCAATGGCAGGCTTACAGCGCTTTCGGCCCGATAGAAGGCCCGAATTCGCTCTAAATCACTGACCGGGCGCGTTTCCTGCAAAATCGCGCCCGCCATCCTGCCGTACCCCGGTTCCCGGAGTTTTGGACCCATGGAAGAGTTCTACCGTATCCGTCGTCTGCCGCCTTACGTGTTCGAACAGGTCAACCGGGCCAAGGCGGCCGCGCGGAACGCAGGCGCCGATATCATCGATCTCGGCATGGGCAATCCGGACCTGCCGACGCCGGCCCATGTCATCGACAAGCTCAAGGATACGCTGGGCAAGCCGCGGACCGACCGCTACTCCGCGTCGCGCGGGATCACCGGCCTGCGCAAGGCGCAAGCCGCCTATTACGACCGCCGCTTCGGGGTCAAGCTCAACCCGGAAACCCAGATCGTGGCGACGCTGGGCTCCAAGGAGGGCTTTGCCAACGTCGCGCAGGCGATCACGGCGCCGGGCGACGTGGTGCTGTGTCCGAACCCGAGCTATCCGATCCACGCGTTTGGATTTTTGATGGCCGGCGGCGTGATCCGCTCGGTTCCGTCGGAACCGACGCCGCAGTTTTTCGAGGCGTGCGAGCGCGCGATCATCCATTCGATCCCGAAGCCGCTGGCGATCGTGGTCTGCTATCCCTCCAATCCGACCGCCTATGTCGCAGATCTCGATTTCTACCGCGACCTGGTGGCGTTCGCGAAGAAGCACGAGATTTTCATTCTGTCCGACCTTGCCTATGCCGAGGTCTATTTCGACAGCAATCCGCCGCCCTCGGTGCTGCAGGTTCCCGGCGCCATCGACGTCACCGTCGAATTCACCTCGATGTCGAAGACGTTTTCGATGGCCGGCTGGCGCATGGGATTCGCGGTCGGCAACGAGCGCATCATCGCCGCGTTGACGCGGGTGAAATCCTATCTCGATTACGGCGCCTTCACCCCGGTCCAGGTGGCGGCGACCGCGGCGCTGAACGGCCCGGAAGACTGCATCCGCGAGATGCGCGACACCTACCGCAAGCGCCGCGACGCGCTGGTGGAATCGTTCGGCCGGGCAGGGTGGGAGATTCCGCCGCCGGCCGCCTCGATGTTCGCGTGGGCGCCGCTGCCGAAGGCGTTCCGCGAGGTCGGCAGCATGCAGTTCGCCACCCTGATGGTGGAGAAATCCGGCGTCGTGGTCTCGCCCGGCGTCGCTTTCGGCGAGCATGGCGAGGGATTCGTCCGCATCGCAATGGTGGAAAACGAACAACGCATCCGCCAGGCCGCGCGCGGCGTGCGCCGCTTCCTTGAAAGCGGCATCGAAACGTTGCACAACGTGGTTCCTCTCGCCAACCGGCGATAACTCATTCCGGCAGGTTTTCGCGTTATGGTCGCACCCCTGAAAGTGGGTATTGCGGGGCTCGGCACTGTTGGCGCCGAGGTGGTCCGCCTCATTGAAGCGCAAAGCCGCGCCTTGTCGGCGCGCTGCGGCCGTGGCGTGCGCGTCGTTGCCGTGGCCGCGCGCTCCAAGACGAAGAAACGCAACGTCGATCTGCGCGGCATCGCATGGGCCAAAAATGCGCTCGATCTCGCCAACGATCCCGGCGTCGATTGCTTCGTCGAATTGATCGGCGGCTCGGGCGAGCCCGCGCTGTCGGCCATCGAGGCCGCGCTGAAATCCGGCAAGTCGGTGGTCACCGCCAACAAGGCGCTGATCGCCAAACATGGATTGCGGCTGGCGAAATGGGCCGAAAAGCACGGCGGCGCGTTGAACTTCGAGGCCGCGGTCGGTGCGGCGATCCCGGTGGTCAAGACGCTGCGCGAGGGGCTGGCGGGCACCGAGGTCAGCCGGGTCTACGGCATTCTCAACGGCACCTGCAATTACATCCTGACCCGGATGGAGCAGGAGGGCTTGTCGTTCGCCGAATGCCTGAAGGACGCGCAGCGCCTCGGTTATGCCGAAGCCAATCCTTCCTTCGACGTCGACGGTCACGACACCGCGCAGAAACTGGCGATCCTCGCCAGTCTCGCCTTCGGCACCAAGGTCGCGCAGAGCGCGGTGTATGTCGAAGGCATCTCCTCCATCGCGCCGGCTGACCTGCGCGCCGCGGAAGACCTCGGCTACCGCGTAAAACTGCTCGGCGTCGCGGTGCGGACCGCGAAAGGCATCGAGCAGCGCGTGCATCCGACCATGGTGCCAAAATCATCCTCGATCGCGCAGGTGATGGGCGTGACCAACGCCGTGACCATCGACGGCGAAGGCTTTCCGCCGATCACGCTGGTCGGTCCGGGCGCCGGAGGTGCGGCGACCGCATCCGCCGTGGTGGCTGACATCGCCGATGTCGCCCGCGGCATTCGCGCAAAACCGTTCGGGCGTCCGGTGGCGCGGCTGCGCGCTATCAAGAAGGCGCCGATGGAACGCCACGAGGGCGGCTACTACATCCGCCTGATGGCGCGCGATCTGACCGGCACCGTGGCGACCATTGCGACGCGCCTCGCGGAGCAGAATATATCCATTGAATTGATCGTGCAGCGTCATCCGGACGGTTACGTCGATACGCGCGCGAGCGGAAAAGCTTCCCCGGTGCCGGTCATTCTGATTACCTATGCGACCAGCGAAGACGCGGTGCGCCGCGCGCTGCAGGCGGTGCAACACGACAAGGTGATCAGCGGCCGCCCGCAGGTCATCCGCATAGAAAAGAACTAGCGCAGTCCTTTCGCGCTACACGATGAGTTGCGGGTGATCAACCCGCTTTTGAAGTTCAGGGAGTGAATACCGATGTCGACCCATATTTCCGTTCCGCCGCAGCTATTGCTGGAGCGCATCCTGACGCTCGAAATCGTGCGGGTCACGGAACGCGCCGCGGTGTCGGCGGCGCGGCTGCGCGGCCACGGCAATGAAAAGGCGGCCGATCAGGCGGCGGTCGACGCGATGCGGCGCGAACTCAACAAGCTGCCGATCGAAGGCACCATCGTGATCGGCGAGGGCGAGCGCGACGAGGCGCCGATGCTGTTCATCGGCGAGAAGGTCGGCATGAATGCCGGCCCGCAAGTCGACATCGCCGTCGATCCCCTGGAAGGCACCACGCTGTGCGCCAAGAACATGCCGGGCGCAATCGCGACCATGGCGATGGCCGATGGCGGCACGCTGCTGCATGCCCCCGACGTCTACATGCAGAAGATCGCGGTCGGTCCCGGCTACGCCAAGGGCGTCGTCGAACTCGATGCATCGCCCGCCGATAACGTCCGCCGCCTGGCCAAGGCGAAGGGTGTCGAGCCCAGCGCGATCACCGTGCTGGTGCTCGATCGTCCGCGTCATGCCGACATCATTGCGGGCGTGCGCGGCACCGGCGCCGCGGTTCGCCTGATTACCGATGGCGATGTCGCCGGAGTCATCCATTGCGCCGATCCGGACAACACCGGGGTCGATATGTATATCGGCACCGGCGGCGCGCCCGAGGGCGTGCTGGCGGCGGCGGCGCTGCGCTGCATCGGCGGCCAGATGCAGTGCCGGCTGATTCTCGATACCGAGGAGAAGCGCGAGCGCGCCCGCAAGATGGGGGTCACCGATCCGCGCTTCATCTACGGCATCGAGGACATGGCGAAAGGCGATTGCCTGTTCGCCGCCACCGGCGTCACCACCGGTTCGCTGCTGTCGGGCGTAAAATTCCGCAAGGATGTCATCGAAACCGAGACCGTGGTGATGCGGTCGGTCACCGGCACCGTGCGCTACATCAAGGCCGAGCACCGGCAACTCGACAAATTCTATCTCGATTGAGCTGATCATGGGCGCCAATGTTCTGATACGTGCAATTGGCGAAGACGAGCGCGATGCGTGGGACCCGCTATGGGCGGGCTACCTCACATTCTACAAAACGACGCTGGCGCAGGAAGTCAGCGAACCTTGCATGGTCGCGTTTTCACGATCCGGACGAGCCGCTGTTCGCGCTGGGCGGCTATGTCGACGGCCGGTTGCTCGGCATTGCACATTACCTGTTCCATCGTTCGACCTGGGCGCATAATCGCTACTGCTATCTTGAGGACTTGTTCGTATCGGAAGATGTGCGGCGCCATGGACTGGGGCGCGCATTGATCGAAGAAGTTTACCGCAAGGCCGAGGCGGCCGGCGCCAGCCGGGTGTATTGGCTGACGCAGTCGAGCAATGAACAGGCGCGCGCGCTCTACGACAAGGTCGCCGACAATCTGGGATTCATCCAGTACCGCAAGGTTCTCTAACGCTTCTCATCAAAAATAAAAACCGGGAGTGAAACATGTCCGATACCTCAGCGGTAAAAGCCCTTGTATTCGACGTGTTCGGCACCGTAGTCGACTGGCGTACCAGCCTGATCGCCGACTTCACCAAGTGGTCTGAAAAGCGCGGCATCAAGGCGGACTGGACCGCGCTGGTCGACGCCTGGCGCGGCGTTTATTCGGCCTCGATGGATGAAGTGCGAAAGCACCCGGAGCGCGGCTATATGATACTGGATACGCTGCATCGGCAGTCGCTGGAAAAGCTGGTCTCGCAGTTTTCGATTTCGGGACTGAACGAGGCTGACCTGCATTACCTCACCATGGGGTGGCACCGGCTCCATGCCTGGCCGGACAGCGTTTCCGGCCTCACGCGCTTGAAGAAGAAATACATCATCGGCCCGCTCTCCAATGGCAACGTGGCGCTGCTCACCAACATGGCGAAGTTCGCGGGCCTGCCCTGGGACCTCGTGCTGTCGGCGGAGCTGTTCGAGCACTACAAGCCCGATCCGGAAACCTATCTCGGCGCGGCAAAGCTGCTCGGGCTGCCGCCGCAGCAGGTGATGATGGTGGCCGCGCACAATCAGGACCTGAAGGCCGCGCAAAAACTGGGATTGAAGACCGCCTTCGTCGCGCGGCCGACCGAATACGGCCCGCTGCAGAAGTATGATTTCGAGGCCAAGGGCGATTGGGATATCGTCGCGAAGGATTTCAATGAGATTGCCGAGCGGATGGGGTGCTAGCCCTGAAGCCGTAGGGTGGGTTAGGCGCGAAGCGCCGTAACCCACCATCTGGATTCGCGGAAAACTCACCCGGTGGGTTACGCGCCCATAGCCCGTCGAAGACGGGCGTAAACGCCCTTATGGGCGCTAACCCACCCTACGAAGGAGAAACAACCATGCCCGGCACCGTTCGACTGCACCGCGTCCTGGTAACGAAGCCCGACAAGGTCTATCGCGCCTTCATCGAGGCAGACGCCATGGCGAAGTGGCTGCCGCCCAACGGCTTTACCTGCACCGTGCATCAATTCGACGCGAAAGTCGGCGGCACCTTCAAGATGTCATTCCGGAATTTCACCACGGGCATGAGCCATTCCTTCGGCGGAGAATATCTGGAACTCGTGCCCGGCGAGCGCTTGCGCTACACGGACAGGTTCGACGATCCCAATTTGCCCGGTGAAATCCAGGTGACGGTGACGCTCAAGGCGGTCATCGTCGGCACCGAGGTGAACATCGTGCAGGAAGGCATTCCCGACGCCATTCCGGTGGAAGCCTGCTATCTCGGCTGGCAGGAATTGTTGCGAAATCTCGCCAAGCTCGTTGAGCCTGAAATCAATCAATAGAGCACGGCCGAGATCGATCCCCGGCGGCACTGAGAATAAATCGCCTGTTGCCTGCAGGGGCACGGCAATAAAGCTGCTGCCTTTCCGCTGTGAGACAGCGGACATGTTGTTATTTCTCCGATCCCCTCGACGGGTAGCGCTGCCGACGCCAAATTCAGGGTGCGGAAGACGCCCGCCGCGCGGAGAATTATTGATATGCAACGAGTGAGTTCGCTTCTTCGCTCGACGTCATCCCGGATCCGGCGCCGGTTGGCCGTGATCGTTGAAGCCGCCGCTGCCGGCCTGGCATCGGCCGGCGTATAGCACATCACGCCGGTTGCGATCAGCCTTGCAAGGCCGCGAGCAACTCGTCAGGCCGCTCCACCATCATCATATGACCTGCGCCGCGCAGCACCACCGTGCGTGAGTTCGGCAACGCCGCCGCAAGCGCCTTGCCGGCCTTCGCCGGCGTCATCATGTCGCGTTCGCCGAGAATGAAGGTGGCGGGGACGGTGATCTGCGCGGCGGCAGCCAGCGCATTTTGATAGGAGTTGCAGGCGGAGAGGTCGTTGAACAGCACACCGGGCCGGCCCTGTTCGAGAACGCGCTGGGCGCCGCTGTGCATCCACAATCCCGGCGCGAGGCTGCCGCCCAGTTCGGCCTGGAAGCCGAGGCCCCAGATCGACACCATATCGACGGCTGAATGATCGTTGGCCTCGGCGGCCTTGAGCAGATCGGGTCCCACAGTCATGGCTGCCGCGGTTCCGATCAGGTGGAGCGCGGAGACCTTTGCCGGGTGCCGTGCCGCGGTCTCCAGCGCAATCAGCGATCCCATGGAATGGCCGACAAGCCATGCCTTCGCCGCACCTGCGGCGTCGAGCAGCGACGCAGTCCAATCGGCCATGTCGGCGATCGTAGTGAGCGGCGCGCCGGTTGAGCGTCCATGGCCCGGCAGGTCCGGAGCCAGCACGCTGTAGCCATGATGGGCGAACCACCGGCTGTGGAGGGCCCAGGCGGTATGGTCGAAACCGGCGCCGTGCAGAAGCACGATGGTCGGCTGAGACAGATCGAATTCCTTACCGCCGGTGGCGACGAACGTGTCCAGCCCGTTGACGGATAGCTGCATCGCTCAAACCTTCTGCGAAATACGGAGTGCCTGGCCGAGGTCATCAATGATGTCGGCGGCGGATTCGATGCCGACCGACAGCCGCACCAGCTCTTCGCCGACGCCGGCTGCCTTGAGCTGGGCGGCGTCCATCTGCTGATGCGTGGTGCTGGCCGGATGAATCACCAGCGTCTTGGCGTCGCCGACATTGGCCAGATGGCTGATCATCCTTAAAGCCTCGATGAACTTTTTGCCGGCAGGCCTGCCGCCCTTGATACCAAAACTGATGATCGAGCCTGCGCCGCGCGGCAGCAGTCGTTTGGCCAGCTCGTAGTCCGTATGGCTCTGCAGCGAGGGATGCAGCACCCAGTCGACGGCCTTGCTTGCAGCCAGGAATTCGAGCACCGCGTGGGTATTGGCCATGTGGCGGTCCATGCGGACGCCCAGCGTCTCGACGCCCTGCAGCAGCTGAAAGGCGTTGGTCGGCGACAGACACGCGCCGAAATCGCGCAGGCCTTCGGTGCGCGCGCGCATGATGAACGCGGCCGTGCCGAATTGTTCGTCGAAGACGATGCCGTGATATCCGGCATAGGGTTCGGTCAGGACCGGAAATTTGCCGGAGGCGCGCCAGTCGAACTTGCCGCCATCGACAATCACGCCACCGATGGCGATGCCATGGCCGCCGATCCACTTGGTGGCGGAGTTCATCACGATATCGGCGCCAAGCTCGATCGGACGGCTGAGATAGGGCGTCGCAAAGGTGTTATCGATCAGCAACGGGATTTTTGCGTCATGCGCGATCTGCGCGACGCTGGGAATATCCAGCACTTCGAGACCGGGATTGCCGATGGTCTCGCCGATGACGAGCCGCGTAGTCGGGCCGGATCGCTGCGCGGAATTCGTCGAGCGCGCGCGGCTTGACGAAGCTGGTGGTGATGTCGAAACGCGGCAGTGTATGCGCAAGCAGATTGATGGTGCCGCCATAAAGCGAGGAGGAGGCGACGATGTGGTCGCCGGCATTAAGCAGCGTCGCAATCGCCAGATGCATCGCCGCCATCCCGCTGGCCGTGCAGATAGCGCCGACGCCACCCTCAAGCGCGGCAAGCCGCTCTTCCAGCACCGCGGTGGTCGGATTCGAAATTCGAGTGTAAATATGCCCGGCGCGCTCAAGATTGAACAGCGCGGCGGCGTGCTCGGAATCCTGAAACACATAGGACGTGGTCTGGTAGATCGGAACCGCGCGCGCCCCGGTGACGGGATCGGGATGTTGTCCTGCGTGGAGGCTCAGGGTTTCGAAAGCGGGCGGCTTGGGTGCGGGCATAGTGAACTCGGAAAACGATATGGCTGCGGCCTGATGTGCCACAAATCAGGTTGGATTGTTAGTCCGGGCAGCAAT
>CAVPZO010000050.1:0-71893 GCA_963710045.1 uncultured Alphaproteobacteria bacterium | reverse complement strand
TGCGCGGTGACGGTGCCGAGTGCTGCGTCGCCCATGCCGCCCAGCAGATCGTCATCCATGACGTCGCCGGGGCCGATCACCTTGATGCCAGCCTTGTCGAGCCCGCGCTCGGCATATTGCTTCATGAAGCTGCCGCCCTGGCCCGCCGGCACGAACACGAACATGGCGTCGGGCTTGGAATCCTTCATGCGCTGCAGGAACGGCGCGAAATCGGGATTGGCCAGGGGCACCTTGACCTCCTCGACGATCTCGCCGCCGCCGGCCGTAAAATGCTCCTTGAAAAACAGCAGCGCGTCGTTGCCGGGCGCAAAATCGGATGTCAGCGTCGCGACCTTCTTGATGCCGTTCTTGACGGCCCAGTCGCCGATGATGGTGCACGACTGCGCCAGCGTGAACGAGGTGCGCACGATATAGGGCGAGCGCTCGGTGATGATCGAGGTGCCCGCCGCCATCACGATCTGAGGCACCTTGGCCTGGGTCGCCAGCGGCGCCGCCGCAAGGGCCGCGGGAGTGACGCCGAAGCCCGCGATAATGGCGACCTTGTCGTTGACGATCAGTTCCTGCGCGAGCCGCTTGGTATTGTCGGGGACGGCGCCGTCATCCTTCAGGATGATCTCGATCTTCCTGCCGGCGACGGTATCGCCCTTCTGCTGCATGTAAAGCTTGACCGCGTTGTCGATCTGCTTGCCGGTCGAGGCCTGGCCGCCGGTCATGGGAAGGATCAGGCCGATCTTCACGGCGTCCTGCGCTTGGGCCGGCGCGCCCATGACGGCGATGGCGACCGCAGCCTGCAACAACATTTTACCGCGAATGAACATGAACGCTCTCCCCCTGACCGGTTTCATCGTTTGAGCCGAGTCCCCGGCCCTTGCCGCCAACATAGCTGAATTTCGGCAGACATGTATCGGCGCGGCATGGCGTCCGAGCCGCGTCAAGTTGTCAATCGCGACTATGGGCTTGCCCGCTGCGACACGGGCTGAGCCGGTTGCGTTCGCAAGACCCGAGCGCCCTCCGATGATCAAGGTATTAAAATACCATAACCATCTTATTGAAAGGGCCCTGATGCTGCGGTTTTTGCTCGTGACTAAGGAAACAAGCAATTTTACCATGCTGGACGAAATCTTGCCGCGACTTGGAAGCACCGGCTGCATAAGGCTCGTCAATCCTACTAATCCACCGGCAAAGTGCGGGCTGCCGTTTCCGAACCCGGGCTTGTTCACGCGTAGAGTTGCGACGGCCGCAAATGTCCAACAGGTTCCGCTCTTCGACACTGATTGCCTTGGCGCTGGCGGCGTGTGGCCTGGGCGGTTGCGGGACGATCAACGGATATCTGGCGTCCGGGATGAGCGATCACCTTCCGCAGTGGGCCGGCGGCCTGCCGCCGGACGCGCCGCCCCGGCCCGGCAGCGCGAAATACGATGAGTTCATGCGGGAACGGGAGCGGAAACGCCTGGAAGCCGCGCCGCCGAAGGATGAGACCGGCACCGCCTCTGCCGCTTCGCTGGGCGCGGTGTACTGATCGCATCTACTTGTTGGAGTGGGCGACCTGATCGACGCCGACGCCCTGGCCGCGCAAGGTGGCCAGGATCAGCCTGAAATCTCCGATCAGACTTTGGGTCCGGACATATTGCGCGTCGATCTCGGCGAGGCGGTTGGCGTCCGACATATCAACGCCGTTGACCTGCGCCAGTCCGGTGATGCCGGGCCGCACGTCGAGCACGCCCAGTTGCCGCCGCGCCTCGACAAGGGCGGTCTGGGACGGCAGGCAAGGCCGCGGACCGACCAGACTCATGTCGCCGATCAGCACGTTGCAGAGCTGGGGCAGTTCGTCGACCTTGAAGCGGCGAAGGCGTTCGCCGAGGGCCGTGACCGACGACGCCTGCACCTCGTGGGTCGGGAGGTTCGCGGTTCCCGAATACATCGTCCGCAATTTGTAGCAGGTGAACGGCCGCCCGTCTTTTCCGACCCGGACTTGCCTGAAGATCGCCGGACCCGGGCTCTGCAGCCGGATGGCGATGATGACGATCAGGAGTATCGGCCAGAAAAACAGCAGGAACAGGCCGCAGGCGGCAACGTCGAACGCTCGCTTCATCGATCAGTTACTCCGCGGAAGCGTCAACGCTGGCATTCACCATGGCGCGGAGACCGGCTTTGGTCTGAATTTGCGGAAGCCACCCGGCCTTCTGCAATTTGTCCGAACTGGCCACCAGCTCCCGGCCGATCCGGTCCCAAAGTGACTGGCGCCCCGCGGCCATGATCATCGCCCTGACCACCAGCGGTGGAACCGGAAGCAGCCGCGGCGAGCGCCCGGCCGCCTCGCGCAACGTGGTCAGCATTTCCGCTAACGTAATCGGCTCGGGATCGCAAACGATAAAAGTCTGGTTGAGCGTCTCCGGACTGGTCAGACACACCACGATTGCATGCACCAGATTATCGATCGAAAGAAGCGAGCGCTTGTTTCTGAAGGCTCCAAAGGGAAGCGGCAGGGGCAACGCCGCGATGCGCATGATCAGGGCGATATTGGCCTTGGCCCCGGGACCGTAGACAATGACGGGCCTCAGAATGGTAAACGGCACCCCCGCGCGCCGGATTTCCTCTTCGGCCGCGAGCTTGGCCCGGTCGTAGGCAGTGATCGGCCAGGGTTCGTCGAGTTCGGTAACGATATGGTCGGCCGCAGAACCGGCCTGCGCTCCAATCGACGACATGAAGATCAGGCGCTTGATCGCGTGCTGCCGGCAGGCCTGCGCCAGACTTGCCGTCGCGACGCGGTTGGCCCTTGCGTAGTCGCCGCTGTCGGTATGGCTGCGATGGGCGATGGCGGCAAGATGCACCACGATATCCATACCTTCGAGCAGCGGCGCCCAGTCGACCTCTCCTTCCAGATCCGACAACTGCGCCCACTCGATACCATCACGGTCGGCGATGGCGGTCCGTCTACGCGAAGCCGCCCGCACGCTGTGGCCGGCCGCTGCCAGCGCGGAACTGACCGCCGAGCCGATGAAGCCCGAAGAGCCGGTGACCAGTATCCGAAATGACATCCTGTGACCTGACCAGACTTAAATTACTGCCGGAGCTTGGCTCAGCGGCAAGATTCGACCAATGATAAAGTTCCGGCGCGGTGTGGACAACAGCTCTCCCGAGCTCGGGGAGCAGCCGTGCAAACATGCTCCGGCAGCAATCACTCGCTGTGTCGACTGCCGGGCGCAGCCTGCAACGCGACAATCTGCCTCGCAGCCGCCTCGGGCGAAAACATCCGGCTGCCCAGTTGCCTGCCCCGCCCGGACATTGAATGGCGCAGAACCTCGTCGTCCGCCAGTTCCTCCGCCAGCCGTTTCAGTTCGCCGACCGAATTGCCGACATAGACCCTGCCTACGCCCTCATCCTCGATCAGCCGTTCGAGGTCCGTTCCGCCATTGACGCGGGCCAGCACCGGCAGTCCGTAATGAACGTAGGACACGAACTTGCCGGGAATATTATGCGTCTTGTGATCCGGATGCAGCGCCACCAGCCCGACGTGACATTGCGCGAGCAGGCCCGGAATTTCCGACGAATCGATCTCGCCGAAAAACAGCACGTTGGTCAGCTCGCGCGACGCTTTTTCAGCCTCAAGCTTTGCGAATTCGGAGCCCCGGCCGACGAACAGGAATCCGATATCCTCGCGATGCCGCAGGCTCTGGATCAGTTCGATGAAGATGTCCATGCCCTGGGCAACGCCCATGTTGCCGATGTAGACGAAGATCTTGCGGCCGGCCAGCGTGGTGTTCGCGACCTCGATGCCGCATCCGACATCGGGCGTTGCCGCCAGCCAGTTATGCAGCACCTCGATACGCCGGTTCGGCGATGCCCAGTTCGATAGATAAGCGAGATTGGACGGCGTCTGCACTCCGATGACCTCGGATACGGCGTACTGCAATGCCGCGATCGCCTTGAACATCAGATAGACCGGGCCTTTGCGGACGAGGCCGAGGTCGACCGCCCATTCGGGAAAGATGTCGCGCAGGATCAGGTAGGTTCGTGCGTCCGAATTACGGCGCAGTTTCCAGATCAGCGGCCCGAAGAAGATCGGCGGCGAATACCAGGTGACGATATCCCACTTCGCCCGCCGAAACGGGCTCTTGCGGATATTGCGGTACATTGCGAACGGCAGCCACATTTCGGCAAGGGCGCGGCGGACAAACGACGACGCGCGGGTCGGCGGCGCCGCGACGCGCAGCACTTCAATGCCGTCGAGCCGTTCCACCGTCCAGGGTTTGTCCGGCATCGACGCCGGAACGATGACGACGGGCCGATGGCCGAGCGCCGCAAACTGTTGCGCCAGATCCCGCAACTGCACTGCCGCGGACGTCCGCAACGGCGGATAGTCCGTCGAGATCAGGGCAATCAGCAAGCTGCGGCTCATGTCGGTCAGTTCACAGGCAAGAATCGTGCAGGGATTGCTCGCGATTCGAGAGCCGGGGCTCAGAAGAAATTGGTGATTTTTGTCCGGATCGCATTCACGACCACCGCGGAGGGCGAATAGTCCTCCTCGAATTCGTAGCGGGCGCTCCAGGGCAGGCTGATCGCCAGCGTCACCGCCTCGACGATATTTTCCGCTTCCATGCCCGACACGATGGTCGCGCCGCTCTCGATCGTTTCCATGCGCTCGGTCGCCATGCGCAGGCTCACATTCGGAACCTTGTAGAACAGGCCTTCTTCAGCGGCAGTTCCTGAGTCGGACAACACGCAGAACGACTGCTTGAGCAACTGGTTGAAATCGTAAAAACCCAATGGCGGCATAATCCGGATGTTGGGCGGGACGTCGATCCCTTTCAGCTTGCTCGTGGTGCGCGGATGCATCGGAAAGATGATCTCCCGCTTCAGGCGCTGGTTCAGCACGCCGAGCGCCTTGAAAATATTCGCGAGGTTTTCGGGATTATCGACGTTCTCGCTGCGATGCGCCGTCACCAGGATGTAGTTCTTCGGCTCCAGCTTGAGGCGCTTGAGGATGTCGCTGGCCTCGATCTCCGGTGCGAAGGCCCGCATCGCCTCGAAGGTGGTGTTGCCGGTGACGATGATCTTTGACGGATGAATACCTTCGCGGAGCAGATTTTCGCGGTGATAACGGTTGTACGGCAGCAGGATGCTGCTGATGTGATCGATCAGGATGCGGTTGCGCTGTTCCGGCATGCGGCGGTCCCATGCTCGCAGGCCCGCTTCCATGTGGAAAATCTTGATGCCGCGATGCGCCGCCGGAAGCACGCTGAGGCCGCTATAGGTATCGCCCAATATCAGCAGCGCGTCAGGCTTCACCTTTTCCATCAGGGCGTCCGACTTGAGGATGACGTCGGCGACTTCCGGCCCGTAACCGGACGTGTCGATATCCAGCTCATAATCCGGCTTGCGCAGCTTCAGGTCCTTGAAGAAGAAGTCGCGAAGCTCGGGCGTAAAATTCTGCCCGGTGTGAACCATCACGTGGTCGAAGTTCAGCTCGTCGAGCTTCTTCAGCGTTGCCCACATCTTGATCATTTCCGGGCGCGTCCCGAAAATCGACATCACCTTCATTTGCATGTTCCGTGCTGGTTTTGTTGAAGCGTCATTGCGTGACCGGTATCACGGCGAGCGCGGCGGAAAAATCGAAACCTCGGGCAGAGGAAGGATCATCCGGCCGCCTTTGGCCAGATAATTCCCGTTCTTCTTGCGGATCTCGTCGAAGAAACTCCAGGCGAAAATCAGCAGATAGTCCGGCGAATCGCCGCGATCGAGGATCGAGCTTGGAAAGATCTCGAAATGCGATTTTGGCGTGTAAAACCCGGCCTTCGCCGGGGCATCGTCGATCATATAGTCGAGATGATCGCGGTTGATACCACAATATTGAATCATGGTGTTGGCGCGGCCCGAGGCGCCGTAGCCCGCGATCCGGTGGCCCTGGCTGCGCAACTCGCCGAGCAGTTCGATCAGCCTGTCGCGGTGCGCGGCGACGGTATCGGAGAACTTGAGAAATGTCTCGTAGCGGTCGAAACCCCGCGCCCGCTCCTCGGCCTCCAGCGCCGTGACGGCCGGCGATACCGAGGCGCCGTGCTTGCTGCCCTTCTTGCACGTGTAGAAACGGATCGAGCCCGCGTGAATCGGGATCGGCTTGATGTCGAACACCATCATGTCGTAGCGGGCGAGATGGTTCATCACCGACAGCAGCGAGTAGTAGTAAAGGTGCTCGTGATAGATCATGTCGTATTGCATCTCGTCGATCACCTTGCCGAGATAGTGGACCTCGAAGGCGAACACGCCATCCGGATGCAGCGCTGCGGCAACCGCGCGCGTGGTGCCCTGGATGTCGGGGATGTGGGCGTAGACGTTGTTGGCCATGATCAGGTCGACCTTGCCATGCTCGGCGACCACCTTCCGGGCAACGTCCTCGGTGAAATAGTCGTTGACCACCTTGACGCGGGAATCGTCGATGGTGGCAACCACGTTGGTGGCCGGGTCGACGCCGATCACGGTGCGAATGCCCTGGTCGGCCAGCGGACTTAGCAGCACGCCATCGTTGCAGCCGAATTCCAGCACCGTGGCGTTGGCCGGGTCGAGAAACCGTTTTGTCACCTCGGAGGCGTATTCCCTGAAATGATCGCGCAGGGTGCCGATCGATGACGAGAAGTAGAAATAGCCTTCCTTGAACATGATGTCGGCAGGGACCTTGTCGGTCACCTGCACCGCGCAGCAATCTTCGCAGAAGTGCAGCCGCATCGGAAACGTGCGCTCGGTCGCGAACTGCTCGGGCTTCAGGAACGCGCCGGCGAGACCAACCTCGCCGAAATCCATCACCAGTCCCAGCCGCTTGCTGTCGCAGAATGCGCAGACAGGCTGGTGTGGGCTGCTCGCTTGCATCGATCGATTGTCCTTCGTCTCGTCTTGCGGACCGGCAGTACCGATCCGATCCATCCCACGCGGATTGCCCGGGCCGCCGGCGATGTCCCTTTACAGTACCTTGATCCGGAAATCACCCGCCGGGAAATAGCGGCAAACGCTAGATTTCGGCTATCGCGGCGCCCTCGCCGCGCAGGTGCCGCTGGATGAAATCGAGCTTGAGCAGCAATTCCTTGACCTGGGCCACGCTCAAACGTTCGGTATTGTGCGAGGTGTAGTCATCAAGCGTCGATATTTCCTTCTGGCCCTCGGTAAAATACATGGCGTAGTTGAGATCCCGGTTGTCGGCCGGGATGCGGTAATATTGCTGCATGTCCTCGACCCGCGCCATCTCCTCGCGCGAAACCAGCGACTCGTAGAGTTTCTCGCCGTGACGCGTGCCGACGGTCTGGACCGGGTTGTCGGCATTGAAAAGTTCCTTGAGCGCCTGCACCAGATCGCCGATCGTGGCAGCGGGGGCTTTCTGCACGAAGATGTCGCCCTGCTGGCCGTGCCCGTAGGCATGCAGCACCAGATCGACCGAATCGTCCAGCGACATCAGGAACCGGGTCATGTTCGGATCGGTGATCGTCAGCGGCTTGCCGGCCTTGATCTGCGACACGAACAGCGGGATCACCGAGCCGCGCGAAACCATGACGTTGCCGTAGCGCGTCGCGCACAATAGCGTCTCGGTCGACGACAGGCTGCGCGATTTGGCCACCATCACCTTTTCCATCAGCGCCTTGGTCTGGCCCATGGCGTTGATCGGATAGACCGCCTTGTCGGTCGAGAGTACGACAACCTTCTCGACGCCGTTGGCAACCGCGGCACTCATGACGTTCTCGGTGCCGAGAATATTGGTCCGCACCGCCTCGAGCGGATAGAACTCGCAGGACGGCACCTGCTTCAGCGCCGCGGCATGAAATACATAATGTGCGCCCTTCAGCGCCTGGTGAATGCTGTCATAAGCGCGGACATCGCCGATATAGAATTTGAGCTTGGTGTTGTTGAACGCCGAGCGCATCTCCTCCTGCTTCTTCTCGTCGCGGCTGAAGATGCGTATCTCCGCGACATCGGTGGCGAGGAAGCCTTTCAGGATATGCTGCCCGAATGATCCCGTGCCGCCTGTGATCGCTACAACCTTGTCGCTAAACATCATGTCCTCGCCGAACCAAATCTGTCGCAATACATCACGTCGACAAGCGCCGGCCAATCCGGCGCAACATAGCCGGTCGCCCGCTCGAACCGGTCCGCGACCAGCGAACGATTTGGGCTCGCCCGGTCGTCCGCTATCAGCTCGATTTTCTTGCCGTAACGTTCCGCCACCAGCCGCAGCAGATCGAACTTTGAAATCGGCCGGGTTGCCACGTGATAGATGCCATGCAGGTCCGGACGCGGGATCACGACGTCCCTGATGAGATCAGCGAGCACGATTGTCGGAAATCCTGAGAAAATCGCCCGTGTGTAAGCGCTGCACCGGCCCTGCTGCGACAGAAACCACTCTAGCAGCCCACTGCCGGATTGCAATTCATGGCCGATGATCGAGGTCCTCAAGGTGATGGCGTGCGGCTCGGCGACCTCGCCCAACAGTTTGGATATCCCGTAGACATCGTTGGCGTCGGGCGGATCGTCTTCGGTATAGCCGCCCCGGGCGCCGGAGAAAACGCCGTCCGAGCCGATCTGAACGAGACGTGTTCCGGAACGCCGGCACAGCAGCGACAGGCGCTGGGGCAGCACCGAATAGACTAATATCGACCGCATCGGATCGGCGGGCGCCGGCCGTCCGACGGCGATGCAGTTGACCACCAGGTCCGGACCGGCGGTCTCAAGCAGCCGCGCGAGTTGCTCCGGATTTTCGATATCGCCGACCACGATCAGGCGCGATGAATGCTCCGGCGCAAACAGCCCGCGGGCGGCTTCATGCCGGATGGTGCCCTCCACGCGCGCATCCGATGCCTTCGACAATCCGCGAAATACGGCGTTGCCCAAAAGACCCGTTGCGCCCAGAACCAGGATTTTCACGGCGCTACCCGTTGACAAGGTTTGGCATCAGGCGACCTGCTTGTTGATGTGGTCAAGCAGTTGGTCCCGCTCCTTGATGCTCGGGTAATTGACCAGCACCGCGCGGTAGACGCCCTTGAAAACGAACAGGCTGCCCGCGGCGACCCCGATCACGCCGAAATTGCGAATCAGCTCCTCGATGTGCGCAAGCGAGCCCGCACCGCCCAGTATCGTGACCGGCACCCCGGCCGATGCATTGATCTGCCGCGCCAGCTCAAGGTCATAGCCCTTCATCTGGCCATCCTTCTCGATCGCGTTGACCACGATCTCGCCGGCGCCAAGTTTCTCGACCTCCGCCGCCACCTCCAGCATCAGCCGGCCGGTGTTGACGGTGCCATTATGGGTCCAGACTTCGTAGGTGGTGCTGCGCGGGCGCGGCTTGACGTCGAGCACGACGACAACGCTCTGGTTGCCGACCGCCTCCGCAGCCTCGGCAATCAGGCGCGGATTGGCCACCGCCGCCGAACTGATCGCCACCTTCTCGACCCCGAGCCCGATGATGGTCTTGACCTGGTCGACGGTCTTGACGCCGCCGCCATAGCACAGCGGCATCCGCGACTCGAAGGCGAGGTTCTCGAGCATCTTGTAATCGGGACCATGTCCCTTCACCGTCGCGTCGATGTCGTAGACGGCGAGTTCGTCGACCGCTTTCTCGTTGAAAATCTTGACCACGTTGATGGGGTCGCCGACGTATTTCGGACTGGAGAATCCGACCGTCTTGACGAGGCCTTTGTCCTGAACGAGCAGGCAGGGGATGATCCGGGGGCGCAGCACGATTACAACTCGGCGAAATTCTTCAACAGCCGGCCGCCATAGTCGTGGCTCTTCTCCGGATGAAATTGCACGCCATAGATATTGCTGGAGCGGACCGCGCAACCGAACGCGATTCCATACTCGGACGTCGCCAGCACATTATCATTCGAAGCGCAGTCGAAATAATACGAGTGCAGAAAGTAAAAGCGGGAGTCCTGCTCGAGCCCGCTGAACAGTCTGGCGCCGCTTTTCGGGACCACGTCATTCCATCCCATATGCGGCAAGCGCGCCGGCCGGGGCAGCGTCTTTTCGTCGAAGCGCCGCACCCGCCCCTCGATCCAGCCCAGCCCCGCAAGCTTGCCTTCATCGCTGGAGCCCGCGAGGATCTGCATTCCGACGCAGACACCGAGCACCGGCATGCCCTGCTTGAGAACCAGATCGTCGACCGTCTCGCGCATCCCCGAGGCATCGAGCAATTCCATCGCGTGATCGAAGGCTCCTACCCCGGGTAGGATAAGCTTGGTTGCACCGCTGAAGTCGGACGCGGTGGTTGCGACCGCGACCGGGATATTCAGCCTCTTGTAGAGGTTGGCGAAGGCCTGAACATTTCCGAGCCCGTAATTGATGATCGTGATCATCGGAATATCCGGTTATCAAGCCCGAGCAGATTGGAAATTCTGGCTCCAAGCGTGATGAGAAACATGTTGTTCTTGTAGTCCCTGAACGTCTTGTTCTCGCCCTTGAAGATTTCCTCGAACTCGGCGACGCTCCAGCCGAGCTTGGTGGCCACGTATTCGAATTCCTGGGCCATGGTTTCTTCATCGAGTTCGGGCTTGGCAACGCGCGCCAGTGCTTCCTCGCGCGTCATCTGGCCGGTCAGGACCTCGCTCGACAGATAAGCGCGGCGCTTGTCGTAGCCGAATTTCTTCGGCGTCCAGTAGGATTCGTAAAAGCGCGTGAAGCGGGATTCGTAATGCTTTTGCGGATACGGCTGCCAGCCGAATTTCTCGCTCAGTTCGCGAATGGCATCTTTTTTGATATACGGAACGCTGTCGAGCAGCTTGACGACGCGCATTCCCTTCACCCAGCGATAATAAATCCTGTATTTCAGGATGTCGCAGATCGGAAATGTCTTCAGCGGACGGGTGCCGAACTTGCCGTGAATGTCGCGGACCTGAACCATGTCGGTCGAGAAGTAGGTCCACTCCAGCGACTCGCGCACGCATTCCGTTGAATTGTTGCCGCCGGTGATGACGTATTTGAAGCCGTTCTTGGCGGCAAAGTTATACATCGCGGAGAACAGCGCGAGATCCTGCGGCGTATCGACGAACGAAACCTGCGACTTGAAGAACGCCCGCTGCAGGTCCTTCATCTCCTCCCAGTTGACAACCTCGGTCACCAGGTCGAGGTGCAGACCTTCGATGATCTTCTGGATGTTGCTGACCCCGAGATCCGAGTTCCATCCGGTATCGCAATGGAACATCAGGGGCCGTAGCCCGAACTTCTCTTTCGCCACATAGGTGACATAGGAACTGTCGAGGCCGCCGCTGATTCCGATGATGCAATCGTGGTCGCGGTCCTTGCCCTCTTGCTTGATCTTCTCGATGACGGGCATGATCTCCTTGATGCCGCGTTCATCCGGATGCCAGTTCGGCTGGATGCTTTCGTAATAGTTGCAGCAATACTGGCACCAGCCGCGCCCGTCGAACTGGAGCGTCGAGTCGCTGGTGTCCATCACGCAGTTGGTGCAGATTTGATACTTTCGGGCGTTCATTTCATTTCAAAACGTTGGAGAAAAACCGGTTGCGGGCACGCCACGGCCGGGAACTCGTAATTCCACTCAAACTGGCCCGGCAATGGACACCCCTTTAGTCGGTCTGGCGCGGCAGATAAATACCAATTACGGCGGGAAATGCGCTTATTTGGCGCGCAAGGCTAAAAACCCGGCCCTGCAAGCCGCCTTCCCGCCTTGCCCCGGCTTTTCGGCCGGCGATCAGGACTTGAGTTGGCGCGCGCGCCTCGACAAATCGAGCATGCTTCGCGTGAAGATCACTCGCGACCAGCTCTTGAGCAGCAGGGATCGGGTGGAAACCGTGCCGGTGGTATTGCTGGCGTGCCGGCGCTTGCGCAAGGTCTTGTCGTCGATATGCAGGTTGGACCCGATCTGATTGGCCGCCAGCGCGATCCAGAGGTCGTGCGACTCGACGTAGGAAGGAATCGGCGTGATCAATGGGATGAGTTCGCGCCTGAACGCCATGGCGCAGCCGAAATAATTGGTCTTTCCGATGAAAATGTCGGCAATGTTCCTGAAGTAGCGCGCCGATGCCCTTGCCGATACTCCGTCGTAGGGGACATGGATCGGCCGCTCGTCGGCATCCATCCAATCGAAGTTGCTTGTAATCAAGGCTGCGCCCGATTGCTGCAACCGGTCAAGCATCAATTGCACCCGGCCCGGCATCCAGATGTCATCCTGGTCGGCCATAAATATGATGTCTCCCTCGGCGATTTCGATAGCTCTGCCGAAAGAGTAGACCTCGCGGCGGTTTACCGGATTTCGGAAGAGCTTGATACGGGGATCGTTGAGGCTTTCGATGACTTCAACTGTCCGATCTTTCGAACAGTCGTCGACGACGACGACTTCATCGTTTGCATCAAGCTGCTCCAGAATCGAGCGCAGCTGCCTTTCGACATATCGCTCTCCCTGATATGTCGCCATGCAAACGCTCACGGTCACTCGAGAAAATCCCATCGCCGCTGATCGTTCAAACGCCTTCGCCAACCCGCCAGCCAATAACAGTCACGATAAAGAGCGCAGCATCGGGCGGCAATGCATATTCACCAATAATGGTCAAAATGAATGCGCAACCGCCGCGCCTCATCCCACTGGACAAGTAGGATCGCCTTTGATTATGACCGGGTCACGAAAAATGGGATTCAGCCATGCGCGACCCCGTTATCTTTATTGGAATGCATCGTTCCGGAACCAGCATGCTTGGCCGCCTGCTGGAAGAACTCGGGATGTTCTTCGGCGCCGTCAAGGATGAAAACAACGAGGCATTGTTTTTTCAGGATCTGAACGAGTGGCTGCTGGCCCAATGCGGAGGGCGCTGGGACAATCCGACCCCGTTCAACCAGTATTTTTGGCGCAACGATGAAGTGATCAAGTGGACCGAATTGTATATTCGCAACCTCCTGGCAAGTCCCCGCTGCATGCAGTTCGTCGGAGCGCGGTATGTGCTGGGAGGAATCGGCGGTCTCGGCATGCCGTGGGGCTGGAAGGATCCCCGCAACACCTTCACGCTTCCGGTCTGGTTGCGGATATTTCCCGATGCGAAGGTGGTTTCGATTGAAAGAAACGGAGTCGACGTCGCACAGTCGCTGCGGGCGCGGGAAATCAAGATGCTTGAAGATGCTCCGCGCTTCTATAAAAAAAATCGCATGGCGTTTTTCGTTCGCCTTCGACGAAGCGGCTTCGCCCATTCGCCGCGCTGCCTGGTTCTCGAAGATGGATTTGCGCTCTGGGAAGAGTATACGTCGCAGGCCGACGCGGTGATGGCCCAACTGCCCGCCGGCCGCGCGCTGGCGCTCCGTTATGAGGACGTCCTGGACAATCCCCTCAAATGGCTTGGCGAAACCGCCGCCTTTTGCGGCCTGCAGGTTTCGAACACTCAACTCGCGAGCGCGGTCAAAAATATCCGGGCCGATCGCGCCAAGGCGTATGAGTCCGATAGTGAGCTCGCAAATTTTGCGGCAAAGCGCGCGGACGCTTTAAGAGCCCGCGGATATTCGACGCCCGGCCCGGCACCGGAATAGACCCCGGCCGGCGTTTTGCTCTGGTCCGTTCCGGATCAAGCTTCAGGACGGACTGATGATTTGCCGCGCGATCAGGTCCTTGATGATGCGGTCGGCCATCTGGTCGGGCTTTTCATCGAGCGTCCGCAGGTGAATTTCCGGCGTTTCGGGCGCCTCGTAGGGCGCATCGAAACCGGTGAAATTCTTGATCGTGCCCGCCCTGGCCTTGGCGTACAGGCCTTTGGTATCGCGCCTCATGCATTCCTCAATCGGCGTATCGACGAACACCTCGATAAATTCGCCGTCGCCAACCAGGTTTCGGACGCCGATCCGCTCGGCGCGGTAGGGCGAAATAAACGAGCACAACACGATCAGGCCGGCTTCGGTCATCAACTTCGCCACCTCGCCGCAGCGCCGGATATTTTCCACGCGATCGGCTTCGGTGAACCCGAGATCGCGATTGAGACCGTGCCGCACATTGTCGCCGTCGAGCATCATCGTATGGTGCCCCATGGTGTGAAGCCGCTGCTCGACGATGTTGGCGACGGTCGATTTGCCGGCGCCGGACAGGCCGGTAAACCAGACGATCGCCGCGCGCTGACGCTTCAGCACCGCCCGCTCCGCCCTTCCCACCAGCAGCGGCTGCCAATGCAAATTGGTGCCGCGCCGCAGGCCGAAATCGATCATGCCGGCGCCGATCGTATGGTTGGTGAACCGGTCGATCATGATGAAACTGCCGGTCCTGCGGTTCTGCGCGTAGGGATCGAACGCCACCGGGGTGCCCGTCGCGAGATTGCAAACCCCGATGTCGTTCAGCGCGAGCGTATGGGTCGCCAGATGCTCGCGCGTGTTGACGTCGATCCTGTACTTGATGCCGGTTACGGTGATCGCGGTCGTCCTGGTTCCGATCCGTGCCAGATAGGACCGGCCGGGCACCAGCGCATGGTCGCTCATCCAGATCAGATGCGCTGCGAACTGGTCCGACACCTCGGGGCGCGAAGCGGGATCGACCAGGACATCGCCCCGCGCGATATCGACGTCGTCCGTCAATGTCATGGTGATCGCGTCGCCCGACTGCGCGGACGCCTGTGCGCCCTCGTAGGTCAGCAGTTCCTTAACGCGAGAGCTTTGGCCCGATGAAGCCACCACGACTGCATCGCCCGCCGCGATCGTGCCGGACACCACCGTTCCGGCGTAGCCGCGGAAATCGAGGTTCGGCCGGTTCACCCACTGCACCGGAAACCTGAACGGCTTGTCGGCGGATTCGCCTTCGACGTCGATCGACTCCAGGTAATCGAGCAACAGCGGGCCCTGATACCACGGCATATTGCCGGATCTCGTGATGTTGTCGCCGAATCTGGCCGAGATCGGGATCGGCACGATCGACGTGAAACCGAGTTGGGCTGCGAATGTCGAATAGTCTGCGACAATGCGCTCGAAGGTCTCGCTGGCGTGGCCGACCAGATCCATCTTGTTCACCGCCACCACGACATGACGGATGCCCAGCAGCGAACAGATCAAAGAGTGCCGGCGCGTCTGCACCAGCACGCCCTTGCGCGCATCGACAAGAATGACCGCAAGCTCGGCATTCGAGGCGCCGGTCGCCATGTTGCGGGTATATTGCTCGTGCCCGGGGGTGTCCGCGACGATGAAGGAACGTCTGGGAGTGGTGAAAAAACGGTAGGCGACGTCGATCGTAATGCCCTGCTCGCGCTCGGCTTCCAGCCCATCGACCAGCAGGGCAAAATCGATATCTTCATCGTTGGTGCCATGACGCTCGGAGTTTTTGGCAAGCGTCACAAGCTGATCTTCAAGGATGAGTTTGGAGTCGTGCAGCAGCCGCCCGATCAGGGTGGACTTGCCGTCGTCGACCGATCCGCAGGTGATGAAGCGGAGAAGATCCTTGGCCGCCATGCCTTCCACGGCCGCCTCAGTGTGAGCGAGGGGCATCAGAAATAGCCCTCGCGCTTCTTTTTCTCCATCGACGACGCCTCGTCGCTGTCGATCAGGCGGCCCTGCCGCTCCGATACCCGCGCACTGCGCATTTCCGCGACAATCTCTTGCAGCGAATTGGCATCGGACTCGATGGCGCCGGTCAGGGGATAACAGCCGAGGGTGCGAAACCTGACCACCCGCATCTGCGGTGTTTCGCCGGTCTGCAGCGGCAAGCGCTCGTCATCGACCATGATCCATGTCCCGCCACGCATCACCACCGGGCGCGCCTTGGCGAAATAGAGCGGCACCACCTCGATATTCTCCAGCATGATGTAGTGCCAGATATCCAGCTCGGTCCAGTTCGACAGCGGGAATACCCGGATGGTTTCGCCGGCACTGATCCGCGTGTTGAACAAATTCCACAATTCCGGCCGCTGGTTGCGCGGATCCCAGACGTGCCCCTGCGAGCGGAAAGAGAAGATTCGTTCCTTGGCCCGGCTTTTCTCCTCGTCGCGACGGGCGCCGCCAAAGGCGGCGTCGAAGCCGTGAAGATCGAGCGCTTTTTTCAGCGCTTCGGTTTTCATGACGTGGGTATGGAGCGACGAGCCGGAAGCAATCGGACTGACGCCGTTGTCGACGCCCTCCTGATTGACGTAGACGATCAGATTGGCGCCAATTCCTTTTACCGTCCGATCGCGGAAGGCGATCATTTCGCGGAATTTCCAGGTGGTGTCGACATGCATCAGAGGAAACGGCAAGGGTGCGGGATAAAACGCCTTGATCGCCAGATGCAGCATGACGCTGGAATCCTTGCCGATCGAGTAGAGCATCACCGGGCTTTTGAACTCGGCGACGACTTCCCGCATGATCTCGATCGACTCCGCCTCAAGTCGTTTGAGATGCTTCGGCAGTGTTTCACGCAGGCCCTTCGATGCGCTCGATTCCATCAGTTCAGGTCCCGCACCACGGCGCGCGCGCGATCCTTGTCGCAGCAATGCCGCGTGCCCCAGGCGATAAAAAACTCGTTCCGGAAACCGGCTGCGCTTTTGCCGTATCCGAGCGGCGAACCATCGACCCGCACCACGCAGCCGCCGGCGGCTGCGAGAACGGCGTGCCCGGCGGCGGTGTCCCATTCCATGGTCGGGGCCAGCCGCGGATAAACGTCGGCCTCGCCCTCGGCGATCATGCAAAATTTCAGCGACGATCCGGCCGAGCGCAGTTCCCCGATCGGCCGCGCGTCGAGCCAGCTTTTGGTCGCGGAGTCGAGGTGCGAGTGGCTGGCGACCGCGCGCAAGGCTTCATAGGACACGGCGTTGGTGGTCAACACGCGCATCGCCTGCAGCCCGGGCACCGGTTCCGCCGGCCGGACGTCAGCGCGAAAGGCCGATGCGCCGGCGACGTACAGACGGTTCAATGCCGGAGCATAGACCGCGCCGGCGACAGGTTCACCGCGATCGATGAGTGCGATGTTGACTGTGAATTCGTCGCGGCCCGACGCGAACTCCCGCGTGCCATCCAGCGGGTCGACCAGGATAAAGCGGCCGGTGCCTGAGAAGGCGTGCGTCCCGGACGCCTCCTCGGTGACAACGGGCATGTCGGGAAGCAGGCTGGCGAGCCGGGCGCATATGATGCGATCAGCGTCGATATCGGCCTGGGTGACGGGCGAACCGTCAGGCTTGTGCTGCAGGCCCGATTCCGAGCCGCGAACGGCCATGATCGCGCGCCCCGCCTCGACTGCGATAGAGCCGAAGTCAACAGCGATGTCGTTGCGGGCGGTCTGATCCATGTGTTTCGGAACCATCCTCGTACCCGGATAAGGGCTCAGAAGAACGCCCATTCCATACGCAACTCGACCTGCCACGGCAAGTCACGCCCTTGGTCTAGCGCCTTTGATCAAATTACACGGACAACGCCGGAGTCATGTCCATTCGCGTAGCCGTGCGTGCCGGAATTCGCGCGATACGAACGCCTTCTAGGGGCCGGCAGCCCGCTCCTCGGCGATGGCGAGCAGATAGCGGCCATATTCCGACTTTCCGAGTTCGCGCCCGAGCCGCTCCAGGTCATCGCGGCTGATGAATCCCATCCGGTAGGCGATTTCTTCGGGGCAGCTCACCCGGAACCCCTGGCGCTTTTCCAGCGTCCGCATGAATTCCGAGGCGTCGAGCATCGAGTTCCGGCGTCCCGGTGTCGAGCCATGCGAACCCGCGCCCCAGCCGCTCGACTTGCAACTCACCCAGGCGCAGATACGCGGAAACCGCGTCGGTGATTTCCAGTTCGCCACGCGCCGACGGTTTCAGGGATGCCGCGATTTCGACAATGCGCCGGTCGAAGAAATACAGTCCCGTGACCGCCCATTTGGATTTCGGCGCCGTGGGTTTCTCGACAATCGAAACCGGCCGGGCCTCGCTGTCGAGTTCGACCACGCCATAACGCTCCGGATCCGAGACCTGATAGGCGAACACCGTAGCACCCGCCGGTCTGGCGCGCGCCGCCGCCAGCGCCTCCGGCATTCCGTGGCCGAAGAAGATGTTGTCGCCGAGGATCAGCGCCGAGTTGCCGCCAGCCACGAAGTCCGCGCCGATGATGTAGGCCTGCGCCAGCCCTTCCGGCTTCGGCTGTTCGCGGTAGCTGATCTTGATGCCGAGACGATCGCCGTCGCCGAGCAGGTGTTTGAAATTCGGCAAATCCTCCGGGGTGGAAATGAGCAGGATATCCCGGATACCCGCCAGCATCAGCGTGCTGAGCGGGTAGTAGACCATCGGCTTGTCGTAAACCGGCAGCAGCTGCTTCGACACCGCGCGCGTCATTGGATAGAGACGCGTGCCGCTGCCGCCGGCCAGAATAATACCCTTCATATGACAACCCCGACCGGGAACCTTCCCATGGATCGCATCGCATACGCCGCGAATGTTGGCAATCGCGCGACGCCGGTCAAAAGCCGGATCAGGATGGCTGGTCCTGCATCGACGCGGAAATACGCGCAACGCAGTCCCCTGCCCCAACCCGCCAATCCGGCAATTCGAGGCCGAGCGACAGCCGCAACTTGTCGCAATTCAAACGCGAATTGGCGGGCCGTCGCGCCGGGGTCGGATAGTCCGCCGTCGCAATCGCGTCGACGTCGGCCACGGGCAACCCGTGTTCCGCGGCGTGCCGAAAAACCTCGCGGGCAAAGCCGAACCAGGTGGTCTCGCCCGCGCCGACGGCGTGATAGACGCCCCAGCGCATGCCGGCGGGATCGGCTGCAATGCGGGCAGCGATCGCCAGCACGATCGCAGCCAGATGCGGCGCATAGGTTGGTGACCCCTTCTGATCGCCGACGACGCCGATGTTTGGCCGCGTCGCCGCCAACCGGAGCATGGTTTTCACGAAGTTGACGCCCCAGGGACTGTGCACCCACGCGGTGCGAAGGATCAGATGCCGCTCGCAGGCTCTGGCGACGCGCTGCTCGCCCTCGAGCTTGGTCCGTCCGTAGACATTGATGGGAGCTGTGGGATCGTCTTCGAGGTAAGGGCCATGCTTGGTTCCATCGAACACATAATCCGTCGAAATGTGGATGATCGGGATCGCATTCGCAGCGCAGGCTTTTGCGACATGCTCCGCCCCCAGCGCGTTGACCGCGTGCGCAACGGCGGGTTCGGTTTCCGCTCTGTCGACCGCCGTATAGGCGGCGGCATTGACGACAAGGTCGGGACGCTCGCGTACCACCGCCGCGGCCACCGACCTCTCGTCGGCAACATCGAGTTCAGGGCGGCCGATCGCTACCACTTCAACACCGGCAGCGGTTTCCAGAAGGCCGCGCGCCAGCTGGCCCTCACGGCCGGTGACGAGAATCTTCACCTGGCGTCCTGTTTTGCCGCACCGGGCGGCCGCTCCCGTTTACCGGCGAGGCCAAGCCGTTCCCCGGCATAGACACCGAGCCGCACCGATTCCCACCATTCCCTGTTGTCGAGATACCAGCGCACGGTTTTTTCAATGCCGGTGTCGAACGTCTCCTTCGCGCTCCAGCCCAACTCGCGCTCCAGCCGGCTCGCATCGATCGCGTAGCGCTGGTCGTGTCCCGGCCGGTCGGTGACGAAGGAAACATGGCGCCGATGGGCTGCACCCGCGGGGTTGAAGCGATCCATGATGTCGCAGATGCGTTCGACGACGTCGAGGTTGGTCTGCTCGTTGCGTCCCCCGACATTATACTTCTCGCCGACCCGTCCCCGGCGCAAGATCAGGAACAGCGCGCGGACATGATCGTCGACATAGAGCCAGTCGCGCACATTGGAGCCGTTGCCGTAAACCGGCAGCGGCTTGCCTTCGAGGGCGTTCAGGATCATCAGCGGAATAAGTTTTTCGGGAAACTGATACGGCCCGTAATTGTTGGAACAGTTGGAGATGATGGTCGGCAGCCCGTACGTCCGGTGCCACGCCAGCACCAGATGATCGGACGCGGCCTTGCTCGCCGAGTACGGCGAGCTTGGATCGTAAGCCGTGGTTTCTGCGAACAGGCCTTCGGGTCCGAGCGAGCCATATACTTCGTCGGTAGAGACGTGAAGAAATCGAAATTTTTCACGCCGTTCGCCCGACAAGCCTTCGAAATAGCGGCGCGCCGCTTCGAGCAACACGTAAGTACCGGTGATGTTGGTTTCGATGAACGCGGCGGAGCCCGTGATCGAACGATCGACGTGGGTTTCGGCGGCCAGATGAATCACGCCATCGGGTTGAAAGTCGGCAAACGCCGCCGCCATCCGGGCCGGATCGCAGATGTCGGCCTTCAGCAGCGCGTAGCGGGAATCACGCGAAACCGGCGCGACGGAGGCGAGATTGGAGGCATAGGTGAGCTTGTCGACGTTGAGGACTTCAACGCGCTCCTCGTTAACAAGATACCGGACGATGGCCGACCCGATAAAGCCGGCGCCGCCGGTTACCAACACGCGCATAACGATCCCCTTGTCGACATCCGTTAAGGCGTCACGTGCCGAAAAACGAACACGGGCGCCATTTCCTTCAAAGCCGGCAGCTTCCGGTCCTTTTCGGACAGCCTGACGCTGGCGGGATCGACCGGCCACCTGATGCCAAGGTCGGCGTCGTCCCATTTGAGGCCCCGATCGCAATCCGGGGCGTAGTAGTCGGTCACCTTGTAGATCACCTCGGTATTGGGCTCAAGCGTACAATATCCGTGCGCAAACCCTGCCGGAATCCATATCTGCGTCCAGTTTTCGGCGCTTAAAATCGCGCTCACATGTTGTCCGTATGTCGGCGAGCCGACCCGGATATCGACTGCCACGTCGAAGACGGAACCCCGCGCCACCCGCAACAGCTTGCCTTGAGCATGCGGCGGCATCTGAAAATGCAGGCCGCGCAGCGTACCGGCCTCGGCCGACAGCGAATGATTATCCTGAACGAACTCGGTGGCGATGCCGGCCGCTTCCAGACCGCGGCGGCTCCAGGTTTCGGAAAAGAAACCTCGCGCATCGCGGTGAATTTGCGGCACGACGAGTTTGACGTCGGCAATGTTCAGGGCCGTTATTTCCACAATGGAATCCTCGCGCGGGATAGCGCACGTAGCAAGTCTGGCAATTTGGCATCGGCCCCGGGCGTAGGCAAGCAGGTTGCTGGCGGCTATAACCGGCGCGTTCGCCCGGCGCCGCTATCGTTCCTCCTGGAACATGCTGCGCGGCGTTATGTACCACAGCAGGAAGAGCAAGCCTGCCCCATGCGACAGCAGAATGGTGGCCAGCGGAACATTCATCATGATCTGGGCAAGAATCGCGCCAGACACGACAACAAAGGACGAAGGCAGGCCCGCGGACAATCGATTTGCAAGAGCCACTATTAATCCGCATGCAAACGCCGAAACCGGCGCGAGCAGCAATCCCACGGAAGCGATACCTTCGGTCGCAAACAGCGAAGCGTTGAAATTTCCTCCGAAGGGATAATTGTTCAACATCACAATCGACAGCGGATCCTGATACGGGCAGCCGATAAACGGCTTCAAGAGCCACATC
The DNA here is from genome assembly GCA_963710045.1 of uncultured Alphaproteobacteria bacterium. Classification (GTDB taxonomy): domain Bacteria; phylum Pseudomonadota; class Alphaproteobacteria; order Rhizobiales; family Xanthobacteraceae; genus Bradyrhizobium. The sequence continues at coordinate 50,480 of CAVPZO010000050.1, read as the reverse complement.
TGGCAAAAATATGTGAGTTCGTGTTTCGAGAAGAAATCGTTGTAAACGTCCATGGCGATTGAAGGAATGGCGATCATCCGGAGATTTACGATTTTGAAATAGGAAATGGCCGTCTCGGAGAGCGTTGCGTGCTGGTTGAACAGGAAAATCAGAACCACACCGACCAATGTGGGCATCAACAGCGAGATAATGACCGCAGTCTTGGCTCCGGAAATTCTTGCAAGTAGCGCCATTAGCACAAGCCAGACAGGCGCGAAAAAGGCGATCTTGCTCATGGCAATCGGATAGTAGAACAGCAACAGGACCAGGACTGCGCCCGCTCGCCAAAGATCCTTGCGCGCCAGAAAACAGGCGAACAGGAACGGCAGCAGCGAGTTGGAAGTTATTCCGATGAGATAATTCAGGATCGCCGGAAATGAATCGGTACGCAGATTGGAAACATCGCCGGGGTTTGCAATTCTGAAATTATAGCTCGCACCGGCCGCGACGGTTACGATGCAAAGCAAAAAGATCAGCATCAGGAGGCGGTCGAATGTCCGCAACGACATCGTGCCGATCTGCCTGATCGGCGACGATATGAACAGGGCGGGCAAAATAAAGGCAACAGCCGACGCCAGAGCAGACAGCAAGGCCGTTGGGCGATCATAAACATAGTCCGAGAAGACACTTAGCCAGAGATAACCAATGAACATCGAGGAAAAATAGAAACCAACGAAATAGCCGAAGCTGAACCGGGCAAATGTGAAAAGAAACAAAACGGGCATAAAGGCCGCAACTGCGATACCGGCGGTGAATAACCTGGCCGGGTCGTACGCCATGCGAAAACTCAAGTAGAAAAGTTTCGTAACGTAAATGGAAGACAGGCAGCAGATGACGACGTAAAACAGCATCAGCAACGCCAATCCAAGACGTCCTGAAGTCAGCTGCCGGCTACCAAGCATGTATCTGGTTCGCGTATATTGGAAGGTTACATCCAGATCAGATACGCTATTCTCCGATAACGAACAACCGGCGGGACGATGCGGCGATCTACGCCCGCCGTTTTCGTTGCGATGCCGGTCAGCATGCCAACGGGCGACGAGCGACGCATCAATCGACAGACGTGTTGCGCACTCCGAACCGCTCTGCTAGGTGCCGAGGGCGCTGGCTTTTGCGGCCACGGTTGCACATTGGAGAATGGATGTGGGCGTACAAGCTCGCGGTCCTCGAGCGCTCGTATCTTTTGCGATTTCCTGCGCGATCGTGGCCGGACTTTTCTTCTGGCAAGGCTGGCAAGGCTTCAATCTGTATGACGAAGGATTTCTCTGGTACGGCGCACAGCGTGTAATCGCCGGCGAAGTGCCTTTGCGCGATTTTCAATCCTACGATCCGGGCCGATACTACTGGTCGGCCGCCCTGATGAGCTTTTGGGGAGACAGCGGGATCGTCGCACTTCGCGCCACGGTTGCGGCATTTCAGGTCGCGGGACTGGCGATCGCCCTGCTGCTGATTTCCGGAAGCAACCGCCGCCTTAACGTGTTGATGACGATTTTGGCAGCCGCAACCCTCGGCGTCTGGATGTATCCGCGCCATAAGCTGTTCGACATAACGCTGTGCATCGCGCTCATCGCAGCTCTTGCCGTACTTGCCCGCGGAGCTTCCCGCAAGGCCTGTTTCGCAGCCGGAGTCGCGGTAGGGCTCGCTGCTATCTTTGGAAGAAATCACGGAGTTTATGGCGCCGTCGCCAGCATCGGCATCATCGCATATCTGGCAGGCCGTGAGAATGCGTTCCGCTTTCTGGCCGATCTCGCAGCCTGGGCGGCCGGCGTCGCGGTTGGGTATTTGCCGATGCTGGCGATGATCGTGTTCGTTCCCGGTTTCGCAACGGCGTTTTGGCAAAGTGTTCTTTTCCTGTTCGAAATAAAGGCCACCAACCTTCCATTGCAGGTGCCATGGCCCTGGCTGGTCCCCCTCGAGACAGAGTTCCCGATAGCAGCGGCCCAGGATTTTTTGGCCGGCATGTTCTTTATTGCGATCCTTGGCTTTGCAGCGCTTGGCATCGCATTTGTCATCCAGCGAAGGCTGCAACACAAACCGGTCGCTCCCGAATTGGTGAGCTGTGTTTTCCTGGCGTTTCCCTACGCCCACTTCGCTTTCTCTCGCCCCGACATCGGTCATTTGTCTCAGGGAATATTCCCTTTGCTTGTCGGATGCTTTGTGGCGATGCGGAACTTGCGGGCCTGGCTCAAATGGCCGCTCGCCGCAGTGCTGACTGCAGCAAGCCTGTTCGTCATGTTGCCGGAACAACCCGGATGGAATTGTCGCGTCGTCTACGAATGTATCGAAACCAATGTCGCAGGAAGCAATCTGAATGTTAAGCCCGTAGATGCGGACAGCCTTCGGATGCTGGAAGAACTGGTCGGGAGATACTCCCCCGGCGGCCGTAGTTTTGTCGTGATGCCGTTCTGGCCGGCGGCCTATGCAGTATTCAGCCGCAAATCACCGAGCTGGGAAATCTTCGCCTTGTTCCCTCGCAACGAGGCGTTTCAGTTGCAGGAAATCGAGCAGATCAGGAAGGCAAATCCGGGCTTTGTATTGGTCTGGGACTACCCGCTGGACCGCAACGACGATTTGCGCTTTCGCAATACGCATCCGTTGGTCGACCAGTTTTTTCGAAACCATTTCGACCGGTTGCCGGACCGTGATCCGAATTTGGGCTATCAAATTTACAAATCAAGATAGGTCCGTCTCGTCGCGCTGGCGTGGTTGATCGGCCCGGGGGGACGGACGGCCAGCGCTGTCGGATAAAAATTTCAACGCGCGAGAAGGTGAGTGTATAATGGGGGTCGGATTCGAGGGTAGAGGATGGTGGGGACCGTTTCCGTCCTGCCCGTTAAGCGTCGTATCGGCTCGGTTTCAGACGGGCGAACCAGACACCGCCGCGACGGTTGAATCCCTCCATCGCCATCAGTCACGCTGCCGCGGCCGACCTGAGATCGTATTCAATGCTCAAGAATCCCTTCCTGGTGTATGTCGTTTCGTTCGGCAGCGTACTCGGCATCTATCAGCTAGGTTGGTCGGAAATTTTTCCGCGCCTGTCCTATGACCTCTTGTTGTTTTTCGGGCTGACTTTCTTGTTCGCGCTGGCGTTGGCGCGGCTGGTCCGTCCCCTGGTCGACAGTACCGGTGCTTACGAACCCGGCTTGTTAACGAAATACGCCGGCCTGTTCGTCATCGCCACGTTCGCAATCGAGATCGTCCTTGCGGGCGGCATACCGTTGTTTCTTGTCATCAAGGGCGCCAACTTTTACGACATGGAAAGCGGCGCCACGCACCTGCACGTCTTCACGCTCTGGAGCGTGTATTCGACCATTCGATTTGCCGATTTCCTGTACTCGAAGCGCCGGTTCTATCTGCTGGAGGCGGCGCTTCCCGTCATCTTCTACGCATTGCTGGTATATCGAGGGCCGGCCATGATGACGCTGGCGTCGTGGGTCTTTATTTTTATCGTCAAGAACAACGGCCTGAAGCTGAAACATGTGGCGACCGCCGCAATCGCGGCTGTCTGCGTTCTCTACGTCAACGGCCGCATCGGCGACATGCGTTCTCCCGGCCACGAAACGCTCACCGGGCTACCCTCCGCCGCATTCCGCGATTCGGGAATTCCGCGAACCTTCTTCTGGACCTATCTCTACACCACGGTGCCGATCGCCAATCTCCAGCTGTCGGTGGACAAGATCCAATCCGGCCAGGGCAGCGTTGCCGAATTCATCGGGAGCGAGTTTGTCCCGGACACGTTTTCAAAGCGTATTATGCCGTACATAAATAGTCGAATAACCAGCGACCAGGGGAATCTGATGTCTCGCGACATGCTCTACAGCTGGGAGCAGCCGAGGGTCGGGCATGGCATGAACATCTCCAGCATATTCGGCCGGTCCTATGGTTTTTTTGGCTGGACCGGCCCGGCAATAATGTTCTCGGTGCTTTCGTTATTTATCGTCGTCTATCTGCTGGTGATCTCGCGGTCGCCCTTTCGTGTGCCATGCCTGGCGCTTCTCAACACCCTTGTCGTGTTCTGTCTGTTCAACAATATGCTGGTTTCCGCGGCCATCATCCCGCAGCTGGTCTGGCCGTTGTTGCTTCCGCCCTGGGGATGGTGGAGGCTCAAACTCTCGTCGGCAGAGCGGTGACCGGCTGTGAAGCAACGAATCAATAGCCTGCTGTTACCGGACAGGCTCCAGCGATGGAAGGCCGTTGAAAAGACCCTTCTGATAGTCGTGCTTCTCGATCTTGCATTGGGCGGTAACGGATATCTCGTTCAGATCGGCGGGCTTCGGCTGCGGGTGATCCTCTACGGATTCTGCATGGCGTGGGTAATATTGAGGCTGACGCGTATCCGGCCGATCCGGCTCGATGCCCCGCTGATGTACATATCGATATTCTTCGCCGCGGTTACCGCTTTCGACGCGGCGTACGGTTACCTCGCCGGTCACCGCCTGGAAGCCATTGCAGCCGAACTCAAACCGCTCTCCTATTTCCCCATGCTGCTTTTTTTTCTCGTCGCCATCAGGACCCGGGAAGATTTGACTCTGGTGGCTCGTATCCTGGTTGCTTGTGGAATGCTGGTGGCGGTGCTGTATCTGTTGCTGCTGCTGATCGCCGCAACCGGGCTCGTTCCGCGTACCAGCATTTGGCAATTCCTGCGTGAAAGCGACGAATTCATTTTCCGGCACGACCCCTTTGTCGGCTTCTTCTACAAGGGCGTTTTCTATACATGCGTTGCAGCCCTGTTTTTGCTGTTCGATCCATTTCGAGTCACCAAGATACTCGCCGTTATTGCGCTCGTTGCCATTGCCATGACGTTGACGCGCGGACCGTGCATCGCAGTCGTCGTCTGCATGATCGCTGGAATTGTACTCGGTCAAAAATGGAGGCGGGCGCCAATGCTTGTCACGCAAGGCGCGCTTCTCCTGACGGTTCTGTTCTTTGCACAGCAGGGCGAGATAGATCCGCCCGTTGTTTCGTCTCCACCGCCTGCCGTCGAACGCAATGCCGCCGCGGGACAAGACAGCAGTCAGACATCCCAACCGCCGAAGGATGAGTGCCCGCAGGAATCGGTGTGCGGAAAGATGCGGTCGTCGATGGACAACGTAACGAGAGCAAGCGATAACGTCCGTGCCGACGACCTTAAACACACCATCAAGGAACTGGACTTCTCTATGGCGATGATCGGGCGCGGCCTCGGCGCGCCGATCCGCGATCGCGAGCGCATCGAGATGACCTATCTTGAGGTTTTCTACAAACAGGGACTGTTGGGACTGTCGGTGTGGTTTGTGCTGCTTCTTTACACTTTCTACCTTTATCTCAAGGTTCCTCGCGAGACCAAAGAGTTCGGGCTGGCATTTTTTCTGTCGAGCCTGTTCGTCTTTGTCGTGACGGCGAGCAACAATTTTCTTACCGGCTCTATCGGCATGGCGGCGGTGTTTATCGCAACGGCCAGCCTGCTCGTTCTGGCGCGGGAGGACGCCCACCCGATGCAGCCGGAGGATTGGTACGGCCAACGGCTCATCCGGTTACTGCGTAGCTGACCCGACTGCGACGCTGGAGCCGCCCGGCGATGCTCTCAGTCCATGAACACCACGGTTTTGCGGCCGTTGAGGATCACCCGGTCCTCGAGATGATGCCGCACGGCGCGCGCCAGCACGCGGCGTTCGATATCGCGGCCCTTGCGAACCAGATCGTCGGGCGTATCGCGATGGCTGATCCGCTCGACATCCTGATCGATGATCGGGCCTTCATCGAGCGCGCTGGTGACATAATGCGCGGTGGCGCCGATCAGCTTGACGCCGCGCTCGTGCGCCTGATGGTAGGGCCGCGCGCCCTTGAAGCCCGGCAGGAACGAGTGATGGATGTTGATGCAGCGGCCCGAAAGCCTCGCGGACATCTCGTCCGACAGTATCTGCATGTAACGCGCCAGCACCACAAGATCGGTCCCGGTCTGTCCCACCAGATCCCGGACCGCGGTTTCCTGCTCGCGCTTGGTCTCCTTCGTCACCGGCAAATGGTGAAACGGAATGTCACCGAAATCGAGGCCGCTGTACGTCTCGCGCGGATGATTGGAGACGATGGCGGTCGGAATCATCTCCAGTTCGCCGGTTCGCCAGCGATAGAGAATATCGGCAAGGCAATGATCGGATTTGGAAACCAGCAGCATGACCCGCTGGCGCGTGGCGCGGTCGCGCATCCGCCAATCCATCTTGAAGCGGTCCGCAATCGCGCCGAATCCGGTTTGCAAAGCCGGCAGCGCGACCGAAAGATCGGCGGCGGTGAACACAACCCGCATGAAGAAATGACCGGTCTCGACGTCGTTGAACTGCTGCGCGTCGAGAATGTTCTGCCCGTTATGGGCCAGGAACGTCGAAACCGCGGAAACGATGCCGGGCCGGTCGGGGCAGGACAGAGTCAGCACGAATTGATGATCGGGCATGGGAGGGCTCGTCTGCGATTTGAGCGTGGAATGCGGTTTGGCGGCCCTGCTCTATCACCCACGATACCCTTGCGCCAATCCCGGCGCGAGGTTCAAGATGAACAAACAACAGGCGATCCGCGTTAGAGTAACATCATGGCTGACCGATTGAACGGCTATCGCATTCTTATTCTGGAAACCCGCGAGGAAGCGCAGTTCTCCCGCCTGCTGGCCGAACAGGGCGCGGACGTGCTGCAGTGTCCGATGTTCACCATCAACGACGCGCCCGATCCCGCGCCGGTCGAGGCGTGGATCACGCGCTTCATCGACAGGCCCTTCGACGATCTGGTGCTGATGACCGGCGAAGGCCTGCGGCGGATGATGAAGGTGGCGCGGCGCATGGACGTGGAGCGGGATTTCATTGCGGCGGTCGGCAAAGCGCGAAAATTTGCGCGCGGGCCGAAGCCCGGCCGCGCGCTGCGCGAGATCGGACTTGAGCCGCAGGTCACCACGGAGAAGCCGACGTCCGAAGGCATTGCCGAAATGCTGTCGCGGCTCGATCTGAAGCGGCACCGCGTCGGGCTGCAGCTTTATCCCGACAGGGACCATAGCGTGCTGATCGGCGCAATCGAGGCGCAAGGCGCCGAGGTCGATACCGTGCTGCCGTATGTCTACGACGCGCAGGCCGCCGACGCCAACATCGTCGCCGCGATCGACGAGATGGCGCAGGGCCGTATCGACGCGATCGCGCTGACCAGTTCGGGGCAGGTCCGCCGCCTTGTCGAGGTCGCACGCGCGCATGGCTGTGAAGCCCGCCTGCGCGAGGGGTTGGCGCGCACGCCGATCGCCTCGGTCGGACCCGTCGTTTCGGACGAGTTGAAATCCCACGGCCTGCATACGGACATCACCCCCGCCAACGACGCCTTCTTCATGAAGCCGCTGATCTCGGCAATGTCGGCGAACTTGAGCAAGTCGGCGCCCCGCGCCGCGACGAAGTCAGGTTGACCGCCGGATGACTTGACGCGCCCGCGTGCGCGGACATGATGCGGCCAAGCACGGACAAGGTCGGGAAAGAAATGCCTGTTTTGCCGCTGTCGGAATTGCGCGTGGTGGAAATCGGCAGCGGCGACGCGCTGGGCTATTGCGGAAAACTGTTTTCCGATTTCGGCGCCGACGTGATCAAGATCGAGCCGCCAGGCGGGGACCCCGCGCGAAAGCTCGCGCCGACGGTCGATGCCGGCGATGGACGGCGCGAGAGCGCAGTTTTTGCCTGGCTGAACACCAACAAGCGGAGCGTCACGGCCGGTCTCAACCACTCCGCCGACGTGGAGAAAATTCGCAAACTTCTGGCGAGCGCCGATCTGCTGCTCGACGCGCGGCATCCGTCTGATATCGGCGCGTCACAGCTGTCTCACGATTCCCTTCAACAATCCGAACCGGGCCTCGCCATCACGGCATTTTCCTGGTTCGGCGAACACGGTCCGTATCGCGACTATGCGGCGACGGATTCGGTGTGCCGCAGCCTTGCCGGCCTGGTAAAACTGGTCGGCCCCATAGAAGGGCCGCCGGTGCTGCCGCGCGACGGCCAGGTCGGCGTGGTCGCGGGGCTCACCGCATTCATCCCCAGCCTGGCCAGCCTGTATGGGCTGCAGGGCGCGCGGCGCTTCGCGGTCAGCGCGCATGAAGCGATGCTGCAGATCAGCGAGTTCGACACGGGATTGGCGCTGGAGGCCGGCTTCACCCGGCCGCGCATCGGCATCAACCGGTTCGGACGCGGTTTTCCGGTTGGAAATTTCGCCACCAAGGACGGATGGCTCGGCGTCACGGTGGTCACGCCGGCGCAATGGGTGGCGTTTTGCGAGATGATCGGCCTGCCAGAACTTGGGCCCGATCCGCGCTATTCCGCCACCGCCGACCGCTATCTGCACGCCGAGGAGTTGAAGCGCATCATCGAGCCGGTGCTGATGCATCGAACCGCAAGCGAATGGTTCGAGCAGGGCATCGAATTGCGATTGCCGCTCGCGATCGTGCCGGACATGCGCGAATTGCTCGCGCAACAGGTCCATCGCGACCGCGGCGCGTTCGCGCCTGTGAAGATCGGCGAAGCGTCGTTCGACGCGCCGGTGCTGCCGCAGCATCTCACCCGGTCGCCGCCGAAAGCCAATGGCCGCGCGCCGTTCGCAGGCGGCAGCAACAGCGAAGCCCTGCCCCCGCATCAGCGCCGCGCAACCAGGGCGGCCGGCGCGCAAGATCCATTGCCGCTGCGCGGCCTGCGCATCATCGACCTCACCATGGGCTGGGCTGGGCCGACCGCGACCCGGCAGATGGGCGATCTCGGGGCGGACATCATCAAGGTCGAGTCCTGCCAATACCCGGACTGGTTTCGCGGCACCGATCCGCGCGGTCCCTATCACCCCGAGCGCACCTACGAGAAGACCTACTGGTTCCAGATGAACAACCGCAACAAGCGCGGCATCACGCTGGACCTGACCTCCGGGATCGGCCTGTCGCTGCTGAAGCGGCTGCTGGCGGATGCCGACGCCGTGATCGACAATTACGCCGCCGACGTGCTGCCGCGCCTCGGTCTCGACGCCGCGGCGATGCTGAAGATCAATCCGCGCCTCGTGGTGGTAACCATGCCGGCGTTCGGCATGAGAGGGGCATGGAGCGGGGTTCGCGCCTACGGTTCGACGCTGGAGCAGGCTTCCGGCCTCCCGTCGGTCACCGGCCGTGAAGGCGATCCGCCGACCATGCTGCACGCGGCGCTCGGCGATCCCGTCGGCGGGCTGAACGCCGCCGCGGCACTCATGCTCGGCTTCATGCACCAGAAAAAATCCGGCGAGGGCCAGCACATCGATCTCAGCCAGGTGGAATGCATGCTGCCGATGCTGGCGCCGTCGATTATCGAACAGTCCGCCACCGGCGCGACCGGCCCGCGGATCGGCAACCGGCATCCGGTGTATGTGCCGAACGGTTGTTTTCCCTGCATCGGCGAAGACCAGTGGATCACGCTCGCGGTGCGCAGCGACGAGGAATGGCGATCGCTTTGCGACATCATGCATCGGCCCGATCTCGCCGCCGATCCCGCGCTCGCCACGGCCGAAGGCCGCCGCGCGGAAGAAGATCGCATCGAGCTCGCGATCCGGCACTGGACCGCGACGGTGCGGCCGGACCTTGCGATGGTGACGCTGCAGGCGGCGAAAATTCCCGCCGGCGTGGCGCGGCTGCCGATGGATCTGCCGGGCGATCCGCATCTGATGAAGGTCGGCCATTGGCAACCGGTGGACCGCCCGTTCATGGGACCCCATCTGCTGCCGTCGGTCGCCTATCGCGAGGGCGACGCCGAATTGCCCTACGCGATCGAGCGCCTCGCACCGACGCTCGGTCAGCACAATGAAGAGGTGCTGGGCGGCGTGCTCGGCCTCAGCGATCGGGAGATCGCGAACCTGCGCGACGCCGGCATCATCGGCAATATGGCAACGTCGAAGAAGAGCAAAGCCAAACTAGCGGCCGAGTGATCACTCGGCCGCCTGTTTCTGTTCGCTCAGGAACGCCTGATAGGCCAGCTTGATGCCATCCTGCAGCGAGGTGCGCGCGCGCCAGCCCAGTCCAGCGAGACGGCTGACATCGAGCAATTTGCGCGGCGTGCCGTCCGGCTTCGAGGCGTCGAAGCTGATGTCGCCGCTGTAGCCGACGGTCGCGGCGACCACCCGCGCAAATTCGGCGATAGTGATGTCCTCGCCGGTGCCGATGTTGACCAGCTCCTCGTCCGAATAATTCTTCATCAGATGAATGCAGGCGTCGGCCATGTCGTCGACATAGAGGAATTCGCGGCGCGGCGTGCCGGTGCCCCAGACCACGACATTGGCGGCGCCGGCTACCTTGGCTTCGTGAAACCGGCGGATCAGCGCTGCCACGACGTGGCTGTATTCCGGATGATAATTGTCGCCGGGGCCGTACAGATTGGTCGGCATCACATTGATGAAGTCGGAGCCGTACTGGCTGCGATAGGCCTCGACCATCTTGATGCCGGCAATCTTGGCGATCGCATAGGGCTCGTTGGTCGGCTCCAGCGGTCCGGTCAGCATGGAATCTTCGCGCAGCGGCTGGGCGGCGAGTTTGGGATAGATGCAGGACGAGCCGAGAAACATCAGTTTTTCGGCGCCGCTGATATGCGCCGCATGAATGATGTTGGCCGCGATGATCAGGTTCTCGTAGATGAATTCGCCGCGCAGCGTGTTGTTGGCGACGATGCCGCCGACCTTCGCCGCCGCCAGAAACACAACCTGCGGCCGCTTGGCGGCAAACCACTTATTGACCGCGGCTTGATCGCGCAGATCGACCTCGCTGCGGCCGGCGGTCAACAGCTTCACGTCCTCCGACGCCAGCCGCCGCAGCAGCGCGCCGCCGACCATGCCGCCATGCCCGGCAACGAAGACCGTCCTGCCCTTCAGCTCAAACGGCGTTCTTGCCATCGGCAGCCTCCCGCCGGGCAATCGCCAGATCGCCCGCCACCATTTCCTTGACCAGTTGGGCAAAACTTGTCTTCGGCTTCCAGCCGAGCTTTGCGTGGGCCTTGCTGGCGTCGCCGATCAGCTCATCGACTTCGGTCGGGCGGAAATACTGCGGATCGATGCGAACCACGGTCTTGCCGGACGTTCTTGTCCACGCCGGTTTCCTCGACGCCCTTGCCGCGCCACTCGATGCTGCGGCCGACTTCCGCGAACGCGATTTCGACGAATTCGCGCACCGAGCGGGTCTCCCCGGTCGCCAGCACGAAATCGTCGGGCTTATCGGCCTGCAGGATCTTGTGCATGCCCTCGACGTAATCCTTGGCATGGCCCCAATCGCGCCTGGCATCCATGTTTCCGAGATAGAGGCATTGTTCCAGCCCGGTTTCGATGCGGGCGACGCTGCGCGTGACTTTTCGTGTGACAAACGTTTCGCCGCGGATCGGACTCTCGTGATTGAACAGGATGCCGTTGGAGGCGTACATGCCGTAAGCTTCGCGATAATTGACCGTGATCCAATAGCCGTAAAGTTTTGCCACGCCATAGGGCGAGCGCGGATAGAACGGCGTGGTTTCGTTCTGCGGGGATTGCTGCACCAGACCGTAAAGTTCCGACGTCGATGCCTGATAGAACCGCGTCTCCTTCTCCATGCCGAGAATCCGGATCGCCTCCAGCAGCCGGAGTACGCCGAGCGCGTCGGCATTCGCGGTATATTCGGGGCTCTCGAAGCTGACGGCGACGTGGCTTTGCGCGGCGAGGTTGTAAATTTCGGTGGGGCGGATCTGCTGCATCAGGCGGATCAGGTTGGTCGAATCCGTCATGTCGCCGTAGTGCAGCAGGAACGGCACATTGCCGGCGTGCGGGTCCTCATAGAGATGATCGACGCGCGCGGTATTGAATGAGGACGACCGGCGCTTGATGCCGTGCACAGTATAACCGAGGCCGAGCAGATACTCGGCGAGATAGGCGCCGTCCTGACCGGTAACGCCGGTGATCAGCGCCACGCGCCGTTTCGAATCCTGCAGCCGCCATATTCGCTCCAACAACGCGCCGGCAATACCCGACGGCACCCGGACACCGACAAATCGCAAGACAATGCGCTGGACCGGCCCGCGACACTCGGTCCCATGGACGAGAAGCCGGACGGCCGAAACCCCTATCATGGCATCCTTAATACAAGCAAATTGAGGCTAGGCATCCCCAGACTTGCGGGATATGCAGCCTTGGACCACAATCAAGCCAAGCGAGGCGGACGATCGGGTCGATTTCACTCATCCCGGCGTCCGGCCCTCCAAGAAAAGCCAATCCAGGGAGGAATGACATGCGTAAACTCATGATAGCTGCGGCCTTGACGCTGCCGATGTTCGGCAGCGCTGCGATGGCGCAGGAGACGGTCAAGATTGCCTACATCGACCCGTTGTCAGGTGGCGGCGCCAGCATCGGCGAAATCGGCCTGAAGACCTTCCAGTTCATTGCCGATGAGTTGAATGCCAAGGGCGGCATCCAGGGCAAGAAAGTCGAAATCGTACCGTTCGACAACAAGACCAACCCGCAGGAAAGCCTGATCCAGGCGCAGAAGGCCATCGATGGCGGCATTCGCATCCTGACCCAGGGTAACGGCTCGTCGGTCGCCGGGGCGCTGACGGATTTCGTCTCGAAATACAATGAGCGCAATCCCGGCAAGGAAGTACTGTACTTCAACTATGCCGCGGTCGATCCGGTGCTCACCAACGAGAAGTGCAACTACTGGCATTTCCGCTGGGATGCGAATTCCGACATCAAGATGGAAGCGCTCACCAACTACATGAAGACCGCAGCCGGCCATCAAGAACCTCTATTTGATCAATCAGGACTATTCGTTCGGTCAATCGGTCCGCACCACGGCCAAGGCAATGCTCACCGCCAAGCGGCCGGACATCAAGATCGTCGGCGACGAACTGCATCCGCTGCTCAAGATCACCGACTTCGCGCCTTACATCGCCAAGATCAAGGCGTCGGGCGCCGACAGCGTGGTAACCGGCAACTGGGGCCAGGACTTCTCGCTGCTGCTGAAGGCCGCCGCCGACGCCGGGCTGAAGGTGAACTGGTACACCTATTACGCCGGCGGCACCGGCGGGCCGACCGCGATCAAGCAGGGCAACCTCAACCATCAGGTCTTCGCCATCGGCGAAGGTTTTCCGAATCTCGGCCATGCTCCGGCCGACACCTTCGAAAAGGCACTGCGCGCCAAATACGACTTCAGCCTGTTCTATCCCCGCGCTGTGAACCAAATGCGCATGCTCGCCGCGGCCGCGGACAAGGCCAAGTCGCTCGACCCCGTCAAAGTTGCAGCCGCCCTCGAAGGCATGGAATTCGACGTCTTTGACGGCGGTAAAGGCACCATGCGCAAGGACGACCACCAGTTCTTCCAGCCGATGTATATCGCCTCGTTTGGCGAACGCACCGAGAAGGAGCCGTTCGACGAGGAAAAGACCGGCTGGGGCTGGAAAACGGCGGCCAAGATCGAGGCAGACCAAACCGTGCTGCCGACCACCTGCAAGATGGAACGGCCGAAGTAACCGTTTCCTGGCGCAAACCTGTTCGCCCCGGCGCCAGCCGGGGCGGACGTAGCTCTCATCTCCGGGCGGTGTGTCGTGCTTGAACTGATCGTCATATCCACGCTCAACGGTGTGCTGTACGGCATGCTGCTGTTTTTGATGGCGAGCGGGCTGACCGTGATCTTCAGCATGCTCGGCGTGCTGAACTTCGCGCATGCGAGCTTCTACATGCTCGGCGCCTTCTTCGGGTTTCAGATCGCCCGCTGGTTCGGGTTCTGGCCGGCGCTGTTGATCGCACCATTGCTGGCCGGCGCGATCGGCGCCGCCGTCGAACGTTTTGGGCTGCGCCGCGTGCACAAGAACGGCCATGTCGCCGAATTGTTGTTCACCTTCGGCCTCGCATTTGCGCTGGAGGAGGTGGTGCAGATCATCTGGGGCAAGAGCCCGGTGGATTTCCGGGTGCCGGCTTTGCTGGATTTTCCGGCGTTCACGATCTTCTCCACCAACTATCCCGCCTACAAGATGTTCATGCTGCTGGTGTCGATCGCGATTTTCGCGGCATTGCTCATCACGCTGAAAAAGACCCGGATCGGCCTGATCGTGCAGGCGGCGCTGACGCATCCGCACATGGTCGGCCATCTCGGCCATAATGTCGGACGCATCTTCATGCTGGTGTTCGGCGTCGGCACCGCACTTGCCGCGGTCGCCGGCGTGATCGCCGGGCCTGCGCTGGTGACGCAGGCCAACATGGCCGGACTGCTCGGACCTATCCTGTTCGTGGTGGTGGTGGTCGGCGGGCTGGGCTCGCTGCCCGGCGCCTTCGTGGCCTCGCTGCTGATCGGCCTGGTCCAGACTTTTGCGGTGTCGATGAACGGCTCGCTGGCCGGCGCCTTCGGGCCGCTCAGCCCCGCTTATGCGGCGACCTGGCTTTCCGACATCTGGGACGTCACCGTCGCGCAGATTGCACCGATCATGCCCTATGTGCTGCTGGTGCTGATCCTGATCTTCCGCCCGATGGGCCTGCTGGGGACCCGCGACACATGAGCGAAATCACCTCCAGCATCGCACCTCCCCTTCCGGGCACCGCCGAAAAACTCAAATTCTACGGGCTGTGGGTCATCACCGCGATCGTGCTGCTGTTGCTGCCGAAGATTTTCGCCTCCGGCGGCGCGCTGACCACCTTCAGCCTGATCGGCATCTCCATCATCTTCGCGCTGTCCTACAACATCCTGCTCGGCCAGACCGGCATGCTGTCGTTCGGGCACGCGGTCTATTACGGCCTTGGCGGCTTCCTGGTGATTCACGCCATTAACATCATCGGCGGCAACAAATGGCCGATTCCGCTGCCTTTGGTGCCGCTGATCGGCGGGCTGACCGGACTGGTCTTCGCAATGCTGCTCGGCTGGGTCTCAACCCAGCGCAGCGGCACCGCCTTCGCGATGATCTCGCTTGGGGTCGCCGAGCTGATCGCGTCCTCGGCGCTGATCCTGCGGACGTTCTTCGGCGGCGAAGCCGGCATCTCCGCCAACCGCACCAAGCTGATGGGCGTATTCGGCTGGAACTTCGGGCCGCAAATCCAGATCTACTACCTGGTCGCGGCGTGGACGCTGATTGCGGTGATCGCGATGTATGCGCTGACCCGCACCCCATTGGGGCGCATGTGCAACGCCGTGCGCGACAATCCCGAGCGGGTGCAGTTCGTCGGCTACGATCCGCATGTGGTGCGCTATCTCGCCTTCTGCTTCTCCGGCTTCTTTGCAGGCATCGCAGGCGCGCTCGCCGCCATCAATTTCGAGATCGCCAATTCGGCCTATCTCGGCGCCGTGCAATCCGGAACTGTGCTGTTCGCCGCCTATATCGGCGGCGTCGGCTTCTTCATCGGTCCGATCGTCGGCGCGATCTTCGTTACGCTACTGTCGCTCAGCCTCAGCGATGTGACGCCGGTGTGGCAACTGTATTTCGGGCTGATCTTCATCGCGGTGGTGGTGTTCGCGCCGTTCGGGATCACCGGCCTGCTGATGATGCACCGTCCGCTGCTGAAGGCCGGTACACTGACAAAAGTGCTGCCGAGCTATTTGATCGCCTTCGTGCCGACGCTGGCAATGATCGCCGGCCTGATCATGGTGATCGAAACCATCGTGCACTTCACCACCGGCCACGGCGGCGATCCAAATATCAGGGCCTTTGGCGTCGGCTTCAATGCGGCGAGCCCGGTGATCTGGGCGGTGGCGGCGATCCTGCTGATCGGCGGCTTTCTGGTGGCGCGCAAGACCTGGACCTGGGTCGGGCACGCCTGGGATGACGCGACCAGTACCGCCCGCGAAAAAGGTGTGGCCGCATGAGCACCGCCATCGAACTGAAGGACGTTCAGAAAAGCTTCGGCAACATTCCGATCATCCGCGACCTCAACCTGAGCATCAAGCAGGGCGAACGCCACGCGCTGATCGGACCGAACGGCGCCGGCAAGTCCACAACGTTCAATCTCATCAGCGGCTACATCAAGCCGACCTCGGGGACCGTTACGCTGCGGGGAGAGGACATTTCCGGCCTGCCGCCCTATCAGATCAACCGCCGCGGGCTGTCGCGCAGCTTCCAGGTCACCAACGTCTTCGCCAATATGAGCGTATGGGAGAACCTGCGCTGCGCCGTGCTGTGGACCGCCGGCTATCGCTACGCCTTCTGGAAAAATATCGACAAGCTGCCGGAGGTGCGCGATCGCACCGCGCAAATTCTGGCCGATGTCAGTCTGACGTCGCGGCGCGACGTGCTCGCGGGCCTTCTGACCTACGCCGAACAGCGCGCGCTGGAGATCGGCATTACCGTTGCCGGCGGCGCGGACGTCATCCTTCTCGATGAGCCCACCGCGGGCATGAGCCACGCCGAAACCGAGCGCGCGGTGGCGCTGATCCGCCGCCTCACCGAAGGCCGCACCCTGGTGATTGTCGAGCACGACATGAGCGTGGTGTTCGGACTGGCGGACCGGATTTCGGTGCTGGTCTACGGCCATATCATTGCGACGGGAACGCCGGAACAGATCCGGTCCGATCCCAAGGTCAAGGAAGCCTATCTCGGCGAGGAGGCGGCCTGATGCTCGAGGTCAAGGATCTGCACGCCTATTACGGCAAGAGCCACATCCTGCAGGGCGTCGACATGCATATCGACGCCGGCGAGGTGGTCAGCCTGCTGGGGCGCAATGGCGTCGGCCGCTCCACCACGGTGAAGGCCATCATGGGCGAGGTGCCGCCGCAGGGAACCATCCTGTTCAAGGGCAGCAACATCGCAGGGCTGCCGAGCTACCGGATCGCGCATCTGGGCCTGGGCTATGTCCCGGAGCACCGTGACATCTTCCCCGGTCTCACTGTGCGCCAGAACCTGATGCTCGGCATCAAGGACCCCAGCAAGCCCGGCAAATGGCGGCTGGAGGACATGCTGCAAATGTTCCCCAACCTCGCCGCGCGCGCGGACACCGCGGCCGGCGTGATGTCCGGCGGCGAGAAGCAGATGCTGACAATTTGCCGCACCCTGATGGGCGACCCTGAACTTGTGATGATCGACGAGCCCACCGAGGGCCTGGCGCCGATCATCGTGCAGCAGGTCGGCGACCTCATCGCCGAAATCGCCAACCGTGGGGTCGCGATCCTGCTGGTGGAGCAGAAACTGTCGATCGCGATGCGCATCTCACATCGGCTCTACGTGATGGGCCACGGCCGCATCGTGTTCGAAGGCACGCCCGCCGACCTCAAGGCCAACGAAGCCGTCCGCAAGGAATGGCTGGAGGTCTGATACTCAACCCTCATGGCCGAGCTTGTCCCGGGGCATGACGTGGTGAGATTTCGCTACCGGCACTATAGTATAAGCCGATCCGGTTGACCGGCCGCCCGGAAATGGTTCATCTCTTTGATTATCAAGACAAAGTGCGCTGCAGCGCCTTGAGCGGAGGGAATGCGTGGAACACGCTTTGGAAGTGCGCGGAGTGTCACTGCGCTTCGGTGGCGTGCGCGCGCTGACTGAGGTTTCGTTCGGCGTGCATGACGGCGAGTTGTTTTCGATCATCGGCCCGAACGGTGCCGGCAAGACCTCGATCGTGAACTGCATCTCGGGCCGCTACAAGCCAACCGAGGGCCAGTTGTTTTATCACGACCGTGACATTACCGGCCTCAATCCCAACGCCCGCCCCTCGCTCGGCATCGGTCGCACCTTCCAGAACCTCGCGCTGTTTCACCACATGAGCGTGCTCGACAACATCATGGTCGGGCGCCATCACCTGTTGAAGAACAATTTCATCAGCGGGTCATTGTACTGGCTGACCGGTGCGCGAAAGGAAGAACTTGAGCATCGCCGCAAGGTCGAGGAGATCATCGACTTCCTCGATCTGCAGTCGGTGCGCAAGGCCACCGCCGGCACCCTGCCCTACGGCCTGCGCAAGCGCGTCGAGTTGGCGCGCGCGATGGCGCTGGAACCAAAACTGATCCTGCTCGACGAGCCGATGGCCGGCATGAATTTTGAGGAAAAGGAGGACATGGCGCGCTATGTCGTCGACCTCAACGAGGAGTTCGGCATGACCGTGGTCATGATCGAGCACGACATGGGCGTGGTGATGGATATTTCGCATCGCGTGATGGTGCTGGATTTCGGCCGCAAGATCGCCGAGGGCGATCCGGCGTCGGTGCTCGCCGATCCTCATGTCAAGCGCGCCTATTTGGGTGAAGAAGACGAGGTGCTGGTCGATCCCGACGATACGCCGACGCCCGCGGAGAGCGCGGCATGATGGATTACGCCGGCCGCGTCGCCCAGGCTGACACCTATCCAAAACTGCTGCGCCTCAACGCCAAGGAACATGGCGGCGAGATCGCGCTGCGCGAAAAGGATTTTGGATTATGGCGGGTGTTCACCTGGAACGACTATCAGACCCGGGTGCATGACTTTGCACTGGGCATGATCGAGCTTGGCCTGGGCAAAGGCGATGTGATCGGCATCATCGGTGACAACCGGCCGGACTGGGTGTCGGCGGAAATCGCCACCCATGCCATCGGCGCCATGAGTCTTGGCCTCTATCGCGACGTGCTCGACGAGGAAGCCGCCTATCTCTTGAGCTACGGCGAAGCCAAACTGGTGTTCGCCGAGGATGAAGAGCAGGTCGACAAGCTGCTTGCGCTCGGCGATCGCGTGCCGCACCTGAAACACATCGTCTATTCCGATCCGCGCGGGATGCGGAAATACGACGACCCGCGCCTGATGGAGGCCGACAAGCTCGCAGCGTCAGGCCGCGACCGCGCCGCGCGCGAGCCCGATCTCTACGACAGGCTGGTGGATGCAACGAAGGGCGAGGATGTCGCCATCCTCTGCACGACCTCCGGCACCACGGCGAATCCGAAACTGGCGATGCTCGCCGCCGGCCGCGTGCTGCGGCATTGCGCGACCTACCTGGCATTCGACCCGAAAGGCCCGGACGACGAATACGTCTCGGTGCTGCCGCTGCCCTGGATCATGGAACAGGTCTACGCGCTCGGCAAAGGCCTGCTGTGCCGGATGAAGGTCAACTTCGTCGAGCAGCCCGACACCATGATGAACGATTTCCGAGAGATCGCGCCGACCTTCGTGCTGTTCGCGCCGCGGGTGTGGGAGGGCATCGCAGCCGACGTGCGCGCGCGGGTGATGGATTCGTCGCCGCTCAAGCAAAGCCTCTATGAACTCGGCATGAAGACCGGATTATCGGCGCTGGCGCAGGGCAAGCAGTCGGTGATCGCGGACAAGCTGCTGTTCCGCGCGCTGCGCGACCGCCTCGGCTTTACGCGGCTGCGTTCGGCGGCGACCGGAGGTGCGGCGCTGGGCCCCGACACCTTCAAATTCTTCCAGGCCATGGGCGTGCCGTTGCGCACGCTATACGGCCAGACCGAACTGCTCGGCGCCTACACGCTGCATCCTTTTGGCGAGGTCGATCCCGACACCACCGGCGTGGCGATGGCCGACGACATCGAAATCCGCGTCGACAATCCGGACATCCACGGCGTCGGCGAGATCGTGGTGCGCCACCCCAACATGTTCCTCGGCTACTACAAGAGCCCGGAAGCCTCCGCCGCCGACATGAAGGAGGGCTGGATGCAGTCCGGCGACGCCGGCTATTTCAACGCCAACAAGCAGCTCGTCGTGATCGACCGCATCAAGGATCTGGCAGAAACCTCGCGGGGCGAACGTTTCTCGCCGCAATATATCGAGAACAAGCTGAAATTCTCGCCCTATATCGCCGAAACGGTGGTGCTGGGCGCCGGCCGCGACGCGCTGGCGGCGATGATCTGCATCCGGTTTTCTATCGTTTCGAAATGGGCGGAGAAAAAGCGTATCTCGTTTACAACCTATACCGATCTCTCATCGCGCCCCGAAGTTTATGCCCTGCTGCGCAAGGAGGTTGAGGCCGTCAACGCCACGCTGCCGCCGGCGCAGCGTATCTCGAAATTCCTGCTGCTGTACAAGGAGCTCGACGCCGACGACGGCGAGCTCACCCGCACGAGAAAAGTCCGCCGCAGCGTCATCAACGAGAAATACGCTTCGATCATCAACGACATCTATGGCGGCGCGCGCGACATTCCGATCGATACCGTGATCCGCTTCCAGGACGGCACCACCCAGCGCATCCGCACCACACTCGCGGTAGTCGACCTCGCGCGCGACGCGGCCGCGCAGGAGGCGGCGGAATGATTGGTCATCCGATAACCCCATGGCCGTCATGGCCGGGCCTGTCCCGGCCATCCACGTCTTCTCCCGTGCTCCGGGAAAGAAAGACGTGGATGCCCGGCACAAGGCCGGGCATGACGAACTTGGGTCGACCGCGTGGGTCCGGCCTCCCTCCGATCACCAGTTGGGCCGCCGCATGAACACCCAGCTTTTGATCCAGCTTCTGGTCAACGGGCTCGTGGTCGGCACGCTCTATGGCGTGGTCGCGATGTCGTTCGTGCTGATCTACAAGGCCACGCAAGTGGTGAATTTCGCGCAAGGCGAATTGCTGCTGATCGGCGCCTGGGTTTGCTGGTGGCTGCTGACAAAATATCAGGTGCCGTTCTATCTCGGCATGCCGATCACCCTGGTCTTCATGTTCGTGTTCGGCATCGCCATCCAGGTGGTGATCCTGCGCCCGCTGATCGGCGAGCCGATCATTTCGGTGATCATGGTGACGATCGCGCTGTCCACGGTGTTTGCCGCGATCATGAAATGGATATTCGGCGTCAATCTTCAGCCGTTTCCCCGGGTCTTCACCACCCAGAATGTGAATATCCTCGGGCTGCAGGTCCAGACCGTGTATCTGATGAGCCTTGTGGTTTCTGTTCTGATGATGATGGGGATGGCGTGGTTCTTCCGCTTCTCCAAATACGGTCTCGCCATGCGCGCCACTGCGTTCAACCAGCAGGTGGCGCAATCGCTGGGCATCTCGGTGAAGAGCGTATTCGCCATGGCGTGGGCGATCTCGGCGACGGTTTCCGCGGTCGCAGGCGTCGTGGTGGCCGTCGTCAACGGCGTCTCGGCAGGTCTTTCGGCCTATGGCATCAAGGTGTTTCCGGCAGCAATTCTCGGCGGTCTCGACAGCGTCGGCGGCGCCGTGCTCGGCGGCATCATCATCGGGCTTCTGGAAAACTTCGCGCACTTTCTCGACAGCGAATATCTGCATTGGGGCAATCTCTACGAGATCGCCCCGTTCTATGCGCTGATCATCATCCTGATGATCAAGCCGTATGGCCTGTTCGGCACCAAAGATATCGAGCGGGTGTAGTCACATGGCAGGCCAAACCCTTATTCCCGCCGGCGATTTCCGCACCAGCTACGCGGTGGACACCACTGTGTTCCCGACCGTCACCAGCCGCAACGCGATGATGGTCGGCATCGTCGTGGTTTGCTTCGCGCCTTACGTATTCACCTCGTACTGGCTCAGCATCCTGATCCAGATCGGCATTTTCGGAATCGCCGCACTAGGCCTCAACATCGTCGTGGGATTCACCGGGCAGATTTCCATCGGCCATGCCGCGTTCTTCGGCTTCGGTGCGTTCACATCGGCCTATTTGTCGAACCGGTTCGGAATACCGGTATTCTTCTGTATTCCGCTCGCCGGCGTCGTTACCGCGGCCGTCGGCCTGATTTTCGGCCTTCCCGCCGCGCGTCTGAAGGGGCTTTATCTCGCGATCGCCACGCTGGCCGCGCAATACATCCTGCTCGATTTCTTCGCGCGCGCCGAATGGTTCACCGGCGGCAGCGTTCCTGCCAGCGCGGAGCCATTCTCGATCTTCGGTTATTCGCTGCGCGGCGACAAGAAATATTTCTATGTGGTGCTGGCCTATGTCGTGGTCTGCTACCTTTTGGTGACGAACCTGATGCGCTCCCGCGACGGCCGCGCGCTGGTCGCGGTGCGCGATCACTATCTGTCCGCCGAGATCATGGGCATCAACCTGACCAAGTATCGCACGCTGTCGTTCGGCCTCGCCGCATTCTTTGCCGGCGTTGGCGGTGCGCTCTATGCGCACTACAATCAGGTGGTCTCCAATGAAGGCTTCGGCATCGACCGCTCGATCATATTCCTGGCCATGATCATCATCGGCGGCCTCGGCTCGATCATGGGCACGCTGATGGGCACGGCCTTCATGGTGTTGCTGCCTGAATTGATGGAATGGCTCAGCGTTGCGCTGCGTGACGGTCCGATCGACCAGTTTTTGGGACTGAAGAACAACATCGCGTTCTTGCGCGAAGTGGCCATCGGCGTCATCATCATCATCTTTCTGGTTTTTGAGCCGGATGGACTCGCGCACCGATGGCGGCAGATCAAGGCTTACTGGAAACTCTACCCGTTCTCGCATTGAGGTCGGAACGGGACGGACAATAAGAAGACCTCGAGAGGAAACCGGAGGATTAGGCTTATGACGATGAAAACCTTATTGAGTACGGCCTCGCTGGCGCTGCTGCTCGGCAGCGCCGCGGGAACGGCACAGGCTCAGGTCACCCTGGGCCATCTCGCTGACTATTCAGGCCCGACATCGGACGTCGGAACGCCGTTTGGACAGGGCGTCGCCGATACCTATGCGTGGATCAACAAGAACGGCGGCATCAACGGCGCCAAGGTCAACGTCGATACGGTCGACTACGGCTATCAGGTGCCGCGCGCGATCGCCCAGTACAAGAAGTGGTCGGGCGGCGATAAGGTCGCGGCCATTCTCGGATGGGGCACCGCCGATACCGAAGCCCTCACCGGCTTTCTCGCCGAGGACAAGATCCCCGATATTTCGGCATCCTATGCCGCGGCCCTCTCCGATCCGACCGGCGCGGGCGGCAAGGCCAAGCCCGCTCCCTACAATTTCTTCTACGGACCGAGCTATTCCGATGCCGTTCGCGGCATGCTGACCTGGGCCGCGGATGACTGGAAGGCCAAGGGCAAGCCCGGCAAGCCAAAATTCGTCCATATGGGCGCCAACCATCCCTATCCGAACGCGCCCAAGGCGGCGGGTGAAGCCATGGCGGCCGAACTCGGCTTCGAGCTGTTGCCGCCGATCGTGTTCGCGTTGACGCCCGGCGACTACAGCGCCCAGTGCCTGAGCCTGAAAAGTTCGGGCGCAAACTACGCCTATCTCGGCAACACCGCAGGCTCCAACATCTCGGTGCTGAACGCCTGCAAGGCGGCGGGCGTCGACGTGCAGTTCCTCGGCAACGTCTGGGGCATGGACGAGAATGCGGCGAAGGCCGCCGGCGCCGCCGCCGATGGCGTGGTGTTCCCGCTGCGCACCGCGGTGGCCTGGGGCGGCAACGCACCCGGCATGAAGACCGTGACGGATATCTCCAAGATGTCCGACGCGGCCGGCACGGCTTACCGGCCGGTGCACTACATCGCAGGCGTCTGCACCGCGCTCTACATGAAGGAAGCCGTCGAATGGGCCGCCAAGAATGGCGGCGCGACCGGCGAGAACGTCAAGAAGGGTTTTTACCAGAAGGCCAACTGGGTTCCGGCCGGGACGGAAGGTGTCTGCAATCCTTCGACCTGGACCGACAAGGACCATCGCGGCACCCTGAAGGTCGATCTTTATCGCATGAAGGTGACAGGTGCGACCGATGCGCCGCTGAACGATCTGGTCAAGAACGGCGGTATCAAGCTTGAAAAGGTGAAGACCATCGACCTGCCGCGCAAGGCTGAATGGCTCGGCTGGTAACCATTAAAGGCGTCATGGCCGGGCTCGTCCCGGCCATCCACGTCTTGAAACGTAGAAACAAGGAAAGACGTCGATGCCCGGCACAAGGCCGGGCATGGCGAGCTGCGATTTCGTCATCAAGGCGAATGGAAACATGACTGAACTCGGCGAAATCGTCCGCTCTTCAGGTGCTGTCACTGCGCCGCCGCTGCTTGCCGTCAACAATGTCGAGGTGGTCTACGATAACGTCATCCTGGTGCTGCGCGGCTTGAGCCTCGAGGTGCCGCAGGGATCGATCGTCGCGCTGCTCGGCGCCAACGGCGCCGGCAAATCGACCACGCTGAAGGCGATCTCCGGTCTGCTCAAGACCGAGGACGGCGAAGTCACCCGCGGCGAAATCATCTTCAACGGCGAGCGCATCAACGGCATCGATCCGGACAAGATCGTGCGCCGCGGCATCTTCCAGGTGATGGAGGGCCGCCGCATCATCGCCGACATGACATCGCTGGAAAACCTGAAACTCGGCGCCTTCACCCGCAGCGACAACGAAGTCGGCGCCGATATCGACATGGTCTACAATTATTTCCCGCGCCTGAAGGAACGCACCGGCCTTGCCGGCTACCTGTCCGGCGGCGAGCAGCAGATGCTTGCGATCGGCCGCGCGCTGATGGCGCGCCCGAAAATGATCCTGATGGACGAGCCATCGATGGGATTGTCGCCGCTGCTGGTCAAGGAAGTTTTTGGAATCATCAAGGCGATCAACCGCGACCTCGGCGTCACCATCCTGCTGGTGGAACAGAACGCGCGCGCAGCCCTTTCGGTCGCGAGCCACGGCTACATCATGGAGCAAGGCAAGGTGGTGCTCGACGGCAGCGCCGCCGAACTGCGCGACAACGAGGATGTGAAAGAGTTTTATCTCGGCGGCGCCGGCGACCAGCGCAAGAGTTTCAAGAACCTGAAAAGCTTCAAGCGCAGGAAGCGGTGGCTGTAATCTTCCCCGTCATTCCGGGCTGCGCCACTTGGCGCAGACCCGGAATCCAGCCGCGCGCACTGGCTCTGGATTCCGGGTTCGTTTCGCTTCGCTCACGCCCCGGAATGACGAAAGAAGAGATTACTCATGAACGACCACTACGACACCCTCGAAACGCGCGACCCGGCCGAACGCGAGGCCGACCTGTTCGCGCGGCTGCCGGGCGTGCTGCGCAAGGCGATGGCGGCGCCGGCCTATGCCGCGCACCTCAAAGGCATCGACTCAGCCGATATCACCAGCCGCGCCGCGCTGGCGCGCCTGCCGGTCCTGCGCAAGTCCGAGCTGCCCGCGCTGCATAAGGCCGCACCACCATTCGGCGGATTCGTTACCGGACACGCGGGATCGTTCGGGCGCCTGTTCACCTCGCCCGGCCCGATCTTCGAGCCGGAGACGACGCACCGCGATCCATGGCGCGGCGCGCGGGCGCTGTTCGCCGCGGGCTTCCGCCCGGGCGACGTGGTGCTGAACACCTTCAGCTATCATCTGACCCCGGGCGGTTTTATTTTCGACTCGTCGGCGCGGGCACTCGGATGTGCGGTCATTCCTGCAGGGCCCGGCAATACCGAAGCGCAATTCGAGCTGATCGAGGCTTATCGTCCGGTTGGATACAGCGGCACACCGGACTTTCTCAAAATCCTGCTGGACGCGGCCGATAGCGCCGGGCGCGACATCTCGTCGATCAAGCGCGCGCTGGTGTCGGGGGCGGCGTTTCCGAAATCGCTGCAAGATGAAATAAAATCGCGTGGCGTCGACGCCTGTCAGGCCTTCGGCACCGCCGATCTCGGCCTGATTGCGTTCGAAACATCGGCGCGCGAAGGCATGGTCGTCAACGAGGACCTGATTTTCGAGATCGTGCGGCCCGGCACCGGCGACCCGGTGCCGGAAGGCGATGTCGGCGAAATAGTCGTCACCTCGCTCGACCCGGATCATCCATGGATTCGTCTCGCGCTCGGCGATCTCACCGCTGCCCTGCCCGGCATAAGCCCGTGCGGGCGCAGCAACATGCGCATCAGAGGCTGGATGGGCCGCGCCGACCAGACCACCAAGGTCAAGGGCATGTTCGTGCGGCCGGAACAGGTCGCGGAAATCGGCAAGCGGCATCCCGAACTGGGGCGGCTGCGCCTCGTCGTTACCCGCGCCGGCGAGACCGATGTGATGACGCTGAAGGCGGAATGCGCGTCGTCGTCCGATGCATTGCGGGAACAAGTTGCCACATCGCTGCGCGCGGTCGCCAAGCTGGGCGGTGCCGTCGAACTGGTTGCACCGGACTCGCTACCGAACGACGGCAAAGTCATTGTCGACGAACGCGGCTAACGCATTTGGGGGTTGACTGCTATCGCCCTGTTTTTGCGAACGCCTTGACGCGGTGCCGCCAGGAACTCCACTGCTTGCCGACCGGCAAGGGATGCGCCCTTCTGAAGGTGCGGGGGCTTTTCACGTGCAAAAGTTCTTTCTTGTGGTCCAATAGAAATTTCAAGGCTTGGTCGGGATTGGCGCGCACGCTCGACCACTGATGCCGATGGGTGTCCAGCAGATTTTCGGAATCTCCGCCCTTTCTGATCAAGCCGCACCCATAATCGCAGTCGACAGTCACGAAACGTGGAGATTCCTTCATCAAAAAATCGACATAGGCGACAAATGTGACGCCACACCAGCCGCCGGCGACAAATGTCGGGCTGATCAGGTCGCCGCCGTGCGGCGGCAGGCAATCATGAACAACGATCGTACCGTTGTCGTTCAGGATCCGGTAGGCCAAATCCAGATCGCGCGCAGAACAAGCGTAGTCGTGGTAGGGATCGACAAGGATGACGTCGTAGCCGACACCGCGCCGTTCGATCTCGGCGACGCATTCGGTGATACCAAGCGTATCGGATCGATAGTCGACGGGTTCGGTGTCCTGCAGACCCTGCAAATTGTAGGTTAGCCGCTCCATCCTGGTGAGCACGGTCGGATCGGCTTCAAAAAATCTCCGGCCGGTTGTCGGCGTTGATATTTCCAGAAAACTGGTGTGACCGTGGAATCCTGCGAGACGATTGACGATCAGCATCTTCCCGAATTCCACGCGCGCGAATCCTTTGGGCGTTTGCCGGCCGTCGCCGGCCAGGTCGACCGCAAGCTTGAGACCTAAAATTTGCGGACCAGGCCGATGACTTCGTCCTGCTGCTCCGCGGTAATCTCCGCGAACATCGGTAGCGACAGAATCCTGCTTTGCTGGCGAAAAGCGTTCGGGAATTGCTCGGGACGATGCTTGAGCCGGCTGTAAGCGGCAAGAAACGGCAGCGCGGCCGGATAGTTGATCGCGGTCTGCACGCCATTGGCGCTCAGATGGGCCGCCAACGCATCGCGTTGAGGATGCTGGATCGTATAAAGATGATAGACGTGTTCACGCCCCGCCGCCACGGACGGCACCACGACATCTTCGATCTGGTTGAGGCCGGCGTCGTAAACCTTCGCGGCATCCTGGCGCGCTTTTGTCCATTGCGGCAGATGCGGCAGTTTCGCCGACAGGATCGCGGCCTGCAGGCCGTCGAGCCGGCTGTTGATACCCTCGATATGGTGCTGATGTTTTGTCAGGCCGCCGTGGCGCGCCAGCATGGTCATGTGCTCGGCCAGCGCGCCGTCGTTGGTGACCACCGCGCCGGCGTCGCCCATCGCGCCGAGATTCTTGCCCGGATAGAACGAATAGGTGGCGGCGGCGCCGAAGGTGCCGACCTGTAGGCCCTTGTAACGCGCCAGATGCGCCTGGGCGCAGTCCTCGATCACCCACAACCCGTGTTTGCGCGCGATCGCCATGACGGCGTCCATGTCCGCGGGCTGGCCATAGAGATGCACGGGAATGATGCCTACCGTGCGCGGCGTGATGGCGGCTTCAACCGCCGCCGGATCGATGGTGAAGGTGTTTTCGTCGGTATCCGCAAACACAACATTGGCCCCGGCGTGGGTGATCATCGCCGACGTGCTGATCCATGAATGCGCGGTGGTGATGACTTCGTCGCCTAGCCGAACTTTCAGCGCGGCCAGCGCAAGAAACAGCGCGTCGGTACCATTGGCGCAGGATACGCAGTGCTTGATATCAACGGCGCCGGCGAATTCCTGCTCGAACGCATCGACATACGATCCGCGAATAAAAGCATTGTCGCGGATGACAGCCGCGATCGCGGCATCGATCTCGCTTTTGATCGTCTGGTACTGCAGCTGCAGATCCGCGTAGGGTACCGGCATCGGTCATCCGCCTCGCAGTTCGAGCAGGCGCGCCGGATTGCCCGCATAGGTGCCGGCCGCGGTGATATCTTTCGTCACCACCGAGCCGGCGCCGATCACGACATCATCGACGATCCGCACCGGCATGATGGTGGCATTGGAGCCGATGGAAACCCGGTTGCCGACCTCGGTCGCCCGCCACAACTCCTTGCGGCCGCGCGCCGGTCCGCCGCTCGAGAACGGATCATTGACGAACATCACGCCGTGACTGACAAAGCAGTCTTCCCCGATCGTCACCAGTTCGCAGATGAAGGCATGGGATTGCACCCGGGTGCGGGCGCCAACCACCGCGCCTTTCTGGATTTCCGTAAATGGCCCGACAAAGCAGTCATCGCCAATCTTGCAGCCATAGAGATTGCAGGGCTCCACGATCCTGACGCGCGCGCCGAATTCGACGTCGCACACGGAGGCTTGCTGCACGACGGGTTCGTTCACGATGCCACACCGAGCCGGCTCAGCCGGGACGCAAAACGCAGCGCGACTTCCTGACCGGTTTCGATCGATTCATAAAGCGCGGAGATCAATTCCAGGCTTTTGCGGCCCTCAATACCGTCCACCAGCGCGGCGCGCTGGTTGATCAGGCAGTCGATCACGTGCTGGTAATAAGCCTGATGGCCGAAGCCGTAGACATTCGGCGGGTTGACCGAAAATTTTTCCATCACGTCCTTGTCCGATGGCAGTTCGTCGACGAAAGCCCAGTGCCTGATCTGGTTGACGGCAAAGCCCGCGATTTCGACGCAGCCCTTCTCGCCCAGGATCGATAGCGAACCTTCGAGATCCCTCGGCCGCGCAGCGGTCGTCGCCTCGACGATGCCGAGCGCGCCATTGCGGAATTTCAGCGTCGCAACCGCGGTGTCCTCGGTTTCGATTTTTGCAAGTGCCGTGATCGCGCGGGCATGGACGCTGACGACATCGCCGAAAAACCATTCCAGCATATCGACGTGATGGCTGGCCTGATTGGTCAGCACGCCGCCGTCATAGGCCCAGGTGCCGCGCCAGTCGTCCTGGTCGTAATAGCTCTGATCGCGGCACCAGCGCACGCGCACGGTGCCGAGAATGAGCCGGCCGAACCGTCCGGCTTCCAGCGCCTCGCGCGCCTTGACCACCGGAACGTTGAAGCGGTTCTGCTTGACCACGAACAGCTTGACGCCCGCCTCGTCGCAGGCGCGCATCATCTCGTCGGCGTCCTGCAGTCGCAGCGCCATCGGTTTTTCGACGACGACGTGCTTGCCGGCCCTGGCGCAGGCAATGGCGTGCTCGGGGTGCATTCCGCTCGGAGTCAGGACCGCAACCGCGTCGATATCCTTCCGCGCCAGAAAGTCGTCGATATCATAATCAGCGGGAACGCCGAATTTCGACGCGATCGTGTCCGCGCGCGGGCGAACCGGATCGCAGACGGCAACAAGCGAGGCCCGATCGATATGCCCGCCGCCCAGCAGGTCGGCGTGACGCTTGGCAATGCGTCCGCACCCCAGCAGGCCGAATCTGATCATGAAAGCCTTCCTTGTTAACCGCCGCATCGGCCGGCGAGAGACAGCCGATGGCGGGATGCCGGGTGGCGGATGCGGACCCAATATGGACCAAGTGCTATATTAATAAAAGCGACGGTAAATCAAGGCACTTGGCGGGCTTTTTCCGGGTTGCACGTTGTACCGTTCCGGCTATTCGGGTAACCGACAAGGCGGGTTTGCTTTTTCATCTTCCCCAGGCGCGATATTCGGACGCAACGATCGAACCGATGATTGATCACCAACTCACCGCGGAGCGGATCAGGATCGCGTGCCTGATGGTTCTTCATACCGCGATATGCTGCGTGTCGCTGATTTATCTCGCGGACGGCAAGTTTCAGGTTTCGTTCGACCCGGCGCCGTTTCACATATTTTACGATCCGGTCCGGCTGCACATCGCGGTTGCCGTGGTCGCGGCTTTTGCTCTTGTTTCGATCGTTTTTTGTTTTGCGCGTTTCAGCTTCGGATACGCGGTGGGGTTCTATTTTTACACGGCGATCGCCGGATATCTGTGGTTAAACTGCTTCAGCGACCTGAATTACGACCACAGATCGTCGGCACTTTCCGCCGCCGTATCGGCGGTGACGTTTCTTCTGCCGGCGCTGTTTATCGTATCGCCCATCCGTCAGCTGTATTCGATGTCGGCCGGTGGGTTCGACCGGCTGCTGACGGCGATTCTGCTGCTGGCTGCCGCAGCCGTAATCTCGGGCGCGCTTTACAATTTTCGCATTGTCGGCATCGAGAACATCTACGATTTCCGCGACAGGATGGAATCGCCCGCAATCGTCAATTATTCGATCGCGATTTCCTCGGCCGCGTTGCTGCCCTTTGCATTCGCCGGTTTTGTTGCCCGCAAGGCTTATTGGCGGGCCAGCGCCGCCCTGCTGCTGTTGCTGCTGATTTATCCGATCACCTTGAGCAAGCTCGCCCTGTTTGCGCCGTTCTGGCTGATTGGCATGCTGCTTCTGTCAAAGGTTTTCGACACGAAAATTGCGGTAATCATGTCGTTGCTCGGGCCCGTCCTGATCGGATTGATCCTGCACGTGCTCTTCACGGCGAAGAGCGCACTGTATTTTTCGGTCGTCAATTTTCGGCTGGCCGCGGTGCCTGGAAATTCGCTGGATATTTACAATGATTACTTCTCCCGGCACGATCCTACCTATTTCTGCCAGATATCGATCGTGAAGCGGATCATGCATTGCCCCTATCAGGAGCCGTTATGGACCGTGATGGAGAAGGCTTATAATCTCGGCAACCTCAACGCATCGCTGTTTGCGACCGAGGGCGTCGCTTCGGTGGGGCTGCTGTGGGCGCCGATCGCGACATTCGGCTGCGGGCTTGTGATAGCGCTCGGCAACCGTCTGTCGGCGGGCCTGCCGCCCCGCTTTATTCTGCTTTCGAGTGCTGTTCTTCTTCCAATTCTGCTCAACGTCCCGCTATCGATCGTCTTGAACACGCACGGCGCCGCACTGCTGTTTCTGCTCTGGTACATCACGCCGCGCGCGATATTCGAGAAGGATGGCGCCGCCGCCCCGCATTGATGCGCACACGGGCTAGCCCACTCAGACAAAATTCGACTGAGCCTTGCTTATTTTCTGCAGAAGGTCGTCGTCGAGGGTCTCGCCGGAGACCTGCAGATTGGCCAGCAGGTGAGACATCCGCGTCGTGCCGGGCACGGCGCAGCCTATTTCCGGCTTGCGCAGCACCCAGGCAAGCGCAATCTCGGCAGCGGTGAGCCGCTGTTCCTGCGCGAGAAAACGAAGGTAGCGGCCCCGCCTGATATCGGAACGGTAATTCTTCCAGGCCCGGGCGATGTACCAGGCATCCTGAATTCCGCGAATGTGAAATCTGTCCTTGCGATACAGGCCGCCGCCAAGCGCCATGCCGGCCATAATTCCCAAATTACGCGCGGCCAGTTTCGTGACGATCGACTCGCGTTCGGGGCGAAGAATATTGTAATCGATCATCATCGCGCCAAACAGCGGAAGCGTCATGGTATGCTCGATGACGTTTACGTCGAAACTGTTCACGCTCAGATGCAGAACTTTTCCTTCTTCCCTGAGCCTCGCCAGGGTATCGAGCAAATCGTCGGTGACGTCAGCGATTTCAGGCCCGTGAAGATGCAGCAGCGGTATGGCATCCAGTCCAAGCCGGGTCAGGCTTGCCTCGACGGTTCGTCTCACGCCCAAAGAGGAGAAGTCCTCGCGCCATTTGCCCTGGCCATCGGTGTATGATCCGGCCTTGGTCGCAACCACGAGATCATGCTTGGTTTTCAGGCCGGAAAGCGCTTTGCCCAGCCGTGGTTCGGCGTTGCCGCCGGAGTAGCTTGCGCCGGTGTCGAAGAACGTGACGCCGTGATCGATCGCCGCGTGAACCAGCTGGATCGCAGTCGCCTCGTCGAAAACTTTCATGCCCCAATAGCTCGCGCAGCCGAAACCTATTTCGGATACGCGAAGGCCCGTTTTCCCGAGAGAACGATAAAGCATCCACTGATTACTGGCTTGGATTCAGAAGCCCTCTGCGGTACAGCAACCCGGGCGGGATGTGAAGCGCGAAATAGTGCGGCTAAATCTACCGATTGACCACCGTGTTGTTGCTTTTCGCTACCCGTATTGTCCCGTTACTGCTGGCAACGATGATCCACGCATCGAATATGACGAGCCAATAATTCATGCGCATCCTCGTGCTCAACGCGGACTATCCGCGCTTCCTCGCCTGGTTCTATCGCCGCCGGCCCGCGCTCGAAAACACCTCCTATGCGACGCAGATGGCGGCGCGCAATGCGAGCCTGTTCGGCGTCGCCGATTTCTATTCCCGGAATTTTGCCGCGCTGGGACATCAGGCGGCGGAGATCCATGTCAACAATCCATGGCTGCAATCGGCGTGGGCGCGCGAGCACGGCATGGCAATCCGTGTACCCGAGCCGCCGGGCGGCGTCGGACACCGGGAACTTCCACGCTGGCTGCAGCGCGCGGCGAAACCGTTGAAGCCGCTGCTGCGGCCGCTGGCCCGCAAAGTCGGCCTCAGCCCCAAGCTTGATGCACAGGCCGAGAAGATATTGCTGGCGCAGATCGAGGAGCTCCGGCCCGATCTCATCATCAACCAGGATATCTTTTACGTCGACACCGGGCTTATGCGCCGCATCAAAAACATCGGCAGCCCGACCGTAATCGGCCAGGTCGGCATCGAGCCTTCGCGCGGCGTCGACTGGAGCATCTACGACCTGATGATCTCGCAATTGCCGACAACGGTGCGATCGTTTCGCTCGCTCGGCGTCCGCGCGGAGCTAAATCATCTCGCCTTCGAACCGGCCATTCTCGACGCCCTCCCCGCGGCGCCGGCGGCGGACATCGACGTATCGTTTGTCGGTACCGTGTCGGTCGACCACCAGCAACGGATCGCATTGCTGGAGGCCGTCGCCGCGCGTTACGATCTCAAATTATGGGGCAACCGGCCGCAGGCCCTGCCCGCCTCCTCGCCGCTGCACCGTTGCTTCCAGGGCGAGGTCTGGGGAGCGGACATGTATCAGGTGCTGCGGCGCTCGCGCATCACGCTCAACTCGCATATCGACATGGCCGGCCGGGAGGCCGGAAACATGCGGCTGTTCGAAGCTACCGGCGTCGGCGTTTTCCTTTTGACCGACTTCAAGGACAATCTGGACACGCTGTTCGCTCCGGACAGCGAAGTCGCGGTATGGCGCTCGGTCGACGACTGCCTCAAGGTCATCGGCCGTATGATCGGCGACGACACTGGCCGCGCGACAGTCGCGCGCGCTGGCCATGCGCGGACCATGGCGCAGCACACCTACCGCCATCGCGCCGCCGAGATTCTCGGATTTGTCGACAGCGCGCGGGAAAAGCGATGAAGCTCCCCGGGTTCGTCAGGCAGATCGGCAAGCGCGTCGTCAAGGCGACGCCGATCCTGCGGCGTCACTTTTTCTCGTCGACCGACTATCGGGTGCTCGGCGGCGCCGACGAAGCGCGCGAGATGGTCACCTCTTCAGGTGGATGGCTTACGGAGCGCACTGCAGCACGGCAGGAACGAGCCTATCAGGACTTGATTGCGGACATGGCGCAAGGCGAGCCGCGCCTCGACCTCAGGGTCGCGGCAGAAGCCGTCGCCGCAACGGGTATCGCAAATCCAAGCGTGCTCGATGTCGGCTGCGGCAGCGGCTATTACGCGGATGTATTTGCCGCGCTGCTCCCCGGTGGCGTCCGTTATGCGGGCGTGGATTACTCGGACGCCATGATTGCCCGAGCCCGCACCCGTTCGCCGCTGATGGCCCTCGAGGTTGCGGATGCTGCCAGGCTGCCTTACGCCGACGGCGCGTTTGACATCGTTTTCAACGGCGTATCGCTGATGCATGTCGTCGATTATCCGGCCGTCATCCGCGAGGCCGCGCGCGTCGCGAAGAGCCATTGCATCTTTCACACCGTACCGGTGTTCCTGAACTATCGAACCACGTTCTTGCGAAAATACGCCTACGGCGCGCCGGTGGTGGAAGTCATCTTTAGCAAGCAGGAACTGCTGGAATTCTGCCGGGAGGCGGGATTGCGCCTGGAGCGCGAATGGCCCAGCATTGCTTATGACGTGTATGAGGCGACCGGGCACCATTCGACCGCGGAGACTTACCTGTTCTCGCTGTGATGCGCGCTAATACGCCCTGCCGCGAAACACAAAAAACGCTCGCCCGGTGACGATATCCAGCAACTGGAATGCCCGGGTCCCGGCATTGCGCACCTTGCTTTTGAGATATTGCCCCACATTGACGACCGTCGATCGGCGATGTGGTCCCGCCGCGGGGGCCTGCAAAATCGGATCGACGGTTTGCTCGATCGCGAGCAATTCATCGACATAGGGCTTGTAGATATGATTGCGCACCGCGCCGGAAAACGGCGCGCGGTAGATGCGGTGGCTGCTGAAAATGAACCAGCGCAGTGCTTTTCTCAGGCCCTGAAAATGAAAGAAAACCAGCGCGTGATCGGTATCGATCAGCACCCGGTTGCCGTGAAAATCGATCCGGTAATTGCCGATATTCCAGGGCGCGAGGTTTGCCCCGACGTTCTCGATAATTCTGACCCGCGAAAACAGGCGCGGGAACGAATCGAGATAGCCCTGGTCGGCAAAGCGATCCCCGTCGACGACGTCATGGCACCATTCGATGCATTTCTCTCGCCACCACCTGATGACCGCAGTGCCGTCCGGGTCGTTGCGGGCTCCCACCCATCCCACATTGTAGGTCCCGAACTTCCGCAGTCTTGCCAGCCTGGGCGGATAACGATGCGGAATGATGGCTACCGATGCATCCTTCAGCTCCTCATAGATAATCGCGGGCGGCGCGAAGAAAAACAAATCGCCGTCGAGATAGGTCACCCATTCGGCATCCGCTTCGCGTGCCAGCACAAAAAGCATCCAGGCCGGTGTGCACGTAAAATAGTATTCGATTGTGCTGCGGTGGGAACGGGTCGCGGCGACTTCGGGATCGGCCGCTTCAAAATCCGAGAGCCGAACCGGGACAATGTCCGGCAGATCGAGCGCGACGAGGGTTTGATGACAGGCCTCGCTCAGGCAAAGCACCCAGAGACGCGACCCCGGCGCGTGGCGCCGAAGCGAACGATGCAGCGCAAGTCCGCGCGACAGATAGTTGTGGTCGAAGTAGGTGCAATAAACGCGGTCGGCCATATCCGGGATCAATCGGCAGCGCGCAACGCGCTCAGAAACGCGCCGTACTCGCGAATGTAATCGTCCGGATCATAAAGCTCCGAGGCGAATACCAGCAGCGCCGCGTCGGCGCTGTATTGCCATTGCCTGCCCCAGATCATCGGAGGAACGTAGATTCCCATGCTTGGTTTGTCCAACACGACTTCAAGCCGCGCTGTCCCGTCATCGACCGTGACGCTGCATTGTCCGTACGCGCAGATCAGAAATTGATGACACTGTTTGTGGGCGTGCTCGCCACGGATCCCGCCGGACGGCACGCCGGAAACGATAAAATATCGCTTCGGGCGAAACGGAAATTCGTTTTCGAATTCGCCGACCGTCAGGTCTCCGCGCGGGTCTTGCACCGACGGAAACCGGTAAAGAACCACCCCGCGCACCCCAACGGACGTGGCATCCACCTTCGCTGGCTTTTGCTCTGCCATATCTACCTTGCGCGTTCCGGCGGTTGAAACCTGGGCTTCGGGATAGCACATTTGCTACCAGCTGTTGACGGCGTCGATCACCTGGCTGATTTCCGCTTCCTCCAATTCGGGAAAACATGGAATCGTGAGAATTTCCTTTGCCAGCCGTTCGGTTACCGGCAGCTCACCGGCGTGGGAAGCAGAATAGGCCGGCTGGCGGTGATCAGGTATCGGATAGTGAATATCCGAGCTAACCCCGCGCGACTCCAGATGCCGCCCGAGGCCGTCGCGATCTTCGCAACGAACGACAAAGAGATGAGCGACGTTATCTGCGCCGAAATCCTGTGGGCATTCGATCCGCGGATGCCTGATCTCGTTTGAATACCTGCGGGCGATCGCCCGCCGATCATCGTTCCAGCGGTCAAGATGCGGAAGTTTCGCCAGAAGCAGCGCTGCCTGAAGTTCGTCAAGCCGGCTGTTTCGTCCTCCAGTCCGGCTCACCTGATACTTTTTGTCCCAGCCATATTGGCGCAACTCGCGAAGCCGTTCGGCTAGCGCAGCGTCGCTTGTCGTCACCATTCCGCCATCGCCGAGCGCGCCGAGATTCTTGGTTGGATAAAAGCTGAAGCAGCCGGCCGTGGTAAAACTGCCCGCGAGCTTCCCGTTGCGGGACGCACCGTGCGCCTGGGCGCAGTCCTCGATGACGGGAATCCCGAGCGGCTTGCAGATGCCGGCAATCGCCTCCGCATCGGCGAGACGTCCGTACAGATGCGTTGCGATGACAGCGCGCACCGGGTTCTGTGTGAGTTCGCGCTGCAAGGAATCGACATTCATCGAATGCGTCTTTGCAACGACGTCGACATACAGCGGACGCGCGCCGATAGCATGGATTGCGGTGCTGGCATAAAAACCGGCATTGGCGACGGTGGCGACGCGGTCGCCCTCCCCGACGCCAACGGCGCGCAACGCCAGTTCGATTCCATCCGTTCCGTTTGCCACGCCGACCGCATGTGGCACGCCGCAACAGACCGCAAATGCCTTTTCGAAATCCGCGCCTTCGGAGCCCAACACATACCAGCCGCGCTCGATCACCCGGCGCGCCGAACCGACAAGTTCCTCGTGAATGAGCCGGTTTTGTCGGACAAGGTCGTTCAGCGGGACGCGCCGTATCATTTGT
Organism: uncultured Alphaproteobacteria bacterium; assembly: GCA_963710045.1. GTDB lineage: Bacteria > Pseudomonadota > Alphaproteobacteria > Rhizobiales > Xanthobacteraceae > Bradyrhizobium. The sequence goes on along the minus strand of CAVPZO010000050.1, from coordinate 13,732 downwards.
CAGCGTCTTTCGGGATAGGGACGAGTACTCTGGCTTGATGCTGAAGAGCAAATGCCACCCATTTTGACGAGAGGCAAGGCCTGAGGCGCCTGTGCTAGCGCGGGATTGCCGCGATCAGCCGGTCGCGCAAATCCCGGCTCAGCAGCGGGCTCGCAACCAGAGCTACAACAACGAGCCAGAGTGTGCATTCGGCCGCAAATCCTGTCAGTCCCGTCCACGGCACCAACGACCGGATCGCCGTTCCCAAACCCCATCCGCCCAATGTCACGACGGCCATAACCGCGGCCAGAAAGGCGACGTGCCGAAACGGTTGTTGAAGCGTCTGCCTGAGTATGATGGCGCCCAGCAGCCCGAACTGAACCAGCAGATCGCTCGCGACAATTGCAATCGCCGCACCCAACGGCCCCATGATGCGGATCAGCACGACCGACAGGATCAGGAAAACCGCAAGCTGCAGTCCCTTGGTCCGCGCCACCAGGTTTCCGCGATTGCTGTAATTGGCATAACCGAGCGCCAGAATTGACGGCGCGATCACGCTGGTGCCGATCAGCAATGTCACCGTCAGCAATGGATCATAGGGAATCGCGCCATGGGTCCAGAGCGCAAAGAAATCCGGCCAGAACGGCAAAAGCCCGGACACCACGAGGCTCGCCAGCAGCGCCACAAAAACCGACCCGCGGGCATACAGGTTTCGCAACTGCTCGTTCAAGCCCACGGCATGGTCGTGGCCGAGCTCAGCCGCCAGGGGAAGCGTCGTCTGAATGCACAGCGCCCGCAGCAGCCCCGCGACGACGCGGGTGAGGCCCCATTGCGCAACGGCCACGCGATCGGACACAAAAGCGCTGACCAGCAGCACCGGCAAGTTGAGCAGCGCCAGCTCCGTGGCGCTCCCGACGACAAACGGAGCACCGACGCGAAACTGTCCGATCACCCACGGCCAGGATTGCCTGCCCCGCGCGCCGCGCAAGAACGGAAACAGCCTGTTGGCATCGACCAGCAGGAAATAGACGGAAACAGCCATTTGGGTTGCCACATAGGCGATGGCGACGGCAAGCAGGCTTCCCGTCGTGACTACCGCGGCCAGTTGACCGAGCTGTGACGCCAGCATGGCCAGGCTCTGAATCGTCACCGCGCGCCCATACAAGCCACGAGCGCGATAGAGCGCGGTCGTGAGATTGGTCGGCAGGGTCAGGAGTATTCCTACCGTCATGATGACGAACACCGCATCGAAATGCGAGGTCGCCTGAAACCCAAGCACGACCGACGGCGGCAGGACGTAGGCGACCGCCAGCAACAACACGGCGAGCAGTCCCGTGAACCCGAAATAAATCCGCAGCATCGCGGCGTAAAATCGCGCGGTGCGGCCATCGCAATCGACGCTCGACTTGAACGCAAGAAAGCGGTTGATCGCACGAAATTGCAGGCCCGCGTCCGCGATGAAGACGAGATTTCCCGCGGCGTAAACCGCAAGCCAGGCCGCCAGCACGTCGCTGGTCCAGAAATGCAGAAAAACAGGAACCAGCGCGACCTGCTGCGTAATTCCCAACATCATCTGCAAAAGATTTGCGGACCACCCCGCAAAGAGCCTTCGCGCGCGGCTCGGACCCGAAACCGTCATCGGGACCTCTGCATCGTCGCGCGCCTCGGCTGGACACAGGTCAAGGTCGAAATCCCTCGTGCATCACAAGCCGCTACCAGCCCAATGGATGGATGTCGATAGTTGACGGAGGCACGGGATCGGCTTTGTTGGCGGAGCCGTCGGGATCGGTCGTTGATTCCAGCGACGAAAACCGCCAGTTTGGCGGACCCCTGATCCGCGGTTCAAACCGCCTTTTGCAAGCCGGTGAAATCGAAACAGTGCCGACAGATTATATTCCGTTCAACTGGCCTTACGCGACCGGGGACGAACTCGTCTACGTGGCCGAGGCGCAGCGCAATCACCATCTTTCCGGCGACGGTTCTTTTACGAAACGCTGCCATCAATGGATCGAGGAACGCACCGGCTGCGCCAGGGCGCTGCTGACGCACTCCTGCACGTCGGCGCTGGATCTGGCCGCGCTGTTGCTCGACATCGAAAGCGGCGACGAGGTTATTTTGCCGTCCTACACATTTGTGTCGACGGCGAACGCTTTTGTGTTGCGGGGCGCGGTTCCGGTTTTTGTCGACATCCGTGAAGACACCCTTAATCTGAATGAACGGCTGATCGAGGCCGCCATCACGCCGCGCACGCGAGCGATCGTGCCGGTGCACTACGCCGGCGTTTCCTGCGAGATGGATTCCATACTTGCGATCGCCCGGCGTCACGATCTCTGGGTTGTCGAGGATGCGGCGCAGGGAATCATGGCGGGTTATAAAGGCCGCGCGCTGGGCGCCATCGGCGATCTCGGTACGTTAAGTTTTCACGAGACCAAGAACATCATTTCCGGTGAAGGCGGCAGCCTTCTTGTCAGCGATCCCGCCCTCGCGCCCCGTGCCGAAATCATTCGCGAGAAAGGGACGGACCGCGGCAGGTTCTTTCGCGGCGAAGTCGACAAATACACCTGGCAGGATGTCGGCTCATCATTCCTGCCGGGCGAATCCACCGCGGCTTTTCTTTGGGCTCAGCTGCAACAGGCGAAACAGATTACCGACGCGCGGATTGCGAGCTGGCAGCGCTACCACGAAATGCTCGCGCCGCTGGAGCGGCAAGGTTTGCTTCAGCGTCCGATCGTGCCCGCGGATTGCCAGCATAACGGGCATTTGTATTACGTTGTGCTTGCGCCCGAAATCGATCGTCAAAAAGTCCTGGATACGTTGAAACAGAATAAAATTCACGCGGTGTTTCACTACGTGCCGTTGCATTCATCCCCGGCAGGCCTGCGCTTCGGGCGCGCGCATGGCGATCTTTCGCTGACGACGTCGCTGTCGCAGCGGCTGATCCGGCTGCCGATGTGGATGGGCTTGAGCGAAGCTCAGCAGCAGCGGGTGTGCGAGGTGTTGGGCGCCGCCGTCAAAAAATAACTGGTTTGGACCCGCCGCCTAGAGCCCGTCCGATTCGCCGTTTTTCGGCGTGGAACGGGGAACGAAGGGAGCATAAGAACCGTCGACGCCGCCGACCATCGCGGGCATTGGCGGGGGCACGCCGGGAATTCCGGGAGAAACCGGCCCATCGATGCGCTGAAGCTCGAGGACTTCAGTCTGCTCGGCTTTTTTCAGGGTTACTTCGCGTCGCAGCACCGAACTCAGCACCCAACCCGCATGCGTTTCCCCCGCCCGCAGGCGGACGATTTTCTGGTTGGTGCGATCCAGGAAAACAGCAATGGCGTCGCTGTCACCGACTACGGACCCGATCAGCGCCAGGGCCGGTCGCTCCGGCTCGGCCGGCTTGGCGACGGGCACAATCACCGGCTCGATACGCGGCCCGGCCACCGCGCGTGGCGGCGGACGCCGGGAGGCCGAGAAAATCGGGCGCTCCTGCGTGGCCGTCAGCACCGAGATCGGGACGGACCATAGCGGGTTTCCGCTCACCGGAAGCTTCCCGGTATCCCGCTTCTGTGCCGCCAGCGGCTTGAGGTTGCCGACTTCCACCCGTTCGGGGGCCCCGGTAACGTCGTTCGGCAGGATATCGAGCGTCGCCGAGGTCGCCGCATGGGACGCGGGGACCCGGCCGGCCGTCAGCATCAGGCCGGAGAGCAACGCCAAACCGATAATCTTGGAGCGCACGAACATTTTTCTTGCCACCGATCTAACGGTGCGTCACCGGCCGGACGCGAACGGCCAAAGCGTAGCCGTATCCTAACTCCACATCAACCGGATGTGCACCCACGATGGCGCGCGGCCAGGTGATGTTCCGAAGGTCCAATACGTGGCCTAAAAATCACACCTTCGTGCAAACTTTAACGGTTGGGCGCCGGACTGCGGCTGGAAATTGCTCCAGTAGAACGAACCCAATACGCTCGCATTGCGGGCAAGAAATCGACTGTCGATTCTTGCCGATGCGGAACAGCCACATTGGCTGGGCGGGCTGAACGAAATGACCGAACTGCATAGGTTGTCAGCTGGTGAAAACAACCGTTCGGCGATGCTAACATTTCCCTGGCAAACCGCCCTGTTGCTGGTCGCCATTGGCATCGTTTCGTCCTCCGCTCTCGCTCAGGACGCAACCTGGAATGTTGCCCCGGGGTCGAACGACTACAACACGCCGACGAACTGGACACCCACGGCGGCTCCCATCGGCCCGTCCGGCGCCGCGTCGTTCGGCGCATCCGGCACAACATCCCTGACGTTTTCTACCGGCACGACGGTCGACACCTTCCAGTTCAATCCCGGTGCGTCCGCCTACACATTCGGCCTGAACGGGCACTTCCTGGAGTTCACCGGGAGCGGCATCGTCAACAATTCGTCAAACGCGCCGACGATCAACGCTCTCGGACTGCTGCAATTCGATAATGCTGCGACGGCGGGCAACGCGGTCATCAACAACACGCCGGGCTCGACGACCTTCACCGGCTTCAGCACGGCCGGCACGGCGACCATCACCAATAGCGGCGGCGGCCTGCTGTCGTTCACCGATTTCAGCAACGCCGGCAGCGCTACCATCACCACCAACGCCGGCAGCCTCACGCAGTTCTCCGCCAACAGCGACGGCGGCAACGCCCAATTCGTCACCAATGCCGGCGGCATCGTCGACTTCTCCAGCACGGCCGGATTCGACGGATTCAATATTGTCACCACCGGTTCTATCGCCGGTTCCGGTCGATACTTCCTCGGCAACAACATCGTGCATGTCGGCGGCAACGGAGATTCGACGACCGTCAGCGGCGCAATCAGCGCGTGCGGCCCGACCGGAAGCGAATGCACCGCGGCGTCCGGAACGAGCGGCGGATCGCTGTTCAAGGAAGGTAGCGGCACCCTGACCTTGAGCGGAGTCAATACCTATACGGGCGCCACAGTCGTAGGTGGCGGCACGTTGCAGATAGCGGGGGCCGGTACGCTGGGGGCCTCCACGGCTCAGTTGCAAATGGTGACCGGTACTCTCGATCTCGGCGGAACGACTCAGGTCACCGGCGAGCTGACGATGTTCGGTGGTTCGATCGTCAACGGCGCCCTCAACAGCACGAACTACACAGTGGGGGGCGGCCTTATCTCGGCCAGCCTGACCGGCACTGGGACCGTAACGCAGGACGGTGTCGGCACCACGACGCTTGCGGGCGCCAACAGCTATACTGGCGGCACCACCATCATCAGCGGCACGCTGGAGGCTGCGCATGCAAGCGCCGGTGTCATCGACGCCCTCGGCAGCAATGAAATCGTTATAAACGGCCCGGGAGCATTGCGGTCCAGCGTGACCGGCACGCTTGGCAACGCGACCAGGTTTAACAATGGCTCGTTCGGCACGCTATCCGCCGCTACCGGTACCACTCTCACCCTGACTGGATCCCTATCGTTTTTTGCGGATTCGATAGCGACGTTCGGCACACCGACCGACACGGGCACGATTTTGACAAACCCCGCGCTTGGACCCTTCAGTCCCGATCCCACCGCGTCAGTAGTGGTTGGCGGCGGCATGTTGCGGGCGGCGTCGAATGAGCTGGGCAACATACTCGGCACCATTCAATCCACCACCGTGAACGCCGGGGCGACGCTCGATTTCGCGGATTTCACGGCCGCCGTCCACAACCTTCAGGGCGCCGGATCGGTCATCACTGGCATCGCGCCGGGCACGACGCTGACGCTATCCGTCGATGCCGCCACCAGTTCGGAATTCTCCGGCGTCATCAGCGGCAGCGGCAAGGTTGGTGTTTCCGGTGGCGGAACGATGATCCTGTCCGGCGATAACACATACGGCAACGGGACGACGATTGCGGCGGGCGCCACGTTGCAGCTCGGCAACGGAGGCACCGCCGGATCGATTCCGGGCAACGTCGCGAACGGCGGTGCGCTCGTTTTCAATCGATCGAACGACTACGTATTCGGCGGGATTATTTCTGACAACGGCGGCAATGCCGGCAGCCTGATCCAGAACGGCACCGGCAAAATCACGCTGACCGCGGACAACACCTACACCGGCGGCACCACCATCGCTGCGGGCACGCTGCAACTCGGCAATGGCGGAGCCAGCGGCTCCGTTGCAGGCAACATCCTCGACAATGCGACAATAGCCGTAAATCGTTCTGACACGTTCACGCTCGGCAACACAATCTCTGGCAGCGGCGCGCTGCAACAGATCGGCACCGGCGCCACGATCCTCACCGCCAACAATACCTATGCCGGCACAACAACCATCTCGAGCGGCATTCTGCAGCTCGGCAACGGCGGAGCCAGCGGCTCGGTCGCGGGCAACATCGTCGACAATGCAATCCTTGCCGTGAAACGTTCTGACATATTCACGCTCGGCAGCACGATCTCTGGCAGCGGCGCGCTGCAACAGACCGGCACCGGAACCACGATCCTCACCGCCAACAACACCTATGCCGGCAGCACAACCATCTTGAGCGGCATTCTGCAACTGGGCGATGGCGGAGCCAGCGGCTCCGTCGCAGGCAACATCGTCGCCAACGCGACACTGGCCGTGAACCGCTCTGACGTATTCACGCTCGCGAACACAATTTCCGGCAACGGCGCGTTTCAGCAGAACGGCACCGGCACCACAATTTTGACCAACGATAATTCCGGATTCACGGGATTGACGTTTGTGAACAGCGGCAAGCTGATTGTTGGGAGCACGGCAAAAATTGGCGGTACGATGCTGGTCTTTGCCAGTGGCACGCTTGGCGGCTCGGGGACGGTACTGGGCGATACGACCATTGCCGGTAACCTGTCGGCCGGCAACAGCCCGGGTACGCTAACGTTCGGCGCGTCACTGACCCTGCTCGGCACGTCGCACTCGGTGTTTGAATTGAACAGCGCGGGGATAGTCGGCGGCCCGACCAACGATCGGGTCATAGTGGGTACCAATTTGGGGCTCGGCGGCACGCTCGACGCCAACGTCGCTTCAGCTGGTTACTACCGGTTGTTCGATTACAACGGCACGCTGACCGGCCACTTTGCGGCAACAAATGTCACCGGCTTTGCCGCTACTAGCAGCCAGGTTATCACCGATGTCGCTCACCAGGTTAATCTCAGGGTGCTCGGCGCCGGCCAGCAGATGCAGTTCTGGGATGGTAGCGACCAGGCCGGCAATGGCGTGGTTGACGGCGGAGCCGGGACCTGGAACGCGTCCAACGCCAACTGGACCGGTGCGCCGGGGCAGGCTGACATCAACGATCGATGGCGCAGTTCTGTCGGCGTCTTCGCCGGAGCTGCGGGTGGCGCGGTGACGGTGGTTGGGACGCAGTTTTTCGATACGTTGCAGTTCTCGACCAATGGTTACGCGCTGTCCGGCGGCGCACTGGCAATCGCGCCGGCGGCGGGGGCGACCGGAACACTCACCGTCGATGCCGGCATCACCGCCACCATCGGCACCGTGCTTCAGAACGGCGGCACTGGCAACGCGCTGCTCAAGGCCGGCGCAGGAACGCTGATTCTCACCGGCGACAATACCTACACTGGCGGCACGACTATCAGCGCCGGCACGCTGCAGCTGGGCAATGGCGGTACGACCGGCTCCATCGTCGGCGACGTTGTCGATAATGGTATATTCGCGATCAACCATTCGAACGCATTGGTCTTTAACGGCGTGATCTCGGGCTCAGGCCAATTTCAGCAGCTTGGCGCCGGTACGACGACGCTGACGGCGCTCGAATCCTACACTGGCGTTACCACCATCTCGGCCGGCACGCTGGCGCTGACCGGCGCTGGCAACATCGCCAGTTCGAGCGGCGTCATCGCCAACGGCACGTTCGACATTTCCGGCGTTGCCGCTGCCGGAACCTCGATCAAGACACTGTCAGGTTCCGGCAGCGTTGCGCTGGGCGCCAAAACGCTGACGCTGACCAATGCCTCGGACAACTTTGCAGGCTCGATCGGCGGCGCCGGAGGCGTCACGCTTGGCGCCGGTACACAAACGCTTTCCGGCAACAACGCCTACACCGGCGTCACCACTATCGCCGGCGGGACGCTGGCACTGGCCGCCTCCGGAAGTATCGCATCGTCAAGCGGCGTGGTAGACAACGCCACCTTCGATATTGCGGGTACCACTTCGGGGACCTCGATTAAGACCCTGTCCGGCTCGGGCGTCGTAGCGCTCGGCGCCAGGACGCTCACCCTGACCAATGCATCGGGTAATTTCGCAGGTGTCATAGGCGGCACCGGCGGCTTCACGCTCGCCGGAGGCACAGAAACATTGTCGGGCGCCAACACCTATACGGGCGCCACCACCATCTCCGCCGGAACGCTGGCGATTTCCGCAACCGGCAGCATCACCTCAAACGTGACCAACAATGCCACGTTCACCAACGCGGGCACCGTCACCGGTTCGTTGACCAACACCGGCACGGCGAGCAACACCGGCATCTGGAATGGCAACGTTCAGAGCAATACCGGCACCATCAGCAATAACCTGACCTGGACCGGTACGATTTCGAACACCGCCGGGACCTTCAACAATAACGCACCCGGAACCGTGTCCGGGCTCGTCACCAACGCCGGTACGGCAACCAACAGCGGTACGCTGAATGGCGGTTTGTCGAACACGGCAGGAACGGCGACCAACAGCGGCACGATCAACGGCGGCGCCACGGTCGCGGGCGGCACGCTGACTACTACCGGAACGATTTCGGGCGGGCTGACCAATGCGGGGACGGTGAATGCAGCGGGCGTCGTGAACGGCGCCATCGCCAACAATGCCGGCACGTTTACGACGACGGGGGCGCTGGGCAGCAACAGCACATTTGCCAACGCCGCGGGTGCTACGCTGGCGGTCGGTACCGCGACCTACATGCTGCAGGGTCTGCTTACCAACAGCGGCGCGGTAACAGTGGCCAATGGTGCCACGCTGAATGCTACGACAGGTGGCGTCACCAACAATGCCGGCGGCAGCATCACGGTTGCGGCCGGCGGCACGGTGATTGACGATCTCAACAATGCGGGCGCCGTCGCCAACAACGGGGCTTACATCGCCAACGTCGCGACCAATACCGGTACGGTCACCAACAACGGGGTCTGGACCGGCAGCGTCGCCTCCAACGCCGGCACGATCAATAACAACCTGACCTGGACCGGCACGGTGTCGAACGCCGGCGCCTTCAACAACAACGCCGGCGCGACGGTGTCCGGTCTTCTGACCAATACCGCCGGCACCACGGTGAACAACGGCGCGCTTAACGGCGGGGCTGTTATCAGCGGCGGCACGTTTGCCGGCTCCGGCACGGTCTCGAACCTTAACGTTTCCGGCGGCACGTTTGCGCCCGGCAACGGCACCCCCGGCACGTTCATGACGGTGACCGGCAATCTCGCGTTCCAGTCCGCCGCGACGTATCTGGTAACGCTCAATCCAACCACGGCCGCATTCGCCAGCGTTGGCGGCACCGCGTCCCTCAACGGCACCGCGGCGGCGGTTTATGTCGCCGGCAATTATATTTCGAAGAAATACACCATCCTCAGCGCAGCCGGCGGCGTCAGCGGCACCTTCGGCCCCCTCGTCAACACCAACGTGCCGACCAACTTCACGTCGAGCCTGAGCTACGACGGCAACAACGCCTATATCGATCTGACGCTGAATCTCAATCCGGCGCCGAATTTCGGCAGCGGCCTCAGCATCAATCAGCAGAACGCCGCCAATACGCTGGTCAACTTCTTCAACACCACCGGCGGGATTCCGCTGGTGTTTGGCACATTGACTCCCGCGGGCCTGACGCAGGCGTCGGGCGAACTCGGCACCGGCGTGATCCAGTCGTCGATCAAGGCCAACGACATGTTCCTCAATTTGCTGCTCGATCCGTCGGTAGCCGGCCGCGCCGGCGGCTTTGCGTCGGGCTCCGCGGCGTCGCAATTCGCGGCCGACGACGAGGAAGCACTGGCCTATGCCGCAAAGCGCAAGGCTTCGCCGGCGGAGCGCGACGCTTATGCGATGGCGAGGAAGGCGCCCTATCTCGCGCCGCGGCCGGTCAACCGCTGGAGCGTGTGGGGCGCGGCCTATGGCGGCTCCGCCACCACCGACGGCAATGCGATTGTCGGATCCCACGACACTATCGCCCGCGCCTACGGCGTGGCCGCCGGGGCGGACTACAAAGTCTCTCCGGATGCGCTGATCGGTTTCGCGCTGGCCGGCGGCGGCACCAGCTTCTCGATTGCAAACGCGCTGGGCAGCGGCAATTCGGACCTGTTCCAGGCCGGCGTATTCGGACGGCAAAACATTGGCGCGGCGTATCTGTCGGCCGCGCTGGCCTATGGCTGGCAGGACGTCACCACCAACCGCACGGTGACCGTCGCCGGCACAGACGTGTTGCGGGCAAACTTCAAGGCCGAGACCTTCTCGGCGCGTTTCGAGGGCGGCTATCGCTTTGCAACGCCTTTGGCCGGCGTCACGCCCTATGCCGCAGCACAGGCGATCAGCTTCAACCTGCCGGCCTATGCCGAGCAGGTGCTGGCCGGCACCGGCACCTTCGCGCTGAATTACGGCGCGCAGACCACCACCGCGACCCGCACCGAACTCGGGCTTCGCACCGACAAATCGTTCGCGGTGCAGGACGGCATCTTCACGCTGCGCGGTCGTGCGGCGTGGGCGCATGATTACAATAGCGACCGCGCGGTGGGCGCGGTATTCCAGAGCTTGCCGGGCGCAGCCTTCGTGGTGAACGGCGCGCGCGCCAATCCCGATGGCGCGCTGGTCAGCGCAGGCGCCGAGATGAAGTGGATCAACGGTTTCTCGCTCGCCGCCACGTTCGAGGGCGAGTTCTCCGGCAACGTCACCAGCTATGCCGGCAAGGGTGTCGCCAGATATACGTGGTGATTTCAACTGCTTAAGACGCATTACGGCGTTTGGCCAAACCGCTTGCGACCGGCTTGAGGCAAACCCGAGGCAAGTCCGCCGTATTTACTTGGTGCCTTGCCACTGGCCGGAAACCCCGAGAACTACTCGGATTTTTCCGGTCCCGCTTTCGTTGGCCGCGGTGGTCTGCGGCACCTGGACGTCGAGTTGGTCGACAAACAGGAAGGGCATGCCGACTTCCAGATCGTACAGCAGCTTCTGCAGCGCCGGCTGTTCCATCTCGCAACTGACCAGCAGACCGACAAACCCATCCTTGGCCTGGGTGCCCAGCACATCGACCTGTGATGACTGGATCGTGCCGCCGACATTGCCGACCGCGGCGGCAACCCGCTGCAGCAGCGTGGCGCCGGCCACCGTTACCGTCGGCCCCTCCAGGAACGGCGTTCCCGGAGGGGCCAGCGGCGACGTTCCTGCGCCGCGCGCCCGCCGGCCCTGCAGCTGATCCAGCAAATCGGAGGTTTGCGCCAGCGCGCGCTGGTGATCGAGGATGTTCGAAACCGCGGCCCCCGCCGTTGCAATCAAGCCGCCGATCACGACGACATAGAGCACCACCGCGAGCAGCGGCGAGCGCGTCAGCGTACGGGTGATGGCGTGTCCCGTGCTCATGGGACCGCCGTGTTCTTCGGTTCGATCCGCGCCTCGATATGAAAGCGCTCGCCGGGATCGGAGGGTGAGCGCGTCGTCGGCGCATAGAACGTGGCGCGCTTGAAATGCTGCGACTGTTCGATCAGCGGAATCAGCGACGGCGCATCGCGGGTGATGCCGACGATCTGCAGCTTGTTGCCGGCCAGATGCAGCTCGGTGACGTAGGTATGGTCGGGAAGCACCTGCGTCAGCGCATCCAGCACAATGACGCTCGCCGGCGTTTCGTACTTGCGCCGCTCCAGGGCTGCGATCGGCGAACGATCGCCGCCGTCGCTGCTGGCGCGGATGGCGGCGCGCCGCTGCGATATCTGCCGCGCCAGTTCGTCTTCCTGCGCGCCGAGATGATCGGCCATATAGACCGCGGCGATGACCGACAGCAGCGCGCCAACCGCCGTGACACCGAGGCCAACCAGCAGCGCGCGGCTCAGCCTGATCGCATCGAGGTGGCCGCGGGCTTTCTGCTCGAACACCTTGACCCGGCCGGCATTGCGCTCGGCGACGTCGGTGCAAACCGCAACCGCGGCGGGATGGAATCCCGACACCGCCTCGACATAGCTCATCGCCACCTTGCGGGTAGTGGCCGCGATCACCGTGGTGATGCTCTCGGTGCCGCTCTCCACCGGAGGGCTGCAGCCGAACACCGCTTCGCCAGCGCTCCACGGCGTCAGCCGGTCGATCTGCGCGCGCACGATGCCGTCGAGGAAATCCGCCGCCCTTGCCGGCAGTTCAAGCGGACGGAACAGGAAACGCTTCGGCTGAAGATCGATCTCGACCCGGCTTCCCCTGAACATCGCCGCCAGATTGGGCGCGGAAAAACTTCCATCGGCAAATGCAAGGTGCTGCGGCACGTTCTCGGATTTGCCGGCCGCTTCCACGGCGAAACCGCCATCGTCCTGTTCGATCAGCCGGATCACCCGGGGTGACGACACCCGGTCGAACGCGGCGATCACGGCAGCGGCAACGCTGTCGGTCCAGCCGCGCAGGATCGCGCCGATTGGTTGCAAGCGCTTCATTGGAACTTCATCGTAAAGCAGCCCTTTGCGGCGCCATGCCGCCGTCGGCGGCGTTGCGCCACGACAATACACGATAAGGCTCATCGCCTTCATCGAGAAGCAGGATTACGACCTCCGACGCGCTTCGCCGTCCGCTGTCGAAATCGATGGTGACCGTCATCCGGTAGGCTTTGGATGCCGCGAGCGTGGCCGCCTCGCCGCCAGCCAACCCGACGAGCGCGCGCGGGTCCAACCGCGGATCGCTGCGCTGCGACAGCACCGCCTGCAGGAGCTCCGGCGTCATACCCGGCAGCGCCGCCACCACCTGCGGTGCCGCGTCGGCAATATTGATCGAAGCCATGTTGCTGAACGCGGTCACGAAGGGAAGCATCCGCTGAATGACCGGCGGTGGGATGCCGCGCACCAGCCACAATTCCTCGGCCACCGGAAACGGCGCATGGCGCGGCGCGTAGGCAATGCCCGCCGTGCGATAGGACGAGGTTTCGGGATCGCCCTCGCCCGCTTCCGTTGGCGCCCGCCAGGCCAGAATGCGGTCGGCATAGCCAGCCGCATTGGCGGGCGTGCCGCCGAGCCCGATGATAAGCCCGGCCAGCAGCGCTTTCGGCGCGGCATTGAGATCGATGCGCGCAGCCTCGGACCGAAAGGTCACGGAAACCCGCGCCGCGCCCATCCTCGCATTGAACGTTCCGCTGCTCGGGCGGGCTTCTTCGCTGACCGCAGTCAACTGATAGGCGGCGAGTTCGACCCCGGCGGTGACCAGCGCGTCCGATTGAACCCGGTCGGTGCTTGCGGCCACGACGACCGCGGTGTTGGTGACATAGCTCAGATAAATCAGCACCAGCGCCGACAAGGCCGCGAGAATCCACAGCACGGCGACGACGATGAAGCCCCGCGTGTTGCGGCCGCGTCCCCGCAGAAGCATCAGAGCTGCTCCTCTTTTTTTCTTTATCGCTCTCCGGCTTCAGCCGCGCCGTCAGGCACTGCACCGGATTTTTCGCCCGCGCGCATTCGGCCGGCGCGTTGACGTGGATGACGGCAGCGCTGGAGACCGAAAGCACCTGCCCGGTCCCGATGTCGCGGACCGAGATGCGGATCATGTCCGGAAGCTGCTTTTGCCCGCGCCACTCCTTTTGCCAGACCTGATCGGGGCCGGCGTAGGAAAACG